>NZ_JBIBEN010000021.1:0-106935 GCF_042955065.1 Streptomyces sp. NPDC012510
GTCGAGGCGTCGATGTCGTCCCCGGCCTCGCTGCTGCACTGGACCCGACGCATGATCGAGATCCGCAAGCAGAACCCGGCGTTCGGCCTCGGGTCGTACACGGAACTCCCGTCGACCAACCCGGCGGTGCTGGCGTATCTGCGCGAGGCGCCCCCGACCGAGGAGGGAGGGGACGATCTGGTGCTGTGCGTGAACAACTTCTCCCGGTTCGCGCAGCCCACCGAACTCGACCTCCGCGCCTACCAGGGACGCCACCCCGTCGAACTCATCGGCGGAGTGCGCTTCCCGGCCATCGGTGAACTGCCCTATCTCCTGACGCTCGCGGGCCACGGCTTCTACTGGTTCCGCCTGCGGAAGGACACCGTGCAAGCCGCGTGAGCCCGACCGGAGCCCCCGGGCGGGCCGGTTTCTCCCGGCCCGCCCGGGGCACGCAGACAGGAACACCCCGTCCCCCGGGGAAAGGACGCGACGCCATGTCGGAAGCCGCCACGCACTCCACTGCGACAAGTCCTGCTCCACCACCTGTCGCAGAGCCGATGCCCGGTCTGCTCGCCTCACTGGACCCCCTCCTGCGGGAGTGGCTGCCACGGCAGCGCTGGTTCGCGGGGAAGGGGCGGCCGGTCACCGGCTTCGGCCTGGTGGCGGCCACCGAACTGCTGCCCGTGGCCGCCCGCCCGGACGACACCCGCCCCGGCGGCGCGAAGGCCGGGCTGCTGCACCTCCTCGTACGCGCCCATCAGCCGCTGGTGCCCACCCAGGGTGCTCCGGCCCACCCCGGCGACTGCTACCAGCTGCTGCTCGGCGTCCGCGAGACACTGCCGCCACGGCTGGCGCCCGCGCTGATCGGGCACGTGACCGACGGTCCGCTGGCCGGACGGACGGTGTACGAGGGGCTGCACGACCCCCGCCTCGCCGACGTCCTCCTGGAGGCACTGCGGACCGAGGCGCACATCGGTGACCTGCGCTGCGAACGCGACACACGGCTCGCCATACCCGAGGGCCTGGTACCGCGCCTGGTGACTTCGGAGCAGTCCAACTCCTCGATCGTCTATGGCGATACGTTCATCCTCAAGCTGTTCCGCCGGGTCGTGCCAGGGGCCAACCCCGATCTCGAACTGCCGCTGACGCTGTCCCGCGAGGAGTGCCCCCGTGTCCCGGCCCCGGCGGCCTGGATGGTGGCGGACCTGAGCCGGACCGCCGCCCCCGACAGTCACCATGTCCTGGGCGTGCTCCAGCCGTTCCTCCATGGCGCGGCGGACGGGTGGGAGCTGGCGCTGAGCATGCTGGCCAAGGGCGAGGACTTCACCGCCGAGGCGCGGGCGCTGGGGCGGGCGACCGCCGAGGTGCACACCGCGCTGACGCGCGCCCTGCCGACGGTCACACTGGGGCGGCCCCAACTGGAGTCGCTGGTCGCCGGGATGACCGAACGCCTGGAGGCCGCCGCGCAGGCCGTACCCGCGCTGCGGCCGTACGCGCCCGGCCTGCACACGGCCTTCGAAGCGCTCGCCGACCTGGCCGCCGAGGGGCGCACCTGGACGGCCCAGCGCATCCACGGCGATCTGCACCTCGGCCAGTGTCTGCGCGACCCCGGCGGGGAGTGGTCGCTCATAGATTTCGAGGGCGAGCCGTCGAAGCCGCTGGCCGAGCGCCGTATGCCGCAGCCGGTGGCCCGCGACATCGCCGGGATGCTCCGTTCCTTCGACTACGCCGCCCACTCCCTCCAGCCCCCGGCCGCCGACTGGGCGACCGTCTGCCGGGCCGCGTACTGCTCCGGCTACGCGGACGTCGCCGGGGACGATCCGCGTACCGATCCCGTACTGCTGCGCGCGTACGAAACCGACAAGGCGGTGTACGAGGTCCTCTACGAGGCCCGTCACCGCCCCGACTGGCTACCGGTTCCCCTGGCCGCCGTCCACCGCCTGGCCACGGACCCCGGCGCCGACACCACTCCCTGACCCCGATCCCGTCCCTCCCGAGGAGGCCGTCCCTGTGACTCCCCGCCCGCCGTCCGACGACAGCGCACAGCACCCCGACGCCCCCGCCAAGGGCCCCGCCCCGGCGAAGAAGCCCGCCCCGAAGAAGGCCGCGGCCCAGAAGGCGACAACGAAGCAGACGGCGACAGCGAAAAGGACGGCGACGAGGAAAACGGCCGCGAAGTCCCCGGCCGGGACACCCGCCGAAAAGGCGGCTGAGGGGCCGGGGACGGCCGAGAGGACGACCGGGGAGACGTCCACGAGGACGACTGCGGCGAGTACGGGCGCGGGGGCGGCTACGGCCGAGGGGGCCGTGGAGGGTGCACCGGTGACGCGGAAGGCGGCAGCGAGGAAGGCCGCCGGGGGGACGGTGACGGCCAGGAAGGCGGCAACGGGGACAGCGGCAGCCAAGAAGGCGGTCGCGAAGAAGGTGGGCGCGGGAACGGCAGCGGCCAAGAAGACTGTCGCGAAGAAGGTGGCAGCCAGGACGACGGCCGAGGAGACACCGGCGGCCGAGAAGAAGGCCGCGAAGAAGGCGGGCGCCGAGAAAGTGGGCGCGGCGGCGTCGGCGGTCGAGAAGACGACCGAGAGGACGCCTGCGGCCAGGAAGCGGACCGAGAGCGCGACTGCCGACCAGAAGACCGCCGGACGCAAGGTCGCCGCGAAGAAGACCACCGCGGGTGGCGGGGCCGCAGTGAAGAAGACGGCGACGAGAAAGGTGGCCGAGGACAAGGGCCTGGCCCAGGAGCCCGCTACGAAGAAGGCCCCTGCCAGGAAGTCCCCTGCCAAGAAGGCCACTGCCAAGACGACCGTCGCGAAGAAAGCGGTCGCCGAGAAAGCCGTGGCCAAGACCGCGGCGAAGAAGGCGGCGGTCAAGAAGACCGTGACCAAGAAGGCCGTGACCGAGAAGGCCGTGGCGACGAAGGCGACGGCCAAGAGCACCACGGCGAAGAAGGCGGTGGCCGAGAAGGCCCTCACCGCCAAGGCCGGCGCCAAGAAGGCATCAGCGAAGAAGGCCGCAGCGAAGAAGGCCGCAGCGAAGAAGGCCGTGAGTGTGCCACCGGTGACGGAGGGGGCGGCAGCCCAAGTCCTCCCCCAGGCCCCCGGCACGCCCGTGCCGGAGGCAGCCGTGCCCCAGCAGGCCATGCGCACGGCAGCCGTTCCCGAACCGGCCCTGCACGAGGCAGCCCGCCCCCAGGCGGCCGTGCGCGAGGCGGCCGCGCCGGAGTCCGGAACGCGCGGGGCAACCGGCTCCGGGTCGGCCACGGGCGGTGCGTCCGGGTCGGCGCCCGCCACACGTCGCGGGGCGGCCGGACCGGAGCCGGTGGGACCCGAGTCGGTGGGACCCGAGTCGGTCCCTCGTCAGCCGCTGGTCCCCGAGCAAGCCACCACCGAACCGGTGCTCGCCTCCTCCACCCGGCCGGCCTTCACCCCCGCCATGGACGGCGCCGACCGTGAGCGGCTGCTCGACGGTACGCATCACGCGCCGCATGCCGTCCTCGGGGCCCATCCGGCGCCCGGGGGTGTGGTGTTCCGGGCGTTCCGGCCGTACGCGCTCGGGGTGAGTGTGGTGGCGGGGTCGTTGCGGGCGGAGCTGCATGACGACGGGGGCGGGTTCTTCTCCGCGTTGTTGCCGTTGCGGGAGGTGCCGGATGCGTACCGGCTGCTGGTCTCGTACGAGGGGACGGAGCAGGAGACCGAGGACGCGTACCGCTTCCTGCCGGCGATCGGGGAGCTGGACCTGCATCTGATCAACGAGGGTCGCCACGAGGAACTGTGGCGGGCGCTCGGGGCCGAGCCGATGACCCACCAGGGCGTCACCGGCACCCGCTTCACCGTGTGGGCGCCGAACGCGCGCGGCGTACGGCTGGCCGGCACCTTCAACTACTGGGACGGCACCGGGTTCCCGATGCGGGCGCTGGGCTCCTCGGGCGTGTGGGAGCTGTTCGTGCCCGGTATCGGCGAGGGCGAACTGTACAAGTACGAGATCACCCGGCCGGACGGCTCGAAGACGCTCCGGGCCGACCCGCTGGCCCGCCGCACGGAGGTCCCGCCCAACACCTCGTCCGTGGTGCACGCCTCGCACCACGAGTGGGCCGACCAGGAATGGCTGGCGCGGCGGGCGGAGACCCCCGCGCACGAGGCTCCGTTCTCCGTCTACGAGGTCCACCTCCCCTCCTGGCGGCCCGGGCTGACGTACCGACAGCTGGCGGAGCAGCTCCCGGCGTACGTCTCGGACCTCGGCTTCACCCATGTCGAACTGCTGCCCATCGCCGAGCACCCCTTCGGCGGATCCTGGGGTTACCAGGTCACCGGCTTCTACGCGCCCACGTCGCGCCTCGGCACCCCCGACGACTTCAAGTACCTCGTCGACGCCCTGCACCAGGCCGGGATCGGTGTGCTGATGGACTGGGTGCCGGCCCATTTCCCGCGTGACGACTGGGCGTTGGCCGAGTTCGACGGGCGTCCGCTGTACGAGCACGAGGACCCGAGGCGGGCCGCGCACCCCGACTGGGGGACGCTGGAGTTCGACTACGGGCGGCGCGAGGTACGCAACTTCCTGGTGGCGAACGCCCTCTACTGGTGCGAGGAGTACCACATCGACGGGCTACGGGTGGATGCCGTGGCATCGATGCTCTATCTCGACTACTCGCGCGAGGCGGGTCAGTGGACGCCGAACGAGCACGGCGGCCGGGAGAACCTGGACGCGGTCGCGTTCCTCCAGGAGATGAACGCGACGGTGTACCGGCGGGTGCCGGGCGTCGTGACCATCGCCGAGGAGTCCACGGCCTGGGACGGCGTCACCCGCGCCACCCACCACGTCGGCCCCGGAGGCTTCGGCGGCCTCGGCTTCGGGCTGAAGTGGAACATGGGGTGGATGCACGACTCGCTGGGCTACATGGCCCGTGAGCCGGTGCATCGCAAGCACCACCACAACGAGATGACGTTCTCGATGGTGTACGCGTACAGCGAGAACTACGTGCTGCCCATCTCCCACGACGAGGTCGTGCACGGGAAGGGCTCACTGGTCTCGAAGATGCCGGGCGACTGGTGGCAGCGGCGCGCCGACCACCGGGCGTATCTGGGCTTCATGTGGGCGCATCCCGGCAAGCAACTCCTCTTTATGGGCCAGGAGTTCGCCCAGGGAGCGGAGTGGTCGGAGGCCCACGGCCCGGACTGGTGGCTGCTGGACCCGGCGTACGGGGCGGAGGCCGACCACCGGGGTGTGCGCGACCTCGTCCGCGACCTCAACTCGGTCTATCGCCGTACGCCGGCGCTCTGGGAGCGCGACACCCATCCCTCGGGGTTCTCCTGGATCACGGGGGACTCGGCGGACGACAACGTGCTGGCGTTCCTGCGGTTCGACGCGGACGGCGCGCCCTTGCTGGCCGTCTCGCACTTCAGCCCGGTGGTGCGTGAGGACTACCGTCTCGGGGTGCCTGAGGACGTTCCGGCCTGGCGTGAGGTCCTGAACACCGACGCGGCCGTGTACGGGGGCAGCGACGTTGCCACGCCGCACCCCGTGAAACCCGAGCCTTACCCCTGGCACGGCCGCTCAGCCAGCATCCGTCTCACCCTGCCTCCCCTGTCCACCATCTGGCTCCGCCCGGCCTGACGGTTTCCCCGCCCCCGCCCCGCCGCCCCTGCCCGTTCCCGTCCCGTCCCCAGGGGCTGCGCCCCTTCGCCCCCTGGGGTTCTTTCTTCGGGTGCGGGTGGGTGGGGCTTCTCGCGCAGTTCCCCGCGCCCCCGAAAGGGGCGCCGGGAACTGCGCGAGCAACCACCGACAACCCGCGTCCGGCCCACTCATCCCGGCGGGGCGCGAGCGACCTGCCCGGTTGAGGTCAGGCCCCCTTGCGCCCCCCGAACATCAACCGCCGCAACGCCCCCAACAACCCCCCGCTGCCCGACCGCTCACCCACCGACACCACGGCACCCGGCGCCACCGGCGGCGCCACCTCGTCCTCCCGCCGGCCCTGCGGCATCCGAGCCGCACTATGGGCACTCAGCTCATAGCGGACCGGCAGCAGCCGCAGCCCCCGCACCACCGGCCCGGACCGCCACGGCAACTGATCCACCGGCAGCGTCAGCTCCGCACGGGCGAAGTGCTCGAAAACCCGCCCCACCGCCGTGGTGACGATCGTCCCCGCCAGCTCACGCGCGGCACTGGGACACTGGTGCGGCCCGGCCCCCCACGCGAGATGCGCCCGCGTACTGATCGTGGAGTCGACGATGTGGGAGTTCCCGACCGCGAGCAGGTCCCGATGCGCGGCAGCGACCGAGGGCGACACGATGTCACCGGCACGGATCCAGAAGTTCCCCAACTGCACATCACGCCCCGCGAACCGGAAGCACAGGTTGGCCGTGGGCGGATTCACCAGCGCCGCCCGGTTCACGGCCTCCCCGAGCTGTCCGTTGGACAGGCTCCGCCGCACGGTCGCGTTGCCCCGCAGCACCTCCAGCAGGGTGTTGCAGACCATGTTCCCGGTGATGTCGTTGAGGTAGACCGCGTTCATGAACAGCTCACGGCCGAGCTGCTCGTCGCTCAAGGACGGGTCGGCGAGCAGCATGTAGGAGGTCAGGTCCTCCCCGGGGCGGGAACGCCGGTGCGCCGCCAACCGTGTCATCGCCCCCAGCGCCCGCCCGGTCGCCGGCCCCGCGTCCGGCCCTCCGTCGAGCATCCGCCACAGGTCCATGACCATCTCGTCACCGAGTTCGACGGGACACCCGAACAGCTTGGTCGTGACCATGAGGAGCAGCGGCCGGGTGTACTGGGCCGCGAGATCGGCGAACCCGGTGGTCCCGGACTCGGCCGCGAGCATCGCGATCAGCTCGTCGGCGTACCGGGCGACGGCAGCCCGCAGTTCCCAGCCCTCGGGGGTGTGCCCGTCCTGGAAGGGCCGCATCGCCGAGTGGTAGCTCAGCCGGGCGGCCCGGTGTTCGTCGTCGTCGAAGAACATGGTCTGCCGGACCTCGTACCCGGCGAGGAGCGGCCAGTCCTTCGGCAGTCGTCCCTCCGCCCGTGCCCGCCAGTGCCGTACGTCGCGCCGCCACACGCTCTCGTTGCGCAGGACCTCCAGCACCTCGCGGTAGTCGAGAACCAGCCATGCCGGCACCCCCATCAGCCCCACGGGTGCCACGGGGCCGTACGTCCTCCGCAGTCGCTCGTAGACGCTGCCCGGGTCCACGTCGAACTCCGAGGTCAGCAGCGGCTCCACGGGCAGCGTGTCCAGGCTGGGGCTGCCGACCGGCGCGGCCGCGAACGGATGTGTTTCCATGACCGACACGCATACCGCATGGCACATGCACGAGCAGTGACGATGACAGGAACTGTTACGGCTTGGTGATCCCTGGTGCACCTGTGGTGACGGGGGCGGCGGGCCACGGCGCGCCGGGCACCCGCCCGGCGGGGCCCGCCCGCCTACTTCAGGCCAACCGCCGCCAACTCCTCCAGCCCTTCGGGGAGTTCCTCCGCGTGGACGACGCCCAGCGTCTGCGTCGCCCGGGTGAGTGCCACGTACAGGTCGCTGGTGCCGAAGCGCCCCGGCTCGACGACGAGGACGGAGTCGAACTCCAGCCCCTTGGCCTGGCGGGGGTCGAGAAGCACGACGGCCCGGGTCAGGTCCGGCTCGGCGCCGGCCGTCACCCCGTCGAGGCGGGCCGCGAGCGTCCGGTGCAGTTCGCGGGGCGCGATCACCGCGAGCCGCCCCTCGGCGGGGGTGAGTTCGGCGACCGCCTTGGCCACCTCGGCGGGCAGTTCCCGGGGCGCCGCGCGGCGCGCCCAGGGCCGTACGCCCGTGGACCGCACGGAGCTCGGCGGCTCGAAGTCCGGCCGTTCGGCGCGTACGACACCGGCCGCGACCGCCATGATCTCGGCGGGGGTGCGGTAGTTGACGCCGAGCCGGGTGTGCTCCCAGCGGTCCTCGACGAAGGGCGCCAGGATGTCGGCCCAGGACCCGACGCCCGCGGCCTCCGCCGTCTGGGCCGGATCGCCGACGAGGGTCATCGAGCGGGTGGGCGAGCGGCGCATCAGCAACCGCCAGGCCATCGGCGACAGTTCCTGCGCCTCGTCGACGATGATGTGCCCGAACGCCCAGGTCCGGTCGGCCGCCGCCCGCTCGGCCGCGCTGCGGTGGTCGTCCTCCTCGTGCCGCTCGGCGAACCGCTCGGCGTCGATGATGTCGTGCGCGGACAGGACCTCCGAGCCGTCGCCGTCGGGATCGCTGTCCTCCCGGTCCTCGAACTCGTACGTCCGGGACGCGTACGATACCTCCAGCACGCCCTGCGCGTACGCGATCTGCGTCTCGCGCTCCCGCTCGGCACGGGCCCGGGCGAGCCGGTCGTCCTCGCCCAGCAGTTCGGCGGCCTCGTCGAGGAGAGGGACGTCGGCGACGGTCCAGGCGCGCGTGACCAGGCGGCGTACGGCGTCGGCGTCCTCCTTGGGCAGATACGCGTCCGGCTCGGCGAGGAAGTCGGCGATCAGGCGACGCGGGGTGATCCGCGGCCACAACCGGTCGATGGCGGACCAGACCTCGGGGTTCTCGGCCAACTCGTCGCGGATCTGGGTGATGTCACTGGCGTCGAGGAGGTTGGAGCCGTCGTACGGGTCGGTGCCGATGCGTTCGGCGACCATCTCCGTGAGGGTGTTGAGGATGTAGCCCTCGAAGTGCTCGCGGGCCACGTTGTGCGGGAGCTTCGCCTCGCGGGTGCGCTCGCGGGCGACCCGTACGAGGTCGTCGTCGAGCATGAGGATCTCCCGGTCGTGCTCGATGGCGATCACCGGGTCGGGCAGCGCCTGCCGGTCCCGTACGACGGCGGTGAGGACGTCGGCCATGGCGGCGCTCCCCTTCACCCGGGCGGCCGCCGGGGTGTCGGTGGCGGTGGCGTGTACGCCGGGGAACAGTTCGCCGACCGTGGAGAGCAGCACACCCGTCTCGCCGAGGGAGGGCAGCACCTCACCGATGTAGCCGAGGAAGGCCGGGTTGGGCCCGACGATGAGGACGGCGCGTTTGGCGAGCAGTTCGCGCTGCTCGTAGAGGAGGTAGGCGGCGCGGTGCAGGGCGACGGCGGTCTTGCCCGTGCCGGGGCCGCCCTCCACGACCATCACCCCCTGGTGCGGGGCGCGGATGATGCGGTCCTGCTCGGCCTGGATGGTCCGCACGATGTCGCCCATGCGACCGGTGCGGGCAGAGTTGAGGGCGGCCAGCAGGACGGCGTCGCCGGTGGGGTCCTCGTACCCGGTGCGGGTCTCGTCGCCGAGGTCGAGGATCTCGTCGTGCAGGGCGGTGACCCGGCGGCCCTCGGTGGTGAGGTGCCGGCGGCGGCGCAGGCCCATCGGGGTGTGGCCGGTCGCGAGGTAGAAGGGGCGGGCGACGTCGGCGCGCCAGTCGATCAGGATCGGGGTGCGCTCGGTGTCGTCCTCCCGCAGCCCGATGCGGCCGATGTGGTGGACGGCCCCGTCGGCGAGGTCGAGCCGGCCGAAGCACAGCGAGCCGTCGACGGCGTTCAACGCGGCCAGCAGCCCCGAGCGCTCGGCGACGAGGATGTCCCGTTCCAGACGGGCCTGCATGGGCGTGTTGCCCTGAGCGAGCGCGTCCGTGACCGACCCCTCGGTCTCACCGCGCAGCGCGTCCACGCGGGTGTACACCCTGTCGATGAATTCCTGCTCGCGCCGCAATTCATCGTGTTCATCGTGTTCATCGTGCGAAAAGCCGGTGTTTGACAATTCCACTCCCGCCCGGATATACTGTGCTCACTGAACTTCTTTGCGACTCGATCCCCTTGAAGTCGCGAACCATCAAATATACGTGAGAAAAGCCCCCGAGCATAATTGCTCGGGGGCTTTTCTCGTCCAGGCGTCAGAGGACGTCGGCGAGTTCTTCGAGCAGCCGACGCTTCGGCCGGGCGCCGACCATGGCCTTCACCGGCTCACCACCTTGGAACACCATGAACGTCGGCATCGACAGCACCTTGTACGCGAGAGTGGTCTCCGGATTGGTGTCCACGTCCAACTGCACCACCTTCAACCGCTCCCCCTCCTCCATAGCGAGCGCGCTCAGCACCGGCCCCATCTGCCGGCACGGCGGACACCAGTCGGCCGTGAACTCCACCAGCACCGGCAGCTCCGCCGCGATCACCTCCGCCTCGAAGTCCGCGTCGGTCACCTCGGCCACACCCGCCGCCCTGATCACAGCACCCCGCCTCCTACTCCCAGCTCGCACTCCGGCTCCGGACCGCCCGGAACCTCCGCCTCGGCCGCCAGCCGCTCCCGTGCCCGCTCGGCCCGCGCCAACTGCTCGCCGACCCGCGCCCGCACGGTCGCCAGCTCACCGATCAGCGCGTCGAGCTCGTCCAGCTTCCGCCGGTACACCGCCAGCGACGCCGGGCACGAGTCGCCCTCCGGGTGCCCCGCCCGCAGACACTCCACGAAGGGCCGCGTCTCCTCCAGGTCGAACCCGAAGTCCTGCAACGTCCGGATCTGCCGCAAGAGCTTCAGATCCTCCTCGTCGTAGGTCCGGTATCCGTTGCCACTCCGCCGCGCGGGCAACAACCCCCGCGCCTCGTAGTACCGCAACGCCCGTGTCGTCGTCCCCGCCCGTGCCGCCAGCTCCCCGATGCGCATACGACGACGGTATTCCTTGACGCCGACGTCAAGGAAAGACCGCGCGCCCAGAACGACAAAGGCCGAGTGGCCAGGTCTATAGGGGGAGGACCTGGCCACTCGGAGTTCTGATGCTCTTCGGTTGTGACCACACGGCCGGGTCCACGGGGGAGGACCCGGCCGTGCGGCGCTGGGGGA
Organism: Streptomyces sp. NPDC012510; assembly: GCF_042955065.1. NCBI lineage: Bacteria > Bacillati > Actinomycetota > Actinomycetes > Kitasatosporales > Streptomycetaceae > Streptomyces > Streptomyces sp. NPDC012510. The sequence goes on from NZ_JBIBEN010000021.1 coordinate 10,771, forward strand.
GGCCCGCAGGCCCTCGAGGGGCGCGGGCCCTCCAGGAGCGCGGGCCCTCCAGGGGCGGGGAACTGCGCGATCAGCCACACTCGACCGGCGGCCTGAAGACGGCCCGCAGTTCCCCCGGCGCTTGATCCGGCGCCCCGAGCGGAGCGCTCACGCCTTGGCCAGCTCCTTCTCGCCCTCCGGCTCGGCCTCAGCGGCAGCCGGCGCAGCCGACCCGTGCCCGTCGTCCAGCAGCGTCGCCTCGTCGAACGGCGCCTGCCCGGCGAGGACCTCGTTCACCCGCTCCTTGTCGATCTCCTTGGTCCAGGTACCGATGAGGACCGTGGCGACCGCGTTGCCCGCGAAGTTGGTGAGGGCACGGGCCTCGCTCATGAAGCGGTCGATGCCGACGATGAGGCCGATACCGTCCACCAGGGCCGGCTTGTGGGACTGCAGACCACCGGCGAGGGTCGCGAGGCCGGCGCCGGTGACACCCGCCGCGCCCTTGGAGGCCACCAGCAGGAAGAGCAGCAGCGGGATCTGCTCGCCGACCGACATCGGCGTACCCATGGCGTCGGCGATGAACAGGGACGCCATGGTCATGTAGATCATGGTGCCGTCGAGGTTGAAGGAGTAGCCGGTCGGGACGGTGATACCGACGACGGGCTTGCTGACACCCAGGTGCTCCATCTTCGCGATGAGGCGCGGCAGTGCGGACTCGGAGGAGGAGGTGGAAAGGATCAGCAGGAACTCACGGCCGAGGTACTTGAAGAACGTGAAGATGTTCAGCCCCGCGACGATCTTCAGCAGCGCGCCGAGGACGATGAAGACGAAGAGGAAGCAGGTGATGTAGAAGCCGATCATCAGCACGGCCAGGCTCTTGAGGGCGTCGAGGCCGGCAGAACCGGTCACGGCGGCGATGGCACCGAACGCGCCGATCGGGGCGGCCCACATCACCATCGCGAGGATGCGGAAGACGAGGCGCTGGATGTGCTCGACACCACGCAGGATCGGCTGACCGGAGTCACCCATGGCCTGCAGCGCGAAGCCCGCGAACAGGGCGACGAGCAGCGTCTGGAGGACCTCGCCGCCGGTGAAGGCGGAGACGATCGTCGTCGGGATGATGCCCAGCAGGAACTCGGTGGTGTCCTTGGCCTCCGCCGACACCTGCGCCTGACCGGTCTCCTTGATCGCGTCGGTGACCGCGAGGCCGGTGCCCGGCTCGACGATGTTGCCGACGACGAGGCCGATGCCGAGGGCGACCAGCGACATCACCGTGAAGTAGGCGAGGGCGATACCGCCGACGGCGCCGACCTTCGCGGCCTTCCGTACGGAGCCGATGCCCAGCACGATCGTGCAGAAGATGATCGGCGAGATCATCATCTTGATCAGGTTGACGAAGCCGGTGCCGATGGGCTTCAGCTCCACGGCGAAGTCCGGGGCGATCAGACCCACGGCGATGCCGAGGGCCACAGCCACGATCACGGCGATGTACAGGTAGTGGGTGCGGTCCCGCTTGGCGGGTGCTGTAGGTGCCGTATGGGTGCTGCTGGCCACGGCTGCCCTCCTCGTCGACGACGTCGTCGGCTCGCTGTTCCGGCGTGCGGCTCACGTCCGGGGGGATTTCGGGAGACGGTCTCCCTGTGCGGGAGCCGGCGGGCTCCCGGGGTGGGAGACCGGCTCCCGCGGGCCGGGAGTGGGGGCTCCCGGGCGGGAGCTTGGGGACGCTCCCTGGCGGTGGGAGCAAGGCTCCCGTGGGTGTGGGAGCCGGGGCTCCCGGCGGTGGAAGCCGGCGGGCTTCCGGGCCGGAGGCTGGTGTGCTTCCGGCGGTGGGAGCTGGGGGGCTCCCGGTAGGGGGAGGCGGGCTCCCCGTGCTGAGGAGAGATGCCTCCCGGGGTGGGAGGTCGGCTCCCTGCGGCTCGGGTCGTGGGGTCCCGGGGCGGGAGTCGTACTCCCTTGCGGTGTCCATGTGCTGGACGAGTCGATGCAGTGACTATCTCCCTCTCTGTGAGGGCGGTCACCCTTCCGTTCATTTAGTTCACGCCAACACGTCGATGCAGACTGTTGGCATGCGCGTCCCCTCCTTCCTCCGTCCCCGCAGCCTGGCCGGTCAGCTCTTCGCCGTGCAGGCGGTGCTCATCGCGACCGTCGTGGCCGGATACGCGCTGTTCACCTACGTCAGCGACCGCAACCAGGTCGAGGAGGCCGCGGGCCGCCAGGCCCGGGCCGTCGCCGTCACGGTCGCCGACGCGCCCTCGGTCCGTGCGGCGATCCACACGGCCGACCCGACCCGGCGGCTCCAGCCGTACGCCACCGAGGTGCAGCGGCACGCCGGCGTCGACTTCGTCACGATCATGACCCCCGGCGGCATCCGCTGGACGCACCCCGACCCGGAGCGGATAGGCGAGCACTTCCTCGGTCACATCGAGAGGGCACAGCGGGGCGAGTCCTTCACCGAGACCTACACGGGCACCCTCGGCCCGTCCGTCCGAGCGGTCACCCCGATCATGGAGAACGGCGAGGTCATCGGCCTGGTCAGCGCCGGCATCAGGGTCCAGGCGATCAGTGACCGCGTCCAGGACCAGCTCACCGCCCTCGTCGGAGTGGCCGCCGGCGCCCTCGCCCTCGGCGGCATCGGCACCTACATCGTCAACGCACGCCTCCGCCGCCACACCCACAACATGAACGCGGCCGAGCTCAGCAACATGCACGACTACCACCAGGCCGCCCTGCACGCCGTACGCGAGGGCCTGCTGATGCTCGACGGCCAGTACCGGGTGGCCCTGATCAACGACGGGGCGCGGGAACTGCTGGACGTGACGGACGAGATCGTGGGCCGCTCGGTCGCGGAACTGGGCCTGCCGACACCCCTGACGGGAGCGTTCCTGTCGTCGGAGCCCCGGGTGGACGAGGTCCATCTGGCCGCCGACCGGGTGCTGGTGGTGAACACCTCACCGGTGTCGGGCGGCCAGCGCCGGGGCACGGTCGTCACCCTGCGGGACGTGACCGAACTCCAGTCCCTCATGGGCGAGCTGAACTCCGAACGCGGCTTCACGCAGGCGCTGCGCTCACAGGCCCACGAGGCCGCGAACCGCCTGCACACGGTCGTCTCCCTCATCGAGCTGGGCCGCTCGGACGAGGCGATCGACTTCGCGACGGCCGAGCTGGAGCTGGCCCAGGCACTGACGGACAAGGTCGTGGCGGCGGTGAGCGAGCCGGTGCTGGCGGCCCTGCTGCTGGGCAAGGCCGCCCAGGCGAACGAGCGGGGCGTGGAGCTGGTGGTGTCCGAGGACAGCCACATCGACGACGGTCTCCTCCCCGAGTCCCTCCCCGCGCGTGACCTGGTCACGGTTCTGGGCAACCTGATCGACAACGCGGTGGACGCTGCGCAGGGATCGGTGGGGGCGAGGGTGACGGTGACGGCGTACACGGACGGGCCTGACGGACCTGACGGGCCTGACGGGTGTGAGGAAGATACGGACGACTCCGTGCTGGTGCTGCGGGTCGCCGACACCGGCAGCGGCGTGGACCCCGCCCACACGGAGGCCGTCTTCGAACGCGGCTTCTCCACGAAACCGTCCGGCCCGGGCGGCCGGGGCCTCGGCCTGGCACTCGTACGGCAGACCGCGCGCCGTCACGAGGGCACACTGACGGTGTCGGAGGCGCCCGGCGGTGGCGCGGAGTTCGAGGTACGCCTGCCGCTGCGCACGGCGGGTCCCACCCATGCTGTCCGGGCCCTCCGGGCCGACGTGGCCGAAGCTGTGCCTGGAGGCGACGACGTATGACCGGTGCCGATCCCATCAGAGTCCTGGTCGTCGAGGACGACCCCGTGGCCGCCGACGCGCACATGATGTACGTCGGCCGCGTCCCCGGCTTCGCAGCGGTGGGCAAGGCCCACACGGGCGCGGAGGCGCGCCGGGCCCTCGACCGCATGCCGGTGGACCTGCTCCTGCTGGACCTGCACCTGCCGGACGTGCACGGCCTGCAGCTGGCCCGCTCGCTGCGCGCCGCCGGTTACCACGCCGACGTGATAGCGGTGACGTCGGCGCGGGACCTGACGGTGGTGCGGGAGGGCGTCTCGCTCGGGGTCGTGCAATACGTCCTGAAACCCTTCACTTTCGCAACCCTCCGCGACCGCCTGGTCCGTTACGCCGAGTTCCACGCGTCGGCGGGCGAGGCGAGCGGCCAGGACGAGGTGGACCGGGCGCTGGCGACCCTGCGGGCACCGGGCCCGGCGGCACTGCCGAAGGGTCTGAGCGCGCCCACACTGGAGCGGGTGACGGTGACGCTGCGGGACGCGGGCGAGGGCCTGACGGCGGCCGGGGTGGCGGAGGCGGTCGGCATCTCGCGCATCACGGCCCGGCGTTATCTGGAGCACCTGGTGGACGCCGGACGGGCGGCGCGTAGTCCGCAGTACGGGCAGGTGGGGCGGCCGGAGTTGCAGTACCGGTGGGTGAAGGGGCAGTAGGGCGGGTCAGTCGGAGGCAGCGCCGGAACCGCTGGACCCGCTCGGCCCGCTCGACCCACCGAAGGGCTTGGCGTAGATGACGACCTGGACACCGAGTCCGACGACGGTGAGGGCTTCGACGGCGGACAGGACGACGAGCCCGGGACCGGTCCTGCCGCTCGCCCAGTAGACGAGAAGCCCGGCGAACGGAACGACGCAGAAGGCCAGCAGGTCGATCCCGCACTGTATGGCTTTGCGCGACCGCCTGCGCGCGTCGGACCGATGTGCGACTTCCCAGTCGAAAACCTTCTCCGCACCGGCGAGCCGAGCGAGCCGCGGCCCGAGATCCCCTCGTACGTACGCCCCGATCGCCGAGATCTTCTCGTCGTTGACGAGGTAGGTCCACCCGAGCACCACACACACGGGCGGCAACGCGAGCAGCATGGCGGGCTGCTTCGCCTGCGCGGAGGCGGCGATGACGGCCGCGAGGACGGTGAGCGTGACGTAGAGCAGATTGTCCCGGAACCCGATCCGTGTCTTCTGTTCGTCCTTGACGCTCTGGTACTCGGCGAGCAGCAACTGCCCGACGGTGACGTCGTCCCGATCCGACACCCTTGCCCCCTAGCCGACGCCAACGAATGCTCTGCTCAAGCCACTTGCTCAGTACCTTACGGGGAACCGGTGCACACGCATTGACCTGACTAGACCACTGCTCGTACGGTCACCGGGCACCCACCCAGGCCACAACGACGTAGCCAGCAGGAGGTCGTGCCCGTGCGCCCCACCGCACCCCACCCCCGCCGATCCCCCCTCCGCCTCCTTCTCACCGCGGCCCTGGCGATCACCGCCCCCGGCGCGCTCGCGGCCTGCGGCAGCGGCTCCGGCAGCGACCCGGACACCGTGGAGGTCTCCTACAAGCAGTCCACGGACAACCAGATCCGCGTGCTGGACACCTTCCTCGCCGACATCAAGAAACAGTTCGAGAAGGCGAATCCGGGAAAGAAGGTGAAACTCGTCCCGATCAAGGCCCCGGACTCGGAGTACTACACCAAGGTCCAGCAGATGCTGCGCTCCCCGAAGACGGCGCCGGACCTGGTCTACGAGGACACGTTCCTCATCAACTCGGACATCACGAGCGGTTATCTGAGGCCCCTCGACGACTACTTGGCCGGCTGGAGGGACTGGGACCAGTTCATCGACACGGCCAAGACCGCGGCGAAGGCCGAGGACGGCAAGACGTACGGCGTTCCGGACGGCACGGACACCCGGGGCCTGTGGTTCGACAAGGGAATCTTCGAGAAGGCGGGCCTGCCGGCCGACTGGCAGCCGAAGACGTGGGACGACATCCTCTCGGCCGCCCGCACGATCAAGCAGAAGGTCCCCGACGTCATTCCGCTCAACGTCTACACGGGCAAACCGGCGGGTGAGGCCGCCACCATGCAGGGCTTCGAAATGCTGCTCTACGGCACGGAAGGCGCGACCGCCTCCGGGTCCGACCCCCTATACGACGAGAATTCCAAGAAGTGGAAGGCCGGAACCCAGGGTTTCAAGGACGCCCTCACCTTCGTGGAAACGGTCTACAAGGAGAAGCTCGGCCCGGAAGTCTCCGACGCCCTCGACCCCAACATCTCCACCCGAGTACGTGGTGAACTCCTCCCCGAGGGCAGACTCGGCATCAACCTGGACGGCTCTTGGCTCCCCCAGGACTGGCTCCCCGGCAGCGGCCACGCATGGCCCCAGTGGTCGGAACAGCTGGGCCTCGCCCACATGCCCACCCAGAACGGGCAGTCCCCCGGCAAGGTGAGCATGTCCGGCGGCTGGACCTGGGCCATCCCCGACAAGGCCGCCAATCCCGACCTCGCCTTCGAGTTCATCAAGACGATGCAGACGAAGGCGAACGCCCAGAAGTGGTACATCGCCAACTCGGGGATAGCGGTCCGCGAGGACGTGGCGTCCGACCCGGCCTACGCGGAGGCGCAACCCGGCATCGAGTTCTTCACGGATCTCGTGGCGAGCACGCACTACCGCCCGGCGTACCCGGCGTACCCGAAGGTCTCCACGGCCATCCAGGAAGCGATGGAATCCGTGACGACGGGCGACGCGTCGGTCTCCGAGGCGGCGCGGAACTACGACGAGGAGCTGAAGGCGGCGACGGACGACCAGGTGGTCGAGGTGGTCGAGGAATGAGCTCCCGCGTATGAAAGGGCCGGCACAGGGGCCGCCCCACCCCACGCTCCGAACGCTCACCCGCGCCCTCCCCCTCACCCCCGCGACCGTCCTCCTTCTCCTCTTCCTGGCCGGCCCCATCGCGTACTGCGCCTACATCGCCTTCACCGACCTCCAACTCACCGGCCAGGCCGAGGACTCGTTCACCGGCTTGGAGAACTTCCGTACGGCTTTCCAGGACGAGGCGTTCCTCAACGCGGTCTGGCTGACCCTGGTCTTCACGGTGGTCTCGGCCCTGCTCGGCCAGAACACGCTGGGCCTGGCGCTGGCCGCCCTGATGCAACGCGCCTCGAAACCCGTCCGCACGCTGGTGGGCGGAATCGTCGTCACGGCCTGGGTCCTGCCGGAGGTGGTGGCCGGCTTCCTCCTCTACGCCTTCTTCCGCCGCGAGGGCACCCTGAACGCCGTCCTGGGCTGGCTCCACCTCCCCACCCAGAACTGGCTCTACACCCTTCCGATCCTGGCGGTGTCCTTCGCGAACGTCTGGCGGGGCACGGCATTCTCCATGCTGGTCTATTCGGCGGCTCTGAACGAAGTCCCGAAGGAGATAACCGAGGCGGCGGAGGTGGACGGCGCGGGCGGCTGGCGGCGTATGTGGCACATCACGCTGCCGATGATCCGCCGCTCCATCGGCACGAATCTGATGCTCATCACGCTGCAGACGTTGTCGGTCTTCGGCTTGATATGGGTGATGACGAGGGGCGGGCCGGGCGGCAAGAGCCAAACGCTCCCGTTGTTCATGTACGAGGAGGCGTTCCAGAAGAGCATGATCGGCTATGGCACGGCGGTGGCGCTTCTGCTGCTGGTGGCGGGTTCGCTGTTCTCGGTGATCTATCTGCGCCTGCTGCGAACGGAGGTGTGAGCGTCGTGGCCCTCCTGAATACCCGACGACTGGCAGCCGACGCGGGGCTGCTCGTCATCGCCGCGGCCTTCGTCCTCCCACTGGCCTGGGTGGTCCTCTCGTCGGTGGACCCGCGGGCGAACCTGACGGTGAAAGTCCCGGACGGCGTGACGCTGGACAACTTCGACGCGGTCCTGACGCCGGAAATCACGTTCACGCCGCTGCTGAACAGCCTGCTGCTGTGCGGCGGGGGGACCGCATTGACGGTGGTGTGCGCGGCCTTGGCGGCGTACCCGCTCTCTCGCTTCCGCTCCCGCCTCAACCGCCCTTTCCTCCTGACGATCCTCTTCGCGACGAGCCTCCCGATCACGGCGATCATGGTTCCGGTGTACGCGTTGTTCGTCCAGGTGAACCTGATCGACACCATGCAGGGCACCATCTTCTTCTTCGCCGCGTCCCAATTGCCGTTCGCGATCTGGCTGATGAAGAACTTCATGGACGGGGTGCCGAAGGAATTGGAGGAGGCGGCGTGGACGGACGGGGCGTCGTCGCTTCAGTCGCTGGTGCGGGTGGTGTTGCCGCTGATGGGGCCGGGGGTCGCCGTGGTGACCGTCTTCTCGTTCGTGATGATGTGGGGGAACTTCTTCGTCCCGTTCATGCTGCTCCTCACACCGGAACAGATGCCGGCGGCGGTGAGCATCAATGAGTTCTTCGGGAATCGGGGGACGGTGGTCTATGGGCAGTTGGCGGCGTTCTCGGTCATTTACTCGACTCCGGTGATCCTTTTGTACGTGGGAGTGGCCCGGCGGCTGGGTGGGGGGTTCGCTCTGGGCGGGGCGGTCAAGGGGTGAGGGAGTGGGTGGGGGTTAGCCCAGCATTTCGGCCCAGGCGCGGGCCTGGGCTGCTTCGGTGAGGGCGTTGCCTCGGGTGTAGGCGTCGGCGGCCTGCAGCAGGTGGGCGCGGGCTTCGACGGGACGGTGGGCCTCCTCCTGGACAAGGGCCAGGTTCTGCAGGGCGGTGCCCACGCGGTACCAGTCCTCGAACTCCCGGTAGATCTCGAGGGCCGTGCCGTGCGCCTCGATCGCCTCCTCCACCCGGCCCCCTCCCCGCAGGGCGACGCCGAGACTGTTCCGCGCCATGGCCTCGCGGTGGCGGTCCCCGGCGGCCCGGAACAGCTCGATGGCGTGGTTGCCGTTCCATGGCCGCCGCCACGGCACCCGCGCCCGCCAGATCTCCAGCGAGCAGGCCGGCCAGCCGCTCGCCCCATTCCCGTACGGCATCCCGCCGTGCCGGGTCCCGTGCCGACTCGGCGAGTTCCGCGACCGACGCCCCGGCGTCCAGCCCGACCGCCCGAGCCAGCGACTCCACCGCCCGGCGTCCGTCATCCCCGCACGCGCCCTCGGCCAGGGCGGTCAGCAACGCCGCTTTCATACGCCCGTCCGCTCCCCGTTCCGTACCGTGAGTCAACGGTACGGCTTCGGAGCGAGGGCCGGACCTGCCTTCCTCCACTGGTCAACAACCCGGCCCCATCCTCGACTTGGCAGTACCGTGGGCAGGTGCCCAAATCTGACACACACCCCGTATCAGCCGTCGTCCTCACCGCGCTTCCGGTCGAGTACGACGCCGTACGTGCTCTCCTGACGGACCTGGACCCCGAGGAACTCGTCCACGAGGACGGGGCCCGCGTCGAGGTCGGTCGGATCGAGGGCACGTCCTGGATCGTGGCTGTCTCCGAGCTGGGCGAGGGCGCGGTGCACGCCGCCGCGCGCGCGACGCAGATCGTCGGCTGGCTCCGCCCTGAGGTGCTGCTCTTCGTGGGAGTGGCGGGCGGGCTCAAGGACGACATCGAGATCGGTGACGTGGTGGTCGGTACGAAGGTGTACGGCATCCACGGCGGCAAGCAGACCTCCAAGGGCTTCCAGGCCCGGCCCGAGGTCTGGCACGGGTCGGCCCGACTCGTGCCGGCGGCGCGTTCCGCGCTGCGGGGTCTGCCGGACGTACGGGGCCATCTGAAGCCGATCGCGTGTGGTGACGTCGTCCTGGCCGACGACAGGTCCGCGCTCGCCGAGCACATCCGCCACCACTACAACGACGCCTGCGCGATCGAGATGGAGGGGTCGGGCGCGGCTCACGCGGCCCACCTCAACGGCCAGTTGGACGCGCTCGTCATCCGGGGCATCAGCGACTGCGCCAACCGCCACAAGCACAAGGCGGACGCCTCGGGCACCCAGGATCTGGCCTCCAAGCAGGCCGCTGCCGTGGCCGTGGCCGTCCTCCGCAAACACCGGCCGCGCGGCGGCGGCTCCTCCGACTCCCAGGAGGGTCCCTTGCGCGGAACCGAAGGCGGAGCCACTTACGGCGGCGATCACATCGACTTCCGAGGGGGCACCTTCCACGGGCCCGTCACGGGCAAGTCGGACGGACGCTAGCGCCGAGGACCGGCCTCAGGGCCGGGAACGCGCCCACGGCCCGGTCCCGGTCGCGACCACCACCCTCCCACACCGCCCTCCCGGCTTCACCGGCCGCACGGCGGAACTCGACCGCCTGCTCCCCCGCCTCGCCCCCACCTCGGACGAGGGCACCCCACTCCTCATCTCGGCCGTCACCGGCATGGGCGGCATCGGCAAGACGGCGCTCGCGGTGGAGGCGGCGCATCGGGCGGGGGCGGAGGGCTGGTTCCCCGGCGGCTTCCTCTTCATCGACCTGCGCGGCTACGACGACAACCCGGCGACGGCGGACCAGGGCGTCCTGGCGCTGCTGGACGCCATGGGGGTGCGGGGGACGGACCTGCCGCCTACGACGGCACGTCAGTACGACGAGTATCAGCGTCTCCTCTCCGCGCGGCAGGACCGGATGCTACTGATCCTGGACAACGCCTCGGCCGCGTCCCCGTACCTGTCTCTCGTCCCCGGCACGGCTCACCACTCAGTACTGATCACCTCCCGGGACTACCCGAACGTCAACTCCGTTCGTGTGATCGAGCTCGGCACCCTCGACAGGGAAACGTCCGTCGCCCTCATCACCCACGCCCTTCACACCACCGACGAACGCGACGACCGCCCCAGTCGGGAACCGGAAGCCCTGCGCGAAATCGCCTCGCTGTGCGGCGGCTTGCCCCTCGCCCTCCAGATCGCGGCCGGGATGCTCCACCGACGCCGGTACCGGGACATCGCTTGGTCGGTGGCCCAGATCAGGGAGGCCGAGGACCCGACCGCGGCCCTCGACAGGGGCAGTCCGGTGCGGGACCTGAACGACCGCTCACTCGTCCTGCGCCCCGTACTGGAGACGTCGTATCGCAGACTGCCCCCGGACCAGGCCCGGTTGCTTCGGCTGCTGTCCCTCGCTCCCGGCTCGGAGACCACTACGGAGGCGGTGACCGCGCTGCTCGATCTGGACACACCTGCCGCGCTGGACCTGCTGGAGGGTTTGGTCACCGCCTATCTCGTCGCACCCGTCCGCGACGGCGGGGGGCGGGCCTCCGACCGATGGCGGCTGCATGACTTGGTGCGAGCGTTCGGACTGAGCGTGGTCGCTGAGGACGAGGCACTCCGGGAAGAGGGGGAAGCGGCGCGGGAGCGAATCCTGGAGTTCTACTACCGCTGGGCGAACGCAGCGGACAGCCGGTTGCGGTGGTTGCCGGGGATGGCAGAGCCCGAACGGTTCACCACCCGGGCGCAGGCACTCGCGTGGCTGGATGGGGAACGGGCAGGGTTGGTGGCGACGGTGCTGTGGGCGGGGGAGGAGCGGTTCGCGGACGCGGCGGTGCTGCTGGCGCTGTGCCTTGGGGAGTATCTCGCTTTGCGGCGATTTTTCGACGACCGCATCGGCGTCTACGAGGCCGCGCAGAAAGCCGCGCAGCGCTCCGGAGACCGCCACTGCGAGGCCGTCGCGTGGAACAATCTCGGCCTCGCTCTACGGGAAGCGGGCCATGGGAAGAAGGCGATCGACGCCCACACCAGGGCCCTGGCCCTGTACACCCACGGCAAGGCCAAGGCGTGGAACAACCTCGGCATCGCTCTACGGGAAGAGGGGCGGGGGGAGGAGGCGATCGACGCCCACGCCCGTGCCCGCGAACTGTACGCGGCCGCCGGGGACCTCCACGGCGAGACGGCGGCGTGGAACAACCTCGGCATCGCTCTGCGAGGCGCGGGCCGGACAGGTGAGGCCATCACCGCCCTCGTCCGCGCCCGTGACCTCTGCAGGGCCGGCGAGGACCGCCTCGGCGAGGCTTACGCGTGGACCAACCTCGGCAATGCCCTGCTGGAAGCGGATCGGGGAGAGGAGGCGATCGAGGCGCACGGCAAGGCCCTGGCGATCTTCCGGGAGGCCGTGAGTTGGTACGAGACAGGCCTGACCCTCGAGAACCTGGGCGAGGCCCACAGGAGAACCGGCCGTCCCGCCGAAGCCCGTGCCCACTGGCTCGAGGCCGTCCGTGCCTACACCCGTGCCGATGCCCTCGACCTGGCCGACGAAGCCCGCACGCACGCCGCGAACGTCGTCCTGTGAAAGCCGATCGCCTTGCGCGGTGCCGGTCGTGCCGTCCTGTACGCCGACGGTGCGCCTGACATCGACGCTGCGGTGAGTCGCTCACCCGCCCCGGCCGCCCGGTCACGCCACCGGCAACACCCCTGCCCGGAAACGGCTCCACCCCACAACCCTCCGCACCCGCACCGGCTCGATCAGGATCAATCAGCCGCCGCTCGCCGGGCAGCGGCCACGGATACCGTTCCTCCCCGATGTACTTGCGGGTGAGCCGGTCCATGGCCCGTTCCGCTTCCTCGCCCTGCACGACCCAGGCACGCCCGCCCAGGCACCCCCGCCCAGCCTCCCACCCAGGCCACTCCGACCACACACCTCCCACAAACCGTAGCTTCCTACAATCCGTGATTGTGGCCGAACAGCCCGTAGTCACCGCAGTCCCGCGCCCCTACGTTGTGCGCGTGCACCGACGCTCAGCCCACGAACGGCAGCCCCAGCAGCCGTACACGGCCCCGTACCCGGACTCGCAGACAGCCGCCACCCCCACCCCGCCCTTCAACGCCCCCGCCGCCCGGGAACTCCGCGTCGCCCTCGGCATGGGGCCCGAGCACGTCGCCTACGGCATGCGCTCCTCGTACGGGCTCCCGTACGTCACCCCGGACCTGGTCGCCGCGTGGGAGCGCGGCACGATGACACCGACGAGCCCCGAACTCACCGCGCTGGCAGGGGTGTTGTGGTGCTCGGCCGGTGAACTCATCGGCACGCCCCGGACCTTGCCCGAGCACCGCCGGGCCCGTGGTCTGGCCGCCGAGGACGTCGCGCGCGCCGTCGGCCTGGAACTGTCGGCGTACCTACGCATGGAGGAGAGCGAGGAGTGGCGCGGCACCGACCGGCAGGCCGCCGCCCTCGCCGACGTGCTCGATCTCTCATTGCCCGAACTGATCACCGTCACGGGACGCGAGGCGAAGCTCGTCGCACTGCTCCAGGGCGCGGTCAGCACGCGCTGGCAGGCCTACGTACGGCCGGCCGCCAAGCTGCTGTCCCTCGACCGGCGCCTCGACCGGCGCCTCGACCGACACCTCCTGGAAGACGTTCTGCAGGAGATGCACTCCGACTACCAGGGCCGGATGGCCGCGGGCCTCACCTGGGCCGAGGACACCGCCGCGACCGACGTGGGCGAGGCCGCCCGCACCTACCTGGACCGGATCGTCGACCACTTCTGGTCACTGGTTCGAAGAACGCCGACCTATTGACCCGGACGCCGACCTGGTGACCCGGCCGCCTCCGGCAGCAGGGTTCTAGAACACCGACTCCGCCTCGTCCATCCGATCCTTCGGCACCGTCTTCAGTGCGGTCACCGCCTCCGCCAGCGGCACCATCACCACCTCGGTGCCGCGCAACGCGGTCATCCGGCCGAAGTCGGCCCGGTGCGCGGCCTCGACCGCGTGCCAGCCGAAGCGCGTGGCGAGCACCCTGTCGTACGCGGTCGGGGTGCCGCCGCGCTGGACGTGGCCGAGGATGACCGGCTTGGCCTCCTTGCCGAGGCGGCGCTCCAATTCGTACGCGAGCGCCGTGCCGATGCCCTGGAAGCGCTCGTGGCCGAACTGGTCGATCGCGCCGTGGCCGTAGTCCATGGAACCCTCGGCGGGGTGGGCGCCTTCCGCGACACAGATGACCGCGAACTTCTTGCCGCGCGCGAAGCGCTCCTCGACCATCTTCACCAGGTCGGCAGGGTCGAAGGCCCGTTCCGGCAGGCAGATGCCGTGCGCACCCGCCGCCATCCCCGACTCCAGCGCGATCCAGCCCGCGTGGCGGCCCATGACCTCGACGACCATCACCCGCTGATGGGACTCCGCGGTCGTCTTCAGGCGGTCCATCGCCTCCGTGGCGACACCCACGGCCGTGTCGAAACCGAAGGTCCGATCGGTCGACGAGATGTCGTTGTCGATCGTCTTGGGGACCCCGACCACCGGCAGACCCACGTCGCTCAGCATCCGTGCCGCCGTCAGCGTGCCCTCGCCGCCGATGGGGATCAGTACGTCGATGCCGAACTGGTGCGCCATGTCCTGCGCGTTCTCGCAGGCCTCGCGGAGGCGGTCGCGCTGGAGCCGGGAGGAGCCGAGGATGGTGCCGCCGCGGGCGAGGATGCCGCTGACGGACTCCAGGTCGAGAGTGCGGTAGCGGCCGTCGAGCAGACCGGCGTAGCCGTCCTCGAAGCCGATGACCTCGTCGCCGTACTGGGCGACCGCTCGGTGCACGACCGACCGGATCACTGCGTTCAGGCCCGGACAGTCGCCGCCTGCGGTGAGAACTCCGATACGCATCGTGCTGTGTCTCCTGATCGTCCTGATCGTCCTGGTCGATGCTGTTACTTGTGAGCCAGTCCGATTGTTTCACGCCTGCCGGGGGGTCGCCGCGCCCGTCCGCCCCGCCCGCCCCCGCTCCCCGCGTCGCCCACGGCCCCGCCTGCGGCCTCGCCCGCGGCCCCGCTCACCACGCCGCTCACCACCCCGCTCACCAGCCTCCCAGAGCCCCTGCAGGGCGATGGGCGCCTTATCCATGGCCAGAGGTATTGTCAAGAGGGTTTCCGTCCGCCGCGACGGTGAATTTCGTCCGGGGTCGAGACACCCGCGTCCGCCGGACCGCACGCCCTACACGTCCCACATGAAACGGAGAGCACACGTGACGCGCAGCGTGTACGTGACCGGGATCGACCGCGGCGACGGCCGCCAGGTCGTCGAGCTGGGGATCATGGAGCTCCTGACCCGCCAGATCGACCGGGTGGGGGTGTTCCGCCCGCTTCTGCACCACGGTCCGGACCGGCTCTTCGACCTGCTGCGCGCCCGCTATCGCCTCGCCCAGGACCCGGCGACCGTGTACGGCATGGATTACCACGAGGCGTCCACCCTCCAGGCCGAGCACGGCACGGACGAACTCGTCTCGACACTCGTCGACCGGTTCCACGCCGTCGCGCGTGACTACGACGTCGTCCTCGTACTGGGTACGGACTTCGCCGACACCCAGTTCCCGGACGAGCTGTCCCTCAACGCCCGGCTCGCCAACGAGTTCGGTGCCTCCGTCGTCCCCGTCGTCGGCGGGCGGAAGCAGACCGCCGAGTCCGTCGCCGCCGAGACGCACAACGCGTACCGCGCGTACGAGGGACTGGGCTGTGATGTCCTCGCCATGGTCGTCAACCGGGTCGCGCCCGCCGACCGTGACGAAGTGGCCGAGCGGCTCGGTGACGCCCGGCTGCCGCTCCGGGTCCCCTGTTACGTGCTGCCCGACGAGCCCGCGCTCTCCGCCCCGACCGTCGCCCAGATCACCCACGCCCTCGGCGGCGAGGTCCTCCTCGGCGACGACTCCGGTCTCGCCCGGGACGCGTTGAACTTCGTCTTCGGCGGTGCCATGCTGCCGAACTTCCTCAACGCCCTGACACCGGGCTGTCTGGTCGTCACCCCCGGCGACCGCGCGGACCTCGTCGTCGGCGCCCTCGCCGCCCACAGCGCCGGGACCCCGCCCATCGCCGGTGTCCTGCTCACCCTCGACGAGCGGCCCAGCGACGAGGTGCTCACGCTGGCCGCCCGCCTCGCCCCCGGCACGCCCGTGGTCGCCGTCGAGAGCGGCTCCTTCCTCACCGCCTCCGAACTCTTCTCCATGGAGGGGAAGTTGAGCGCGGTGACGCCGCGCAAGGCGGAGACCGCGCTCGGCCTCTTCGAGCGGTACGTCGACACCGCCGAGCTGCGCACCCGCGTCTCGGCGCCGAGCAGCGACCGTGTCACACCGATGATGTTCGAGCACACCCTGCTGGAGCGGGCCCGCTCCGAGCGGCGCCGGGTGGTCCTGCCCGAGGGCACCGAGGAGCGGGTGCTGCACGCGGCGGAGGTGCTGCTGCGGCGCGGGGTGTGCGACCTCACCCTCCTCGGCCCGGTCGAGCAGATCCGCAAGAAGGCCGCCGACCTCGGCATCGACCTCGGCGACTGCCAGCTCATCGACCCGGGGACCTCCGAGATCCGGAACACGTTCGCGGAGAAGTACGCCCGGTACCGGGCCCACAAGAACGTCAGCATGGAGCTGGCGTACGACGTCGTGTCCGACGTGAACTACTTCGGCACGCTCATGGTGCAGGAAGGACTCGCGGACGGCATGGTGTCGGGGTCGGTGCACTCCACGGCCGCCACCATCCGGCCCGCCTTCGAGATCATCAAGACCAAGCCGGACGCCGACATCGTCTCGTCCGTCTTCTTCATGTGCCTCGCCGACAAGGTGCTGGTGTACGGCGACTGCGCGGTCAACCCGGACCCGAACGCCGAGCAGCTCGCCGACATCGCCATCCAGTCGGCCGCGACGGCCCAGCGGTTCGGTGTGGAGCCGAGGATCGCGATGCTGTCGTACTCCACGGGGACGTCCGGTTCGGGCGCCGACGTCGACAAGGTGCGGGAGGCCACCGGGATCGTGCGGTCCCGGCGGCCCGATCTGTTGATCGAGGGGCCGATCCAGTACGACGCCGCCGTCGAGCCGAGTGTCGCGGCGACCAAGCTGCCGGACTCCGAAGTGGCGGGCCAGGCAACGGTGTTGATTTTCCCGGACCTCAACACCGGCAACAACACCTACAAGGCCGTGCAGCGTTCGGCCGGCGCCCTCGCGGTCGGACCGGTCCTCCAGGGTCTGCGCAAGCCGGTCAACGACCTGTCCCGGGGTGCGCTCGTGCAGGACATCGTCACCACCGTCGCCATCACGGCGATCCAGGCCCAGACACCCGCGCCGGCCGCCGCCCCCGCCGCCGAGTGACCCCCACCGCCGACAGAAAGCACCCGACCACCGTGACCGCCACCAGCGCAGCCTCCCGCGTCCTCGTCCTCAACTCCGGCTCCTCCTCCGTGAAGTACCAGCTGCTCGACATGCGCGACAGCAGCCGTCTGGCCGTGGGCCTGGTGGAGCGGATCGGCGAGGACACCTCCCGGCTGAAGCACACGCCGCTCACCGGCGAGGGCTCATCCCGCGAGCGCAGCGGCCCGATCGCCGACCACGAGGCCGCGCTCAAGGCCGTCGCCGAGGAGCTGGCCACGGACGGGCTGGGCCTGGACTCCCCCGAGCTGGCCGCCATCGGGCACCGTGTCGTGCACGGCGGGCAGGGCTTCACCGAGCCGACGGTCGTCGACGACGCCGTACTCGCCGAGATCGAGCGGTTGATCCCGGTGGCCCCGCTGCACAACCCGGCCAACCTGACCGGTATCCGTACGGCCCGGGCGCTGCGCCCGGACCTGCCTCAGGTGGCGGTGTTCGACACGGCGTTCCACACCACCATGCCGGAGTCCGCCGCCCGTTACGCCATCGACGTGGAGACGGCCGACGCACACCGCATCCGGCGCTACGGCTTCCACGGCACCTCGCACGCGTATGTCTCCCGGGCCACCGCCGAACTGCTGGGCAAGGCGCCGGAGGACGTCAACGTCATCGTGCTGCACCTCGGCAACGGGGCGTCCGCGTCGGCGGTCGAGGGCGGCCGGTGCGTGGACACCTCCATGGGGCTGACGCCTTTGGAGGGGCTCGTGATGGGTACGCGGTCGGGAGACATGGACCCGGCCGTCATCTTTCATTTGATGCGCGTTGGCGGAATGTCCACGGACGAGATCGACACTCTCCTCAACAAGAGGAGCGGTCTGATCGGGCTCTGCGGCGACAACGACATGCGGGAAATACGCCGGCGTATCGACGAGGGCGACGAGCGGGCGAAGCTGGCCTTCGACATCTACATTCACCGGTTGAAGAAGTACATCGGCGCCTACTGCGCGGTGCTCGGCCGGGTGGACGCCGTCGCGTTCACCGCCGGGGTCGGCGAGAACGCGGCGCCCGTGCGGGAGGCCGCGGTGGCGGGCCTGGAGGGCCTCGGCCTCGCGGTCGACGGCGAGTTGAACGCCGTACGGAGCGGCGAGGCACGGCTGATCTCGCCGGTCGGCGCGCGGGTCGCGGTCGCGGTGGTGCCGACGGACGAGGAACTGGAGATCGCGACACAGACGTACGCCTTGGTCGACAAATGAGCAAAGGACAGTCGAGCAGTCGAGCACAGTCGGGAAATACACACCGGTAACACGACTGAGCGCGGAGCCGCCCATTTGCATTCCGCCAGACGGAATATTCCGTAGCGAAACAAACCGATAGGATCGTCCCATGCGCCGTTCGAAAATCGTCTGTACTCTCGGCCCCGCGGTCGACTCCCACGAGCAACTGGTCGCCCTCATCGAGGCCGGCATGAACGTGGCCCGTTTCAATTTCAGCCACGGCAGTCACGCCGAGCACCAGGGCCGTTACGACCGGGTCCGGGCCGCCGCCGCCGAGACCGGCAAGGCCATCGGTGTCCTCGCCGACCTCCAGGGCCCGAAGATCCGTCTGGAGACCTTCGCCGAGGGTCCCGTGGAGCTGGTGCGCGGTGACGAGTTCACCATCACCGCCGAGGACGTGCCGGGCGACAAGCAGATCTGCGGTACGACGTACAAGGGTCTGCCCGGTGACGTCGCCCCCGGCGACCAGGTCCTCATCAACGACGGCAACGTCGAGCTGAAGGTCCTGGAGGTGGACGGTCCCCGTGTGCGGACCGAGGTCATCGAGGGCGGTGTCATCTCCGACCACAAGGGCATCAACCTGCCCGGCGCGGCCGTCAACGTGCCCGCTCTGTCCGAGAAGGACGTCGAGGACCTGCGGTTCGCCCTGCGGATGGGCTGCGACCTGGTGGCGCTGTCCTTCGTGCGGGACGCCGAAGACGTGCGGGACGTCCACAAGGTGATGGACGAGGTGGGCCGCCGGGTCCCCGTCATCGCCAAGGTGGAGAAGCCGCAGGCGGTGGAGAACATGGAGGACGTCGTGATGGCGTTCGACGGCGTGATGGTCGCCCGTGGCGACCTGGCCGTCGAGTACCCGCTCGAGAAGGTCCCCATGGTGCAGAAGCGGCTCATCGAGCTGTGCCGCCGCAACGCCAAGCCGGTGATCGTGGCGACCCAGATGATGGAGTCGATGATCACCAACTCCCGCCCCACGCGCGCCGAGGCCTCCGACGTGGCCAACGCGATCCTGGACGGCGCGGACGCGGTCATGCTGTCGGCGGAGTCCAGCGTGGGCGCGTACCCGCTGGAGACCGTCCGGACGATGTCGAAGATCGTCGCGGCGGCCGAGGAGGAACTGCTCTCCAAGGGTCTGCAGCCGCTGGTGCCGGGCAAGAAGCCGCGCACGCAGGGTGGTTCGATCGCCCGTGCCGCCTGCGAGATCGCCGACTTCCTCGGCGGACGGGCGCTGGTGGCGTTCACGCAGTCCGGTGACACCGCCCGCCGGCTCTCCCGCTATCGCGCGTCGCAGCCGATCATCGCGTACACCACCGATGAGTCCACCCGTAACCAGCTCGCTCTGAGCTGGGGTGTCGAGTCGCACGTCGTGCCGTTCGTGAACAGCACCGACGAGATGGTCGACCTGGTCGACCACGAGATGGTCAAGCTCAACCGCTTCAACGAAGGGGACATCGCGGTCATCACCGCCGGCTCGCCCCCCGGTGTCCCGGGGACCACCAACATGGTCCGGGTGCACCACCTGGGCGGCGGCGCCCGCGACTGACACCGCCGGCCGTGCCCCAGCGCATAGGACAGCACCGAGGGCGCCCCCTGGAAACAGGGGGCGCCCTCGGTCTGTGCGGCTCCCGGACGGGTCCTGGGTGACCGTCTGCTCAGTCGGTCATGAACTGGTGCATGCCCGGGACGGTGAGCGTTCCGCCGAACTGGCCCGCCTGGACGACCTTCACCTTGGTGAAGTAGATCAGCGGGATGTTCAGCGGCGGCGGGTGCTTCGGGTCGAAGGTCACCGGGATCAGACCGAGCAGGTTGCCGGAGATGCTCTCGGTGTACATGACCGTCTTGCCCTCGCGGATCGTGGACGTGGTGCCCTTGCCGGCCTGCACGTGGTAGGTCACGCCGGCCTGCTTGTCCTCGACCGTCTGGTGGAGGTCACCGATGTCGGTGCCGTCGGAGACGACGTACTTCAGGACCTCCTTGACGCTGCCGTCGGCAGTCCTCACCTTGACGATGCCCTGGTAGTCGGCGCCCTTCAGCAGCAGCGAGCTGGCGTTCAGGTACCAGGGGTCGTCGGGCAGCGGCGGGATGCCCTTCTCGACACCGCTCTCGTCCTCCGTGGCGACCGGGCAGCCGTCGACGTCCGCGCTCTCGCTCGGGGACGGGCTGGGCGTCGAGGTGGCGTCGTCGGTGGCGTCCTCGGTGTCCTCGGCGGTGTCGGTGACGTCCTTGGCGGCGTCCTCGACCTTGTCGGTGGTGTCGTCGGCGGTGTCCTGCGCGTCGCCGACGGGGCCCGAGCCCGTGTCCTTGTCCTTGTCCTTCTCCGAGCCGGAGGCGTCGTCGGAGGGCGAGGGCGACGGGGACGGGCTGGTCGACCCGGACGGAGTCGTGGTCTCCGTCTCCTTGTCGTCCGGCGTGAACAGGTCCTCGATCGCGGTGCCGATGTCCTCCAGGACGTTGCCGCCGCTGTCCTTCCCGGAGGTGTCGGACGACGACGTGTCACCGCTGTCGGCCGTGTCCGAGGCGGACTTGTCGGCGCCGTCCGTCGCCGACGACTTGTCCGAGGTGGAGCTGTCCTTGTCGTCGGAACCTGAATCCGACGAAGAGGAACCGCCGTTGGACGTGTCGTCGGTGGCGGAGTCGCCCGAGGAGTTGGCGTCCGAGGAGTCATCGCCCGAGGAAGTGTCCTCGTCCTTCGCCTCGTCCTTCGACTCGTCGTCCGAGGAACCGTCGCTCTCCGGGGCGGAGGCGGACGGTGTCGGGGTCGGCGAGGCGGAGGTGTCGGTGCCCTCCTCGGCGGCCTCCAGGGCCGCCACGCAGTCCTTGTACTCGTCGGCCGTCAGGCTCAGCTTCGTCGGGTCGTCGGCGCGGGCGAGCGTCAGCGTGGGCGTGAAGCCCATGCCCATGAGGACCGCCGTGGGCATCGCCGCCAGGGCTATCGCCTTGCCCGCCGGCATGTTCAGCCGGGTGAGAAGGGGCTTCTTGGGCGCCGCGTGCCGCGGTCCGGATCTCGCACGGGACTCTCCCACCGAAGTCCCGTGGGTCACCTCGTCAGCCGGCACTGTGCCTCCCGTTCGTCCCGTTCGTGGGGGTGGTACCTGACAGGTCGTCGCCCTCGCCGTTCGCCGTCCCGTTCAGCGAGCCGGCCGCGGCGGGCTCCGGGGCGTCGCCCTTGTGCAGGGGGACCACACCTTGTTGTGCCGTGTTCTGCGGGGCCGTGTCCTGCGGAACCGGGGTCCGCCTCGGGGTCTTGTAGGTGGACGGCACCGCCGCCTCCTCGTGACCGGGCGCCCAGGCGATGGCCAGCGCACCACCGATCAGGGAGAGCAGGAAGCCGACACCGAAGCCACCGAGGTTGGAGACCGGGATAGACACGAGCGCCAGGAGGATCGCCGCCGTACCGGCGAAGGTGCGTACATGCCGCTGGAACCACAGGCTGACCCCGAGCACCACCAGCAGCACGCCGATGATGAGGGATCCCGCGCCGCCCGTCGTCGACATGGCGAGCGTCAGGTGACCGATCTGCAGGTTCGCGTACGGCAGATACATGATCGGGAAACCGCCGAGCAGTACCAACAGGCCCGCCCAGAAGGGACGTGAGCCCCTCCAGTCGCCAAAGCGCCGCCGAAAGGCGCGGAGATAGTCTTCGTTCTGCCCCGTTGGCTCGGCGCTCATGGACAACAGCTCCCTGGAACGGTGTTGCTGTGAGAAGTTCACGTACGGCACGCGTTACGAAGCGCGCGCACGACATTCACGTACGGAGTTCGCCCGCGCGGCGTCGGCGCGCACGGCGAGAGGGACGGGCGGGCGAAGAAGCGCAGGCCCCCTCACCCGCCCAGGGAGTGCTCAGTAGCACTCCACGACGCCCTTGTGAAGCGACATCTTGAGGTTGCTCAGCTTGAAGGTTCCGGCGGTGGTCGCCCACGCCGTCTGCTTCACACCGGTCAGCGAGGCCGAGTCGGCCTGCTGGGCGAACCCGTAGGGGTTGGCCTGCTCCGCGCCACCCTTCATGCCCGGACCCTTTTTGGCGTCCTTGGCCGCCACACCGATGTCGATGCCCTTGAAGACGGCGTCCGCCTCAAGGTCCTCGACGTCGATGTAGAGGTTCTCGGCCTCGACCTTCTTGCCACCGGTACCGGCGGTCAGCTTGAGGCTGACGCTACCGAGGATCGGGACACCGGGGGTGACGACCGACTGGCACATGTTGGTGATCGTCGCGGACTTGAACGCCGAAACGGCGACGGGGTGAACCGTCTTCTCGCCCTTGAGGGTGTAGCCCTCGTCGAGCGCTCCGTACTGCGAGAAGCCCGTGCCGTCGAGCTGACCCGCCGTCACCTTGAACGACTGGCCCGACACGCTGAACGACGCGGCGAGAGCACCCTGCGCGAGGGCGACACCTATCGCTGCTGTGGCGGCGACGCTGGGCACCATGACCACAGCGAACCGCTTCCATCTGGTCCCGCCACGCACCTGGGACTCCATATTTCCTCCTTCTCGGACGTACATCTCCTGTCACCGGCTCGTCGCCCTTGGCGGCGGCTCGGCCGGACAGGGATGGGAGAAGTGCTACGTCCTCGGGAAGGAGAGCGCCCGCGCTCGGTGGCGCGAAAAGCGCCCGAATCACCGGCGATCACCCCCGAGCGACAACCACTGGTCGCGCCTGACACGCATCACGCACAACCTGCTGGACAGGCTCCGCCGTTGAGCGGAGACCCCCCTGCCCAAGAGCCGGCGCCACTGTCGCCCGCTCTACTCGGTGGGGACCCAGAAAACCCGTTGACCCGACTGGCTGGCGGGGCACGGGAACGGACCGAGCGTCGCCGATCGTGGTGCATTCTCGCCGCCCCCGCAAGGGGGTCGTTACTGGCTAGTAACGGACGGATAACCGAACAACGACCCATCGGCATCGGCCAGCGACCGTGGGTGGCGCCGAGTGAGGCGACACAACGGTTGACAGTTGGACAGAGTCCGACACATCGACGACTTTCTCTTACTGCCAGTAACAGCGGCCGCGTTTACCAAGATTTGGTAAAGCGCGGCCGCGGTGTCGCTGTGTCGCCAAATCACTCACTCGTGCAACAGGCGTCCCGGCGCGCCGGAACCGCACGGCCCCGGCACCCCCCGGGCCCCCTGCGCCACCCAGCCGGACACTCAGCCGGGGCGGCGCGTCACAGGTGCGTCAAAGGCGCGCCGAAGGCACGTCGCAGGCGCCTCAGAACAGGGCCCGCGCGAGGGACCGCCGCGCCGCGGCCACCCGTGGGTCGTCGCCGCCGACCACTTCGAACAACTCCAGCAGCCGCATCCGTACGGCCTCCCGGTCGTCGCCCGCTGTGCGCCGCACCGTGTCGATGAGCCGCCCGAACGCGTCCTCCACATGTCCGCCGACGAGGTCGAGGTCCGCCGCCGCGATCTGCGCCTGGGCGTCGCCCGGGTTCTCGGCGGCCGCCTTGCGCACGTCCTGCGGGTCCGCACCCTGCACCCGCTGCAGCAACTCGGCCTGCGCGAGGCCCAGTTTGGCCTCGGTGTTGCCCGGGTCGTCACTCAGTACGTTCTTGTACGCCTGCACGGCACCGCCGAAGTCCCCGGCGTCCAGGGCTTGTACGGCGGCTTCGAGCAAGTGGTCGTAGGGGCCGGCCGGGACCTGCGGGGCGGCTTCGACGGGGGCGCCGGACCGGGCGTCCGGGTCCACCACGAGGCCGGTGAGCCCGAAGCGCTGCTCGGCGACCTGGACGAGTTGGTCGAGGGTCGCGCGGATCTGCTGCTCGGGGGCGGCGCCCTGGAAGAGGGGCAGGGCCTGTCCGGCCACCACGGCGAAGACCGCCGGGATCCCCTGGATGCCGAACTGCTGCATCAACATCTGGTTGGCGTCGACATCGATCTTGGCGAGGACGAACTTGCCGTCGTACTCGACGGCGAGCCGCTCCAGCACCGGGCTGAGCTGCTTACAGGGCTGACACCACTCGGCCCAGAAGTCGATGACGACGGGCACTTCGGTGGACCGCTGCAAGACCTCGCTCTCGAACCCGGCCTCATCGACATCGATGACCAGGTCGGCCGGGGAGACCGCCCCTCCCCCGCCCTGCCGGGCCGCTTCGGCGCGCGCCTGCTCCGCCTTCGCCTTGGCCTCCTGGGCCGCCTTCACCGCGGCGAGGTCGACGACTCCGCTCATGGACATGTTCCGTGGCTGCATGCGTACATCCTCCCCCCTCCGAGCCCGCGCGTGAAAAGCGTCCTGAAAGCCCGCCCCACTTTCGCTACGAGTCGTAGCGTAACTGTCCCGGGCGACTCTCCTGTACCCGTCAGTACCCACTCCCCCGTGATCTGCCTCACGACGCCACGGGAAACTTCGGGAACGGCCGGATATGGTCGGCGGATGCAGAGCCGCAACCCCGCCTCCCGCACCACGGGAGGCCGCCCGCGCAGCGCCGCCGTGGACACCGCGATCCTGGTGGCGACCCGGGAGGCGCTGGTCGACCTCGGCTGGTCGAAGCTCACACTGGGTGACGTGGCCGCCCGGGCCGGCGTCGCGAAAACGACCCTCTACCGCCGCTGGGCCGGTAAGAACGAACTCGTCGTCGACGCGGTGGCCGCTCTCTTCGACGAACTGCGCCTCCCCGACCGGGGCAGCCTGGCCGCCGACATCGAGGGGGTCGTCCTGCAGTTCGCGGCGATCCTCGCCCGCCCGGAGGCCAGGAGCGGCCTCATGGCCGTCCTCGCCGAGTCCACCCGCGACGACGCCCTCCGCGAACGGGTCCGCGCCTCCATCGTCGACCGCCAGAAGCGCCTGGTCCTCGAAGGCCGCGCCCGCGCCCAGGCGCGCGGCGAACTCCCCCCGGAGCCCGACCCCACCACCGCCCCCCGCACCGTCGACCTGATCTTCGACGTGGTGGCCGGCGCCGTCGTCCACCGCACCGTGGTGAGTGCCGAACCAGCGGACGAAGCCTGGGCCAAAGCCTTCACCAGCCTGCTGCTGCAGGGCTTGAGAAGCACGCCCTGAAGGGGCACGGCGACCCCCGCGACCAGCCACCCCGCGAGGGGCACGGGGAACGGCGCGACCGGCCCCCCGCCGCCCGAGCCCACCCCCTAGAACCCCGCCGGCTCCGTATACACCCCCCACTCCTCCCGCAACACCCCGCAGATCTCCCCCAACGTCGCCTCGGCCCGCACCGCGTCCAGCATCGGCCCGATCATGTTCCCCCCACCCCGCGCGACCTCGAGCATCACCGACAACGCCCGCCTCACAGCCGCGTCGTCCCGCCCGCTCTTACGCCCCGCGAGCACCCGCACCTGCTCCCGCTCCACCTCATGACTGACCCGCAGGATCTCCAGGTCCCCGGTCACGGAGCCGTGATGGACGTTGACCCCCACCACCCGCTTCTCACCCTTCTCCAGGGCCTGCTGGTACCGGAACGCCGACTCCGCGATCTCCCCGGTGAACCACCCGTCCTCGATCCCGCGCAGAATCCCCGACGTCATCGGCCCGATGGGATGCCGCCCGTCCGGATGCGCCCGCAGCCCCCGCTCCCTGATCTGCTCGAAGATCTTCTCCGCGTCGGCCTCGATCCGGTCCGTCAACTGCTCGACGTACCACGAACCGCCCAGCGGATCGGCCACGTTGGCGACCCCGGTCTCCTCCATCAGGACCTGCTGCGTCCTGAGCGCGATCTCCGCCGCCTGCTCGCTCGGCAGGGCCAGCGTCTCGTCCAGCGCGTTGGTGTGCAGGGAGTTGGTCCCGCCGAGCACCGCCGACAGCGCCTCCACGGCCGTACGCACCACGTTGTTGTACGGCTGCTGCGCGGTCAGCGAGACCCCGGCGGTCTGCGTGTGGAACCGCAGCCACTGCGCCTTGTCCGTCCGCGCCCCGTACACGTCCCGCATCCACCGCGCCCAGATCCTGCGCGCCGCACGGAACTTGGCGATCTCCTCGAAGAAGTCGACGTGCGCGTCGAAGAAGAAGGACAGCCCCGGCGCGAACACGTCGACGTCCAGCCCACGGCTGAGCCCCAGTTCGACGTATCCGAACCCGTCCGCGAGCGTGTACGCCAGCTCCTGCGCGGCCGTCGCTCCCGCCTCACGGATGTGGTACCCGGACACGGACAGCGGCTTGTAAGCCGGGATCTCGGCGGCGCAGTGCTCCATCAGATCCCCGATGAGCCGCAGATGCGGCTCGGGCTGGAAGAGCCACTCCTTCTGCGCGATGTACTCCTTGAAGATGTCGGTCTGGAGCGTGCCGTTGAGCACGGCCGGATCGACGCCCTGCCGCTCGGCGGCGACGAGGTACATGCAGAAGACCGGGACGGCGGGCCCGCTGATCGTCATGGACGTGGTCACGTCCCCCAGCGGGATGTCCTTGAACAGCACTTCCATGTCGGCGGCGGAGTCGATGGCGACCCCGCAGTGTCCGACCTCCCCCAAGGACCGGGGGTCATCGGAATCCCGCCCCATGAGCGTCGGCATGTCGAACGCCACGGACAGGCCCCCGCCCCCGTCGGCGAGGATCTTCTTGTACCGCTCGTTGGTCTGCTCCGCGTTCCCGAACCCCGCGAACTGCCGGATCGTCCACGCCCGCCCCCGGTAGCCCGTCGGATACAGCCCGCGCGTGAACGGATACTCACCCGGCCACCCGATCCGCTCGAACCCCTCGTACGCGTCCCCCGGCCGCGGCCCGTACACGGGCTCCACGGCATCACCGGAAAGCGTCGTGAAGTCGGCCTCCCGCTTCCGCGCGGCGTCATAACGAGCCTGCCAGCGTCGGCGTCCCTCTTCGATGGCGTCAGCGTCCATGGGACCAATTTACTTGGACGTCCTAGTAAATGTCGATGGCAGACCGCCGTACACACACTCGTACGGCGGTGACAGACGGGCGCCAGCGGCGCGGCGGAGGCCGTGGTTCAGCAGGCGGGGCAGAGCCTCATCCCTTGGCAGCCACGGGCGAACCGTCCGTGACCTTGCCCTCCAACTCCTGGGTGATGCGGCGCTCCACGAAGAACGCGGCCGTCGGGATCGTGCCCGCCAGCAACACCCACAACTGCTTCTTGACCGGCCACTTCGCCTTGGAACCGAGATCGAAGGCGAAGACCAGGTACAGGACGTACAGCCAGCCATGGGCAAGGCTGACGACATACGTGAAGTCCGCGGCTCCGTCCAGTTCCAGCCCGTACTTGCCGATCATGCCCAGGGTCAGCAGGATCAGCAGCACACCGGTGACATAGGCAAGGACGCGATAGCGGGTCAGCACGCTCTTTTTCATGCGTACGAGCGTAACCACCGGCTTCGAACGATCTTCGAGCGACCCTCGGCCGCCTCTCAGCTGCCCCTTCGGCCGCATCTCGGCCGCATCTCAGCCGGCTCCCGGCCGTCTCTCGGCCGCCCTTCAGCTCTCCTCGAAGTCCCCCGCGGCCACCCGGAGAGGGCGGAGCATGGCGAAGATCTCGGCGCACTCCTCGGCGTCGTAGGTGCCGAGACCGAAGTCCATGGCCATGAGGTCGCGGGTGGCTGCGTCGCAGACCTCGCGGCCCTTGTCGGTGATGGAGGCGAGGGTGCCGCGGCCGTCGTTGGGGTTGGGCCGTTTGTCGACGAGACCCGACTTCACCAGGCGGTCGACCGTGTTCGTCACGGAGGTGGGGTGCACCATCAGCCGCTCGCCGATCTTGGACATCGGCAGCTCACCCTTCTGGGAGAAGGTGAGGAGCACGAGGGCCTCGTAGCGCGCGAAGGTCAGCCCGTACGGCTTGACCACCGCGTCGACCTCCGCCAGCAGGATCTGCTGGGCGCGCATGATCGAGGTGATGGCGGCCATGGACGGGACGTTTCCCCAGCGCTGCTTCCAGTGCTCGTCGGCGCGCGAGATGGGGTCGAAGGAGAGGCTGAGCGGCTTCGGCACGGCAACGACCTTACCGGCCGGTCACATGCTGGTCAGCCCCGTCTCGCCCTTCGGTCTTCGACCGATGACGGGTGGGGCTGGTCGCGCCGCCGAGAGCAGGGGCGCAGCCCCGCCTCTCCAGGTGCGCGGGGTACTGCGCGACAAGCCCCCAAAGCCCCCAAGACCCCACCCACCCGGAGCCGAAGAACCGGGCTCAGCGCGCCGTACGCCGAAGATGATGCCGAACCGCCCGCTGGGCCACCGGCCCCAGACCGTCGAGCGCGGCAGCCAGCGCCGCGAGCTGTTCGAGCGCGCCGAGGGCCGCCTCCGCACCGTCCGGATCGACACCCTCGTACAACTCCAACCCCACGAACGACGCCGCCACAGCCCGAGCCAACCCAGCCGCGTCCGCGTACTCCCCTAGCGGCGAGGCCGCCAGCACACGCCGCAACACCCCCTCGATCTCCGTGATCCACAGATCGAGCCCCGCCGCGGTGGCCGGCACCAGCCGGGCATGTGTCTGCGCCCCGGCGAGCAGCTGCCCCAGCACAGCCACATGCCCCTCCGCCCGCTCCTCCGCGTGCATCTCTCGCCCGAACGCCAGCAGCTCCGCGAGCGACCCGATCGTCGCCAGCCGCTCCCGATGCCGGGCGACCCGCTGCTCCGCCCCGTGCCGGCACGCCGCCGCCAACAGCTCGTCCACGGACCCGAAGTGGTAGAAGACGAGCGCCTGGTTCACCCCGGCGGTCGCGGCGATCGTACGGGCGGAGGTCTTGGCGATCCCCTGCTCGACGAGCGTCCGCAGGGCGCCCTCCAGCAGTTTCGCCCGGGTCGCCTCACTCACGCCCGCGCCTCCTCGCGCACCGGCCGCAGACCGGGCCGCACCCCGCACACCCGGACGTCCTGGTACGAGGCGGCGAAGGAGCCCTCGTACCCGAAGAGCGGCCCGAAGCGCCGGTTCACCACCCGCACCCGGATACGGAAACGCCCCGTCCGCTCGTCGAACCGCTCCCGCACCTCCGCCTCGCCCCCGACGAGTTCGGGAACACGCATGTCCACCGGCCCCTCCCGGAACCGGTGCTCACCCGAACGGATCAGCAGCGACCCGTCGGGTTCCGCGCCGAAGTGCAGGTCGCTGGCGAGGTGCTGGTGGGTGCCGAGGTAGTCGAGGACACGGTCGCCCTTCGGGCTCAGCACCATCTGGGCGTCGAACCGGCGGGCCCGGCCGGGCAGGTCGAAGGTACGCACGAACGTCACCGTCTCACGGCCGTGACTGTCGAGGTACGGCACGTTCTCGATGACGAAGGGGACGTCGCGCCCCTCGCGCGGGACGAGGATGTTGCGGGTGCCGCCGAGCGCCAGAAACGGCTTCACCAGGCCCCGCCCGTGCCAGATGCGGTCCATCACGCCCCGTCCGACACACGCCTCGCCGCTCGCCAGGCCGACCGAGAACCTCCGGCGCAACTCGGGGTGCAGCCGGTCGAAGTCCGCGCCCATGACCGTACGGAAGATCGAGGGCGCGGAGACCGCCCGGATCGTGGTGTTCATGATCGGCTATCCCTTCAGGGTCGCGAGCAGACGAGGGGCACGCGTGCGTGCGGGCGGTTTCCGCAGACACCGGCGGGCGGACGGAGTGCCGGGCAGGGAAGGCACCAGCAGGGCGGCCAGGGCCGCCGACACGGCCAGGACCGGCGTCACGAAGAGCGCCGGAGAGGCCGGCGGGCCCCACGGGCCCACCAGCGCCCCGTACACCGGCACGGCGCAGGCCGCTACGACGGTCACCGCGCGTACGGCGGCCTCGGCCAGCCAGCGCCGCAGGGCCCGCTCGGGGGTGATGTCCCGCTCCACCCACAGACGCAGACGGTCGAAGGACCAGGCCGTGGCCCAGCCCATGAGGGGCCGGAACAGCAGCCGGTCGGCGATCGTGCCGAGGCGGCCCCAGCGGGGGCGGTAGTCGTAGCCCGTGAGGAAGCGGACCCCCTCGCCGTCCGGGACGTAACGCCAGTAGCCGCCGCCCTCCGCGATCAGCGAGAGCGGGTGCGGCGAGGCGAACCGCAGGGCCGAGGTCCGGGTGCCGTCCGGCCGCTCCTTCTCGCCGGCCGAGATCCCGGTGCCGGAGACGGTCAGGCCGGGAAGCACACGGGTGGCGTACCGGAAGCGCTGCGGCTCGCCCTCCGCGCCCGGCAGGTAGTCGATCTCGGTGAAGCGCAGGTCCCAGCGCTGGTGCAGGGCCGGGTCCTGGGTGCGCGCCCACACCGCGTCGAGATCGGCCCGCATGCGCGCCTCTACGTAGAGCCCCATCCGCGTTCCCCCAGGTACACGAGGTTTTTGAGCGACTGCTCAAGTGACGACTGCCACGACCGTACACCGCTTTGAGCGATCGCTCAAACAGTGGGACACAGAAAAACCCCGGCCCTGAGGAACCGGGGTCTTCCGTAAGACGTACGCCGTGCGCCATGCGACGTGCGACGTACCACGTACGACGTACGGCCGCGCGTGATGGCGGCGGTTCACGCGGACAGGTGTCGCTCCACCGTCTCCACCTTCGACGTGAGACCGTCCGTCACACCGGGCCGGATGTCCGCCTTGAGGACCAGCGAGACCCGGGGCGCCCGTTCCTCGACAGCGGCGACGGCACGCCGTACGACGTCCATCACCTCGTCCCACTCCCCCTCGATCGAGGTGAACATCGCGTCGGTGCGGTGGGGCAGCCCCGACGCACGGACGACCCGTACGGCGTCGGCGACGTACTCCCCCACCTCCTCGCCGACACCCAGCGGGGTCACGGAGAAGGCGACGATCACGCGTTCACGATCCCTTCCTTGCGGGCACGGGTCGCGATCACCGCGTCCTCGGCCTCGCGGCGGAGCTTACGGTCGGCGAAGAAGCCGCCGGCGGGCAGGACGGAGAGGGCGAAGTAGAGCGCGGCGGTCTTCAGGGGCCACTTGGTGCGGTTCCAGGCGTCGGCCCAGAAGATCAGGTACAGGATGAAGAGGATGGCGTGGACCCAGCCCATGACGGGCACCGCGTTGAACTCCGTGGTGCGCTTGAGCACCGAGCAGACGAGCAGCAGCAGGAAGGAGACGGCCTCGGGGGCTGAGACGAGGCGCAGGCGGCGGAGGGCGGAGACGGTCTGTAGGTCCACGGGTCACCTTCGGTGAGGTCGGCCGGATCGGCTGATCGGCTGGATCGGCTGGCGAGTCGTCGGGGCGTCGCTTCACTTGTCGCTTCCCGGGAAGTCCGCTCGCCGGCCCTCTGTCGTTCCGTCGTCGGGTCCGCTCGCGCTACTTGTGAACGGAAGCACAAGCGCGGGTCCATTCTGGCATCCGTCAACTCCGGGTCGCCCTAGGGGTCCCTTCGGGGTCGAGATCCACCTCTGGGACCTGTCCTGTCCGGCCATCGGACGGTTACCGTCACCCCGTGGCAATGTTCCGACTTCAAGGCAGCAAGGTGCTGGCCGTCGACATGACCGGGGACGCCGTGAAGGCGAAGAACGGCTCGATGGTCGCTTACGACGGTCAGATGTCGTTCAAGAAGTTGAGCGGCGGTGGTGAGGGCCTGCGGGGGATGGTGACGCGGCGTCTCACGGGTGAGCAGATGACGTTGATGGAGGTGACGGGGCAGGGGACGTGCTGGTTCGCGGACCGGGCCTCGGAGATCAACCTCGTGAATCTTCAGGGGGACAAGCTGTACGTGGAGTCGAGCAATCTGCTCGCGACGGACTCCGGGCTGCGGACGGGCACGAGTTTCACGGGGCTGCGCGGCGCCTCGCAGGGCAACGGGCTCTTCACGACGACCGTCGAGGGCCACGGCCAGGCGGCGATCATGTCCGACGGCCCGGCGGTGGTGCTTCGGGTGAGCCGCCAGTACCCGCTGACGGTGGACCCTGGGGCGTACATCGCCCACCAGGGCGACCTCCAGCAGTCCTTCCAGTCCGGTGTGACGTTCCGCACGTTCATGGGCGAGGGCGGCGGCGAGGCCTTCCAGATCCGCTTCGAGGGCGACGGACTCGTCTACGTCCAGCCCAGCGAGCGCAACACGGTCGCGGGAGACGTGTGACATGGCCTTCCGAGAGATCAACTCGAAGATGATCGAGGCGACCGTGATGCCGGGCCAGCGGCTGTTCAGCCAGCGCGGCGCGATGCTCGCCTACAAGGGCGAGGTGTCGTTCACGCCCAACATGCAGGGAGGCCAGGGCGGTATCGCCTCGATGATCGGCCGCCGGGTGGCCGGCGAGGCGACGCCGCTGATGACGGTCGAGGGCAGCGGCACGGTGCTGTTCGGGCACGGCGGTCACCACATCCAGGTGATCAACCTGACCGGCGAGACCCTCTACGTCGAGGCCGACCGTCTGCTCGCCTTCGACGGCACCCTGCAGCAGGGCACGATGTTCATGGGCTCGCAGGGCGGGGTCATGGGCATGGTGCGGGGTCAGGTGACCGGCCAGGGCCTGTTCACCACCACCCTGCAGGGGCACGGGGCCGTCGCGGTCATGGCGCACGGCGGTGTGATCGAGGTCCCGATCACCCCCCAGCGGCCGGTACATGTGGACCCGCAGGCGTACGTGGCGCACCACGGCGACGTACGCAACAAGCTCTCCACCGCGCTCGGCTGGCGCGACATGGTGGGCCGGGGCTCCGGCGAGGCGTTCCAGCTGGAGCTGAGCGGCAGTGGTGCGGTGTACGTCCAGGCCTCGGAGGAGAAGCTGTGAGCATGTACGGGGCTCCGGGCGCCGGCCCGACCGTCTTCGACCCGATGACGTTGCCGAGCGACGACAACGTCAACAACTACACCTTCTGCGTGGAGCTCAAGGGGAGCCAGTGGTTCCTGCAGAAGGGCAAGATGATCGCCTACTACGGCCAGATGGAGTTCAACGGCATCGGGCACGGCGGGCTCGACCGTCTCGTCCGCTCCTCGTTCCATTCGCCTCTGCACGCGAGCGACTGGGTCGTGGCCCAGGGTTCCGGGAAGATGCTCCTCGCCGACCGCGCCTTCGACGTCAATTCATATGACTTGGAGGACGGGAACCTGACCATTCGCTCGGGCAACCTCCTCGCGTTTCAGCCAAGTCTCGCGCTCAAACAGTCGATCGTTCCGGGCTTCCTGACCCTCATCGGCACGGGCAAGTTCGTGGCCGCCTCCAACGGCCCGGTGGTGTTCATGGAACCCCCCATCCGGGTGGACCCGCAGGCCCTCGTCGGGTGGGCCGACTGCCCCTCTCCCTGCCACCACTACGACCACGGCTACATGACGGGTCTGATGGGCGGCCTACGAGCGATGACGGGGCTCGGCGGCGCCTCCGGCGAAGAGCACCAGTTCGAGTTCGTCGGGGCGGGCACGGTGCTGCTCCAGTCCTCCGAGACCCTCATGGCCGAGCAGGCCACGGGGATGGTCCCGCACGAGCCGGGGGTGCCCGGTGGGGGTGGGGTACCGGGTCACCACGGATCACAGGCCGGCGCACCGCGTCTTCCCGGACAGCTCGGTGATCTCCAGCGTCGCTTCGGGCTGTGAGCGGTAGTCTGCGGAGTGTGACATCGAACGTGTGCACGTCGCCGTGCTCCAACTCGTAAGACCTGCCCTGTCCGTACGACCAGCACCACCAGAAACCCTCACTAGTTCGCCTTTCAACATTTTAGGTAGACTTCATTCATGGAGACCGAGACGGCCACGCGCTGGCTGACCGATGCGGAGCAATGCGCCTGGCGCACCCATCTGGACGTCAACAGGCTGCTGATGCACCAGCTCGAAAGGGATCTGCAGCCGTTCGGCCTGACAATGAACGACTACGAGATCCTGGTGAACCTCTCCGAGTCGGAGGGCCGGCGGATGCGGATGAGCGACCTCGCCTCCGCCACCCTCCAGTCCAAGAGCCGCCTCTCGCACCAGGTCACGCGCATGGAGAACGCGGATCTGGTGCGCCGGGAGAGCTGCGAGTCCGACCGGCGAGGGCTGTTCGCCGTGCTGACCGAGCACGGCATGCAGACGATGCAGCGGGTGGCGCCGCACCATGTGGCGTCGGTGCGGCGGCATTTCATCGATCTGCTGCAGGAGGAGGCGCTGGCGGACCTGCACAAGTCGCTGGCGCCTGTCGCCGAGCATCTGCGGGCGCATCGCGGCAAGCCGTAGCGCTCCGCTGGGGTGGGTGTGTGGGCGTCGGGGGCTGCGGGCGTCGTTTTGGCTGCGGGATCGTCGTGGCCGGTCGCGCAGTTCCCCGCGCCCCTGGGATGGCCCAGGTAGCCCAAGTTCGAAGAAGGAACCGCCTCCCCAGCGTGCGCGACCGCCAAAGGGCCCCGGAAGGGCGGCCACCCATACTGGCGGATGCGGATTTGACCGCAGGATCGTCGGGGCCGGTCGCGCAGTTCCCCGCGCCCCTAGAGGTGTCGGGGTAGCCGGAGTTCGAAGAGTGCGCCGGTTTCGGGGGCGTCCGTGACTGTCAGGGTGCCTCCGTGGCGTACGGCGATGTCGCGGGCTATCGCCAGGCCCAGGCCGGCGCCGCCGTCGTCCCTCGCGCGGGACTCGTCGAGGCGGACGAAGCGTTCGAAGATGCGGTCGCGGTCGGCCGGGGGGACACCGGAGCCGTCGTCGGTCACCTGGAGGATCGCCCAGTCGGCGTCGGTGCGCAGGGTGACGGCGACGCGGTCGCGGGCGTGCCGGCCGGCGTTGTCCAGCAGGTTGCCGAGGACGCGGCAGATCTGGACGCGCGAGCCGCGCAGTTCCACGGACCCGACGGCGTCCAGGGTCACACCCTGCCGGGAGGAGACCTCTTCTCGTACGACCTCCGCCAGATCGAAGCGCGCGTCCGCCGGCGGCCGCTCCCCCGCGTCCAGACGGGCGAGCAGCAGCAGGTCGGCGGCGAGGCTCTGCAGTCGTACGGTGTCCTCGACCGCCCCGTCCAGGTCCAGCAACTCCGGGTGCGCCGCGCCCACTTCCAGCTGGGTGCGCAGCGAGGCGATCGGGCTGCGCAGCTCGTGCGAGGCGTCCGCGACGAACGCGCGCTGCCGCTCCACCGAGGCCTCCAACGCGGCCAGCGTCTCGTTCGTCGTCCGGGCGAGCCGGGCGACCTCGTCGTGCGTGTCCGGCTCTGGCACGCGCCGGGAGAGGTCCTCGGAGGCGGTGATGGCCGCCATCTCGGAACGGATGCCCTCGACCGGGCGCAGGGCCCGCCTGGTGACGACGTACGTCACCCCGCCGACCGTCAGCAGCAGGAGCGGCAGCCCGATGAGCATCGCCGTCAACGCGGTGCCGACGGCGTCCTTCTCGGTGGAGAGAGGGGCGCCCGCGTAGACGGTGAGCGGCGCTCCCCCCTTCGTGACCACGTCGACCGCGGCGAACCGATAGGTCTTCGTGTCGCCCTCGACGGTCGCGGTGCCCTCGCCGTACCGGGTCTCGTCGGCGGTCCGGCCGGCGGAGAGGTCGTCCTCGTTCTGCTCGTCCGCGCGTTCGTCCGCGTCGTCGGCGTCACCGGCGTCGTCGTTGTCGGTGGAGTTCAGCCGGTCGGACTCTATCTCGGTCACGTCCATGGCCTCGACGTCCTCGCCGAGGGCGACCGCCTTCCCCTTCCGGTCCAGGACCGCGACGGGGTTCTCGTCGCCGTCCGGCAGGGTGAGATCGCGGTAGGCGAACCCGTATGCCAGCTCGGAGGTGGCGTTGCGGGCCACGGAGTCGGCCTCGGCGTCCGCCTGGTCGATGAGGCTGGAGCGCAGCGAGAGCAGTACGGCCGCGCCGGCGGCGACCAGGGCGACGGCGACGACGAGGGTCGCGGCGAGAGTGGCGCGGGCCCGCACCGAGCCCAGACGGCGCCTCATGCGCGGACCTCCAGTCTGTATCCGGCGCCGCGTACGGTCTTGATGAGCTCGGCGCCGAGCTTGCGCCGCAGGGCGCTGATGTAGACCTCGACGATGTTCGGGTCACCGTCGTAGGCGAAGTCCCAGACGTGCTCCAGGATGTCGGCCTTCGACACGACCTCCCCGGCCCGCACGACGAGTTGCTCCAGGACGGAGAACTCCTTGGCGGTCAGGGTGATCTCGTTCTCCGCGAGGAACACCCGCCGGGCGGCGGTGTCCAGTTTGAGGTCGCCGACCACCTGCACGGGAGAGGCGCCGCCGGCCGGACCCCGCCTGCGGAGCAGGGCCTTCACGCGTGCGACGAGGACGACGTAGGAGAACGGCTTGGTCAGGTAGTCGTCGGCGCCCGTGTCGAGCCCCTCGGCCTCGTCGTACTCACCGTCCTTGGCGGTGAGCATCAGGATCGGCACGTCGTGTCCGGCGGCGCGCAGGGCGGCGCACACGCGGTAGCCGTTCATACCGGGCAGCATGATGTCGAGGATCACGAGGTCGTACGACCCCTCGCTCGCCCGGTGCAGTCCGTCGATCCCGTCGTGGACGACGTCCACGGCGTATCCCTCAGCCGTCAGCCCCTTGGCCAGCGACACCGCGAGCCGCTTCTCATCTTCCACGATCAACAGGCGCATGCGCACAGCTTGGCAAACCCAACCTGAAGACGGCTTCAGGGGCCTTCAGCTCGGCTTCAGAGTCGCTCGGGCAGATTGGTTCACGTCGAAAGCACACGGCAGCCAACAAGCCGGTCGCAATCACTCGTAACCGGGAGGAACCCCATGAAGCGCAACATCGTCATCGCCACCATCGCGGCCGCGGCCCTGATCGGCGGCGGCACCGCGACCGCCATCGCGGTCACCGGCGACGACGAGGCGCCGGTGAAGCGGTCCAGCGTGCAGGTGACGGACGACGACAACGGCCGCGACGACGTCGACGGGACCGACACGGACGACAAGAACGACACGTCCGACGACACCACGAACGACGGCACGGACGACAACACCGGTGCCGGCGCCCGGGACGACGCGGACGACAGGGCCGAGGACGCCGCCGAGGCCAAGGCCGCGGACGTCACCGCCGCCGACGCCATCACCGCCGCGCTGAAGCACAAGGCCGGTACGGCCGTCTCCGCCGACCTCGACGACGAGGGCACCAACCTGGTGTGGGACGTGGACATCCTGACCAACGGCGGTGCCTGGCACAGCGTCCAGGTCGACCCCGGCACCGGCAAGGTCCTCGGCTCGCACGCCGACCGGGACGACGACGGGGACGACGCCGCCGAGACCAAGCGGGTCCAGGCCGTCCTGAAGGGCAGCTCCGTCTCCGCCGCGGAGGCCGCCGAGGCCGCCGCCACCAAGGGCACGGTGACCTCCGTCGACCTCGACGAGGAGAGCAGGGACAAGGCCTGGGAGGTCGACACCACCGCCGCTGACGGCACCGGCAGCGACTGGAGGGTGAACCTCGACTCCGCCAAGGTCACCGCCGACCGCTCGGAGGACTGACCACCCGAACCACCGGAAGGGCCGGCCGCCGCCAGGCCGCCGCCCCCTCCAGGAGGACCGCGTCCCCCTCCCCCACACCCGGGGACCGGCCCTCCTCCCCAGCGGGAAGACCGACACCTCGACTCCCCCGAGAGGCACCGGCCTTCCTCACCCCCACCGACAGGGGCACCCGACACCGGGTGCCCCTGTCGCCGTACCACGGGGGTCACGAGGTCGTCAGGGCCGGTGCGACGGCCGTGGGCGCAGTCCTGCTCTCCAGGGGCGCGGGGAACTGCGCGACCGGCCCCCACCCACCCTCACCCGAAAATCAAACGGAGGGGGTCGAAGGGGCGCAGCCCCTGGGGATGGGAAGGGGTAGGGGCGGCGGGGCGAGAAAAAGGCCGCTCAGCCCTGGGTCAGCCCCGCCACCAACTCATCGGCCGCCCGATAGGGGTCCAGCTCTCCCACCACGATCCGCTCCGCGAGCGCCGACAACCGCCGATCCCCATGGAGGTCCCCGATCCGCTCGCGAAGCGCCGTGACCGCGATCGACTCCACCTCGTGCGCCGCCCGGGCCCGCCGCCGCTCCGCCAGAACGCCCCGCTCCTCCATCCAGGCCCGGTGCTTCTCCAGCGCCTCGACGACCTCGTCGACCCCTTCCCCGCGCGCCGCGACCGTCTTCACGATCGGCGGCCGCCAGTCCCCGGGCCCCCGGGACTCCCCCAGCCCGAGCATGTGGTTCAGCTCGCGCGCGGTCGCGTCGGCCCCGTCCCGGTCCGCCTTGTTGACGACGTAGACGTCACCGATCTCCAGGATCCCGGCCTTGGCGGCCTGGATGCCGTCCCCCATGCCCGGCGCCAGCAGCACCACGGACGTGTCCGCCTGGGAGGCGATCTCCACCTCCGACTGCCCGACGCCGACCGTCTCGACCAGGATCACCTCGCAGCCGGCCGCGTCCAGGACCCGGATCGCCTGCGGCGCCGCCCACGCGAGGCCGCCCAGATGCCCACGCGTCGCCATCGAACGGATGTACACGCCGGGGTCGGAGGCGTGCTCCGACATCCGGACCCGGTCACCGAGCAGCGCGCCCCCGCTGAACGGGGACGACGGGTCCACGGCCAGCACACCGACCCGCTTCCCGGCCCGCCGGTACGCCGTCACCAACGCGGACGTGGACGTGGACTTGCCGACGCCCGGGGAACCCGTCAGACCCACCACGTACGCCCCGCCCGTGAGCGGGGCCAGTGCCGCCATGACCTCGCGGAGCTGCGGGGACGCCCCCTCCACCAGGGAGATCAGCCGGGCGACGGCCCGGGGCCGCCCTTCCCTGGCCTGTGCCACCAGCGTGGGGACGTCCTGCATCACAGCTCCGTTCCGAGTGGCCACCCATGGCCACACATAGCCACGTACACCTGAGAAGCGAAGGCCTCAGGCCTTGGGTACCCGCACGATCAGCGCGTCACCCTGCCCGCCGCCACCGCACAGCGCGGCCGCGCCGACACCGCCGCCCCGTCGCTTCAGTTCCAGGGCGAGATGGAGGACGAGCCGGGCGCCGGACATGCCGATGGGGTGCCCCAGAGCGATCGCACCTCCATTGACGTTCACCTTTTCGGTGGAAACTCCGAGGTCGTTCATTGACTGCACGGCGACCGCCGCGAAGGCCTCGTTGATCTCGATCAGGTCGAGGTCCGCCACCTCCAGGCCGTCCTTCTTCAGGGCGTGCCGGATGGCGTTCGACGGCTGCGACTGCAAAGAGTTGTCCGGCCCGGCCACGTTCCCGTGGGCGCCGATCTCGGCCAGCCAGGTGAGGCCGAGCTCCTCCGCCTTCTCCTTGCTCATCACGACCACGGCCGCCGCACCGTCCGAGATCTGCGAGGCGGAGCCGGCCGTGATCGTGCCGTCCTTGGCGAAGGCCGGCCGCAGCTTGCCCAGCGACTCGGCCGTGGTCTCACCCCGGATGCCCTCGTCCTGGCTGAAAACGACCGGCTCGCCCTTGCGCTGCGGGATCTCGACCGGCGTGATCTCGGCGTCGAAGAGGCCGTTCTTCTGCGCGGCGGCGGCCCGCTGGTGCGACAGGGCGGCGATCTCGTCCTGCTCGGGGCGCAGGATGCCGAGGCGGGTGTTGTGCTTCTCGGTGGACTCGCCCATGGCGATGCCCTCGAAGGAGTCGGTCAGACCGTCGTGCGCCATGGCGTCGAGCATCTGGATCGCGCCGTACTTGTATCCCTCGCGGGACTTCGGGAGCAGGTGGGGGGCGTTGGTCATGGACTCCTGGCCGCCGGCCACGACCACGTCGAACTCACCCGCGCGGATCAGTTGGTCGGCGAGCGCGATGGCGTCCAGACCCGACAGACACACCTTGTTGATCGTGAGCGCGGGCACGTTCATCGGGATGCCCGCCTTGACCGCGGCCTGGCGGGCCGGGATCTGCCCCGCCCCGGCCTGGAGCACCTGGCCCATGATCACGTACTGCACCTGGTCGCCACCGATCCCCGCACGGTCCAGGGCGGCCTTGATCGCGAAGCCACCGAGCTCGGCTCCGGAGAAGGACTTCAGCGAACCGAGCAACCGTCCCATGGGCGTACGGGCGCCCGCGACGATCACCGAGGTCCTGCCGTTCGTTCCAGTCATGAGGTGCGATCCCCTTCCAGCTTGTACAGCCGAGGAGTGAACGAGGGTTTACTTCGAATGTACTGAGTGGCACTCCGTGCCGTCACCGGGCTGTCAGTGTGATCGCTGGCACGTTGCGTAACCGCCGCGGGAGCGCTGCACTGACTCCATGCTGACGCGAATCGACCACATCGGGATCGCCTGCTTCGACCTCGACAAGACCGTCGAGTTCTACCGGGCCACCTACGGCTTCGAGGTGTACCACTCCGAGGTCAACGAGGAGCAGGGCGTGCGCGAGGCCATGCTCAAAATCAACAGCACGGACGACGGAGGAGCCTCCTACCTGCAGCTTCTCGAGCCCACCCGCGAGGACTCGACCGTCGCGAAGTGGCTGGCCAAGAACGGCGAGGGTGTCCACCACATCGCCTTCGGCACGGCGGACGTCGACGGCGAGGCCGCCGCGATCAAGGACAAGGGCGTACGCGTCCTGTACGAGGAGCCGCGAGTCGGTTCCATGGGGTCACGGATCACGTTCCTGCACCCCAAGGATTGCCATGGCGTACTGACAGAACTGGTCACTTCGGCGCCAGTTGAGTCACCTGAGCACTGACCCCCGTACATATGGGCCGGTAGGGTTGGGGTCGGCCGTCCCCTTTCAAGGTGACGGCCCGGGTCCTGCCGCCTTCCGACGACAGGGCCCTAGGGCCGGGGTTCCAGGTTTCGGGGGACGAGGGTTAGGGCGGCAGCCCGTGCTCCGCCGTTGATCTGACACCATGCCCCGGGGGCACCGTTCGGCGGTTGGACGGAGCTCGTTTGCCAGAGGTTGCGACCAGGGGACGGATGGGACCGCGCAGTGCGGGGCTACGAACGCCAGGAGCGAGAGCCGGCGGCTGACGTCGACCACCTCTCTCGGTTCGAGGCCGAGATGGAGCGGCTGAAGACCGAGCGGGAAAAGGCGATCCAGCACGCCGAGGACCTCGGCTACCAGGTCGAGGTGCTGCGCGCCAAGCTGCACGAGGCGCGTCGCACCCTCATGTCCCGGCCCGCCTACGACGGGGGCGACCTCGGATACCAGGCCGAGCAGATGCTCCGCCAGGCCCAGATGCAGGCCGACCAGCTCCGCGCGGACGCCGAGCGTGAGCTGAGCCAGGCCCGGGCACAGACCCAGCGGATCCTCCAGGAGCACGCCGAGCAGGCCGCGCGGCTCCAGGCGGAGCTGCACCAGGAGGCGGTCACCCGCCGCCAGCAGCTCGACCAGGAGCTGTCCGAGCGCCGCCAGACCGTCGAGTCGCACGTCAACGAGAACGTGGCGTGGGCCGAACAGCTGCGCGCCCGCTCCGAGCAGCAGGCCCGCCGGCTGGTCGACGAGTCGCGGGCCGAGGCCGAGCAGGCGCTGGCCGCCGCCCGCGCCGAGGCCGAGCGGCTGACGAACGAGGCACGGCAGCGGCTGCAGAGCGACTCCGAGGCGGCCCGCTCCGAGGCCGACCAGATTCTGCGCCGGGCCCGCGCCGAGGCCGAGCGGCTGCTGAACGCGGCGTCCACCCAGGCCCAGGAGGCCACCGAGCACGCCGAGCAGCTGCGCTCCTCCACCGCGACGGAGTCGGACACCGCCCGCCGCCAGGCCTCCGAGCTGAGCCGGGCCGCCGAGCAGCGCATGACGGAGGCCGAGACGGCGCTCCGCGAGGCGCGCGCCGAGGCCGAGAAGCTGGTCACCGAGGCGAAGGAGAACGCGGCCAAGGCCCTCGCCGGCGCCGAGTCGACCAACGAGCAGCGCACGCGTACGGCCAAGGAGCAGGTCGCCCGGCTGGTCCAGGAGGCCACCAAGGAGGCCGAGGCCACCAAGTCGGCCGCCGAGGAAGTCGTCGCGGACGCCAAGGCCGAGGCGGAGAAGCTACTGGCCGAGGCGGCCGAGAAGGCCCGCTCGATCACCGCCGAGGAGTCCGCCTCCCAGCTCGCCAAGACGGCCAAGACCGCCGAGGACGTGCTGAACAAGGCGTCGGAGGACGCCAAGAACACCATCAAGTCCGCCGCCGAGGAGGCCGAGCGGATCCGGTCCGAGGCCGAGGCCGAGGCGGACCGGCTGCGCGCCGAGGCGCACGACCTCGCCGAGGAGCTCAAGGGCGCGGCGAAGGACGACACCAAGGAGTACCGCGCCAAGACGGTCGAGCTGCAGGAGGAGGCGCGCCGACTGCGCGGCGAGGCCGAGCAGCTGCGCTCCGACGCGGTCGCCGAGGGCGAGCGGATCCGCGCCGAGGCCCGCCGCGAGGCCGTCCAGCAGATCGAGGAGGGCGCGAAGACCGCCGAGGAGCTCCTCGCCAAGGCGCGCACGGACGCCGACGAGCTGCGGCAGTCGGCCACCGCGGACAGCGAGAAGGTCCGCACCGAGGCCATCGAACGCGCTTCGACGCTGCGCCGCCAGGCCGAGGAGACCCTGGAGCGCACCCGCAAGGAGGCCGAGCGTCACCGCGCCGAGGCCGAGGAGCAGTCCGAGGAGCTGAAGGCGGAGGCCGAGCGCGCCGCCCGCGAGCTGCGCGAGGAGACCGAGCGCGCCATCGAGGCCCGCAAGGCCGAGGCCGCCGACGAACTGGGCCGGCTGCACACCGAGGCGGAGGCCCGGCTGGCCTCGGCCGAGGAGGCGCTGGCGGACGCCCGCACCGAGGCCGAGCGGATCCGCCGGGAGACCGCCGAGGAGACCGACCGGCTGCGGTCCGAGGCCGCCGAGCGCATCCGTACGCTCCAGGCGCAGGCCGAGGCCGAGGCCGAGCGGCTGCGCGACGAGGCCGCGTCCGACGCGTCCGCGTCCCGCGCCGAGGGCGAGGCCGTCGCCGTACGCCTGCGGTCGGAGGCCGCGGCCGAGGCGGAGCGGCTGAAGTCGGAGGCCCAGGACACCGCCGACCGGGTACGGGCGGAGGCGCAGGCCGCGGCCGAGCGGCTGGCCTCGGAGGCGTCGGAGACACTGGCCGCCGCGCAGGAGGAGGCCGCCCGGCGCCGCCGCGAGGCCGAGGAACTCCTCGGTTCCGCGCGTCAGGAGGCCGACCAGGAGCGCCAGCGGGCCCGCGAGCAGAGCGAGGAGCTACTGGCCTCCGCGCGCAAGCGCGTGGAAGAGGCCCAGGCCGAGGCCGTACGTCTGGTCGAGGAGGCCGAGCGGCGCGCCGGCGAGATGGTGTCGGCGGCCGAGCAGCACGCGCAACACGTCCGGGACTCCGTGGCCGGGCTGCACGAACAGGCCCAGGAAGAGATCGCCGGGCTGCGCAACACTGCGGAGCACGTGGCGGAACGTACGCGCCGGGAGGCCGAGGAGGAGGCGGACCGGGTCCGCTCCGACGCCTACGCGGAGCGGGAGCGGGCCGCGGAGGACGCCGGCCGGGTCCGCCGGGAGGCACGGGACGAGACGGACGCCGCGAAGGCGCTCGCCGAGCGTACGGTCGCGGAGGCCATCGCCGAGGCGGAGCGGATCCGTGCCGACGTGTCCGACCACGCGCAGCGGGTCCGTACGGAGGCCTCGGACGCCATCGCGCGGGCCGACCAGGACGCCTCGCGCACCCGGGCGGAGGCCCGCGACGACGCCAACCGCATGCGCTCGGACGCGGCCACCCAGGCCGACACCCTCATCACCGAGGTCACGGCCGAGGCGGAGCGGCTCACCCGGGAGACCAACGAGGAGGCCGAGCGCGTACGGGCCGAGTCCGTCGCCAAGGCCGACCAGCTGATCGGCGAGGCCACCGACGAGGCGGAACGGCTGCGGGCCGAGGCCGCCGAGACGGTGGGCTCGGCGCAGCAGCACGCCGAGCGGGTCCGGGCCGACGCCGAGCGCGCGCGGGCCGAGGCGGAGGCGGAGGCCGACCGGCTCATGGCGCACGCCCGTGAGGAGGCCGACCGCACCCTGGACGAGGCCCGCAACGACGCGAACAAGCGGCGCTCCGAGGCCGCCGAGCAGGTCGACAAGCTCATCACGGAGACGGCGGCCGAGGCCGACAAGCTGCTCACCGAGGCTCAGACCCAGGCCCAGAAGACCACCGCGGACGCCGAGGGCCAGGCCGACTCGATGGTCGGGGCGGCCCGCAAGGAGGCCGACCGGCTGGTCGCCGAGGCGACCGTCGAGGGCAACTCCACGGTGGAGAAGGCCCGTCAGGACGCCGACGAGCTGCTGGTCGGCGCGCGCCGGGACGCGACGGCCATAAGGGAGCGGGCCGAGGAGCTGCGGGACCGCATCACGGCCGAGATCGAGGCGCTTCACACGCGGGCCCGCCGTGAGGCCGCCGAAACGATGAAATCCACCGGCGACCGTTGTGACGCACTCATCAAGGCCGCCGAGGAACAGTTGGAGAAGGCGACGGCGAAGGCCAAGGAGATCGTTTCCGAGGCGAACTCCGAGGCGGGCAAGGTCCGTATCGCCGCGGTGAAGAAGGCCGAGGGTCTCCTGAAGGAGGCCGAGCAGAAGAAGTCCACGCTCGTCCGTGAGGCCGAGGAAC
The DNA here is from genome assembly GCF_042955065.1 of Streptomyces sp. NPDC012510. NCBI lineage: Bacteria > Bacillati > Actinomycetota > Actinomycetes > Kitasatosporales > Streptomycetaceae > Streptomyces > Streptomyces sp. NPDC012510. The sequence continues at coordinate 55,050 of NZ_JBIBEN010000021.1, forward strand.
TGAAGGCCGAGGCGATCCGTGAGGCCCGCCGTACGGTCGAGGAGGGCAAGCGCGAGCTGGACGTGCTGGTTCGCCGCCGCGAGGACATCAATGCCGAGATCTCCCGTGTCCAGGACGTCCTGGTGGCGTTGGAGTCTTTTGAGGCCCCGTCGAGCGGCAAGGACGGTGGAGTCAAGACGGGTGCCGCGGCGGGTGCGACCCGTTCGGGTGGTAAGTCGTCAGACGGCTAGCAGAGCCGGGGTGTTACGGGTATCTTCCCGCGCCACCCTTGGCTCTACGGACACCCATTTGTGCTCGTTCTGTGCTTGCCAGGGCCTTGATGCAAAGTTTCTGGCAAGTATTCCGATGGTCGCCACTCAAAAGGGGTGTCATTCTCCAGATCAAACGTGCATCTGCTCGATGACACGCCGCTTCGCCCCCTAGGATTCCACCTATCACCTCACCGGTCTCATTCGACAGGAACCCCATGAGCGACACTTCCCCCTACGGCTTCGAGCTTGTGCGGCGTGGATACGACCGCGCTCAGGTGGACGAACGTATCTCCAAGCTCGTCTCCGACCGTGACTCCGCGCTCGCCCGCATCACCGCTCTGGAGAAGCGCATCGAGGAGCTCCACCTCGAGACGCAGAACGCCCAGGCCGCGGTGACCGATGCCGAGCCGTCCTACGCCGGTCTCGGCGCGCGCGTCGAGAAGATCCTCCGCCTCGCCGAGGAGGAGGCGAAGGACCTGCGCGAGGAGGCCCGCCGCGCCGCCGAGCAGCACCGCGAGCTCGCCGAGTCGGCGGCCCAGCAGGTGCGCAACGACGCGGAGTCCTTCTCCGCGGAGCGCAAGGCCAAGGCCGAGGACGAGGGCGTCCGGATCGTCGAGAAGGCCAAGAGCGACGCTTCGCAGCTGCGTGCCGAGGCGCAGAAGGACGCGCAGTCCAAGCGCGAGGAGGCGGACGCCCTCTTCGAGGAGACCCGTGCGAAGGCCGCGCAGGCCGCCGCCGACTTCGAGACGAACCTCGCCAAGCGCCGCGAGCAGTCCGAGCGCGACCTCGCCTCGCGTCAGCAGAAGGCCGAGAAGCGTCTCGCGGAGATCGAGCACCGCGCGGAGCAGCTCCGCCTGGAGGCCGAGAAGCTGCGCACCGACGCGGAGCGCCGTGCCCGCCAGACGGTGGAGACCGCGCAGCGTCAGGCCGAGGACATCGTCGCGGACGCGAACGCCAAGGCGGACCGGATCCGTTCGGAATCCGAGCGCGAGCTGGCGGCGCTCACCAACCGTCGCGACTCCATCAACGCCCAGCTGACGAACGTGCGCGAGATGCTGGCGACGCTGACGGGCGCGGCCGTGGCCGCCGCCGGCACGCCCGCCACGGACGACGAGCCGATCTCGCGTGGGGTTCCGGCGCAGCAGTCCCGGTAACCCTTCGCCCGACGCCAACGCCTGAACAGGCAGCAGAGGCCCGCATCTCCTCCCGGGGGTGCGGGTTTCTCCTGTCTGTCCGCATCACTGCGGGCAGTCGTGCCGCTGGGGCGATGGGGGCACCGCCCGCCCGGCTTCGGCGCCGGGCGGCTGCCACCCGTACGTGGCTGGTCGCGCGGTTCCCCGCGCCCCTGGAGGGCTTCGCCCTCCGGTGGCAGGTGCGGGACCCCCGTTCTAGCGTGGCCGCATGATCGAGTTGGAGGGGCTGACCAAGCGGTACGGGGAGAAGGTGGCGGTCAACAATCTGACTTTCGCCGTCCGGCCCGGGATCGTGACCGGGTTCCTCGGGCCGAACGGTGCCGGGAAGTCGACGACGATGCGCATGATCCTGGGGCTGGACCGGCCCACGGCCGGGGACGTACGGATCGACGGCAGGCACTACGACGGCCTCAGGGACCCGCTCAGGTACATCGGCGCCCTGCTCGACGCGAAGGCCGTGCACGGCGGCCGTAGCGCCTTCAACCACCTGCTGTGCCTCGCGCAGAGCAACGGCATCCCGAGGGCTCGGGTGCACGAGGTGCTGGACACGGTCGGGCTCACCTCGGTCGCCCGGAAGAAGGCGAAGGGGTTCTCCCTGGGCATGGGCCAGCGGCTCGGGATCGCGGGCGCGCTCCTCGGGGATCCCCGGATCCTGATGTTCGACGAGCCGGTCAACGGCCTCGACCCCGAGGGCATCCACTGGATCCGGAACGTGATGAAGTCCCTCGCGGCGCAGGGGCGGACCGTGTTCGTGTCGTCGCACCTGATGAGCGAGATGGCCCTGACCGCCGACCATCTCGTGGTGATCGGGCAGGGCCGGCTGCTGGCGGACACCTCCATGGCTGACTTCATCCAGCGGAACTCGCGCTCGTACGTACGGATCCGTACGCCGCAGCGCGAGCGGATGCTCGACATGCTGCACTCCGCCGGTGTCACGGTGGCGCAGGCGGGCGACGGGGCGCTGGAGGTGGACGGCGGGAAGGCCGAACGGATCGGTGAGCTGGCCGCGCGGCACCAGCTCGTCCTGCACGAGCTGAGCCCTCGACAGGCATCGCTGGAGGAGGCGTTCATGCGGCTGACGGCCGAGTCGGTGGAGTACCACGCTCACGACGGGGCCCCGGCGGCCCCGGTCCGGACCCCCGTCCGCGCGTGGGGCGGCGACTGGAAGCAGGAGGGCTGAGAGTATGGCCGCCACCCAGGTCGTCCGCTCGGAGTGGACCAAGATCCGGTCGGTGGCGTCCACGGTGTGGACGCTGTCGTTGGCCGTGGTCGTCACCATCGCGCTCGGTGTCCTCCTCTCCCTGCTGTCGAAGCACGAGTTCGACAGCATGAGCCGCGAGGACCGGCTCTCGTTCGACCCGACGTTCATCAGCTTCGCGGGGATGGGCCTGGGGCAGTTGGCGATGATCGTGTTCGGGGTGCTGGTGGTGTCGAACGAGTACAGCACCGGCATGATCCGGACATCGCTGGCCGCCGTGCCGCAGCGGGGCACCTTCCTCTTCGGCAAGATCGCGGTGGCCACCGCCCTCGCCTTCGTGGTGGGGCTCGCGACCAGCTTCGCCGCGTTCTTCCTGGGGCAGGCCATGCTCGGCGAGCACCGAGCCGGGATCGGCGACCCTGGCGTCCTGCGCGCTGTCTTCGGCGGCGGGCTCTATATGACCCTCATCTCCGTGTTCTCGATGGGCGTCGCGGCGATGCTGCGCAGCCCGATGCTGTCGCTCGGCATCCTGATGCCGTTCTTCTTCCTGATCTCCAACATCCTCGGCAACGTCGACGCCACCGAGAAGATCGGCCGGTACCTGCCCGACCAGGCCGGCAGCCGGATCATGCAGGTGGTCACCCCGCTCGACGACGACACCCCGTACGGGCCCTGGGGCGGTCTGGCCATCATGACGCTGTGGGTGGTGGCGGCCCTGCTCGGCGGTTATCTGACGCTGCGGAGGCGTGACGCATGACGTGCGGTTACGTACATGCCACATCGAACGCCGATGACCTGCGAGGTTTTACTTCGCCTTGGGCGGAACCGTCAACGCCCCGATAAGCTCCTACTCCTTACGGGGGCGTGTGCCCCGACGTCCTGAGACGAGTCCGAGACGTCCTGAACCGTTCGATGGGTGCGGAGCATGATCGAGGCAGTCGGCCTGACGAAGCGCTACGGCGCCAAGACGGCCGTGTACAACCTTTCCTTCCAGGTGCGGCCGGGGGCCGTCACCGGCTTCCTCGGGCCCAACGGCTCGGGCAAGTCGACGACGATGCGCATGATCCTCGGCCTGGACAATCCGACCTCCGGGCAGGTGACGATCGGCGGCTATCCGTACCGCAAACTGCCGAACGCGGCCCGTCAGGTCGGTGCCCTCCTCGACGCCAAGGCGGTGCACGGCGGCCGGCACGCCCGCAACCACCTGCTGTCCCTGGCGCAGCTCTCCGGCATCCCGGCCCGCCGGGTCGACGAGGTGCTCGGTGTCGTCGGCCTCCAGGACGTCGCCAAGAAGCGGTCCAAGGGCTTCTCGCTCGGTATGGGCCAGCGGCTCGGCATCGCCGCCGCCCTGCTCGGCGACCCCCAGGTGCTGCTCTTCGACGAGCCGGTCAACGGCCTCGACCCCGAGGGCATCCTCTGGGTCCGCAACCTGATGAAGGCACTCGCCGCCGAGGGCCGCACGGTCTTCGTCTCCTCGCACCTGATGAGCGAGATGGCGCTGACCGCCGACCATCTGATCGTGATCGGGCGCGGGCAACTGCTCTCCGACATGAGCGTCAAGAACTTCATCTCGGCGAACTCCGCCGACTTCGCGCGCGTACGGACGCCGGACGCCGAGCCACAGCAGCGCGAGAAGCTGTCGGCCGCGCTGACCGAGGCGGGCGGCCAGGTGCTGCCCGAGCAGGACGGCGCGCTGCGCGTCATGGGTCTGCCGCTCCCCCGGATCAGCGACCTCGCGCACGGCGCGGACGTACGGCTGTGGGAGCTGTCGCCGCACCAGGCCTCGCTGGAGGAGGCGTACATGCGGATGACGCAGGGCGCCGTCGACTACCGCTCGACGATCGACCAGAAGGCCGGTCTCCAGCAGCCCCTGCCGCCCGGCGCCCAGCCGCCGATGCCGGTGCCCGGGCAGGGCCAGCCGGGCTGGTACGCCCCGCCGGCACCGCAGAACGGCGGCCAGCCGTACGCGCCGCAGGGCCAGCCCGTACCGCAGGGGCCGCCGGCCGGTCCGTACGGGGCCCCGGCGCCCGCCGCCCCGGCTCCCGCACCCGGGCAGGCCCAGCCGAACCCGTACGCCCAGGCCGCGCCCCAGGCCCCCGCGCAGCCGTCCGCCGCGCCGGCCCCGGCACCGGCCGCCCCCGCCGCCCCCGCGCCCGCCGCCGACCTGACGAAGTCCGAGGACGCCCGATGAGCACGCCCCAGCCACCCGTCACCCAGCAGCCGCCGACCCCCAACTGGCAGGGGGTGCCCGCCGGTTCGTACACCTCGCCGATCCCGGTGGTGCGCACGCACCTCGGCCATGCGATCTCCTCCGAGTGGACGAAGATCAAGTCGGTCCGCTCGACGATGTGGACCCTGGGCGTCTTCGTCGCCCTGGTGATCGGCCTCGGCCTGCTCTTCGCGCTCATCGCCGCTAACACGGGCGCCAACATGGAGGGCGAGTCCCCGCTGGTCCTCGGTCTGTTCGGGCTGATGATCGGCAGCGTCTGCGTCATCACGCTCGGCGTGCTGACCACCGCCTCCGAGTACGGCACGGGGATGATCCGGACTACGATGACCGCGTGCCCGAGCCGTGGCCGGGTGCTCGTCGCCAAGGCGATCGTGTTCTTCGCGCTCTGCTTCACGGTCACCCTGGCCTCCACCGCGTTCGTCGGCTTCGCCCAGGTGGCGATCATGGAGGGCGACGGCGCCGCGAGCCCCGACGGCGAGGAGTGGTTCAAGGCCACGGTCGGCGTGAGCCTGTTCCTGGCGCTGTTCGGACTGCTGGCCCTGCTGGTGGGATCGCTGATCCGGCACTCGGCGGGCGCGATCACCATCATGCTCGGTGTCTTCCTCGCCCCGCTGGTCATCGCGATCTTCATGTTCTCGGAGTCGCTGAGGGAGGTGCAGGAGTTCCTGCTGGAGTACTCGATCCCGAGCCAGCTCAGCGTCTTCTACGGCTCGGAGCTCAGCCAGTCCGGCCCGTCCGGCTGGGACCCGCTGTGGATCATGCTCGGGCTGGTGGCGGCCGTGTTCGTCGGCGCTTGGGCCCTGCTGGAGAAGCGGGACGTGTGACAGGAGTCCGAGGGAATCAGAACCTCGGCGCGTTACGGGACCGCCGCACCCTCGTGGTGCGGCGGTCCTTCGCGTTCCAGCAGGCCTTGTGCCAGTGACGTCGCTCGTCCACGCCCGAGTGCTCGGGCCAGGCCACGACATGCGGCACCCCGGAAGGGATCATCTGGTCGCAGCCGGGGCAGCGGTAGGTCTTGCCCGCCGTGCTCGCGCCCGCCACATGACGCACGCTCCACTCCTCACCCTGCCAGGGCTCGCTGGTCTGCCAGCCGCCGTACCGGTCCGACCGGTCGCCATCCGCGCCGCGGCCTGAAGAACCCGACGGACCGTCGCCCTTGGGGCGGTTGCGACGCGGGGACAAGGGACACCTCACGGGGCTATACAGGGAGCAGGACGGGTGTCCAGCCTACGCGCGCCCGGTGGGGGTACGCGTACGTCACCAAACCCCTCAGAACGCCCTCCGTCCGGCGCATTCTGCAGACAATCCGCAAATCTCGTCGCCAGGCCGTGTCTTCGGCACGTGTCATGCGGTTATGCCGGTGGGGGAGCTCCCGAGTCGGAGCCGAGGAAGCAGGAAGAGCGATGCACGTAGGAACATTTGTACTGGGAGCCCAATTCCCCGGCCAGGGCCAGGGGGAAGCGCTCCACCGGGCGGTACGGACTGCGGAAGTGGCCGACGAGACCGGGCTGGACGCGGTCTGGCTGGCCGAGCACCATTTCGTGCCGTACGGCACCTGCCCGTCGGCCATCACCCTCGCCGCGTTACTGCTGGGGCGCACCCGGCGGATCCGGGTCGGCACGGCGGTCAGCGTGCTGCCGACCGTCCATCCCGTGGCCCTGGGCGAACAGGCCGCCCTGCTGCATGTCACCTCCAGCGGACGCTTCTCGCTGGGCGTCGGACGCGGCGGCCCCTGGGTCGACCTGGAGGTGTTCGGCTCCGGGTTGGAGGCGTACGAGAAGGGGTTCCCGGAATCACTCGATCTGCTCATGCGCTGGCTGCGCGACCCCACTGTCTCGGCGTCGGGGGAACGATTCAGCTTCCGTGCGGTCCCCGTCGTACCGAGGCCCTCGGAGGACCTGGACGAGACCCCGGGGCCCGAGGTCGTCGTCGCCTGCACCTCGCCGGCGAGCGTACGACTGGCCGCCGAACGCGGGCTGTCGATGCTCCTCGGGATGCACGTCGGGGACGAGGAGAAGGCCGAGATGGTCGCGATGTGGCGCAAGTGCGCCCGGGAGGCGGGCCGTTCACCGGAGGAGATCTCCGGCGCGGCCCATGTCTCGGCCGGTGTCTGCCAGATCGCCGACCGGCGCACCGACGCCGTGGAGGCGCTCACCAAGGCCATGCCGGGCTGGCTGAAGCAGGGCCTCGACGCGCATGTGACCGTCGACGGCCGCGCCCGCTCCATGCGGGACCCACTGGCCTACACCGAACTGCTCTGCGGGCTGCACCCGGTGGGGACTCCCCGGCTGTGCGCCGACCGGCTCGCGGCGACCAGCGAACGGACGGGCATCTCCCGCTTCGCGCTGCTCGTCGAGGGCACCGGCGATCTGTCGGCGACGGAGGAGAACGTACGGCGACTCGGTGCCGAGGTGCTGCCTCACCTCGGCTGAGCCAGGCCGTCCTGCTGAGCCTTGCCAAACCTTTCCTTGTGGTACCGGGTCAGTCGGACGGACCATGCCCGGCGTGGAGCTTGCCGCCCCGGTTACTGATGCACCTCCCGCGGTTGGAGCGGCAAGCCGTGCTGCCTCATGGCCTCAGCAGTCCCGGAGTTCCGGGGACTGGTTGAGGAGCTGGCCACGGATCGAGGTGAAGCGGGCCAGCCGGTCGTCCACGGACGGGTCCAGTGGGAACACCGCCACCCGGTGGCAGTTCTGGAAGGCCAGCCGTACACCGAAGTGCCGCTGCAGTGCGCCGCGAATCGCGTCACTGGCGAGCGCGCGCAGCAGTTGCCCGCGTGCCTGCTCGTCCGGCGGGGGCGTCTGGTTGTCGGCGAACTCTCCGCCGTCGACCTTCAGCTGGGCCACCAGAGAGCTGATCATCTCCCACGCGTAGGGCAGGGAGGTCCGGACGCAGTCGACGAAGGCGGCTTCGTCGACCTCGCCTCGCTCGGCCTGTTCGAGTAGGGCCGGTGAGACGTCGAGCGACATGGGTTCTCCTCTCGCACCCCCACAACAACAGGGGTTGACGGACAAGGTCGGAGATCGGGTCGACGAACACGCAGAGTGCACGCTTCACGACCTCCAGTTTCTACCGTAGGCAACCGGAGGGGGCGGCACTAGGAGGTTGCGCGCACCGACAGGGTGCAGGACGCACACAATCAGCCAATGCCGAACACAAGTTGACAGCGGCACATGCCGGGGGACGACGGAGGCCCACGTGAGGGGCAGGGGAGCGTGACGGAGGGCGACGGTCGTCCCGGAGTGCCCGACCGGTGTCGAAGCGAGCGTCGAATCGGTCGGTACGGCAGCCGTCACGTGGATCGGTGCGGCCGCCGAATCGGTCGGCACCGCCGTCGAATCGCGCGCACCCACCGGTGTCGAGTAGCGTTGCCGACCATGCGTCTCGTCATTGCCCGCTGTTCCGTGGACTACGCGGGCCGGCTCACCGCCCATCTTCCCTCGGCCCCTCGCCTGATCCTGGTGAAGGCGGACGGCAGCGTCTCGATCCACGCGGACGACCGGGCCTACAAGCCCCTCAACTGGATGTCGCCGCCCTGCACGCTGAAGGAGGGCACGGGTGACGAGGCGGGCGTCTGGACCGTCATCAACAAGGCGGGCGAGAAGCTCATCATCACCATGGAGGAAGTCCTCCACGACTCCTCGCACGAACTGGGCGTCGACCCCGGTCTGATCAAGGACGGCGTGGAGGCGCACCTCCAGGAACTCCTCGCGGACCGCATCGAGACCCTGGGTGAGGGCTACACCCTCATCCGCCGCGAGTACATGACCGCGATCGGACCCGTCGACATCCTGTGCCGGGACGCCGACGGCGCGACCGTCGCGGTGGAGATCAAGCGGCGGGGTGAAATCGACGGTGTCGAGCAACTCACGCGCTATCTGGAGCTGTTGAACCGCGACCCGCACCTCGCGCCGGTCCGCGGTATCTTCGCGGCCCAGGAGATCAAGCCCCAGGCCCGCGTCCTCGCCACCGACCGCGGCATCGGCTGTGCGGTCCTGGACTACGACGCCCTGCGCGGCATCGAGGACGACAAGCTCCGCCTCTTCTGAGGACCGGGCTTCCACCGGACCGTTCCTCTTCACCGGCCACGTCACTTGGCCGCTGTTTTCTGTCCGCCGCGACGGGCTCAGCCACGCGGCGGTCAGCCACGTCGGAGACCGGCGGCGCCGAACCGACCTGAGGTGGGTTCGGCGCCGCCGGGCAACACCGTTCGGGCCGATCCGCCGTCGCGGCGGACCCATGGGGCCGTAGCGGATCCGCGCCGTCAGGCCACCGTGCCACCGGGCGGGCCCACGTCACTCTCCGAGGCGCTCGGCGGGTCGACGGGGCCACCGGAGGCGGACGCGCTCGCGCTGGTGGTGGTGTCCGGCGGCGTGGGGTCGTCGGTCGGGTCGTCCGTCGGATCGTCGGTGGGATCGTCCGTCGGGTCGTCCGTCGGATCGTCGGTCGGGTCGTCGGTGGGATCGTCCGTCGGGTCGTCCGTGGGGTCGTCGGTCGGGTCGTCCGACGGTGTCGGCTTGGGGGACTTGGACGGGGACGACGTCGGGTCGTCCGGCTTCTTCGTCCCGGTCGGCCCGTCCGACGGCACCGCGCTGTTCGAGGGGGTCGGGTCGTCCGCGGTGCCGTAGGTGCCGTCGGGGCCCGGGTCCGTCGGCTCGGGCACCGTGCCCGGTTCGTCTGTGTCGCCGCCCTGCTTGGCCCGGTCGGCGTCGAGCCCGTCGTCGCCCACGCCCTCGCTCACCGACGGGTTCACCCCCACCCGCTCGGCCGGGGTCTCCCCGTTGCCGTCGGAGGTCGCGCCGAGGGTCACGACGGTGCCGAAGACGGCGGCGAGCAGCGCGCCCGCTCCGACGGCCACCAGGTTGCGCCGGGCGCCGCTGATGACACCCATGAGGCCGCCGGCCTTGTGCACGGGCGACGCGCCGATGCCGGGCCGGTGTGTGACGAGCGTCGTGTCGGGGGTCGGGGGCGGCCCGCCCAGCCCGGTCGCGCCGAAGGCCGCCGGTACATAGCCGGAGGGCACGCCCCCGGGCGGTGAGGCAGACTCCTCGTGCCGGGCGTCCGGCACCTCCTCCCCCGCGGCCGTACGCACGCCGGGCGGTGTCGCCCCGGAGCGGTCGGCGACGAGGGCGAGGGCCCTGCGGCCCGCGACCGTGCCGCGCTTGTCGGCGAGGACACCGCGCAACCCGATGGACGCCTCCAACTCGGCACGGGCCCGCTCCGGCTGCCCGGCGCAGAGCGCGAGGACACCCAGCTCGTGGTGGAAGTAGGCCTGTTCGCCGGTCTCCTCCGCCAGCCGGGCCGCCTCCGCGCCGGACCTGAGCGCCCCTTCCCAGGCACTCCAGGACAGCCCGGCCGCGAACGCGGGCGCCGCCTGGCGGGCGAGCTGCACCGCGACGCTCTCCTCACCCTCGCCGGGCGGGACCGTGGCGGGCACGAGCGCGGTCAGGGTGGCCAGTACGGCGTCCGCCTCGGCCGAGACCCGCTCGGGCGTGACCGAGGGGTGTCCGGCCCACCAGGCGTAGTGCCGGGCGGCGCTGCTGGCGCGCGACTCGACGTCGTCGGCGTACCCGGCGGCCTCCAGTTGGGTCCGCACGCCGGCCGCGAGCCGGTAGCGGGACCCGACCGGTGTCACCAGGGCGCACCCGACCAGTTCACCGAGGGCCGCGTCGGCGTGGGTGTCGCCGACCAGTGCGGGCAGATGGGCCTGGTGCGGTACCTCCCCGCCGAGCGCGACGGCGAACCGCAAGGTCTCGCGGGCCGAGTCGCTGAGCCGGGACGCGAGCAGCGCGGCGGGCGCGGCGCCCTCGGCGAGCGACGGCAGCGGTGGGTCGTGCTCGTCCGCGAGGGAGTCGAAGAACGCGTCGAGCGGCGGCGCGTCCTCGTAGACCCCGAACTCGTCGACGGCGCCGGCGCCGGCCCGGAGCCGGTCCCGCTGCCTGAGCAGCGCACCGGCCTGGGTGAACCGCAGCGGCAGCCCCTCGGACTCGAACCAGAGGTCACCGGCCCAGTTGGACTCCTCCTCGCTGAGCGCCCGCCCGACGGCGCGCTCCAGCAACCGCTCGCTCCCGGCTCGGTCGAAGCCACCGAGCACGATCTCTTCCAGCGGCGCGTCGGCGGACGGCAGCGGGGTGTCGGGGGTGGCGGCGATCAGGAACGCGCACTCGGGGGTCGCGTCGAGCAGCTCGTCGAGCGCGGCGCCGCCGAACTCGAGATCGTCCAGGACTACGACGGCGCCGATGTCCCGCACGATGTCGAGGATCTGCCGCTGGGCCGGCCGGAACAGCGGTGTGCTGTACACAGATGCGAACAGCTCGTACAGCAGGTCGTCGACCGAGCGCCGGAAGCCGCTGAGCCGTACGACGCCGTCGGGGGCGAGGTCGGCGCAGTCCTCGGCCACCGCGTCGAGGAGTGTGGTGCGACCGGAGCCGGGGGCTCCGGTGAGGCGGACGGAGCGGCCGCGCGCGAGGAGCCGTACGAGCCGCGCTCTCTCCTCGTCGCGCTGGAGCGGGGGCAGCCGGGGCAGCGAGGGGCCCGGAGGCACCGGCGGCCGGGCGGCGCGGTCGATCTCGGCGCGCTCGGCGGGCAGGTGTTTGACGGGCGGACCAGGCAGTTCGCTCGGCGGGCAGTTCTCTATCTCGCTGCCGTCGACGGGGTTGACGGTGAGCAGGAGGTCGCCCGAGACAAGCTGGACGGTGCGGGCGAGTGACGGTGCGTGCTGGGCGAAGTCCTGCGTCAGGGCATCACGGGGCGGCCGCTTGCTCGGCGCCCGTCCGTCGTCGTGGCCGTACTGCTCGGGTCCCCGGTTGGTCGGGTCCATCGGTTCTAGCCCCCCAAAAGCGTCTCGTGTGCTGGAGCCCCTCCCGGCCTTGTCGCACACCGCGCTGTCGCTTCTGGTCCGGAGCCCGCTCGAGGGTAGCTGGCAGCGGGCAGCCGAACCCTAAACCTTCGCACAGTATCTCCGACAGTCCGGGGTCCCACGCCGTCCGAGACATCACAGTCTCGTGAGGATTGCGCGCATGGTGCGTTTCGCCCTCATGGTTCCCACGATCCTCGTGGCTCCCATGGCGACCGGAAGCGACCATGCCGACCGGGTGTCCCGCACACACCGAGCCATACGTACGGGCCCGCACGCGCGTTCACACTCTGGGCAGGGATTCCAGTCCGATACCGCCCTCGATCGCCAGGATCCGGTGCAGCCGGGTGGCCACGAGCAGCCGCTGCATCTGCGGCGGCACATCGCGCAGCACCAGCCGCCGTCCGCACCGTCCCGCCCGCCGGTGGGCTCCCATGATCACCCCGAGTCCGGTGGCGTCCCAGGAGTCCAGCTCTGACAGGTCGAGCACCAGGTCGCCGGCTCCGTCGTCGACGGCCGAGTGCAGGACCGTACGGGCGTCCGCCGCGCTGCGTACGTCGAGGCGGCCCCCGACGACCAGCTCGGCGTGGTCGCCCCTGATGTACATAAGCGCTCCCCGTGAGTGCGTCTCGTACTCCGTGATGTGGGTGATGCAACGTCTGACGGCTTTTGACACCCTCAGGTTGCCGTCTGTGAGCGAACCGATACCGAATTCACCTCAAGGGGTGAGACCCGAGAGGCTCATGCGTTCACATGCGTGGGAAGTGCCGCTCGTGACACGCGCGTCGGCGTCAGTACGAGTAGAAGCCCTGCCCGCTCTTGCGTCCGATGTCACCGGCGTCCACCATCCGGCGCATCAGCTCCGGAGGGGCGAACTTCTCGTCCTGGGACTCGGTGTAGATGTTGCTGGTGGCGTGCAGCAGGATGTCGACGCCGGTGAGGTCGGCCGTGGCCAGCGGTCCCATCGCGTGACCGAAGCCCAGCTTGCAGGCGAGGTCGATGTCCTCGGCGGTGGCGACGCCCGACTCATAGAGCTTCGCGGCCTCGACGACGAGGGCGGAGATGAGACGGGTCGTCACGAAGCCGGCGACATCGCGGTTGACGACGATGCAGGTCTTGCCGACCGACTCGGCGAACTCCCGCGCGGTGGCGAGTGCCTCGTCGCTCGTCTTGTAGCCGCGGACCAGTTCGCAGAGCCGCATCATCGGCACCGGCGAGAAGAAGTGCACGCCGACGACCCGCTCGGGCCGCTCGGTGGCCGCCGCGATCTTGGTGATCGGGATGGCGGAGGTGTTCGAGGCGAGCACGGTGTCGTCGCGGACGATCTTGTCGAGGGTCCGGAAGATCTCGTGCTTCACTTCGAGCTTCTCGAAGACGGCCTCGACGACGATGTCCGCGTCGGCCGCCGCGTCGAGGTCGGTGGTGGCGGTGATCCGCCCCAGCGCCGCCTCGGCATCCTCGGCCGCCAGCTTCCCCTTGCCCACGAACTTGTCGAACGACGCCGTGATGCCGCCGATGCCACGGTCCAGCGCCTCGTCGGTGACGTCGCGCAGGACGACGTCCCAGCCCGCCTGCGCGGACACCTGGGCGATACCGGACCCCATGAGCCCGGCTCCGATGACGGCGAGCTTCCGTGCCACTGTGCGACTCCCCTGGTACGCGCTGTCGATGACTGACCTCTCGGCCGGACACTAGCGCTCACGAGCGGCTGTGTGAGCGCTTAGTAACGCGAGTCACGTCTCAAAGGACGGACATCACACCGGCGACACTCACTTGAAGGGTCGTACGGCGTAGTTGAGCACCTTCTCGCTCAACAGGCCCTCCATGTCGTCCAGGAGAAGAAGCACCTCTCGGGACACTTCGTCCGGATTGCGCCCGGCGAGCATCTCGCGCCCGATGACGGCCATCACCGTCTGGTGGACCCAGTTGATCTGACCGGCGATCAGGGTCGGGAGGGGTAGCCGGCAGGGGCGCCGGCCTCCTCTCCGAGGGCAGCCTCCAGGTTGTCCTGGACCTCCTGCTGGATGCTCCACAGTCAGGACCGCAGGGCGGGGCGCCTCGTGGACCTCTCGGGACTGATGCTCCCGATGTCACTGGCCCCCGGCTGGCTGGACGTCCTGTCGCACCTCGTCCCGTTCCGCTATCTGGTGGACGCGGTGCGGGACGCGTACGTCGGCGCGTACGCCACCCCGACCATGCTGTACGGCGTCCTGGTGGCCGTCGGCCTCACGGCGCTCCCCGTGACGGTGGGCACACGTGTCCTCCGGACGGCCGGGGCGTAACTACGCTGGTCGCATGGTCAATCTGACGCGCATCTACACCAGGACCGGCGACCAGGGCACCACCAACCTCGGCGACATGAGCCGGGTGCCCAAGACCGATCCGCGGATCTCGGCGTACGCGGACGCCAACGAGGCCAACGCGGCGATCGGGACGGCGATCGCGCTGGGCGGGCTGGAGGAGGAGATCGTCAAGGTCCTCGTCCGGGTCCAGAACGATCTGTTCGACGTGGGCGCCGACCTCTCCACACCCGTCGTGGAGAACCCCGAGTTCCCGCCGCTGCGGGTCGAGCAGTTCTACGTCGACAAGCTGGAGGCGGACTGCGACCGCTTCAACGGGGAGCTGGAGAAGCTGCGCTCCTTCATCCTGCCCGGCGGCACCCCCGGCGCGGCCCTGCTGCACCAGGCCTGCACGGTCGTACGCAGGGCCGAACGCTCGACCTGGGCGGCCCTCGAGGTCCACGGCGAGACGATGAACCCCCTCACCGCGACCTACCTCAACCGCCTCTCCGACCTCCTGTTCATCCTCGCGAGGACGGCGAACAAGGAGGTCGGGGACGTCTTGTGGGTGCCCGGCGGGGAACGGTAGCCGCTTTCGGCCGCGCTCACGCACTGCGGCTCAGCCACCGCCCGCCGTTCCGCGAGCCCGCTGGTAGAGACCCGTGGCGATGAGGACTCCCCCTACGCACATCATCACCAGGCCTACCTTGGTCAGGGTGACGACCGGGACCTCCACCCCCTCGGTGAAAAGCCACAGCACCAGGCCGATCACGAAGGTGCCGGCCCCTTCCACCAGGTTCCTCGTCGCCCGCCCGGCGGCCCTGTCCATCGTGCCGCTCATCGTCCGACCCGGTCCTTCGCGTACCCGGAGCCCCGGTCCTCGTCCTTCCGGCCGTCCGGTTCCTTCTTCGGCCAGATCGTGTAGGCGAGGGCCACCAGGCCGTGGATGCCCGCGACCCTGAGCGCGATCCACTGGAACGACCGCAGCGAGTCGATGTCGCCGTCGTCGCCGACGTACCAGACGGCCGCCTGGAGCAGCGCAAGCGCCACCCCGGTCGCCACCAGCGTCCGCGTCCACAGCCTGCCCTCGTGGCGGGCCCTGGCCAGGCCGTACTTCGGCGGCCCCACCGGCTTGGGCCCGCCCGCCAGGCGATGCGCCGCGTGGCCGTCCAGCCAACGGATCATGTAGTGGCCGTAGCCCACGGTGAAGCCGATGTAGAGCGCCGCCACGCCGTGCTCCCAGCTCGGCTCGGCGCCGTTCTTCAGGTCGATCGCGGTCACGACGAACAGCACCAGCTCCAGCACGGGCTCGCAGAGCAGCAGCACGACACTGGCCCGGCGCCGGTTCAGTAGGTAGCGGACGGCCAGGGCGAGTGCCAGCAGTACCCAGAAGCCGACCTCGCAGGCGATGATCAACGCGACGATCACGATGCGCTCCTCTCGTTCACCCTCCCAGACTCCCGGCAACCCGCCCCCGGTGCGTCGTCGGCGGTGACGAACCCGCCGTACATCGAAAGATGCAGTCAGGACCGTTCGCGAGCACAAGGCGGCGGGGGCCCGTCCCGTGTTGGATGGAGGACATGCCCGTACGACCGCCCCGCCCGCACCGCTTCGACCTGTACGCCGCCCTCGCCGGGCTGCTCGGCGGACTGCTGCTGTGGGCCCTGGGCCTCGACACCCGCACGGCCCGCGACGGGATCGTGGTGCTCGAGGACCACTGGTGGGTCCTGCCACCCCTCGTCGCGACGGCCGGCTGCGAGGCGCTGCGCCGCGTCATGCCGCGCACGGCCCTGCTGGTCGGATGGGCCGCGCTGACCCTGGACACCATCACCCAGGGCAACCTGATCACAGTCCTGATGTTCACCGACCTGGTCTACGCGGCCGTGCTGTACGGCCCGCCCGCCACGGCCCGCCGGGTGCCCTGGATCTCCGGACTGGTGACCGTCGCCTTCACCGTGGTCCCGATCGCGGCCTTCCGGAAGCCGGAGGCGCTGCTGATCGGGGTGGTCGTCGGCCTGGTCTCCCTGACGCCCGCCATCACCGGCTGGATCGTCCGCAACCACCGCGACGCCGCCGAGGCCGCGAGGCTGCGCGCCGAGCAGACCGCGTTGCTCGCCGAGATGGACCGCAGCCAGGCCGTGGTCGCCGAACGGGCTCGTATGGCACGGGAGTTGCACGACATGGTCGCCAATCACCTCTCGGCGATCGCGATCCACTCCACGGCCGCGCTCTCCCTCGACGACCCGGGCACCTCCACGCAGGCCCTTCGAGTCATCCGCGAGAACAGCGTGGAGGGGCTCGCCGAGATGCGGCGGCTGATCGGCATCCTGCGGGATTCGAGCGACGACACCGAGCCGTCCGTCGCGCCCACGCTCGACGGACTCGGCACGCTCGTCGACGGAGCCCGCACCAACGGGCTCGACGTCACCCTGGACGCCGACCACGGCGACACCCTCCCCGCCCCCGTCGAACTGGCCGCCTACCGCATCGTCCAGGAGTCGTTGACCAACGCCCTGAAGCACGCCGGCCCCGGCCGGGTCACGGTGGCCCTGCACCAGGCGGACGGTTCCCTCGCCATCGCCGTGACCAGCCCGTACGGCGACCGGGACGGCCCGAGCGCGCCCGGTTCGGGCGCGGGCCTGGTGGGCATGCACGAGCGCGTCGCGCTGCTGAACGGCACCTTCGAAGCAGGCCCCACGGTGGATCCGGCGGCGGCCGGGGGCAAGAGCTGGGCCGTACGCGTCACCCTTCCCGTCACCGAAGGAGAACCCGCATGATCCGCGTCCTCGTCGCCGAGGACCAGTCCGCCGTACGGGCGGGGCTGGTCCTCATCCTGGGCAGTGCGCCGGACATCGAAGTGGTCGGTGAGGCGGCGGACGGCGAGCGGGCGGTGGCGCTCGCACGGGAGCTGCGGCCGGACCTGGTGCTGATGGACGTCCAGATGCCCAGGCTGGACGGGGTGTCGGCGACCCGGCAGGTGGTCTCCGAGGGCCTGGCCGATGTGCTCGTGCTCACCACCTTCGACCTCGACGAGTACGTCTTCGGGGCGCTGCGGGCGGGCGCCTCCGGGTTCCTGTTGAAGAACACGGAGGCGAAGGACCTGATCGAAGCGGTACGGACGGTGGGGCGCGGCGAGGGGCTGATCGCGCCGACGGTGACCCGGCGGCTGATCGCCGAGTTCGCCGGCCGGACCGTGCGCGCGCCCTCGGTCGATCCGGCGGTCCTCGACACCCTGACCCGCCGTGAGCGGGAGGTGCTCTCTTGTCTGGGCGAAGGGCTGTCGAACGCGGAGATCGCGGCCCGGCTGGACATGGCCGAGGCGACGGTGAAGACGCACGTCAGCCGCCTGCTGGGGAAGCTCGATCTGCGCAGCCGGGTACAAGCGGCCGTACTGGCCCGGGAGTTGGGGGTCTGATCGCGGGCTGCCGTCCCCGGGGGGCCCGGCGTGAGCGCATTGGTCCAGACCCATTGACCTCTGGTCCAGACCTTTCTATATTCGGCCGCACCGCGCCACGTCATGCTCATGCTGAAGACATCCCACAAGGAGGCGCACATGCGCTTCAGGCACAGAGCCATAGCGGGCTTCGCCGCCCTCCTCCTCCCCCTCGCCGGGCTGGTCGGTCTCGCCACCCCCGCGCAAGCGGCCACGGCGGCGACCGCCACCTACGCCAAGACCCAGGACTGGGGCACCGGCTTCGAAGGCAAGTGGACCGTCAAGAACACCGGGACGACCACGATCAGCTCCTGGACGGTCGAGTGGGACTTCCCCTCCGGCACGTCCGTCACCTCGGCGTGGGACGCCGACGTCACCTCCTCCGGCACCCACTGGACCGCGAAGAACAAGGCCTGGAACGGCACCCTCGCGCCAGGCGCCTCCGTCTCCTTCGGTTTCAACGGGAGCGGCTCAGGCTCCCCGGCCAACTGCGCGCTGAACGGCACAAGCTGCGACGGCGGCCCGTCCGTCCCCGGTGACGCGGCACCCTCCGCCCCCGGCACCCCGACCACGTCGAACATCACCACCACCTCGGTCCGGCTGAGCTGGAGCGCGGCCACCGATGACAAGGGCATCAAGAACTACGACGTCCTGCGCGGCGGCACCAGGGTCGCCACCGTCGCCGGCACCACCTACACGGACACCGGCCTGGCCGCCGGCACGGACTACTCGTACGCCGTCCGGGCCCGCGACACCGCCGACCAGACCGGCCCGGTGAGCGGCGCCGTCACCGTCCGCACGACCGGCGGCACCGAACCGAACCCCGGCTCGAGGATCAACCTCGGCTACTTCACCGAATGGGGTGTCTACGGCCGCGACTACCACGTGAAGAACCTGGTGACCTCGGGCTCCGCCGCGAAGATCACGCACATCAACTACGCCTTCGGCAACGTCAAGAACGGTCAGTGCACGGTCGACGACACCTATGCCGCCTACGACAAGGCCTACACCGCCGACAAGTCCGTCAGCGGCACCGCCGACACCTGGGACCAGCCGCTGCGCGGCAACTTCAACCAGCTCCGCCAGCTCAAGGCCAAGTATCCGCACATCAAGGTCCTGTACTCCTTCGGCGGCTGGACCTACTCCGGCGGCTTCGGCCAGGCCGCGCAGAACCCGGCCGCCTTCGCCAGGTCCTGCAAGGCCGTCGTGGAGGACCCGCGCTGGGCCGATGTCTTCGACGGCATCGACATCGACTGGGAGTACCCGAACGCCTGCGGTCTGACCTGCGACACGAGCGGGCCCGCCGCCTTCAGGAACCTCATGTCCGCCCTGCGTACCGAGTTCGGCGCGAACTACCTGGTCACCGCCGCGATCACCGCCGACGGCTCCTCCGGCGGCAAGATCGACGCGGCGGACTACGGCGGCGCCGCGACCCATCTGAACTGGTACAACGTGATGACGTACGACTACTTCGGCGCCTTCGACGCGGACGGCCCGACCGCCCCGCACTCGCCGCTCACCGCGTACCCCGGCATCCCGGCGGCGGGCTTCAACTCCGCCGACGCCATCGCCAAGCTGAAGTCGAAGGGCGTCCCCGCCTCGAAGCTGCTGCTCGGCATCGGCTTCTACGGCCGCGGCTGGACCGGCGTCACCCGATCCGCTCCCGGAGGCTCGGCGGCCGGCGCGGCCGCCGGCACCTATGAGGCGGGCATCGAGGACTACAAGATCCTCAAGAACTCCTGCCCGGTCACCGGCACCATCGCCGGCACGGCGTACGCGCACTGCGGCACCAACTGGTGGAGCTACGACACCCCGTCCACCATCGCCGGAAAGATGACCTGGGCGAAGAGCCAGGGCCTGGGCGGCGCGTTCTTCTGGGAGTTCAGCGGCGACACGAGCAAGGGAGAGCTGGTGAACGCGATCAGCAACGGACTCAAGTAGACCGGCTACCGGCTGAAGCAGTCGACCGTCGAAGGATCAGGCTCAGTGACGCTGCCCCGGACTTCGTCCGGGGCAGCGTCACGTGAGGCAACCGGTCATCACTTCGCCCCTTTTCCGTTCATCCGATGACGGTGAAGCCATGTCTGTCGCCGAGCCGGGCCAAGGAGTCCCTGCCCGGTACCCCGTCGGCGTCACTGCCCCGGTACGAGCCGCCTGCTCTGCTGCGCTGCCATGCGGCGTAGGCCGCGAGGGTCCGGGTCCCGAACGAGCCGTCCACATACTCGTGTTCCAACAGCCCCTCGGCGGCGAGCGCCTCCTCCACCAGGCGGACGTCCCTCGGATACGTGCGGTGACGGCCGGGTGCCGGGGGGTCCTCCTTGGCGGCCGCCACGACCCGAGCGAGGCTCACCCCCGGACGGGTTCCACCCTGATTGCCGGTGCCCGTTCCCAGGGACAGAACCTTCGCGGTGTCGATCGCTCCCGGATCACCATGGTCGTTGCCGGGTATGTGACAGTGGCCGAAGTGTCCGCCCTCGGACTGCCACACCGAGCGGGTGCGGGCCGACGAGCCTTTGGGGTACGGCACGGGAGGGCCCATCGGCCAGTCGTCCGGCACTCCCCAGGAGCGGATGGCGGCCCGAATCCGCTGCCATCCCGGCTTCTCCCGTGGGTCCCAGGCATCGGTCCAGGGCGTGGAGGCGCGCCCGAGGACCTCGATCTGGACACAGACCAGGCCCTCTCGATTCGTACGACGAGAACCGTCGTTGCGCAGGGCGCGGGCCGAGTGGTGCAAGGGGCCGAACTGGCCGACGCGATCGGTGACGGGGCAGTACACGAGGTGCGGTTCGGCGGCCACTTCGATCAGGTACGACGCCACCGCCTCCAGGTACTTCCCTCCGGCCGGGGACTCGGTGGTGTGGTGAACCACCCGGGGCGGATTGCGGGGCGTGTCCATCGGGCCGCCGATCACTCCGTCACCGAACCGGATGACGGCATCGATCCACACCGTGCCCGGGTCCCGGACGGTGAGCGGAACCTCGCCGGTGATCGCGCCGGCCCCGTCCCGTTCCTGCCCGAAAACGTGGGCGGGCGGTGCCGGGGCCCGGGGGCGTACCAAGGGCGGGGCGGTGTCGACGGGCTGGTACCAGTCCAGGTCGCCGTCCGCGCGCAGGACGAACACCGAGCCGGGACGGCCCGGATGCTCGACGACGTGGTGGGGCGTGGCGGGCAGAGCGGCCATGGCTCGCACGGTCCGCAGATGGTCCGTGCCGACGGTGCCGCAGTAGGTGACGGACCGATCGGCGTGGACGACTGCGGCGTGGAAGGACCTCATCTCGGAATCCCGGCGCATCAGATGCTGGGCGCGGCGAACCGCGTGTACGTCAAGCCGTTGCTGGTGCCGGCGGGTGTGGTCACCGTGACGGGGACCGGCCCGGGGGGGCCGGTCGGAACAACGGCCGTGATCTGCGTCGGTGAGGCCACGATGAACGACGCCGAGAGGGCACCGAAGTGGACTGCGGTGGCGGTCGCGAGATCGCTGCCCGTCAGCGTGACGATCGTAAAGGTGTCCGTCGGCCCCAAGGCAGGCACGAGGGAGACGAGCACGGGAGCGTTGAGGTAGACGTAGTCGACGGGGTTGCTGGTGCCGCCGGGGGTGGTCACCGTGACCGCCACGGCGCCCGCCGCATGGGCGGGAGCCACCGCCGTGATCTGCGTACCGCTGTCGACGGTGAACGACGCCGCCGCCACCCCGCCGAACTGCACCGCCGTCGCGGCAAGGAGGTCGCTGCCGGTGAGTGTGACCGCGGTGCCGCCCGCCGTGGGTCCGGAGGGAGGCGCGAGGACCGTCAGCAGGGGCTGCGCGGCGTAGAAGAAGAACGCGTTGGGATCGGCGGCGCTGCTGGTGCCGCCGGGGGTGGTCACCGTGACGGCCACGGCGCCGGCCGCATGGGCGGGAGCCACCGCCGTGACCTGCGTACCGCTGTTGACGGTGAAGGACGCCGCCGCCACCCCGCCGAACCGCACCGCCGTCGCACCGGAGAAGTTCGCGCCCGTCAGCGTCACCGTCGTCCCCCCGGCCACCGGGCCCTGATTCGGCGACACGCCGGTGACCGAGGGAGTGGCGATGTAGGTGAAGGTGAGCGCGTTGCTGGTGCCACCGGGGGCGGTCACCGTGACCGCCGCGGCGCCGGCCGCATGGGCGGGAGCCACCGCCGTGATCTGCGTACCGCTGTTGACGGTGAAGGACGCCGCCGCCACCCCGCCGAACTGCACCGCCGTCACACCGGAGAGATTCGCGCCCGTCAGCGTCACCGTCGTGCCCCCGGCCACCGGGCCTTGGTTCGGCGACAGGCCCGAGAGGGAGGGGGTTGTGACGTAGGTGAACAGCGCCGCCTGGGAGCTCGTGCCCTGGTTGGTGCTGACGGTGACGTTCACGGTGCCTAGGCCCGAGGGCGTGACCGCCGTGATCTGGGTGGAACTGTCGACGGTGTACGACGTGGCCGGCTTGGCTCCGAACCGGACGTTGGTCACTCCTGTGAAACCGGATCCGGTCACGGTGACCGTCGTACCACCCAAGGTCGATCCCTGGTTGGGACTGACCGAAGAGACCACAGGGGGAGCCATGGCTGTACTCCTTCCGCTGGAACGGGGTTGAGGAGGCGGCCACGTCGCGGCGCGGCCACGTCGCGGCGTGGCCGCGGGGGGGTTCGAGCCCGTCCGGGCGGAGGGGGGACTGCCGCCCGGACGGGTGTTCCTCGGCCTCCCTGTGTCACGGAGGCGCTGGGACCGGTCAGATACCGGGGCCGGCGACGTAGGTGAAGCCGCCGACCGCGGTGGCCGATCCCGCGGGGTTGGTCAGGACCACGTCGACCGCTCCCGCGGTACCGGGCGGAGTGACCGCGGACAGCGTCGTCGAGTTGATCACCGAGAACGGCGCCGGGACGCCGTCGAAGGTGACCGAGTCCGTGCTGTCCAGGTTGGTGCCGGCGATGGTCACCGCCGTCCCACCCGAGGTCGGACCCTCGTCCGGGGCGATGGTCCCGATCGTGGGGGTGTCGACGTAGGTGTAGCTGAGGCCGTTGTTGGTGCCGCCCGCGGTGGTGACGCTCACCGACACCGGCCCGGCCGCAGCGCCCGCCGGCACGGTGACGCTGAGAGAGCTGTCACTGGTCACGGTCGGCGTGGCGGTGACCCCGCCGAAGGACACACTGGTGGCCGTCGACAGGCCGGTACCGTTGAGGGTGATGGTGTTGCCGCCGGCCAGCGGCCCGGAGTTGGCGCCCAGGGACGACTTGAACGGGGCGCCGATGTAGAAGAACGACAGCGGGTTGCTGGTCCCGCCCGGGGTGGTCACCGTGACGCCGACCGTGCCGGTCCCCGAGGGGGAGACGGCGGTGACCTGCGTCGGGGAGACGTTGGTGATGCTCGTGGCGGACTTGCTGCCGAACTTCACGTCGCTGGTGTTGGACAGGTTGGTGCCGGTGATCGTCACCGGGGTCCCGCCCCCGGTGGAACCCTGATTGGGAGAGATAGGCATGAGGAAGCTCCTCGCTGGTTGATGGGGACATGCGAGAAACCGGCAGGAGCGGCCAGCCATCGACTGAGACGTCCTCAGGAGGGGACCCGCCGACGGGACGCACGTCGACCTCTGCCCGACTCCTTGATGCGGCGAGCACTGAGCAACAGCGCGTCCGCCCCCGGGTGAACGAACCCACACAGGCGCCCTCGCCCGCCCGGCCGAGCGGACAAGCAGCCTCCGCCATCTCCTCTGGGCAAGGAAAAACCGGCAAGCGCTGCCTGATCGAACGTTCCCCCGGCTCGGGGATGGGCAGCCCGCCGGTTCACACTCTTAGTGACCCACGCATCCAATCGAGTGACAAGACATCGTCCCCCACATCACCCGAAAGGAGTAATGTTTCGTTCCTTTCCCTAGCTTCGTTTCCTTCTGCCGACCCGGACGGCCAAGCTCCGGGCGCCCCGGGGCCTGGCCGGCCGCCGTTACGCCGCGCAGCCGGGGACTCCGGGCGGCGGTGCGCAGTTGTCCGGGGTGTTGTTCACGACGGGCGTTCCGGTCAGGACGACCGAGCCGCCGCCCCGGAAGATCCCACCGCCCTGGCCACCCGCGACATTGTTGGTGACCCTGCCGCCGATCAGGATGGACGTGCCTGCCTGCTGGTAGAGACCGCCGCCGTCGAGGCTGCTTTCGTTGTCGTCCACGATGGTGCTCTGCAGTCGCAGGGCGCTTCCGGAGTTGGCGATGCCTCCGCCGTACGAGGCGGTCTGGTTCCCCGTCACGAAAACGCCGTTCAGGGTGAGGGGACCTTGCCCCGTATAGATGCCGCCACCCTCGAAGTTCTCGGTACGGTTGCCCCTGACTGCCGTGCCGTTGAGGACCGTGGTGCCGAAGTTGGCCAGCCCTCCACCGAGGAACGTCGCCTCGTTGCTCTGGATGGACCCTGCGGTCATGGTCAGCCGCGCGGAACCACCCACATGAACGCCTCCACCGTCACCGGCGCCGTTGTCGGACACGGTCGTGCCGGCGAGGCGCGCCGTCGCACCGGACGCGACCGCGATCCCTCCGCCTAGGACGGAAGCGGTGTTGCCCGTGATCCGGCTCGCGACCAGGGCGAGCGTCCCCTCGGTGAGGATGCCGCCGCCGACCGTGGCGGAGTCCCCGGTCGCGCTGCCGCCCGACACGGTGATCCCGCTGAGGGTGAGGTATCCCTGCGGAGCGACTTCGGCGATCCGGAACGGCGTGGATGACTGACGGGTGATCGTCACTTGACTACCGGTGACGGCGACGTTGCCGGTGATGGTCGGCAGCCCGTTGGCGCCACCCGGCACGGCCGGAGCAGTGAGCGCGTATGTGCATCCCGACGACAGCACGATACTTCCCCGCCCCCGTGCGTTCGCCTCGTTGATCTGCTCGATCAACTCCGCGATGTCCCCGCACGGCACCGCTCTCGCCTGGAGCGCGGGCGAAGACGCTGTGGCCGGTGTGGCAACAGCGGACACGGCTGCGCCCACCAGCGTGGCCACGGCCAAGATCCGAGTGTTCTTCCAGGACAGCACCGGTTCTCCCTTCGGTCGTTGTGGTTCAACCTGATCGGGAGCGCCGCCTCTCGGCACCCAGTGAGATCCGGACGGGTGAAGGAGTACGGCGGTGTGACCCAGCGGTCGCGGTGTCCCGCCAACGGTCGCGTCACGGATGTCACGGATGTCACTGCTGTGAGCTGAGGAAATCGGTGCGTGACAGCAACGGCAAGCGGTGCGAGCGATGGACCATTCGAGTGACATATGCGAGAACGCTCGCAACTGTCGGCGCGAGCGTGGGTTACTGAGATGGATCCGACCGGTGGGCGGCCCATTCTCACCGGGGGGTGCGGGAGTCGGACTGCCTGCCGCCTTTCTGCAGAGGCACAGGTGACCGCGCCGACATACCGCGATGGGCACCCCCGTGGAGAATTTGGATCCCGATCAGCCGACGCTGTTCGCGGCGCCGGCTGATCGGCAAGCTGATCCCGACCGCCGCCCCCGCCTCACACCCGGGCCGCGAGCCCGCCGCATTGAGGGCCGCAGGATTCCTAACCGGAGGCTACGCCACATTCACGCGCTGTCCGGGCGGGGCTGCCTCCAGCCACGCGAGGAAACCGGTCAGCGCGTCCTCGCTCATCGCCAGCTCCAGACGGGTCCCCCGGTGCAGACACGCGAGGATCACCGCGTCGGACAGCAGCGCCAGTTCCTCCTCGCCCTCGGGGGTACGCCGGCCGGCCACCTCGATCGACGCGCGCTCCAGGACGCGGCGGGGGCGGAGGGAGTACGAGAAGACGCGGTACCACTCGATCCGGTCGCCGTTGTAGCGGGCGACTCCGTAGCCCCAGCCCTTGCCGTTCTCGTCGTCGCCGGGTTTCTCGGGGGCGTTCCAGCGCAGACTGCAGTCGAAGGTGCCGCCGGAGCGCTGGATGAGACGGCGGCGCAGTCCGAAGACGAAGAGCCCCACCACCACGAGCGCGATCACCGACCCGCACACAGTCAGAGCGAGGACCATCGACACCGACCTCCTCGTCTCCTGGGTAAGGGAACTGCTAGGTAATGAAACGTAAAAAACACCCATATTTGCCTCAGCCGCGGCTGGGTCGGGATGAAACATCCAGACCCAGCCGCGGCTGAGGTACAGCATCACACGGCGTTCGCGCTCAGCGCGCACCCGCCGTACGCAGTCGTACATCCGCGCGGCGCTCGGCGGCGGCGTCGCCCTCCGCCTTCGCACGCTCCAGCTCGCGCTGGGCGCCCTGGACGTCGATCTCGTCGGCCAGCTCGGCGACCTCGGCCAGCAGGGACAGCTTGTTGTCCGCGAACGAGATGAATCCGCCGTGCACGGCGACGACGACGGTGCCGCCCTCACTCGTACGGATGGTCACCGGGCCCGACTCCAGCACACCGAGCAGCGGCTGGTGACCGGGCATGACGCCGATGTCGCCGGACGTGGTGCGCGCGACGACCAGAGTGGCCTCGCCCGACCAGACCTCTCGGTCGGCCGCGACCAGCGCGACGTGCAGCTCAGCAGCCAAGGTGGCTCCTCGGGTCACCACCCGGCGCCTCCGCCGGGTGTTGGGATCAATTCTAGAGGGAGTACAGAGGGGGGCGGGACGCACCCCATGAGGTGTGGTCTCGCCCCCCACTGTTCACAAGTCGCCGGGCGTCAGCTGACGCCGAGCTCCTTCGCGTTCTTCTTCAGGTCCTCGATACCACCGCACAGGAAGAAGGCCTGCTCGGGGAAGTGGTCGTACTCGCCGTCGATGATCGCGTTGAACGCGGTGATCGACTCGTCCAGCGGGACGTCCGACCCGTCGACGCCCGTGAACTGCTTGGCGACGTGGGTGTTCTGGGACAGGAAGCGCTCGACGCGACGGGCACGGTGGACGGTGAGCTTGTCCTCCTCGCCCAGCTCGTCGATACCGAGGATCGCGATGATGTCCTGGAGGTCCTTGTACTTCTGCAGGACCGTCTTGACGCGCATCGCGGTGTTGTAGTGGTCCGCCGCGATGTAGCGGGGGTCCAGGATGCGGGACGTGGAGTCCAGCGGGTCCACGGCCGGGTAGATGCCCTTCTCGGAGATCGGACGGGAGAGAACCGTCGTCGCGTCGAGGTGGGCGAACGTGGTGGCCGGGGCCGGGTCGGTCAGGTCGTCCGCGGGGACGTAGATCGCCTGCATCGAGGTGATCGAGTGACCACGGGTCGAGGTGATGCGCTCCTGGAGGAGACCCATCTCGTCGGCCAGGTTCGGCTGGTAGCCCACCGCGGAGGGCATACGGCCGAGCAGGGTCGACACCTCGGAACCGGCCTGGGTGAAGCGGAAGATGTTGTCGATGAAGAACAGCACGTCCTGCTTCTGCACATCGCGGAAGTACTCCGCCATGGTCAGACCGGCGAGGGCCACGCGCAGACGGGTGCCCGGGGGCTCGTCCATCTGACCGAAGACCAGGGCGGTCTTGTCGATGACGCCCGAGTCGGCCATCTCCTCGATGAGGTCGTTGCCCTCACGCGTGCGCTCACCGACACCGGCGAACACGGAGACACCGTCGTGGTTGTTGGCGACGCGGTAGATCATCTCCTGGATGAGCACCGTCTTGCCGACGCCGGCACCACCGAACAGGCCGATCTTTCCACCCTTGACGTACGGGGTGAGAAGGTCGATGACCTTGACGCCGGTCTCGAACATCTCGGTCTTCGACTCGAGCTCGTCGAAGTTGGGGGCCTTGCGGTGGATGCCCCAGCGCTCGCCCGTGTACTGCTCGTCAGTGTTCAGCACCTCACCGAGGGTGTTGAACACCTTGCCCTTGGTGAAGTCGCCGACCGGCACCGTGATGGAGGCGCCGGTGTCGGTGACCGGGGCCTGGCGGACCAGACCGTCGGTGGGCTGCATGGAGATCGTGCGGACCAGGCCGTCACCCAGGTGCTGGGCGACCTCCAGGGTCAGCGTCTTCTTCGCGCCGTCCTCGGCCGGGTCGGCCACCTCGACGTGAAGGGCGTTGTAGATGTCGGGCATGGCGTCGACGGGGAATTCCACGTCGACGACCGGGCCGATGACCCGGGCGACGCGGCCCGTGGCAGCGGCCGTCTCAACTGTCGTCGTCATTACTTGTCACTCCCCGCGTTCGCGTCGGCCAGGGCTGCGGAGCCACCGACGATCTCGCTGATTTCCTGGGTGATTTCGGCCTGGCGGGCCGCGTTGGCAAGGCGGGAGAGCGTGTTGATCAGCTCGCCCGCGTTGTCGGTGGCCGACTTCATCGCGCGGCGGGTGGCGGCGTGCTTGGAAGCGGCCGACTGGAGCATCGCGTTGTAGATACGGCTCTCGACGTAGCGCGGCAGCAGGGCGTCGAGGACGTCCTCCGCCGACGGCTCGAAGTCGTACAGCGGAAGGATCTCGCCCTTCGGCGTGGCCTCCGCCGCCACCTCGTCGAGGCTGAGCGGCAGCAGCCGGTCGTCGAGCGCCGTCTGCGTCATCATCGAGACGAACTCGGTGAAGACGATGTGGAGTTCGTCCACCCCGCCGTCCGCCGTGTCCTTCTCGATGGCCTCGATCAGCGGAGCAGCGACCTTCTTGGCGTCCGCGTAGCTGGGCTCGTCGGTGAAGCCCGACCACGACTCCACGACCTTGCGCTCGCGGAAGTTGTAGTGGGCCAGACCGCGGCGGCCGACGATGTACGTGTCGACCTCCTTGCCCTCCGCCTCAAGGCGCGCCGTCAGCTGCTCGGCGACCTTGATGGCGTTGGAGTTGAAGGCGCCGGCCAGTCCGCGGTCGCTCGTGAGGAGCAGCACCGCGGAACGGGTCGCCGTCTCCGCCTCCGTGGTCAGCGGATGCTTGGTGTTCGAACCGGTACCGACCGCCGTGACCGCGCGGGTGAGCTCGGTCGCGTACGGCGTGGAGGCCGCCACCTTGCGCTGCGCCTTGACGACGCGCGAGGCGGCGATCATCTCCATCGCCTTGGTGATCTTCTTGGTCGCGGTGACGGATCGGATGCGACGCTTGTAGACCCGGAGCTGGGCTCCCATGAGTCAGGTCCCTTCCTTACGTCACTTGGAGACGTTGACGGCCGGGGCGTCCTCGCCGAGCAGCTTGCCGTCCGAGGTCTCGAACTGCTTCTTGAACTCGGCGATCGCGTCGGCGACAGCGGTCAGGGTGTCGTCCGACATCTTGCCGCCCTCCTTGATGGAGGTCATGAGGCCCTGCTCCTTGCGGTGCAGGTACTCCAGCAGCTCCTTCTCGAAGCGGCGGACGTCGGCGACGGGGACGTCGTCCATCTTGCCGGTGGTACCGGCCCACACGGAGACGACCTGGTCCTCGGTCGGCATCGGCTGGTACTGCGGCTGCTTCAGCAGCTCGACCAGACGCTGACCGCGCTCCAGCTGCGCCTTCGACGCGGCGTCCAGGTCGGAACCGAAGGCGGCGAACGCCTCCAGCTCACGGTACTGGGCGAGGTCGAGGCGCAGACGGCCGGAGACCTGCTTCATCGCCTTGTGCTGCGCGGAACCACCGACTCGGGAGACGGAGATACCGACGTTCAGCGCGGGGCGCTGACCGGCGTTGAAGAGGTCCGACTCCAGGAAGCACTGGCCGTCGGTGATGGAGATGACGTTGGTCGGGATGAACGCCGAGACGTCGTTGGCCTTCGTCTCGACGATCGGCAGACCGGTCATCGAGCCGGCACCCAGGTCGTCGGAGAGCTTCGCGCAGCGCTCAAGGAGACGGGAGTGCAGGTAGAAGACGTCACCCGGGTAGGCCTCACGGCCCGGCGGGCGGCGCAGCAGCAGCGACACGGCGCGGTAGGCGTCGGCCTGCTTCGAGAGGTCGTCGAAGATGATGAGGACGTGCTTGCCCTCGTACATCCACTGCTGACCGATGGCCGAACCGGTGTACGGCGCCAGGTACTTGAAGCCGGCCGGGTCGGACGCCGGGGCGGCGACGATGGTCGTGTACTCCAGCGCGCCGGCCTCTTCGAGGGCGCCACGCACGGAGGCGATGGTCGAGCCCTTCTGGCCGATGGCGACGTAGACGCAGCGGACCTGCTTGTTCACGTCACCGGAACGCCAGTTGTCGCGCTGGTTGATGATCGTGTCGACGGCCAGGGCGGTCTTGCCGGTCTGGCGGTCACCGATGATCAGCTGACGCTGGCCGCGGCCGACCGGGGTCATGGCGTCGACGGCCTTGTAACCGGTCTCCATCGGCTCGTGCACCGACTTACGGGCCATGACGCCGGGAGCCTGCAGCTCCAGGGCGCGGCGGCCGGTGGTCTCGATCTCGCCGAGGCCGTCGATCGGGTTGCCGAGCGGGTCGACGACGCGGCCGAGGTAGCCCTCGCCCACGGCGACCGACAGCACCTCGCCGGTACGGCTGACCGGCTGGCCCTCCTCGACACCGCTGAACTCACCGAGGACGATCGCGCCGATCTCGCGCTCTTCCAGGTTGAGCGCGAGGCCGAGGGTGCCGTCCTCGAACTTCAGCAGTTCGTTGGCCATGGCCGAGGGAAGACCCTCGACCTTCGCGATGCCGTCGCCGGCAAGGGTGACCGTACCGACCTCCTCGCGCGAGGCCGCGTCCGGCTGGTACGACTGGACGAAGTTCTCCAGCGCGTCCCGGATCTCCTCCGGCCGGATCGTGAGCTCCGCCATCTGGGTTCCCTGCTCTCCTTGTTGGGCCCGAAGTTTCACTTTGGGGGGATGGGGACTCCCCCCTGAAAGAGGTGAATCCTCTGCACGGCCCAACCGGGCCGCAGACATACGTACGTACTGCTATGAAGTTTGTGCTAGCTCGCCAGGCGGCGGCCGGCGTCCTCAAGTCGGTCCGCGATCGAGCCGTTGATGACCTCGTCGCCGACCTGGACCCGGATCCCGCCGAGGACACCGGGGTCCACGTCGAGGTTCAGGTGCATGGGACGGCCGTAGAGCTTCGCCAGGGCGGCGCCGAGGCGTCGCTTCTGCGGGTCGCTCAGCGGGACCGCCGAGGTGACGACGGCGACCATGCGGTCCCGGCGCTCGGCGGCGAGCTTGGACAGGGACTCGAGTCCCCCCTCCAGGCTACGTCCACGCGGCGCGGTCACGAGGCGCGTCACCAGACGCTCGGTGGTGGCCTTGGCACGGCCGCCGAGCAGGCTGCGCAGCAGCTCGCCCTTGGCCGAGGCGCCGGCGGCACGGTCGGTCAGCGCGGACCGCAGCTCGGTGTTCGAGGCGACGATCCGGCCGAAGCGGAACAGTTCGTCCTCGACGTCGTCGAGCGTGGCCGACTGCTGCGCGGCCGTGAGGTCGGCGATGTCGGCCAGCTGCTCCAGCGCGTCCACCAGGTCGCGGGGCTGCGACCAGCGCGAACGCACCAGGCCCGACACCAGGTCGGCGGTGGTCGCGCCGACCTGGCCGCTGAGGATGCGGCCGACCAGCTCGGCCTTGGCCTCGCCGGGCTGCGCCGGGTCGGTGAGGACCCGACGCAGCGACACCTCGCGGTGGAGCAGAGCGGTGACGGCGGCCAGCTCGTCGGCGAGCCGCGCCGCGTCCGCGGACGTGGAGTCCGTCAGCGCGTCGAGACGCTCACGTGCGGCTGCCAGGGCCTCGCGGCTCGCTCCGTTCATCGCGTGGCCTCGGCCTTCTCCTCGAGGTCGTCGAGGAAGCGGTCGATGACACGGCTCTGCCGGGCGTGGTCCTCCAGGGACTCGCCGACGAGCTTGCCGGCCAGGTCGGTGGCGAGCTTGCCCACGTCCTGACGCAGCGCCGAAGCGGCGGCCTTGCGGTCGGCCTCGAGCTGCGAGTGACCGGCGGCGATGATCTCCTCGCGCTGCCGCTGGCCCTCGGCCCGCATCTCGGCGATGAGCACGGCGCCCTGCTCCTGCGCCTCCTGGCGCAGCCGCGCGGCCTCGTGCCGAGCCTCGGCGAGCTGAGCCTTGTACTGCTCAAGGACGCTCTGGGCCTCGACCTTCATGCGGTCGGCTTCTTCGATACCGCCCTCGATCGCCTCGCGGCGCTCTTCCAGAACCTTGTTGATGTTCGGGAGCGCCTTCTTCCAGAAGAAGAAGAAGACGATGGCGAAGGCGATGGCGCCCACGAGCAGCTCGGGGCCCGGCGGGATGAGCGGGTTCTGCTCTTCCCCGGCCGCCAGCTGTACCAGGTTGGCGATCACATCAGTGCCTTTCGTTGAAAGGTTTGCTCGTCAGGGTTCGTCAGTTGTAGACGAACGGCATGACGATGCCGATGAGGGCGAGCGCCTCACAGAAGGCGAAGCCGAGGATCTGGTTGGCACGGATCAGGCCGGCGGCCTCGGGCTGGCGGGCCAGGGCCTGGGTGCCGTTGCCGAAGATGATGCCGACGCCGACGCCGGGGCCGATGGCGGCGAGGCCGTAGCCGATGGAGCCGATGTTGCCGTCGACGGCGGCGAGGGTCTCAAGGGCAGCCATGCTGATTCTTCCTTCTCTTTCAGGACCGGCGGGGGTTGGCCACCGGACGTTCTGGGGGGTTGGTGGAGCGCGGTGCTCAGTGGTGCTCGGCGAGCGCGCCCTGGATGTACGAGCAGGCGAGGAGCACGAAGACGTACGCCTGGACGGCCTGCACGAAGAGCTCGAAGAGGATCATGACGATGGTCATGATGAAGGAGACACCGGCCGCCGGGATCATCCAGCTGTTCAGCAGGTACCAGGAGGCGACGGTGAACATGACCAGCATCAGGTGGCCGGCGAACATGTTGGCGAACAGTCGCACCGCGTGCGTGAACGGGCGGACCAGCAGGTTCGAGAAGAACTCGATGACCACCACGAGCGGCAGCACCGGGCCGAGCGACTTGTCGTAGCCGGTGACGTTCTTGAAGAAGCCGACGAAGCCGTGCTTCTTGAAGGTCAGCGAGACCCAGACCACGTAGACGACGGCGGCCAGAACCATCGGGTAGGCGATGATCGACGACACCGGGAACTGGGCCAGCGGGATCACGGACCAGATGTTCATGAGCCAGATGAAGAAGAACAGCGAGACCATCAGCGGGACGTACTTCTCGCCCTCCTTCCGGCCCAGCGTCTCGTAGACGATGCCGCGGCGTACGAAGTCGTAGCCCGCTTCGCCGATCATCTGCAGCTTGCCCGGGACCACCTTCGCCTTGCCGAAGGCGAGGGTGAAGAAGGTGATCACCAGGAGGGTGGTGATGAGCGCGAGCAGCATCACCTTGTTGAACTCGAACCCGCCGACCGTGGCGATCGGCTTGAAGAGGAACGAGTGCAGGCCCGGAGCCGGGAAGCCACAGCCGTTGTCGGACATGATCCGACAGCTCCAGTCAAAGGCGAGCTGGGTCTGGTCAGCACTCACCGCGGGCTCCTTCGGCGTGACGCATGGGTACGGCAACCTCGTTGTGTCGGCGCGGCGCGCAGCCGCGGGTCGGCACCGGACAGGTGTTACGGATGTGGGGGCGGCTGGGGGGCATCGAGCCTCGCGATTGAGCAGGCGTCAGCTCAGATGCCCGCGCCCGCGATGCCGCAGTTGGCACCGGACGATAGCAGGAGTTCGCACACGCCCTTATCCCGGCCCTACTCCTCACGACGAGTGCCCCGATTTTTCGGGCTTGTTGCCCGTCGGCGCATCGGGTTCGACATAGAGGATCTTGGCCTTCATATGGGCACGCGTCTGTGCGGTGATCCACACGAGAGTGGTGCCGACGAGCGTGAACGCGAAGGCCCTGGGGTGGAACAGAGTCGTGTCCTTGAAGGCGGACAGGAAGATGAACAGCAGCAGGATCTGTGCCGCGTAAAGCATGAGGCCCATCATCTGGAACAGATGAGGAAGCGATTTGGCAGTGCGCTGCAGAACGTAGAGCCCGATTCCCATGAAGAGGATCGTGATCACCGCCGCGACGATGGCGCCGACGGCCCCCTTGCCCCCGACGACCACACCGCTGACGACGGCGCCGATCGCGCCGGCGGCAGCCGTGGGCACGGCAGCTTGAAGGAGGATCCGGACGTCATTGGACGGCATGGCGGCAACTCCGCTTGCTAAGGGGGCAGGGTGTCGTCATGGACGAGCGTAGACCCCGGGGGCGAGCGGAAACCTCGCGCCAATGGACCGTCGCAGTGCGGTCCTTCGACTCTGTCCCGGGTTCTCGTGAACCGTATCACAAACTATTTGATGAGGTCTTTACCTGAATGCTGTGCCAGGTGTCACACATGAGAGTGAACCTGCCCGCCTGAGCAAAAACAGCACCGACTTGTCTGGTATAAGGGCGGTTTGCACCACCAGGCTCATGCATGGCCTCGGCAAAGCGTTAGTCAGATTCTTACCTTCCCGTCAGCGCGACGCCCCGCCGTGCGTCCGCACGACGGACGGCCGGAGGCCGTGTGCGAGATGCCGCACACGGCCTCCGGCCGGTTCTCCGATCAGGGCGACGAGGATCGCGACGCGAGAGTGACTCTCAGTGGCGCGCACCCGCGGGGCTGCGTTCCGCTTCGTGGGCCCGGGCGCCGATCGCCGTCGCGCCGTTGAGGGAGGGCGTCCAGTCGGGGAGGGGCTCCGCTGCGACCGGAGGGACCACGCGCCGACGGTAACGGGGCGGTACGAAGCGCTGAGCCCAGCGCGGGGCGCGGGGGGTGAAGCGGGGCAGCAGGAGAAGGAAGAGGCCGACACCGCTGAGCATGGCGATGGCGAGGACGATCCACATCGACGCCGCGTTCACCGTGTAGGCGAGAGTGCCGAAGGCGATCACCGCCGACCAGAAGTACATGATCAGCACGGCCCGGCTGTGCGAGTGCCCGACCTCCAGGAGCCGGTGGTGCAGGTGGCCCCGGTCGGCGGCGAACGGCGACTGCCCACGCCAGGTGCGGCGCACGATCGCGAGGATCAGGTCGGCCGCCGGGATCGCGATGATGGTCAGCGGCATCAGCAGCGGGATGTAGACCGGCACCATCGAGTAGACCGTGGTGCGCTCCGAGCCGTACAGGTTCATCACGTCCGGGTCGACCTGCCCCGTGATGGAGATCGCGCCGGCCGCCAGCACCAGGCCGATCATCATCGAACCCGAGTCGCCCATGAAGATCCGGGCCGGGTGCATGTTGTGCGGCAGGAAGCCCAGGCACATGCCCATCAGGACGGCAGCGAACAGTGTGGCGGGGGCCGCGGCCTCGATGCCGTAGCTGTACCAGAGGCGGTAGGCGTACATGAAGAACGCGGCGGAGGCGATGCAGACCATGCCGGCCGCGAGACCGTCGAGGCCGTCGACGAAGTTCACCGCGTTGATGGTGATGACGACCAGGGCGACCGTGAGCAGGGTGCCCTGCCACTGGGTCAGCGCGACGATCCCCACGCTGGGGATGGGCAGCCACAGGATCGTCAGACCCTGCATCACCATCACACCGGCGGCGATCATCTGGCCGCCGAGCTTGATCAGGGCGTCGATCTCGAACTTGTCGTCCAGGACGCCGATGAGCCAGATCAGCGCTGCCCCGGAGAGCAGCGCACGTGGTTCGTTGGACTCGGCGAAGACCTCGCTGAGGTTGGTCAGGTGGTCGGCGACCAGCAGACCTGCGCAGAGACCGAAGAACATCGCGATGCCGCCGAGGCGGGGCGTGGGCTCACGGTGGACGTCGCGCGCACGGATCTCCGGCATGGCTCCGGCCACGATCGCGAACTTCCGTACCGGCCCTGTCAGCAGGTACGTGACCGCGGCCGTGATGCAGAGCGTCAGGAGGTATTCACGCACGGGCTTCCCCACAGGTCTCGCTGGCCATCACAGCCCCACACCCTAGCGATGCGCGCATATGGTTGGGGACTTCCGGGTAGCGACGATGGTTGCACGTGATGCTGTGTGCAGTGGTGCGTCTACCCCACCTCAGCGCGGATACGGCGGAAATCTTCCGGCCAGGTCCCGCACTTCTTCACGGGTCCGCCTGCCGTCGACGCCGTCCCGCAGCACCTGCGCGAACAGCGTGGCAAGGCGGGTCATCTCCGCCTCGCCCATGCCCTGCGTGGTCAGCGCGGCCGTGCCGAGCCGCAGGCCACGGGCGTCTCCGGCGGTGACGTCGATGGCGCCGCCATGGGGCAGCGCACAGCAGTCCAGGACGATCCCGGCGGCCGCGAGCCGTCCCCGCGCGGTGCGGCCGTCCACACCGAGTGGCGCGGGATCGACGGTGAGGAGATGGGTGTCGGTGCCACCGGTGACGACCACGAGGCCCTCCCTGGCGAGTCCCTCGGCCAGGACGCGGGCGTTCGCGACCACCTGATGGGCGTACGCGGTGAACGCCGGCGTCCCCGCCTCCCCGAACGCGACGGCCTTCGCGGCGATGGTGTGCATCTGCGCGCCGCCCTGGGTGAACGGGAACACCGCCCGGTCCACGCGCTCGGCCAGCTCGCCCCCGCACAGCAGCATCCCGCCGCGCGGCCCGCGCAGCACCTTGTGCGTGGTGGCGCAGACGATGTCGGCGTACGGCACCGGGTTGGGCGCCGCTCCCCCGGCCACCAGCCCGATCGGATGGGCGGCGTCGGCGATCAGATACGCCCCGACCTCGTCGGCGACCTCGCGGAAGAAGGCGTAGTCGATGTGCCGGGGGTAGGAGATCGAGCCGCACACGATGGCCTTGGGGCGGTGCGTACGGGCCAGGGTGCGCACCTGCTCACGGTCGATGAGCCCGGACTCGGCCTCCACGCCGTACCCGACGAAGTCGAACCAGCGGCCGGAGAAGTTGGTGGGCGACCCGTGGGTGAGATGGCCGCCGAAGTGCAGCCCCATCGCCAGCACCGTGTCACCGGGGCGCAGCAGGGCGGCGTACGCGGCCAGCACGGCCGAAGACCCGGAATGCGATTGCACGTTGGCGTGCTCGGCCCCGAACAGAGCCTTGGCCCGCTCCACCGCCAGCCGTTCGGCGACGTCCGCCATCTCGCAGCCGCCGTGGTACCGCGCTCCCGGATAGCCCTCCGCGTACTTGTTGGCGAGCGGCGACCCCAGCGCGGCCAGCACCGCGGGCGAGGTGAAGTTCTCGGCGGCGATCAGCTGCAGCGTCGTCGCCTGCCGGTCGAGTTCCCCGAGCAGGATGTCGGCCAGCTCGGGGTCCTGCCGCCGCAGGACATCGGCCTCTAGGACAGGGGTGACCGACATGATGGACTCCGGGGCGTCGACGGTGACGTACGACCAATGTAGGCCCGCGCGCGCCGGGGCGCCCGGTGTTACGCCCGAGCGGGCACCCCGGTCAGCGCCGTCACCACGGGATCGAGCGCCTGGTGTATCTCGTCGCCCACCGAGCGGAAGAACGGCAGGGGCGCCCCGTAGGGGTCGTAGACCTCGTCCGCCTCCGCGGTCGGGGCCAGGAGCCACCCGCGTAGAGCGGCCGCGGCGCGGACCAGCGCACGCGCGCGGACGACCATGCCCTCCTCCAGGGGAGGCAGGGTGGTCGGGTCGATGGCCCGGACGAGGCGGGTGAACTCCTTCAGGGTGAAGGTGCGCAGCCCGGCGGAGTGCCCCATGGAGATGACCTGCGCCCGGTGGTCACGGGTGGCCGTCAGTACGAGGTCGGCCCGGATGACGTGCTCGTCCAGCAGTTCCCGCCCCGTGAAGCCGGAGGCGTCCGCGCCGAAGTCCGCGAGGACCGCCTCGGCGTTGGCCTCCATGGGCGCCCCCTCGTGCCCCCAGGTGCCCGCGCTCTCGACGATCAGGCCTCCCCACAGCGGGTCCCCGAGCCGGTCCGCGAGGGCATGCCGGGTCAGCCGCTCGGTGATGGGCGAGCGGCACACGTTGCCGGTGCTGACGTGGAGGATGCGAAAGGTGTCACGCGGCAGCCCCGTGAAGGTCCGCGTCTCTTCCCCGTCCCATATGCCACGCCCCGCGTCAGGGGCCGTCAATTCGCCACCTCGAGGTCGGGTACGACCTTGCGCAGCTCCTCCGCCGACAGGGCGCCCGCCCGCAGCAGCACCGGCACCTTGCCCGTGACGTCCACGATGCTGGAGGGCACGTTGCCGGGGGTCTGGCCGCCGTCGAGGTAGACGGAGACGGAGTCACCGAGCATCGCCTCGGCGGCGTCGCAGTTCTCCGGCGCCGGGTGCCCGGTCAGGTTGGCCGAGGAGACCGCCATGGGTCCGACCTCGGTCAGCAGCTCGATGGCGACGGGGTGCAGCGGCATACGCACGGCGACCGTGCCCCGGGTGTCGCCGAGATCCCACTGGAGCGACGGCTGGTGCTTGGCGACGAGCGTGAGCGCGCCCGGCCAGAAGGCGTCGACCAGTTCCCAGGCCATCTCGGAGAAGTCCGTGACGAGGCCGTGCAGGGTGTTCGGGGAGCCGATGAGGACGGGCGTGGGCATGTTGCGGCCCCGGCCCTTGGCCTCCAGGAGGTCGGCGACGGCCTCGGAGGTGAACGCGTCCGCGCCGATGCCGTACACGGTGTCCGTCGGCAGCACCACGAGCTCGCCCCGGCGAATGGCGGACGCGGCCTCGCGCAGACCGGTGGCGCGGTCGGTCGCGTCGTTGGTGTCGTATCGCCGTGCCATCTAGCGGGCCTCCTCGTACACGTACTGCTGGGCATCCAGAGAAACTGTCGTCGGGCGCGTGCTCATGCGCGCGCTCATCAGCGTGTTCACGGCAGCGCCTTGCGGGCGGTCGCGAACCGCGGCCGGTTGTTGAGGTCCGGGTGGTCGGCCGCGTCGGCCCAGCCCCGCTCCTCGGTGAAGATCCAGGGCACCTGGCCGCCCTGGGTGTCGGCGTGCTCGATGACGACGACACCCCCGGGACGCAGGAGCCGATGCGCCGTACGTTCGAGGCCACGGATGAGATCCAGACCGTCCTCCCCTGAGAACAGGGCGAGTTCGGGATCGTAGTCGCGGGCCTCGGGTGCCACGTACTCCCACTCCGTGAGCGGGATGTACGGCGGGTTGGAGACCACGAGGTCGACCTGGCCGTCGAGGTCGCGGAAGGCGTCCAGGGCGTTGCCCTGGCGCAGGTCGACGCGCGAGCCCGCCATGTTCTTGCGGGTCCAGGTCAGGGCGTCCTCGGACAGCTCCACGGCGTGCACACGCGAGCGCGGCACCTCCTGCGCGAGGGCGAGCGCGATGGCGCCGGAGCCGGTGCACAGATCGACGATGAGCGGCTCGACGACGTCCATCGCGCGGACGGCGTCTATGGCCCAGCCGACCACCGACTCGGTCTCGGGCCGGGGCACGAACACCCCGGGTCCGACCTGAAGTTCGAGGTAGCGGAAGTAAGCGCGCCCGGTGATGTGCTGGAGCGGCTCACGCTGCTCTCGCCGGGCGATGACCTCCCAGTACCGGGCGTCGAAGTCGGAGTCCCTGACGGTGTGCAGCTCGCCCCGCTTGACGCCGTGCACGAACGCGGCGAGTTCCTCCGCGTCGTTGCGCGGCGAGGGCACGCCGGCGTCGGCCAGGCGCTGGGTGGCCTGGGCCACTTCCGCGAGCAGCACGCCGCGGGGGTTGGGGGGTCGACCCCCAATATGTTGCTGCACGCAAGTCCTCCGTCGTACTTCTTCGTGCTCGTACGTGCCTTACGCGGCTGCCAGCTTCGCGGCCGAGTCCGCGTCGACGCAGGCCTGGATCACCGCGTCGAGTTCGCCGTCCAGGACCTGGTCCAGGTTGTAGGCCTTGAAGCCGACGCGGTGGTCCGAGATGCGGTTCTCCGGGAAGTTGTACGTGCGGATCTTCTCGGAGCGGTCGACGGTACGGACCTGGCTGCGGCGGGCGTCGGCGGCTTCCTTCTCCGCCTCCTCCTGCGCCGCGGCGAGCAGCCTGGAGCGCAGGATACGCATCGCCTGCTCCTTGTTCTGCAGTTGACTCTTCTCGTTCTGGCAGGAAGCGACGACTCCGGTGGGAATGTGCGTGATGCGCACCGCGGAGTCGGTGGTGTTGACGGACTGTCCGCCGGGCCCGGAAGAGCGGTAGACATCGATGCGCAGATCGTTCGGATTGATCTCGACGTCGATCTCCTCGGCCTCGGGTGTGACGAGCACACCCGCGGCGGAGGTGTGGATACGGCCCTGGGACTCGGTCGCGGGCACACGCTGCACGCGGTGCACACCGCCCTCGTACTTCAGCCGGGCCCAGACGCCCTGGCCGGGCTCGGTGGCGCCCTGCCCGCCCTTGGTCTTCACGGCGACCTGGACGTCCTTGTAGCCGCCCAGCTCGGACTCGGTGGAGTCGATGATCTCGGTCTTCCATCCGACGCGCTCGGCGTACCGCAGGTACATCCGCAGCAGGTCACCGGCGAAGAGCGCGGACTCGTCGCCGCC
This sequence comes from Streptomyces sp. NPDC012510, assembly GCF_042955065.1. Lineage (NCBI taxonomy): Bacteria > Bacillati > Actinomycetota > Actinomycetes > Kitasatosporales > Streptomycetaceae > Streptomyces > Streptomyces sp. NPDC012510. The sequence continues at coordinate 94,673 of NZ_JBIBEN010000021.1, forward strand.
GGCGCCGGCCTTGATCTCCAGGATGACGTCCTTGTCGTCGGACGGGTCCCGGGGCACGAGCAGCAGCCGCAGCTTCTCCGTCAGCTCCTCGCGCTGCTTCTCCAGGTCCTTGACCTCGGCCGCGAAGTCCGGGTCGTCCGCGACGAATTCGCGGGCGGTGTCGATGTCGTCGCCGGTCTGCTTCCAGGAGCGGTACGTGCCGACGATCGGGGTCAGCTCCGCGTAGCGCTTGTTCAGCTTGCGCGCGTTGGCCTGGTCCGAGTGGACCGACGGGTCGGCGAGCTTCTTCTCCAGGTCGGCGTGTTCCCCGACCAGTTCCTCGACCGCCTCGAACATCTCTCCGGCTCCCTGTACGACGTACGACGTTGTGAGTGGGCTGCACCGCAAAGCGCCGGTCCCGACGCCCCCGATGGGGGCACCGCGGACCGGCGCTGGGGGCTCGCTACTTCTTGGCAGCGGCAGCCTTGCCGAAGCGGGCCTCGAAGCGGGCCACACGGCCACCGGTGTCGAGGATCTTCTGCTTGCCCGTGTAGAACGGGTGGCACTCGGAGCAGACCTCGGCACGGATGGTGCCGCTCTCGATCGTGCTGCGGGTGGTGAACGACGCGCCGCAGGTGCAGCTGACCTGCGTCTCGACGTACTCGGGGTGGATGTCGCGCTTCAAGGTGTCTCCTAGTTTCGGGAGGGCGCCGGGTCGCGTCCGCGGGGTGCGGGCGCGTGAACCGGAGCCGACGTACCAGTCTGCCAGGACTGGTGCCATCTCCCAAAACCAGGGGGTGCCGCCAGGTATTCCCTCACCCGACCACACTCCCGAGCGCCGCTTCCCCGCCGACCCGCCCCGCGACCCCGCACCGCTTCCCCGCCGACCCGCCCGCCCCGCTGCTTCCCCGCCCCCACCCGGCTGCGCGCCGCACGCCGCCGCCCCGCCCTACCCACTTGCGTGGCAGTCGTGCCGCTGGGGCGGCACGGGTGGGCGCAGCGGCACCCTGTCAGCGCCGGTGAGCGCCCCTCCCCCGCAGGCGCCCTCAGGAGGAAGCCACGACTCCGTCGGCCGAACCCGTCGCCGTTCCCTTCGTCGCCGACTTCGGGATCTGCTTGTCGGCCTTGAGCGCGGCCCAGACCTGCTTGGCCTTGGCCTCGTCCACCAGCACCCGGTTCGCGTCGGCGGGGTCGTACTGGACCGGCATCGTGACCATGGTCATGTTCTTGGAGCTGATCCCCTTGAGCCCACCCGCGAAGGAGGCGAGGTCCTTGACGGAGTCGAGGTCGGAGTCGGTGGTGACGGCGTCGGTCGCGGTCTCGGCGAGGTCGTAGAGCTTCTTGGGGCTGGAGAAGATGCCGACCTCCTTGACCTGCTCGATGAGGGCCTTGATGAACGCCTGCTGGAGCTGGATGCGCCCGAGGTCGGACCCGTCGCCGACCCCGTGCCGGGTGCGCACGAGCCCGAGCGCCTGCTTGCCGGTCAGGGTGTGCTCGCCGGCCTTCAGGTCCAGATGGCTCTCGGGGTCCTCGATGTCCTTGGTGGTCGTGATGTCGACTCCGCCGAGGACGTTGATCAGCTTCTCGAAGCCGGCGAAGTCGACCTCGACGTAGTGGTCCATGCGCATGCCGGACAGGGACTCGACGGTCTTGACCGCGCACGCCGCGCCGCCCGTGGAGTACGCGGAGTTGAACATCGCCATGTTCGCCGCCGGATGCGTCCTGCCGTCGGCGTCGGTGCACTCGGGGCGCTCGACGAGGGTGTCCCGGGGTATGGAGACCACGCTGGCCCTCTTGTGTCCCTCGTAGACGTGCACGACCATCGCCGTGTCGGAGCGGGCGGTGCCGTCGTCGACACCGCCGCCGAGCTTCTTGTTGCTGCCCGAGCGGGTGTCGGAGCCCAGGACGAGGATGTCCTGCGAGCCGTTGTCGACGTCCAGGGGCCGGTCGGTGCCGAGGGCCTGGTTGATGTCGACGCTCTTGATGTTGCCGTTGAGCTTGAAGTACAGGTAACCGATTCCGGTGCCGCCCAGCACCAGGACGCCGGCGGCGGTCCAGACGACGGCGAGCGCTGCTCTGCTGTGCCCCTCGCGCGGCTTACGGCGGCGGCCCTTGGCCGCGCGGTGGCGCGGTCCCGTGAAGCCGGACTGTCCCGGGGTGGCGGGTTCCGGCGTGGTGTCGGCGGACATCTGCTCCTCGTTCTCTTTCCGGTCGGTTACCCCCTGCGCTCAGGCCCAGGCCTGTCGGGTCGGACGAGGCCATGACACTCGACTCGACGCTCCATGGCCGCTCCGCCCGGTCAGACGGGATATTCCGGGAAAGGGTTGCACGACGAACGGTGCCCATCGCATCAAGCGCGATGGGCACCGTGTGTGACGGGTGAGACCGGCGGGGCCGGTCTCACCTGCCGTTTCAGCCGAGGAGGTCGTACTGGGCGTAACTCGTGCCGACCGAGGCCCGTGTGCTGAAGATCTCGCTCGTGGCCTTGCCGGTGCCCTTGTACAGGTACAGCGTGCCGGCCGGCGTACGGGCCAGGAGGTCCGCCTTGCCGTCGCCGCTCACGTCACCGGGAGTGAGGAGCGTGTTGTAGGCGCTCCAGTCCGAGCGGACCTTGATCCGGGTGGCGAACGCGCCCGTGCCGGACTTGCCGGCGCCCTTGTAGAGGTAGACGTTCGATCCGGTCTTGGTGCGTGCGATCAGGTCGGCCTTGCCGTCGCCGGTGAAGTCGCCGTGACCGAGCACCGCGTTGTACGTGTTCCAGCCCGTGCCGACCTTGACCCGGGTCGAGAAGGACCCGTTGCCCTTGCCCGGGTAGATCCACAGGGCGCCCGCCGAGTCGACGGAGAGCAGGTCGGGCAGGGCGTCGCCGGTGACGTCGCCGGGCGTGAGGATCCGGGTGCGGGTCTTCCAGTTGTCGAAGATCTGCGTGGTCGTCCAGGTGCTGGACGAGGCCGACCGCCGCCGCCAGAAGACGTCACCGTCGGAGGAGCGGCGCAGGACGTAGTCCTGGTAGCCGTCCCGGTTCAGGTCGGTCTGCTGGACCAGGTTGTAGCCCTGCCAGCTGCCCTCGTCGGTCAGGGCCGCGCGGTCGCCGAGCTTGGAGCCCGTGGACGCGCGGACGTAGCCCTTGCCGGTCTCCTTGTTGCGCAGGAAGACGTCGGCCTTGCCGTCCCCGGTGATGGCCGTGTCGTCGACCCTCGGGTAGGTCACGCCGACGTACTTGCTGACCTTGGCGAGGACCGGGTACGCGTACTTCGCCACGCAGTCCTTGACGCCCCACGAGACGACGCCGATGATCTTGCCGCCGACCACGAGCGGGCCACCGGAGTCACCGTTGCAGGTGGCGGTGGTCGTGGCGTCGGAGCCGCCGGCGGGCTTGCCCGCGCAGAACATGTGCCCCTTGATGAAGTAGCTTCCCCAGGTGTTCTGGCAGTTCGTGTCGCTGACGACCGGCAGCGTGGCCGTCTTCAGCTTCTGCGAGATGTTCTGGTTGGTGGAGCTGGTACGGCCCCAGCCGTAGACCTTGGCGCTGGTGCCCGCCGTGTACGAGGACGTGTCGGTGGACGTCGTCATCCTGATCGGCGTGGCCTTGACGGGCTCGGTCAGCGTGAGGACCGCGACGTCGTTGTCGATCAGGTCCTCGTTCCACGAGGAGTGGTTCCACTGGCGCGAGACCTTGCTGTGGGCACCGCCGTGGTAATCCATGCTCACGAGGTTGCCGTCCTCGTCGTGGACGGCCGTGGGCAACTGGTCGGTGCCGGTGACGATCTCGCCGTACTTGACCCAGTCGTAGTGGTTCTTGTCGACACAGTGCGCGGCGGTGAGGATCTTCGTCGGCGAGACGACCGTGCCGCCGCAGAAGAAGCCGAGGTCCTGGGTCCCGTCGTAGTACCAGAGCTGGGCCATCCACGGCGCCGAGGCGATCGTGGTCGTCGAGCCGCCGATGATCTGGGCGGACGGCTGCAGGCCACTGCCCGAACTCGCGGTGGACGACGGCTCCCGCGTCGGCATACCGGCGGTGTCGTCCGCCTCCATCGCCTTGGCGATCCGGACATCCGCCTCGTCGGGCGGCGAGGCGGTGTCGGCGCCCGCCCCGCTCGCGGACGACATCAGCAGCGTCCCGGTTATCGCGGCGGCTATGGCTCCGGACAAGGGTCTAGCCACTCAATTCCCCCCTGGGAGTGCAACGGTTGTTCAGAGCATGAAGACCGTGATCGTACACGTGTCCCCTACAGACAACCGGGGCCACCCTCATGTGTGAGGGTGGCCCCGGTGACTGCGCCTCTACCGGTCGGCTGTTTCCGCCTGCACCGGTCGGCGTTACTAGTCGCCGTTCCCCGGCGTGGGCGTCGTCTTCTGGATCTGCATCAGGAACTCGACGTTCGACTTCGTCTGCTTCATCTTGTCCAGCAGCAGCTCGATCGCCTGCTGCTGGTCGAGCGCGTGCAGCACCCGGCGCAGCTTCCAGACGACCGCCAGCTCCTCGTTGCCGAGCAGGATCTCTTCCTTACGGGTACCGGACGCGTCCACGTCCACCGCCGGGAAGATCCGCTTGTCCGCGAGCTTGCGGTCGAGCTTGAGCTCCATGTTTCCGGTGCCCTTGAACTCCTCGAAGATCACCTCGTCCATGCGGGACCCGGTGTCCACCAGGGCGGTGGCGAGGATGGTCAGCGAGCCGCCGTCCTCGATGTTCCGGGCCGCACCGAAGAAGCGCTTCGGCGGGTACAGGGCGGTCGAGTCGACACCACCGGACAGGATGCGGCCGGAGGCCGGGGCGGCGAGGTTGTACGCACGGCCCAGACGCGTGATCGAGTCGAGCAGCACGACCACGTCGTGGCCCAGCTCGACGAGCCGCTTGGCGCGCTCGATGGCGAGCTCGGCGACCGTCGTGTGGTCCTCGGCCGGGCGGTCGAAGGTCGAGGAGATGACCTCGCCCTTCACCGACCGCTGCATGTCGGTGACCTCTTCCGGACGCTCGTCGACGAGGACGACCATCAGGTGGCACTCGGGGTTGTTGTGCGTGATCGCGTTGGCGATCGCCTGCATGATCATGGTCTTGCCGGTCTTCGGCGGGGCCACGATCAGACCGCGCTGGCCCTTACCGATGGGCGAGACGAGGTCGATGATGCGGGTGGTGAGCACGCCCGGGTCCGTCTCCAGACGGAGGCGGTCCTGCGGGTACAGCGGCGTCAGCTTGTTGAACTCCGGGCGGCCACGGCCGTGTTCGGGCGCCATGCCGTTGACGGAGTCCAGACGGACCAGCGCGTTGAACTTCTCGCGGCGCTCGCCCTCCTTGGGCTGACGCACGGCACCGGTGACGTGGTCACCCTTGCGCAGGCCGTTCTTGCGGACCTGGGCGAGGGAGACGTACACGTCGTTCGGGCCGGGCAGGTAGCCCGAGGTGCGGATGAAGGCGTAGTTGTCGAGGATGTCCAGGATGCCCGCGACGGGGATCAGGACGTCGTCCTCGGCGAGCTGCGGCTCGGGGCCGCCCATGTCGTCACGGCCGCGACGGCCACGACGGTCACGGTAACGGCCGCGACGGCCCCGGCGGCCGCCGTCGAAGTCATCGTCGTCCTGCGGGCCGTTGTCACGCTGACGGTCCTGACGGCCGCCGCCCTGCTGCTGGCCCTGCTGCTGGCCGCGGTCGCGCTGCTGCTGACCGCCGCCGCCCTGCTGCTCGTCGCCCTTGCCTCGACGGCCGCGGTCACCGCGCTCGCCGCGGTCGCCACGCTCACCGCGGTCACGGCCGCGCTCGCGGCGGCCCTGGCGGCCTTCGGCACCCTGGTCACCGGCCTCGGCCTTGACCTCGGCGGGAGCGGCCGGCGTCTCGGCCTTGGGCTCGCTCTTCGCCTCGGCGGCGACCGTCTCGGGGCTGCCCGCCTCGGCGGTGGCACGACGACGGCGGCGCTCGGTGGGCGCCTCGTCGCCACCGGCCGGCTGGCCGGGGATCTCGATCTGCTGCTGGGCCACGGCCTTCTCGGCCTTGTCGGCCTTCTCGGCGGGCGCCGCGGTCTTCTTGGCGGTGGCCTTCTCGGCCGGGGCGGCGTCGTCGCCCGTGCGCGCCTTCGAGGTGGCACGGCGCTTCGGCTTGGTCTCGGTGGCTGCCTCGGCCTTGGGAGCCGCGGCACCCCCTCCGGCCTGCGCCTCCTTGATGACCTCGATCAGCTGGCTCTTGCGCATACGCGCGGTGCCCCTGATGCCGAGGCCGGATGCGACCTGCTGCAGCTCGGCCAGCACCATGCCCTCGAGGCCGGTGCCACGGCGCCGCCGGGAGCCGGCACCGCTGGCAGGCGCGGCGTCCGTGGCGGGCGCGGCAGCGGTGTCCTCGACACGTGCGCCCATCAGATCGGTGGTGTCGCTCACGAAGGGTCCTTCCCTGGAGCGGACGTCGGCCTTCTGGCTCGGCGACCGTTTGTGCTGTCCGGCTTCGGTCCTGTTCGGGTGGACCGTGCCGGGGCGGTGGTCCGCCAAAGGCGGCGGAGGAGAATTTCTGGTGATTCGGCGCTTTCCGGACCGTGGTGGCACTGAGTGTCTGTGTCACGCGGCTCGGCAACGCCGGTTCCGGAGCCTGCTCGGCAGACCGCTCAGTGCCTGCGTACGGCGTACAGCTTGACGTACGAAGCACAGTGCGGCTTGGGAGACTCCCGGAAGAATGGTTGTCCCGGACGGGGACGATAAGCACCTCGCCATGGCTGAGGCAGGTGCAGACTTGAGGTTAACACTACCGGATCCAACAAACATTCCCCCTCTCGAAATCCGGCAACCGCGCCCCTACGCGTCGCCGGTGTCGACGCCGGTCTCGGCGACGGTGGTGGTGAGCGGCAGGACGCACGCCCCTCGGGCGTCGAGGTCCAGCCGGTTGGCGGCCCAGCCCTCGCCCGCGAGGTCGGCCACCTTGTCGGCACTGGCCTCGTCGGCCAGGGCCAGGACCGTGGGTCCGGCGCCGGAGATGACCGCCGGGACGCCGTCGGCCCGCAGTCGTTCGACCAGGGCCGCGCTCTCCGGCATGGCGGGCGCCCGGTACTCCTGGTGCAGCCGGTCCTCGGTGGCGGGCAGCAGCAGCTCGGGGCGCCTGGTCAGGGCTTCCACGAGCAGGGCCGCGCGGCCGGCGTTGGTCGCTGCGTCGACGTGCGGGACGGTGCGCGGGAGCAGTCCGCGCGCCGTCTCCGTCAGAACCGGCTTTCCGGGGACGAAAACCACCGGAACGATGGAATCGGCGGGATCCATCCTGATCGCCCGGGCGGAGCCGCCCTCCATCCAGGAGAGCGTGAAGCCGCCGAGAAGGCAGGCCGCGACATTGTCGGGGTGGCCCTCGATCTCCGTGGCCAGTTCGAGCAGCGCGGCGTCGTCGAGCCGGTTGTCGCCGCCTATGGTGACGGCGCGGGCGGCGACGATGCCCGCGCAGATGGCGGCGGAGGAGGAGCCGAGGCCTCGGCCGTGCGGGATGCGGTTGGCGCACACGATCTCAAGACCGCGGGGCTGACCGCCCAGCAGGTCGAAGGCGGTGCGCAGGGAGCGGACGAGCAGATGCCGCTCGTCGCGCGGGAGCGTCTCGCTGCCCTCCCCGGCGATGTCGACGTGCAGGCCGGAGTCGGCCACCCGGACGACCACGTCGTCGTAGAGCCCCAGCGACAGGCCGAGGGCGTCGAAGCCCGGGCCCAGGTTGGCGCTGGTGGCGGGGACGCGCACCCGTACGGCGGCGGCGCGGAACGCTGGACCGGCCATCGCTCGATGACTCTCCTTGAGCTGCGAGATTGACGATTGTCCATGTCGATTGCCGAATGACGTTCGACAGGTGTGGGAACCCTGCGGCCGCTCAGGACGGCACGGCGCCGCGCCCCGTGCGGGGCATATGCGGCGGGCGGGTTCACCACAGCCTATCGAAGGAAGGTTCTGTGGCGACATAGGGCGCACAGGAGGCGCACGATGCGTGTCGTAAGCCCCCTGTGCACCCCCTGTCGGGTCCTGTCAGGGTTATCCCCCGAGAATCGGCGTCTACGCGCGACTCTCAGGCCTTTCGAACGGCTGGGCGACAGACTACGCGGGACTACGCGAGACCGAGGCGCTCGGCGGCCGTCGGCGCGTCCACGGGGACCGTGACGGGCTGCGGGGCGCCCGCGACGGCCCAGTCGGGGTCCTTGAGGCCGTTGCCGGTGACCGTGCAGACGATGGTCTGCCCGGGGTCGACCTTGCCGTTCTCGGCGGCCTTCAGCAGGCCGGCCACCGAGGCGGCGGAGGCGGGCTCCACGAAGACACCTTCCTGGGCGGCCAACAGCCGGTAGGCGCGCAGGATCTCACGGTCCGTCACCTCGTCGATGAACCCGCCCGACTCGTCCCGGGCGGCGAGGGCGTACTGCCAGGACGCCGGGTTGCCGATCCGGATCGCGGTGGCGATCGTCGACGGGTCCTTGACGACCTCCCCGCGCACGATCGGCGCGGAACCGGAGGCCTGGAAACCCCACATACGGGGCGTCTTGGCGGCGATCCCGTCGGCGGCGTACTCCTTGTAGCCCTTCCAGTAGGCCGTGATGTTGCCCGCGTTGCCCACCGGCAGGACATGGATGTCGGGCGCGTCGCCGAGCATGTCCACGATCTCGAACGCGGCGGTCTTCTGACCCTCGATGCGTACCGGATTGACCGAATTGACCAGGGCCACCGGGTAGTTGTCGCTCAGTTCACGCGCGAGGGTGAGGCAGTCGTCGAAGTTGCCGTCGACCTGGAGGATCTTCGCGCCGTGCACGAGGGCCTGGCCCATCTTGCCCAGCGCGATCTTCCCCTGCGGAACGAGCACGGCCGAGACCATGCCCGCACGGACGGCATAGGCGGCCGCCGAGGCGGAGGTGTTGCCCGTGGAGGCGCAGATGACGGCTTTCGCGCCCTCTTCCTTCGCCCGGGTGATGGCCATGGTCATACCGCGGTCCTTGAAGGACCCGGTCGGGTTGGCGCCCTCCACCTTGAGGTGGACCTCGCAGCCCGTGCGCTCGGAGAGCACCTGCGCGGGCACGAGGGGCGTGCCGCCCTCGCGGAGCGTCACGACCGGCGTGGTGTCGGAGACGGGCAGGCGGTCCCGGTACTCCTCGATGATTCCGCGCCACTGGTGGGTCATTGCTGGTTACTCTCCTTCAACGCGCATGATGCTGGCGACACCCCGCACGGTGTCGAGGTTGCGCAGCGCCTCGACGGTCCCGGTGAGGGAGGCGTCGGAGGCACGGTGGGTGACGACGACGAGAGAGGCCTCGCCGTCCTTGCCCTGCTGGCGAACCGTATCGATCGACACACCGTGCTCGGCGAACACGGTCGCCACCTGGGCGAGAACTCCCGGTTTGTCGGCGACGTCGAGGCTGATGTGGTAGCGCGTGACGACCTCGCCCATCGGCGAGACCGGCAGGGCGGCGTAGGCGGACTCGCCGGGCCCGGTGGCGCCCGTGAGCCGGTTGCGGCACACGGCCACGAGGTCGCCGAGGACGGCGGAGGCCGTGGGGGCACCGCCCGCGCCCGGCCCGTAGAACATCAGCTGACCGGCGGCGTCCGACTCCACGAACACGGCGTTGTAGGCGCCGCGTACGGAGGCGAGCGGATGGGTCAGCGGGATCATCGCCGGGTGCACGCGCGCGGTGACGGAGCCGCCGTCCGCGGCCCGCTCGCAGATGGCGAGCAGCTTGATGGTGCAGCCCATGTTCTTGGCGGAGGCGAAGTCGGCCGCCGTCACCTCGGTCATGCCCTCGCGGTACACGTCGTCGAGCCGTACGCGCGAGTGGAAGGCGATACCGGCGAGGATCGCGGCCTTGGCGGCGGCGTCGAAGCCCTCGACGTCGGCGGTCGGGTCGGCCTCCGCGTATCCCAGCGCGGTGGCCTCGTCGAGGGCCTCCTGATAACCCGCGCCCGTGGTGTCCATCTTGTCGAGGATGAAGTTGGTCGTCCCGTTGACGATGCCCATCACCCGGTTGATCTTGTCGCCGGCGAGGGACTCGCGCAGTGGCCGGATCAGCGGGATGGCGCCGGCGACGGCGGCCTCGTAGTAGAGGTCCTTGCCGTGCTGGTCGGCGATCGCGTGCAGGGCGGCGCCGTCCTGGGCGAGGAGGGCCTTGTTGGCGGAAACGACGGAGGCGCCGTGCTCGAACGCGGTGGTGATGAGGGAGCGGGCCGGCTCGATACCGCCGATCACCTCGACGATGACGTCGATGTCCCCTCGTTTGACCAGGGCGGTCGCGTCGGTGGTGACGAGCGCCGGGTCGATGCCCTCACGCACCCGGGAGGGACGCCGGACCGCGACGCCCGCCAGCTCGACCGGGGCGCCGATACGGGCGGCGAGATCGTCGGCGTGCGTCGTCATGATGCGCGCCACCTCTGAGCCGACAACCCCACAGCCCAGCAGCGCCACCTTCAGCGGACGCGTACGCATCATCCGACCTCGTTTCCTCACATACCGACATACCGAATACGGTGGGACCAGTCTCACTCACCGGACGGGGGTTTCTGCCCCTCGTCCGGATCGTGAGACATGTATTTCATTTTCTCAGGGCCGGAAGACGAAGATCTTTCGGCCTGACGTGTTGGTGGCGCCAATCACCCGACGTCGAGCCGGAGAAGATCCTCCTCCGTCTCGCGGCGAACGATGACCCGGGCCTCTCCATCATTGACGGCGACGACCGGCGGGCGCAGCACGTGGTTGTAGTTGCTGGCCATCGAACGGCAGTACGCGCCGGTGGCCGGTACGGCGATCAGGTCACCCGGTGCCAGGTCCGCCGGCAGGAACGCGTCCTTCACCACGATGTCACCGCTCTCGCAGTGCTTGCCGACCACCCGGGCGAGCATCGGCTCGGCGTCGGAGGCGCGGGACACCAGCGCGACGCTGTACTCGGCGTCGTACAGCGCGGTCCGGATGTTGTCCGACATGCCGCCGTCCACGGAGACGTACGTCCGCAGCCCGTCCAGCGGCTTGATGGTGCCGACCTCGTAGAGCGTGAAGGCGGTCGGGCCGACGATGGCACGGCCCGGCTCGACGGAGATGCGCGGCGTGCGCAGCTTGGCGGCTTCGCACTCCCTCGTGACGATCTCGGTGAGCGCCTTGGCGATCTCGTGCGGCTCACGGGGGTCGTCGTCACTGGTGTACGCGATCCCGAGCCCGCCCCCGAGGTCGATCTCGGGCAACTCGACGCCGTGCTCGTCACGGACCTCCTTGAGCAGCCCGACCACGCGGTGCGCGGCGACCTCGAATCCGGAGGTGTCGAAGATCTGCGACCCGATGTGGGAATGGACCCCGATGAGTTCGATCCCGTCGAGCTTCAGCGCCCGCCGTACGGCCTCCGCCGCCTGCCCGCCCGCGAGCGGGACCCCGAACTTCTGGTCCTCGTGCGCGGTGGCGATGAACTCGTGGGTGTGTGCCTCGACGCCGACGGTGACACGGATCTGCACCTTCTGCCGCTTGCCCAGCGACTGGGCGATGTGCGCGACCCGCACGATCTCCTGGAACGAGTCGAGCACGATCCGGCCGACGCCGGCCTCGACGGCACGGTGGATCTCGTCAGTGGACTTGTTGTTGCCGTGGAAGGCGATGCGGTCGGCGGGCATACCGGCGGAGAGCGCGGTGGCGAGTTCGCCGCCCGAGCAGACGTCGAGGTTGAGCCCCTCCTCGTGCAGCCAGCGCACGATGGCCCGGGACAGGAACGCCTTGCCCGCGTAGAACACGTCGGCGTCCTGCCCGAACGCCGTACGCCAGGCCCGCGCCCGGGTCCGGAAGTCGACCTCGTCGACGAAGTACGCGGGCGTGCCGAACTCCTCGGCCAACGCCTTCACGTCGACCCCGCCGACGCGGACGACTCCGTCGGCGCCACGGGTGACGGTCTGGGCCCACACCTTGGGGTCCAGCGTGTTCAGGTCGGCGGGCGGAGCGGAGTAGTGGCCCTCCGGGAGAACGTCGGCGTGACGGGGCCCGGCGGGGTGTGCGGAACGGCTCATGTGTGGAGTGCTTTCTCTGTATCTCTCTGGTGCTCTGCGCGCGGGGCTCAGGGGCGGCGGGCTCAAGCGGTTCGGGCTGGGGCGTGAGCTTTCGGCTTGGGCTTGGGCTTTCGCTTTCGCTTGGGCTGTGGCTTTGGCTGTGGCTTCGCTTTGGCTTTCGCTTGGGCTGTGGCTTTGGCTGTGGCTTCGCTTTGGCTTTCGCTTGGGCTGTGGCTTTGGCTGTGGCTTCGCTTGGGCTGTGGCTTTGGCTGTGGCTTCGCTTTGGCTTTCGCTTGGGCTGTGGCTTTGGCTGTGGCTTCGCTTTGGCTTTCGCTTGGGCTGTG
>NZ_JBIBEN010000021.1:107031-160523 GCF_042955065.1 Streptomyces sp. NPDC012510
TGTGGCTTGGGGCTCCGCAGGCTTGCTCAGAGGTATTCGGGTGCGTCGATGCCGAGCAGGGACAGGCCGCCGGCCAGCACCGTCCCGGCGGCTTCGGCAAGCGCCAGCCGGGCCCGGTGGGCGGCCGAGGGTTTCTCGTCGCCGCGCGGCAGCACCGTGTGCTGGAAAGCGAGCAGGGCGTCGGCGACGACGACCAGGTGCCGGGCGAGACGATCGGGGGCGCGGTGGGTGGCCGCTCGGGCGAGGGTTGAGGGGTATTCGGTGAGCGCGGTGATCAGGGGTGTCGTGACGTCGGGGGTGGTGACGGCTGCGACGCGGGGGGCCGAGGTGCCGGCGGCCGGCCGGAAGTTCCGGGCGTCAGGGATGTCCAAGTTGCCCGGGGTACTGGTGAAGCCGAGGGCCGCCGCGTTGCGGGTGAGCGCGCGGGCTCGGGCGTGGGCGTACCGGACCCGGAAGAGCGGGTTCCCGGCGCGCTGCACGAGGAGGTCCGCGGTGATCCGGGGGCGGTCGTGGGCGGCCGGATGCAGAAGGGCCCAGCGGAGGGCGTCGGGGCCCAGGGGGGTGGGGTCTTCGGGGGCGGGGACGGGGCGGAGGTCGATGAGGGCGCTGGAGGTGCCAGCGTCAGCGACGGCGTCGGCGTGGGCGTCGGCGTGGGCGTCGGCGTGGGCGTCGGCTGGTAGGCCAGGATCGCCGGATCCATCAGGGCGTCCCGGATCGATAGAGGTGCTGCCGGGCTCGCTGGGCCGGTCAGGCTTGTCGGGGGCAGCGGGCGTACCGGGCCTGAAGTGGTCGTTTGGCCGACGGGGGGTGTCGGTGCCGGCCATGAGCGTTTCATCGAGGTCGGCGAGGACGTCCAGCTTGCCGTGCGTCTTCGGCCGAACGTGGTCCACCTCGACGCGGCCACCCTGGCTGGCGACGATCCGTACGAGCGCGTCGGCGACGACCTCCGCACGGATGTCGTACGGAATCCTCAGCCGGACGACCTGCCCGGCGAGGGCATCGCTGTGCCCGTAAGGAAGGAGGTCCGAACCTCCGCCGCCCCGACTGCCCCGACTGCCCCGGCCTTGGCGACCTCCGTGGCCCTCCTGGGCTTCCACGGGTTCCTCAGGTTCCTCCACTGCCTGGATTCGGCGCACGAGGGCGGTGACGGCGGCCCGGTCGAGGTGGATGTTGAGGAACCCGGGCCCGCTGATCTCTACGGCCGCGACGCCTTCGGTCCGACCGAGGTGGGGCCGCAGGATCTCGGCGACCTGCAGGGGCGGCTGGCCCGCGGGGCGGGCGAGCTGCAACGCGATGTTCGTAGCGTAGTCCCCGCTGCCTCCGGGACCCGGCGGAGTGACCACGGCACGTGCGGGCACCGCCACGCTGAGCTGTCCCTCGTCCACAGCACGACGCACCGCGCGCAGCACGGTGCGGGAGAGCTCGACGGGGGTCACGGGACAAGCGTATGGGAGGAGGGGGGTGGGTATGCGAACCGGTTTACCGCGAGGTCCGGGATGTGGACGGCGAGGAAACCGGGCCTGGGCATTCGCCGAGGCTCGGGTGGGCCGACTCCAGATCGGTAAGAGGGGGCCAAGCGGACAACAGCCCGGCGAGGGCCGGGCGCTCCCCAGAGCCTGGCTGAGCGATACCAGAACAGTGCGCTTCGGTCGAGGACTCACTCAGCCCCGGCCTGGGCCCCGGGTTTGGGTCAGGGTTCGGGTCCAGGTCTGGCTCCGGGTTTCAGGTCTGGGTCTGGATCGAGCCGGCCCCGTTGAAGCCCCGAGCCCGAAAACCCCAAGCCCGCAGCTCTGGGCGATGCCTCAGCTCGGTCGGGCCGGGTCAGCCCCCTGTGCGGCCGGCACGCTCAGGACGCTCACCGTGCTCGACATGCTCACCTCCACCACCGTTCCCACCGGCGGAGGCGCTAGCAGGGGCAGAGGCAGATACCCCGGCACTGGAACCGGCCCCGGCATTGACATTGGACCCGGAACTGGAACTGGCACCGGCACCGGCACCGGCACCGGCACCGGCATTGCTATCGGTACTGGTACCGAACGCCGCGGCCTCATCGATCCCGCTCCGTCCACGCTCCACCAACCGCCTTACAAGTGCGACGAGTTCGGCCGGCTCGAAGGGCTTCGCCAGGAATGCGTCGACGCCTACACCAAGCCCGATTTCGACCTCGTACTGGGAACAGGCACTGATGATGGCGAGCGGAAGGTGTCGTGTGCGGGGATCATCCCGGAGTCGGGCGGCCGTACGAAGCCCGTCCAGCCGAGGCATCACGACGTCGAGGGTGATGAGGTCGGGCCGCACCTGATGCACCACGTCCAGGCACTCGGCACCATCGGCCGCGGTCACCACCTCGAAGCCCTCCAGCTCGAGATTGACCCTGATCAGCTGCCGGATGACCTTGTTGTCGTCCACAACAAGCACCCGACCGGACGCGCCTGGCACAACTCGAGAGTAGGTCCGAGCCCCCCGCCGCGTCCGGGTTTTCCCCACTTCCGCCCCCTGCGGGCGGTCTCCCCCGCCACAACCCCACTCCTGACCCCTCAAAACCCGTTCATGATCTCCCGCAGAGAGCTGGTAGGGTTCTACCCGTCGCCGCCACACAAGGCGACACGCCCCCGTAGCTCAGGGGATAGAGCAACGGCCTCCGGAGCCGTGTGCGCAGGTTCGAATCCTGCCGGGGGCACTCCAGTCAGACCAGCGTGATCAGGCCGCTGACCTGCTGAAGTGCCAGACTTCAGAGCCGGACTCAGTCTCACTGAGTCCGGCTCTTTGTCGTTGTTACGCACTGGTTGCGATAGACCTGCGATAGAGACCCGGCGAAGGGCACGCTGAAACCGCCCCCGCAGTCTGCCCACCCCGCTAGCCTGACGCTCCCCGTCGGGAGGTAGGTCACCGTGGTCATCTTCGTCTATGTAGACAACTCCAACGTATGGATCGAGGGACAGAGGCTTAGCGCTGTCAAGAAGGGCATGGCTACCGACGTCGCTGAT
Source organism: Streptomyces sp. NPDC012510 (assembly GCF_042955065.1). Taxonomy (NCBI): domain Bacteria; kingdom Bacillati; phylum Actinomycetota; class Actinomycetes; order Kitasatosporales; family Streptomycetaceae; genus Streptomyces; species Streptomyces sp. NPDC012510. The sequence continues at coordinate 110,019 of NZ_JBIBEN010000021.1, forward strand.
GCCATGAGTCGGAAGATCTGCGACATGACGTGGGCTTACGACTTCGGTCGGCTTTACGAGCTGGCATGCCCTTCGAACCACCAGGTGGGCAGATCCATCCTCTTTGGGTCCCGACCTCCAGCGAACGACTCGCTATGGGAGCGTGCCCGCCAGGACGGGTTTGAGGTCAAGGTCTATGACCGGAACGCCTCAAACAAGGAGAAGGAGGTCGACGTGAGCCTGTCAACAACCCTCATGGAGGACTCCTACGAGTACATGCGCGCCGAACGAAATGACATGGCTGTACTCCTCACCGGGGACCGCGATTACGTCCCTACGGTCCTCTCGCTCCAACGCCGCGGACTCAAGGTTCGCGTGGTCTTCTGGGAGCATGCGGTTGCCCGCGCACTGAAAGAAGCAGCAGACGAGTTCATTGCTCTCGATCCTGCTCTCGACTACATCGGCCACTTCAACGGCCTGACCCCACAACCGTGACCAGGAGTTGACCCTCTTCCGATTCAGCGGTGCCCACCAGAGCAACCGGTGGCACCGCCGAATCGGTAGATCAGCTACCCAGACTCGCCATCTGGCCAGTCGAGTTCTGCTTCAATCTTCCTGTTCATGGCCTCTTCCTGGCCGTAGATGCACCCCTCGTAGACGCGGTGGATCACCTCGGGTGAGTTGCCGACCCGACGGGCGACCTCAGCCACGGGCACGCCGGCGTTCAGCCACGTCGTAATGCACGTGTGCCGCAGGTCGTACGGCCTCCCCCCGAGGATGGACGCCTGAAGGTCCGGCGAGAGTGCGTACTCCCGAGCGTCCCGCCACACGCGCCAATAGGTGCTGCTGCCCACGAGTCCGCCCCGCTCGTTCGTGAAGAGCCGCCCATCCTTGGCCGTGCCGAACTCCTTCAAATGGGCGCGGAGCATGGCCACGAGTGGCGGGGGGATCGGGACCGGCCGGTCTTCCTTGGCCTCCCTCGACTTCAGACCGCGCTTGTCGTGGCGTTCTCCGCTGTCTGTCCACTGCTTTCCCGACACGGGGTGTGTGTCGTGAAGTGTCAAAACGCCCCATCCCTTCTCGGGGAGGAAGCAATCAGCTTTACTGAGGCCCACAGCCTCACTCGGGCGGAGCCCCGCGAAGTACATGACCGCGTAGAAGCCCACCAGGCGCCGACCCTTCTTACGGTCCCATGTCCCGACGTATGAGACCGAGGCGAGAAGTTGAGCAGCCTGCGTCTTGTTCACGAGAACACGGGGGTCCACGCGATCCGATGAACCACTCTTCACTTTCTTGATTGCGGTGAGCGGATTCCCTGTCAGAAGCTTGCGTTCGATGGCGTATTCAACCGCGGTGTTGAGCGCGCGCCGACGGCGACGGGAGGTCTCCCCCGCTGCGGGGGTGCCGTCCAGCTTGAAGGAGATCCGATACTGAACATCGCGAAGAATCTTCGGGTCTTCCAGCGAGGAGACGAGAAGCGATTTCTTTGATATCCACCGGTAGGCGTCCTCAAGTTCCTCCGGCGGGTCAAGTTCGGCGTTCTTGGGAATGACCGCCCACCGGAAGGCGAGACGTAGCTCTTCCGGTGACGGCATTTTCTGTTCCTGCTCCACCAGAGCCAGCGTCACCGCAGCGAGCCCGTCGGCGATGCCCTCACGGGTCTTGGCCGCGGCGGTTGGCCAGCGCATCGCCATGTACTCGCGACAGAACGCGAACCAGGACAGCTCCTCACGGGCTTGCTCCGCGCTGGCCTCGGCTCGTACCTCGGATTCAGGCAGACCGTCCCTGATGCGGAATGCCTCGCCACGGCGCATTGCCTGCCACAGTTCAGATCTACGGCTCTCTGCGAGCGCCACCGTGGCGAAGGTGGCACTACTTACCTTCCCTCCGACTTTCCAACGGAGTTGATAGGGGCGGGTATTGCTCTGCGCCTTGGACACCTTCCACAGGCGGACATCGAGTGAAAACCCCTCCGGGGCCGAGCGGTTGTTCTGCTCGGCCCCACTGTCGGTGTCGTTCGTCACGCGCTCTCCTCCAGCGTCTGGAGCCACCGACTTAGTTCGGACCGCCGGATTCGCACCGCGCCGTTCGGGAGCTTGATGGACTTCGGGCCCTTCTTGTACTGCCGCCAGCGGTAGAACGTCGCTCGTGGTACGCCTATCTCTTCGATCACTTCGGGGATGGTGAGCATCTCGTCGCGGGGCTTGGCCACGACTCCTCCTTGGGCGAGAGGGCAAGGGAAGGTGGTGGGACCAGCCGAGAGCCACCACAGAAACCACGAAATACACAGAATCCCTGAATTGCGGGTCCGACCTGCGGCGATGCCACCCGGTGCGGTTTGCCACAGAAATCACGGAAAGCTCCACAGAATTAAGCGGCCGGACCGGTGCGGCCGGTGCCCGGTTATTTCTGTGGCTTCTCGGTTCGTTTCTGTGGCAGCGCACCGCGGACCCCTGACAGGGCCGTCTGTACTGGTCAGGGGCTTGCCTGGGGGATTTCTGTGATTCTGTGGTTTCTGTGGCGGGGGTCAGGCGGTCGGGTCGGGCAGGCGGGGGTGGACCAGGTAGCGGGGGGAGGGCGGCCGGCCGCGTCCTCCGGTGCGCTGGGCGGCTTGGGCACGCACGTAGCCGTGGTCTTCCAATAGGGCCAACACGGGGTCCAAGTCGTTGGCGGTGCGGAACTCGGAGCGGGAGAGCTTGACCATCAGGTCCCGCTTGCTGACCTCACGCCACCCATGGGTGCGCAGGGCTTCCAGCACGGTGCGGGCCCGCTCGGCGATCCGGTCGGCGCCCATCGAGTCGAACGCGGCGAGGCTGTGACTGATGAAGTACTCAGCCAGCGCGATCGCGTCGCACATGGTCGCTTCCGCCACGGGCACCGTGTGCCCCTTGGTGAGGTGTTCGGCGAGGTGGAGCAGGGCGGCCATGCGGGCGGTGGCGCCGACCAGCTTGCCGCCCCAGTCTCCGATCTGGCCCATGATGCCGCCGCGGGCTTCCAGCATGGGTTCCACTCGTGCCTGAAAGGCAGTGAGGGTGGCAACTGCTTCGGGGGTGAGCTGGATGACGGCGGGGTCGGTCCACTCGGCGAGGAAGAGTGTCAGGTCCAGGATGTGGCGCCGGTAGGTCTCCATCACCTGCTCGGGGATGGGGTCGGGTTCAATCTTGCGGCGGCCGACCAGAGACTCAGGCACCGAGTAGAGGAACCTGCCTAGCAGGCCGCGGCCCTTGAACCCGTCTTGGCGTCCGATGTCGTCCAAGACCTGCGGCTGGACGCACAACCCCATGGTGAGGGCGGGATGTTCGATGTATTCCTCGCGGGTCTGCCGGTCGACCTTGAGGCGGTCGCCAGCGTGGCCTTTGAGGAAGACGCCCATGTTCGGCTTGCCGGAGTAGCGTCCGGCGATGATGTCGAAGATGTCGCCCTCGGCGGACATGACGGCGATCCGTCCGCCCTGCTCCGCCATCCGTGAGGTGACCGTCTCGGCTGTGGTGTCGTCGGCGAGCAACTGCGGTTTGACCGGCACGGTGACGCTGTCCGCAGTCTGCGCCAGCGCGATCGCGGTGGCCACCATCTCGTCCCGCTCGTCCACGCTCGCGGATGCCGCCTTGGCGGTGGCCTTGTCGGCTGCCTCCTTGGCGAGGCGTGCGGTCATCTCGGCTTCCACGATGGCCGGTTGGATCAGCGTGCGCAGTTGCTGTTCCGCCTCATACAGCGGGTCCGTGAGCAGGCCGAACACGGCGGACTTCCGGTTGGCGGGCGGCAGGGAGACGACGACGTAGAGGTTGGTGGGCTCGCGCCAGTGCCCGCGCACCTGCACCACCGACCGGCCGCCGGCCGCCGTGGCGAGCACGGACAGGGCGATGCATCCGGCGAGGTCGACGGGGGTCTGTGTCTCCTCGGCGACGGCGGCCACGAACTCCCGCAGCCAGCCCGGCAGCGAGCCAATGGGGAAGGCGGTGAGCTTGCGGGGTCCGGCGAGGGGTACGGGCTCCTCCCACACGGGCGCGGGGGGCTCTTCCAGAGTGGGCAGTCCGGCCCACAGGTCGGTGCTGTCCACAGGGTGTGTGGTCATGAGGCTGCCCTCCCTTCGAGGGGGTTCAACAGCGGGCGTCGGCCGTCGTCCCTGTGCGGGTCAGGACCAACGGCAGTGCGGACGCCTTCGGCGACGCTCATTCGGTCGCCTACGGCCGCCCGTGATAGGCGCTGTACGGCGTTCTGCAGCTCTTTGTGGGGAGTTCGGGGCTTAATGGTCACGCCGCGCCCCTCTCGGCCGCCTGGAGACCGTTGGCGACCGCGCGGTGGGCGTAGTCCTCGGGCACTCCGACAAAGACGGCCGCAGCGACGATCTGCGAGCCGATGGCGTCCAGTCCGCACGGTCCGGGGCACTGTGCGTGCTGCGCTCCCAGGAACCGGGCGACTCCGAACGCCTGTGAGGCGGCCCCGGATTCGGTGCGGGCGCGCACCATGGCGAGACCTCGTTCGAGGCCGGTGCGGATGTACTGCTCGGTGTGGCGGCAGCCGGTGGCCACCGTCCGTTCCCACGTGGCGCGCTCGGGGAGGGAAGAGACCACCTCCCCCGGGGCGGGGGTGGTCTCTTCCTTCACGACCAGGGCGAGGACGGCAGGCGGCAGAGTGGCCATGGTGCCGGTGCCTGGTCCGAGCCAACGGGCGTAGGACATGAGCGACTTGATGTCCACGCCCGACCGGACCGCGTTGTGCGACGGCATGACGCCCCGGTAGATCCAGTGCTCGCCGCGCGTCGTCGCCACCGTGCGCGTGACCGGCAGCGTCTCGTGTGCCCACGCCACGGCCGCCGCGTTGTCGAGGTCCACCACGGTCAGCCCTGCCCCGCCGGGGTGGTAGCCGACGCATACGGCCTGACGCCATGCCGCCACCCACGCGCGGGAGGTGATGACCTCGGGGTCGGTGGTGGCGGCGGCCCACGCGTGGCAGAAGCCGGGGCAGTGGCAGGGGCCCGCGCTCTTCATGTTCGGCCGCCCGCCACAGGCGTTCTTGGCACACGTCCGGCAGTTCCCGAACGGCACCTTGCCCTCCCGCAGGGGCAGCACTGGCACGCCGGCCGCAGCCAACTCCAACGCGGTGCGCAGGTGGTCACCGTCCTGGGGGTTCGTCGCACGCGGGCGCGGGGTCTTGCGGTCAGGTGTCATGCTGGAGTTCTCCTGTTTCTGTCGAAGGGACGGAGAACCGGGGCGGTCGCGGTCTTTGGCGAGAGGCGACCGCCCCAGCCACGTCTAGGCGATGTCCAGGGCGAGCTGGGCCGGTGCGGGGACCGAGGCTTCGGGCGCGTCGGCGGCGAGCAGGGCGCGGTAGGCGAGTGCGGCTTGGTGGATGACCACGCCGTTGCCGAGGATCTTGAGCTGGTCGGAGCGGGACAGGCCCAGGTCCGTGCCGGTGACCCAGCCGGGAGCGGCGCCCATCATCCATTCCACGAATGCCGGGGACAGCCGGCGGTTGCCCTTGGTTCCGGGTTCGGTCGGCTCGGGTGCGGGACGTCCCAGGACGGCCTCCCAACGCCGGATGGCAGGCCCGTAGTCGGTGCCGTTGGTGGCCACCCACCGCCCGTCCAGGCGCACGGCCTGGCCGGGCCGGTAGTACCGGCCCGACGTGTCGCGCTGGTTGGATCCGCCATGCGGCCCGTCGGAAGCCTTGGGGGTGGGCAGCAGGTTGACCACCACCTCATTCAGCGGGCGGGAGTTGGTCCCGAGCAGGTTGGAGGCGCCGGACTTCCAGTCGCGGGCCGCCGGGGTGGGCAGCAGGGTCACGGCGGTGCGCAGGTTCATGCCGCCCTGCCGCTTGGGGGAGGTTCCGGGGCCGCCGGTGCCGTCGGCGGCGGCCGGGGTGGGCAGCAGCCTCAGGTGTCCGTCGGGGGCAGCAAGAAGACCACTTCGTCCTCCAGCATGGGCCCGTGCCCGCCCGCCTTGCGCTTGTCCGGATGCTGGGGTCCCCCGTTGCGCCCCAACTGTGAGGTGGGGGTCTTCAGCAGCGGGATACGCGACGGCGAACCAGCGGTCGCGCCGGTGGCAAGCTCCGACTTCGGGATCTCCAGCGCGTAGGCACATCCACCGCGCGTCGTACCCGCACGCGGCCAGGTCGGCGGCGACGACGTCGAGTCCCCGGCTGCGGAGGGCGGCGACGTTCTCCAGGAACACGAGGCGGGGTCGTAGATGGCGAATGGCGCGGACGACGGTTTTCCAGAGTCCGGAGCGGTCACCGGCGATCCCTCCCCGAGGTCCGGCGTTGGAGATGTCCTGGCAGGGAAACCCGGCGGTCAGCGCCGCCGGACGCTCCAACGTGGCAGACAGAGCCGCGAAGTCCACGGCCGTGATGTCCCCGAGGTTGCGGGCGTGGGGCAGACGGGCGGCCAACAGCCGGGACGCGGCCGGGTCCTTCTCGCCGACCAGGACCGTGGGCAGGCCGGTGACGGCTTCCACGGCCTGGTCCAGCGCGCCGGAGCCGGTGCACAGGCTGACGTTGCCGCCTTCCAGCGGCGGGACGGGGTGGTGGGTCATGCTGGTGACCTCCAACAGGTCTGTTGCGGACTGGTTGGCCGGGGCGACCGCGTGTCTTTGGCGAGAGGTGCGGTCGCCCCGGGCGTAGTTAGCCGTTGAAGGTGTTGCGTTTGATCACGGCCTTGCGGATGTTGAAGGTGTTGCCGCCGCTGTGGCCGCTCGCGCTGAAGACCTGCACGGCGACCCATCCGCCGAAGATGACGGCGGCGAGGGTGATGAGCTGGGTGATGAGCGCGGTTAACGCGGTGATGAACGCGGTCAGCAGGAACAGCCCGCCGCAGACCGCACCGAAACCGATGCCACCGAGGGCGATGTTCACCGCCGCGCGGGAGGCGGGCGGCTTGGACGCGACGGGTTCGGGCTTGGCGGGTTCGAGGGTGTAGCCGGTGACGACGCGGCCGTCCGGCAGGACCACGCTCGTCACGGCCGGGATCATGCCCGGGTGCACCGGTATGACCGGCGCCGACGGCACCGGGGCGAGCGGAGTGGGCCGGTGGACTGCCATGGCCGCCTCACGGCTGCCGGGCGCGAGGGGCTTGACGGGTTCGTTCACGAGGGAGCCTCCCTATTCAGCCGAGGTCGTTGAGAGCGTCGGCGCCCGCCTGCACGAGGTTGTGGATGGGCTCGTACGCGCCGGTCCCGGCGGCGAAGAACCCGAAGAGGAACAGCACGATGGCCGCGCCCCCGCCGGCGGACTTGGTCTTGACGGCGAAGGCGGACGCGGCGCCGAACAGCAGCACGGCGGAGATGTTGAGGATCACGGCAGGGGAACTCGCTTTCGTGCGAGGTGAATGGGTGGATACGCTCTGCGGACCCCGGGTGCTGGCAAGTTCGGGGCGTTGACCGGCGACCGCGCCCACCTAGCGTCTGCTCGATGCGGGGTCCGTCTCATGACGGGCGGTCGCCGGTCGCCTGTCTCAGGAAGCGCCGGTGCGGTAGATGCGGGCCCAGCGGTTGTAGAGCCAACGGCCGACGCGTATGCGCTTGCCGGTGGCCTTGCAGCGGCGGCAGTCCTTGCCGCGCTTCTGGCGGCCCTTGCGGTCGGTCTTCATGGCGAAGCCCCATCCGTTGCACTTACGGCAGTTGCCGAACGGCGAGGCAGCACACACAGCGACGTAACACAGCGTTACGCCGAGCAGGAGCGTGATAGCGAGCAGGGCAGGGGTCATGACGGGCCCTCCCAGGCGGGTTTCAGGGGTTTCCGCAGGTGGGCCGCTATTCGCTAGCGACCTGATCAGAGCTGGTTTGGCGCGCTAAGCGAGCCGCTAACGCTAGCGGGGTGTGCCGCTAGCGCTAGCGGCCCGCGATGGTCAGCCCGCGTCCCGCTTTCCGTCACGCTCCGCAATCGCGGCCGTAATGTGGGAGCGGTCGACACCGCGCCGGTTGACGACCTTGCCGTCCACCCGGCGGCCCACCTGGATCGTGGACAGACCCTGCGGCTTCAGGGCCGCGGCGAGTGTCTCGGGCTCCCAGCCGTCGTAGACCTCGGGGCGCAGTTCGGCGAGCCGCGCGACGACGGTTTCCGACCACACCTTGGTCTCCTTGACGGGGATCACGGCGAGGATGTCGGCGAGCAGGTCGTACGCGCTCGCCACGGTTTCCGGCTCCTCCCCCAGCGCGTGACCGGACAGGGTGCCCGCGGCTTCGCGCGCCTTGCGGGCCCGGGCGGCGATGCTGTCGGCTCCGGGTCCGTCCACGTACACGGAACCCACGATCCGGGCGTCGGAGCCTTCACCCACGAAGTAGTGGATGCCCTTGTCACCCCAGGCGAACATGGTGGCGCGTACGCCACGCTTGTAGGCGGACGTGCCGAGCACCATGTCGTTCTCCAACTGCCCCATGACCTTCAGGCACCAACGCGCCGAAGCGTTCGCGGAAATCCCGGTCGGGAGCGCCTTGGCGTCCGGTCGCTGTGTGGCGAGCAGCAGCACGATGCCGGTGGCGGGACCGCGCTTGACCAGGTCGGTTGCGATCTCCTCGAACTCGTCCTTGTGCTTGGGGTGCTCGAAGAGCACCTGGCACTCGTCCACCCCGATCACGATGGGGTGCAGGCCAAGGGAGCGCTTGTCGGCGAGTTCGCTGGTCACCTTCGACTCCGGGCAGATGTCCCGCGGAAGCGAGCGGATCACCTTGGTGCGGCGGCGCAGTTCCTCGCGCAGGGCCCGGAAGTCGTTCAGCGCGTACTCGATGGCGTCGTCATCGTCGCCCGCGGCGTGCCGGTGCGAGACGGCGTTGCCGACCGGGTCCAGGTCGCCGGTGCCCTTCATGTCGTAGGTGTGCAGCTCCGCCCGCGGGTCCAGCGCGGCAATGAGCAGGAGCAGGCGGAGCAGGAACGTCTTGCCCATACGCGGGATGGCGCCGATGATGCCCGCGATGTACATCAGGGTGACCTCTACCCAGCGTCCACGCTGGTCGGTGCCGTAGGCGACGGGCTTGAACAGGTTGACGCTGCCGCTGGTCAGCAGCGGCCACTTGGGCTTGCGGGACGTCGACATGTCCTGATCGCCGACCCACAGCACGAGATGACCGGTGTGCTCGTTCGGTACCGCCTCAGGCCACACGCACCCGAGCGGCCGGCGCAGACCGGACGCGAGCCGGTCACGCCGCTCGATGACGTCCGTGACCGTCACGCCGTACGGGAGGTTGCCCTCCGCACGCCACCCAGGACCGTCCCGCGTGATCGGGGCGGTGAACTCGAAGCCGTCGCGGCCCTTGCCCTGCGCCTGGTTGATGGCGGGGATACCGAGCGAGCCGAGCGCCCGCAGCACGATGTCACTCGTGAGCTTGACCGCCTTGGGCAACTCCACCGCGCGGTGGATGACCGGAGCATCCGCCCTGCGGCCGGCGAACCCGAGCGCCATCACGACCGCGCCGACCGAGACGGCCTGAAGCCAGGCAGGGGCGAGCACGTAGATGGCGAGCGCGGAGCCGAGCCCGATGAACATCGCGAGCACGGTCACGAGGGTGCGCAGTCGGACCCGTCCGTCGCGCTGCCGTGACAGCTTCAGGTACTCGGCCGCATCCTCGCGCCGGACCGCAGCGAGTCGGACCGGCTCGCCCTCGCGGTCGGCCATCCACCGCAGCGTGCCTCCCACGAACTTGGCGGCACCGGACGGCGCCTGAAGCGTGAGCCGTGCGGCATAGACCGGCGAGCGCAGCGCGTGATAGCCGACCGAGTGGGCGTAGTGGCGTGCCACCCACGCTGCGGCGGTCTTCAGCTCCGCCACGGACTTCAGCCACGCCGGAACGACCGGACGGCGCTGCGCGGCGAGCAGTCGACCGAGGTAGCCCGGACCGGTCGCCTTGGCGGTCGGCAGGTCGACCATCACGCGTGCGGTCGGGTCGCCCGACTCGGTGCCCGACCGGTCCGGCGCGGAGTCGGCCGACGGGTCGGAGTCGGGTCGGGTAGTCGGGTCGGCCGACTGGTCGCGGGCCGACCGTGCCTTGTCGAGGTCGACTACCTCGCCCCCGGAGTCGGCCGCCATGTCGGCTTCGAGTCGGTTGAAGAGTTCGTTGTCGTCGTCGGGGTGCTTCACTGAAGGTCCCTTCCAAGGGGAGGAAAGGCGGGGTCCGGCCGTCGCTGTAGGAGGTGGGCGGACGGACCCCGCGGGGCGCCGCTACGGTGTGCGGCATGGGGGAATCTCAGGTCAGGACACGGCCGTGCAGGTGGTGTGGCAGGCCGGTGCAACAGCCGCGAAGTCGCTGGCGCAGACGACGTTTTTGCAGCAAGTCACACCGGCGTAGAAACCGGATCCTGGAAGCTGTCCTGAACTTCTTCGACAGCCTGTAGGTCAGGCGGCGCGCTGTTCCTCGGGGTAGGCGCAGGGCACGCACATGCCGAGCGAGGTGGGGATGACGTATCCCGCGTCGGTGCGGCACTGCGGGCAGGTGCGGCGGGCGCACATCGCCTTGGCGAGCGCGGCCCGCTTGCCGGGCGTCATCGGCCGGACGGGCTTGGCGCGGTCGACGCGGTAGAGGTAGGCGACCAGCGGTCCGCGCCGGTAGCGCGGGCGCAGCACCTGAGCCGCGATCGGCTGACCGCCCGGACGTAAGCCGCGGGCGCGCAGTTGGCGGCGCGTGGCAAGCCCGTCGGGGGCGTAGCGCCACGGGTAGGTGGGGATGCCGAACTGGCTGCCGGTCGGGTCGTAGCACTTGCCGTAGGACGGGGACATCAGGCGGCCACCCCGACGATCGGGGCATCCTTGCGGGCGCCAGTTCGGCCGGCACGGCGTCCGGCGACCGTGGCGAACAGCCAGCCGAGCCCGGCGCGACGAGTTCCGGCACGGGCCTGTTTGGCCGCGTACATCGCCTCATCCGCCCGACGCAGCAGCCCGGACAGGTCATCGGCGGGGAAGTCGGCGGCGCGGACCCAGCCGAGCGAGACCGTAGTGCGTACGGCCGGGTCCTGGCCGTCGACCGGCCGGGCGAGCACGGCGAGCAGATCCCCGGCGGTGCCGTGGTCGTCGATGACCACGGCGGCGAACTCGTCGCCCCCGAGCCGTCCGGCGACCCCGGCCGGGCCGACGTGGTGGGCGAGACGGTCGGCGGTCGCCTTCAACAGGGCGTCCCCGGCCGAGTGCCCGTAGGTGTCGTTGATGTGCTTGAACTTGTCGACGTCGGCGAGCACCACGACCGCGCGCGGGTCCCTGAGCAGGGCCGTGGCGCGGTGGGTGAAGCCGTCGCGGGTGCGTAACCCGGTGAGCGGGTCACGCCGGGCGGTGTTGAGGCAGCCTCGCAGCCACCACACATGCACCGCCCAACCAGAGGCCAGAGGCAGCGCGGACAGCAGGACCGTGGCCAGGGTGTTCACGCGGCCACCCCCTCGACGCTGTCGCCGGACGATGTGGCGTCGGGAGTGGTGACGGGGTGCAGCGCGCGCCCGTCAGCCCGCTCGGCGAGCAGGGCGTCACGCACCTGCCGGGCGTGACGGGAGCCGCAGTGCAGTTCCTTGCGCAGCACCTCGGCGTTGATCGCGGCGTCGTTCCAGTCGGCCGTGACCCTGCGTGCTTCGGCGAGCAGTTCGGCGAACGTGCGCTGCACCGTCTTGGTCTTGCTCGTCGGCTGCCGCTTGCGCGACGGCTTCGGCGCCGTGCGCTGCGGCTTCTCGGGTACCTGCTCCGGCTTCGGCTCCGGCTCCGGTTTGCCCGGCACGTCGTCGCCGGCGGGGGCCAACTCGCCCATGCGCAGCATCACGCGGTCGCGCCGTGGTGTCTTCCACCGCCACTTCCAGCCGTACCGCTCGTGCAGGTCCGCACGGGACAGCAGCCGCTCCCGCTCGCAGGCCAGCGCCACACCATAGGAGGTGACCTCCCACAGCGTCATGCGCCGCCACAACGCGAACGTCGACACCGGCGCCAGCAGCCAGCGAGAGAACCTGATCTTCTCCATGCGGCGGCCCGTTGCGGCACCGATCCGGACGGCGTAGATGTGCGCGCCGATCTCGGAAAACACCACCCACAGCAGCGGCATCGTGCCGTGAGCCACCTTCGCCCACACGTCCTGTCCGGCGGCGACGTTGAGCCCGCAGGTCACCAGGGTGAGCACCCAGGGCACGAACCGCACCCACGCCAGCGCCATGTCCATCCGGATCAACAACAAGTTGGCCACGGTGAACACCGGAATGGCCACGTCGATACCGACCGGCAGCATCCACGGCTCACCGAACCCCCAGCGAGCAGCGGCGGCCGACACCGCGTCGAAGGAAGCGATCAGACCGAGCGCGCCGACTCCGGCCGCGGCCAGCGCGCCGACTCCGGCGAGCCCCATCTCCGGCTTCGTCAGCGGCGGCACCGCCGGACGTTCGACGGTCTGTGTCGTCTCAGTGCTGGTCATGCCGCACCCCCGTCCAGCGGCCGGATCTGAGCCGCGGCCATCAGCACCACACGCACCGGGTGCGGGTGGTACTCCGGGGTGGTGTCCTCGCACCATTCCCATGCGGCGTCCTCGGCGAGCGTGAAGCCGAGCGAGGCGAGCGCCGCCGCGCGCTCTTCGAACGTCGGGGCCTGCAGCGACGTCGGCCACGTGAAGACGGGCCAGTCACTGACCAGGCCGGTCATCGCGACGAAGAGCTGCCAGCACGGCCCGGCGGTCGGCTCGGGGGCCGTCGTGCCGCAGCACCGCATCGTGATCTGCGCCCGCAGCACCCGCCCGTTCATCGCGCACCCCCGACCGCGAGCAGGGAAGCCAGGATGAGCAGGGCGCCGCCTGCACAGGTCACGTCGACCGCGCGACGCAGGCAGGTGAACTTGACGACCGCGAGGCGGGACAGACCCGCAATGTCGGCAGCCAGATCACGGGAGACGGCATCGCTGATCTGCTCGGGGGTCAAGGTGGCCCACAGCGGGAAGCCGTGCCGCCCCTTGATGTTCGGCCGCACCGACCGCAGCAGCAGACCGGCCGCCGCGACCAGGACCGCCATGCCGAGCCCGCCCGCCACGTAGGCAGGCACGTTCATCGGCAGGTCACGGGCAACAGTCCAGGCGCCGGCGAACACCGCGCCGACGAACGCCAGCAGCAGACCGGTCTTGGTGTCGGTCCGTGTGATCTCCGCCTTCACCTCCGCATGCGCGGCGGCGAGCAGGGCGTTGGTGTCCGGGCCGCTCATGCCGCCGCTCCCTTCCGGGAGGGCCGACGGCGGCCGGCCGGGCGGATCAGCGGGACGACGTTGAACAGCTCCGGGGCGTGCGCCTCGATCACCTCGGCGGCGATGCGGGCCACGTCGTCCGGCAGACCGGGGTTCTCGGCGAGGATGTCGCGCGCCGCGTCCTGGCGGGCCGCGCGCTCTTCGTCCGTCTCGCCCTCGACCCCGAGCCACAGCTCAACCGGGGTGCCGAGCGCGAGTTCCGCGAAGTCGTCGGCAGAAACGGCCTGTTGACGGCCGATGTACGTACGCATGGCGGTTCTCCTGACATCGAAGGGATGCCGGGGCAGTCGCGGTCTTTGGCGAGAGGCGACCGCCCCGGAGAAGCCCCGGGGCGCGATGGCGGCGGGGTGGAGCTCTGAAAGAGCTGTTCCGGCTCCCCTCAGCTCCGCTCGTACGAGACGAGCGGAGGAGGCAACCGGCCGCAGACAACTGCGGTGGATGAGTGGTCTCGTTCGGGGACGCGGCTGCCGGATCAAGGAACAGCTCGCTAGGGCCCCGTTGTAGGCAGAGACCTGACCTTTCGGTCTGCCATCCGGACTGCCAAGGGATCGCCTGAAACAGACGACTGTCCGGTGCCCTCCCCCCGTCCAACGCGGGGCTCCTGGTCGTGCGCTCGCTCGGTTCGCTGACTCAACCAAGCAAGAGGAACATGTATTACGTGTTCCTCATCTTGCAGAGAGAGGTTCGCTCCGTCAAGCCCTTCGGCGTTTGATGTCTGCGAGCCCCTCGCGCTCGATGTACCTACAGCCTGGCGTCGGCGCCGCCGACGTTCGACTTCGCGGATGTACGGCTCGGGTCGTCCTTGGCTACCGTGAAGTCGTACCAAGTCGTCCCATCAAGGCGGAGGTTGGACGTGGCGAACGAGCGACTGCGCGGCGCGATAGTGGACTTGGGCCTGACGCTCGATGAGGTCGCCCAGCGGCTCGGGGTCGCGGCCAAGACGGTCGAGCGATGGATCAACGAGCCTGAGCGCAAGCCATACCGCCGCTTTCAGTACGCGACAGCTTCGCTTCTGAAGTGCGAAGTGTCGTACCTCTGGCCGGACGAACGCACATCAGCCGAGGTCACCGCGTCCGGCAACGCGGAGTTGGTCAGGCTTTATCCCCACCGGTCCGTCGTGATGCAAACCCTCTGGACGAACCTCTACTCCAAGTCGACCCGTCAGTTTGACCTGTTGGTGTACTCCGGGTTCTGGCTCACGGAAGACGCGACGTTCCACCGGATCGTGAAGGAGAAGTCAGCCGACGGAGTGCCCATCCGCTTCATGCTGGGTGAGCCAACGTCGCCGGCCGTGGCGGTGCGGGGCGAGGACGAAGGGATCGGCGCGGCGATGGCAGGCAAGATCCGGAACGCCCTCATCAACTACGGTCCGCTCTTCGGCCTCCCCGGGGTGGAGTTCCGCCTGCACGGTACGACCCTCTACAACTCGATCTACCGGGCCGATGACGAGATGCTGACGAACGGGCACCTCTACGGCGTCGGCGCCTACATGGCCCCCGTGCTGCACCTGCGGCGCGTGCCCGGCGGTGAACTCTTCGACGCCTACGCTGAGAGCGTTGAGAAGACCTGGGAATCAGCCCGCCCGATCTCTTCACCTGCCGATTGGGAAGGCATTGCCTGATGAGCCGCATCGACTACTTCCGCGACCCGAACGCCCCTCAGGCCAACTCCGTGGTGCCCTCGGTCACCGCGGTCGTCCGAGACGACGCGGGGCTGTTGCTGCTCATCCACAAGACAGACAACGATCTGTGGGCACTGCCCGGTGGTGGCCACGACATCGGCGAGCACATAGGTGACACCGTCGTCCGGGAGGTCGCGGAAGAGACCGGCATTGACGTTGAGGTAGACAGCATCGTGGGGCTCTACACCGACCCTGAACACGTGCTGGCGTACGACGACGGAGAGGTCCGGCAACAGTTCTCCATCTGCTTCCGAGCCCACCCCATCGGCGGTTCCCTGCGTACGAGCAGCGAGTCAAAAGAGGTCCGCTGGGTTGACCCAGCGGACCTTGACGGACTGGACATCCACCCGTCGATGATGCTGCGCATCCGCCACGGTCTCGACGACTCGCGGCGAGAGCCCTACATCGGCTGACTGTCGGCAGAGACCTGCGCCAACCGGTCCTCAACACGCTTCGACGCTGCATGGATCTCGGGGGCCGCGCGCTTAATGAACCGCCCGACGATCGTGTCTGGACCGTACCGCTGCACGATCTCGTCCAGCCGCTCGGCCGGCGTTGTCTGCGTCCCGTCGGGCGTCGTCGTCATGTCGCAGAACAGCAGGGCGTCGACCAGGTCCCGACGCTCTAGCTCGAACTCCCCCTCAAGCTCCTGCCTCAGTCCGCGCTCCTCGGCTTCCAGCAGGGCACAGGAGTGGTGAGCCACGAGACGAACGACCCGCCCGTCTGCCTTTTCCTGGTCTCGGAGGAACCGCGCACCGTCCAGCGGGTGAAAGCCGGTGGTGGCGATGGCCGGCGAGTACCCGATGTCATGCAGCACTGCGGCGGCTTCCAGCAACTCAGCATCGTCGCCCATGACCGGGCCCAAGGAGCGAGCGCGCTTGGCGACCCCCAGCGAATGCTCCCATCGACGCGGGAGCGGATCGGACAGCAGCGATTCGGAGAGCGAGTACGCCCACTCAGTCAGTCCCATGGCGGCCAAGACTACGGCCGGATGGTCGTCGCCGGGAGAGCGCGCACGGTTCGCCCCTTGCCATGAACCGTGGCAAGCAGGCCACTCCCCTCCATCTGGGCAAGGACGCGACGCACGGCGGTGCGGGAGGAGCCGAACCGCTCACAGAGTTTCGCTTCGGAGGGGTAAACGTCGCCCACGGATAGCGAATCTTCCGTGATCACGTCGGTCATTCGTTGAGCGAGGGTGCGACGGTCGCCGCCCTGGACGACACGCCATCCAACACCCGGGGCAGACGCAATCACACCGTCGGCCTCAAGCACCTTGAGAGCACGGCGAACGGTGTTGCGCGAGACGCTGTAAGTGCGCATAAGGGCAGCCTCCGACGGCAACGCATCGCCGCCGTCTCCCCTCTGAATCTGATGACGCAGCGACTCAGAGACCTGCAAGTACGTTCCCCGCGGACTGGCCTGCGGCACACGTCCTCCTCTACACCACTCACTTGCTTGGGTACTCCAGCATCCCACTTGGACGCCCGCTCACGACAGCGGAGCGTCCCCTCAAGGCGGCGCAGGCATCTAGCCTAGAATCCGGCCTCGAAGTGCTTCGCCACGATTGATCCTACTGATTCGATCGTTAATTCCCGACCTCACCCGGCGATAATACTCGGCAGCATCGGCTGCAGGATCGGGAATTCGTGTCACATTTTCCACTTCCTCGTAGAACGCCTGGATCCTACGAGATACCGCATAAGTATCGAGCTTTGCCGATTCAACGATTAGAATCTGATACAACTCGACGAGCAGCGTTAGCAAATCGGACTTCTGCCAGACTCGCGATTTATGCGGAAAGTCACACTCTTCCACGAAGCGGATGACGGAATCAATTCCTGCACTCACCTCGCCTTCGTACTCAAATTCATCATTGAAGCGCTCCAAGAATTCCTCGTGACTGTCATCCCGGTTAAAGTAGCCCGAGATGCACGAAATCACGAGGGTGAGCGCGAACCGCACGTCGTTCATGCGACGACCGTCCAACGAGGAGAAAACCCTGTGTTCGTAGAAGAAATTTTTCTCCGCCACACTTTGGGCGAACCTTTTCAGGGCACCATCGAAGCGAGAGTTGTTCACCTCCATAGCATTCAGTGAATAGTTCGTGGAATTGATCCTATGGAAAATTTCCATGGTCTCTGCCTCGGTGAGAGGACCTAGGTCTCGAACAACCACCTCATACTCCAAGAAAGAGACCTTCTGCGCGTTCTCCAGCTCCTTGTACGGCGCGACACCTCCCTGGCCGGTCCGAATAAGCGGTGAACCAGTGAAATACTCGTAAAGCGTGGTAATCCTTTGCTGCCCATCAACGATTAGTTCAGTGCCATCACCCGTCTCCGGGTCGACCTCTCCCGCCGAAATGAAGATCTCAGGAAATGGCAATCCGTCCAGAACGGTACGCAGAAAAGCAACCTTGTGGGCATTTGACCAGACGAGGCGCCTCTGGAAATGCGGATTAGGGACCAATGTGCCGTCCCTGATGCCCGTCAAGAGCATACGGAGGCGCTTATTTGTGGCCGACGTTTGCATTCTATTCTTTCCCCTTCTCGTCGCCCCGACAGGCCGCTACCGCGCCCATCTGATACTTAGCAAGAAACGACATGTCATGATAGACGGCCGCCGCAATCTTATACGGCCCGTATCGGCGGCTTTGCTGGAGAGACCTAAAGAAGTTCCACCAGGTATCGGTGAATTTAAAGGTCGGACCACCAGGCAGCTTATCCGGACGGATCCAACCCCAGGCTAGATACTTCTCAAAATCTCGCCTACTATGCCAGTAAGCACCGGACTCCATATACTCGTGAGTTTCATGCCAGACTCGCTCGTAAAGGTCGTGGCTGACAATCGCAATATCGATGTCCGATGTGTCGCCGAACAACCTGTACCGCTTTTTTGGAGATATACTAAATCCGAGCTTCGCCGACCCTACGACGAAAATATCCTGGTGCACTTTCAACGAGAATTCAGTTGCAATCTCCTCTTTTAGGGAGTAGTGCACATCATCCTGGATAGCGAAGCAGCTTCCGTGCAAAATATTTGCGTCAACCACTCGTCTGTCGCTGGACTCGGAAGATAGTTTCTCCTTGAATTGCTCAACGCGAAGTAGCGCCTCTTCTTCCCCCACAGGCCCCCTGCCCCTCTCGAAAGAACGCCCGCACCCTCGTACGCTACCGGGTCGGCAAGTTCTTCGTAATGATGATGGCCGAGTCGCCGATCGGTGGTGAGCTCGAGGCAAACCGATGATGTCATGACCATGCTCTACCTTGGGGGCCGCAGCGATCAGAGCAGCCCGCGGTAGACCTTCGGGCTGGTCGGGTTCTCAGCGAACCATCTGCCCGAACCCGCCGTCACAGCTCTGGCACCCGCCTACCTCCAGCCGGCCCAGACCCTCCGCGCATGGTATGCGATAGAAAGCACTCAGATTTAGATCTTCGCCCGATGAATGCCCAGGTCAGAGCCATATGCGGCTCCTCCTTGACATGCTCTCCGGAGCCGTGTGCGCAGGTTCGAATCCTGCCGGGGGCACCTTGTATGAGGTGCCCAAAGACCCCGCCATCAGCGCTTTAGCTGAGAACGGGGTCTTCGCGTATGTGCAGCCGTATGCCGCTCGGAGCGGCCGCATGTCGGGTGCTGTGGACTATGTGTGGACTGGCCGCAGAGCACGAATCCGCAGGTCAGCCCCGGAAAATGCCGAGGCCCCTGGACCTGAGTCCAGGGGCCATCATGCCGCAGGTGTGCGTGAGGAGCGCGTGGATCAGGGCCCGGTGCCGGGCCCGTCCTCCTGGTCGTCGTCCTCGCCGAGGAGTTCGGCGATCCGCCGATTGGCGACGTCCTGTCGACCGTCGAGGCACTTGGCGTACCGGCTCAGGAGCACTTCGACGCTGTTGCCCGCGCGCTCCGCTACCTCGGTGGGGTCCACACCAGCGTTGAGCCAGGAGGAGAGCGCGGCGTGCCGCAGGTCGTACGGTCGAGCGGCCAACGGCGAGGCCACCTGCTCGGGCGTGAGCGCCAGGTGTCGAGCCTCGTCCCAGACGCGCCAGTAGGTGGTGGAGGCGACCACTCCCCCGCGTTCGTTGGCGAACATCCGCCCGTCCTTGGCGGTGCCGAACTCCTTGATGTGAGTGAGGAGTATGCGGACGAGGCGAGGCGGGATCGGGACGATGCGGGTTTCGTTCGCGGGGCGGTTCTTGAGGCCACGGTTGTCGTGAACTTCCCCGGTTCCGGTCCAGCGCTTTCCAACGGTGGGGCGGGTCTTCTCCAGGATCAGCGAACCCCAACCCGCCTCCGGCAAGGTGCAGTCCGGGCGTCGCAGACCCACGGCTTCCGCCGGCCGCAGCCCACCGAAGTACATACAGGCGAAGAGGGCGACGAGGCGGCGTCCACGTGCCCGGCGGTAGCCGCCCACGTACGAGACGGCAGCGAGGAGGTCCCGGGCTTGCTGAGGGTTCACCACAACCCGGCGGTCCACCTCCTTGGTGACCTTGGGCAGCTTCCACTTCACGAGGGTCACGGGGTTCTCAGGCAGCTCCCCCAGTTCGACCGCGTAGGTGAGAGCGTTGAAGAGGACCGCTCGCTTTCGCCGCACCGTCTCGGCAGCCGCCGGATCCCCGGAAAGCCTGAGCTTGAGCGAGTCGAGGACACGGCGGATGTCCGCCGGATTCTTGAGCGTGACCAGCGGCAGCGAGGCTTTGGCCACCCAGCGAAGAGCGTTCGCGATGTCCACCGGGGGCTCGCCCTCGTCCCCGGCCTGGACGACGAAGGCCCAGCCACGCAGAGCACGCCGCAAGATGTCGTCGGCCGGGCGCCCAGGCCGATCAGCCAGGAGTTCAGTCGTGACGAGGGTCATCGTCTCGTTCAGACTGTCGCGGGAGTTCGGAGCGGCGTGCGGCCACTTCATGGCCACGTACGCCCGCGCGAAGTCGTACCAGGTGCGGGACTCTTTGGCAGGCGCCATGGAGTCTGGCAGCCCGGTTTCCGTGTCGAACGCCTCGCCCTTCTGAGCAGCCCGGAGAAGCTGCGCGCGGAAGTTGTCGGCGAGCGCCTTCGTCCGGAAGGTCTCGGAGAACGGCGGGGCATCGCCGACCTTCCATCGCACGTCGTAGGACGGCGTCTTGTACGGCCGCTTACGGATGCTCCACACCTTCACGTCATGCGACTTCACGCCGCCTCCCCGAGTCCGTGAAGCCACGCAGTGAAGTCACTGCGCCAGAAGCGAAGTTCACCGTTCGGAAGCTTGATCGCTTCCGGAGCCTGCCCCAGCTCGCGCCAGCGGTAGAAGGTGCGGCGGGAGACTCCGCCCAGCTCGGCGAGGATCTGCGGGACAGTCATCAGTTCGTCTCGTCGGCGGTCCACGCCGAGTCTCCTTCCGTGTCAGAGGCGTCGTCGGGCCGACGTGAGGTGGCGAACCAGGTCTCTGCAGCGGTCAGGCCGGTCCCAGCGAATCGCCAGTGGGAGAGGACGAGGACGCTGTTCGGGTCAGGCAGTGGGTGACCCGCTTCGGCCGCGCGTTCGCGGGTGAGGGCTTCGTTGTGGTCGGCGCGTTCCTGGCGGAGGGCGCCGAGGGTGACGGAGTAGGCGCGGGACTTGGTGGAGAAGTGGCCGCGGAAGCCGAGCATGTGGGCCCACTTGCGCAGGCGGAGGGCTTCGAGTTCGGGGCGGGCGCCGAGGTGCCAGCAGGTGAGGATCAGTTGTCGGGCGTGGTCGGTGACGCCGGAGCCGATCAGGTCCGTGATCGGGTTGCGGATGGGGCGGTCGAGAGTGCCGGCGGTCTCGGCGCCCTTGGTGGCGTACTTCGCGATGTACGCGGCGACGGCGCGGCTGGATAGCTCCGAGGTGCCAGCGAAGTCCGCCGAGCGGATGGGACGGATATCGAGCTGTTTGCCGAAGCGGAAGGTGTACGGGCGTGCATCGAGGACGGGGCCGGGGGTCTCGGCGAGGCGGGCCGCCGTGCGGATGGTGTCGGTGAGGAGTTCGGTCGTGGCCCAGGGCGGTGGGGTGTCCTCGGCGCCTTCCGAGCCATCGAGGCGGATCACGGCGTGGAAGTGGACGGCGCCGCGCCGCTGGTACTCGGCGACCTTGGCGTAGGAGACCTTGAGGCTGTGGCGGAGCTCCGAGCGGGTGAGACCTGCGCGCGAGGCGAGTTGTTGGCGCAGGTAGGTGGTGAAGCGGGCCCAGAGCGCTCCGGCGTGCGCGTTCCACAGAACGGCCGCGCGGTAGTCGTACCGGTCGGGGTCGAGTGGGGTGCCCAACGCGGGGTCGTCCTCCGAATGGGCCTGGCCGCAGCGGCACCGGTCGCTGGTAGGGCGGTTGTGGACGGGGCCGAAGGAGGGCGCGGTGAAGGTGGCGAAGATGCGGGGGTGTTGGGCGACGGTGGGGCCGATGCCCTTGCCGCCGCTGAGGCCGGCCGTGACGAGGTGGAAGGTGTCTTTGCGGTAGATCTCGGCGCAGGCCGCGCAGCGGGTGGCCCTGCGGTTGTTGCAGCGGATGAGGAGCTGTCCGGCCGGAAGGTCCGTGTCGGCGACCTCCCGGACGATCTCACCCGTGGCGGCGTGGACGTCGAGCCGGTGACCCTCCATCCGTACGGGCCGCTCGCAGCCGCCGAGGCGCTGGATCTGCCGGGCGTAGGCGCCGAGGTCGCCGTGTCGGGCGAGGGTGGACAGATGGCGGATGGCTCCGAGGGGAGCCGGGGGGTGCATGTTCGGGTTCCTCCTGCCAGGGGTCGGGGTCGTATGCGCCTGCCGCCGCTCCGTACCGTCCAGGGGGCTAGACAGTGCGAGCAGGCTGGACATGGCTGGAGCCGTTGAGTCAGCGGCGGGTGAGGAGTGAGCGGATGACGACGGCGCAGACGGCGGTCGAGGTGGCCGTGACGGCGACGGCGAGAAGCATGGAGACGAGGACGGCGCCGACGATCAGGACCACTGCGGTACCGCCGCCGACGAGGGCGAGCGCGGTGCCGGGGGTGAGCTGAACCGCCGGGCGGAACGGCGCCGAAGTGGCAGCGAGAGCCATCTGCGGAGCCTGAGCGGCCGGGGTGACGGTGGTCGACTCGACGAGTGCGGGCGGGGTGACCAGGCCGGTCGGCTGAGGCATGGTCGGGATTTTCGGCCGGAACATGAGCGGGTCCCCTTTCGCGGTTACTTGACGAGGGAGTTGATGACGGGGGCCAGGAGGCTGGCGGCGATGAGGTAGCCGCCGAGGAGCAGCACGGCGATGAGCCACCAGGGCGGGCGGATGAGCTTGACGCCGAGGACCCCGACGCAGAGCAGGGCGAGCCAGAGCGGAACGTCCATGGGGGTTGGTCTCCTGTCAGGGCGAGCAGCGGTGGGTGCGGGCGGCGAGTTCGGCGGCGGCGCGGGAGTCGTACTCGGCGGAGAAGTCGCAGCGCGGTGCGGTGCAGGCGGCCAGGTGACGGTGCTTGCCGCGTTCGATGTAGGAGGCGACGTTCACGGGGCCGATACGGCGGACGTTGCGGAAGCGGCGGTGCATGGCGGGACTCCTTTTCAGAGGTGGGCGGCGACTGACGCGGTCATGGACGGGGGCAGGCCGAGCCGGGTGCGTACGGCGTCGGGGTCGGCGGGGTGGCCGGTGGCCGTGTGGTGTTCGGCGGCCAGGGCCCGGACGCGTTCGACGAGGGCCGGAGGGAGCGCAACGGCGGGAACGGGCGTCGGGGCCGGAGCGACAGGAGCGGTGACCGGATCGGCAGTGGTGTCTTCTGAGGCGGGGCCGGAGTCCGGGCCCGTGGACGGCGCCGAGATCATGTTCCGGTCGGGCATCTCGACAGCGCCCGAGGCGGAGTGCGGTTCCTCGTCCGGGCCCTTCGTCGACGAGGCCGGGACCGGCGTCTCTTGTGGGTGCGGTGCGTGGGCGAGGAGCGTGCCGCCGAAGAAGGCGACGGCCGGCCAGCCCGCGACCACGACGCGAAGCCACGCGGGTACGTGGTCCAGGTCGAGGAGTCCGGCGGTGGCGACGTTGGCGCCGAGGGATGCGGCGAGGGCGACGAGGAACCACAGGCGTGGGCCCCCGGACGGCTGTCCGGCCCGCTGTTGTTCCCGCATCCGGCGCCAGGCGGCGACCAGGAGGAGGTCAACGCTGATCGGGTAGGCCCACGCCTTCCAGCCGCCTTGCCTGGCCGCTTCGGCGAGGTCGTGGAGGTGGGAGAAGGACAGGGCGCCCGCGATGACGGCTTGGATGATGACTGCGTCCAGGCGGGCCAGTTGGGCGCGCATCGGCTCGTCTCCTTCCGGATTCAGGCATGGGAGGGGTAGGGACCTTGGCGTGAGGAGGTCACGCCGACCGAGGAGGGGGCGGTGCGGCTACTCAGTGACCGGCCGGGCGGCGGGTGCGGTAACGGCGGGCGGCGTCGACTCGATGGGCGTCACCGCGACGGCGGGCCGGAAGGCGGCGAGCCGGGGCAGGTCCGGAACGAGGCCAGAAGTGTCGCGGCAGATGGCCGCCGCATCGTCGAGGGTGAGGTGAGGCGAGCGGACGCGGGACCAGCCGCCGGAGGAGTCGCCGACGATCGCGACGCCGGGTCGCTCGGCCGGGATGGACGTGGCGGCCAATGCCGCTTCGGCGGCGATGTCGGCAAGGGCCATGTTCGCCGAGGTCTCGTCGTTGACGCGGTGGCAGACACGGCCGGTGAGCTGAGCGCGCAGCATGGTTGCGCCCTTACCGAGTTCGGAGCCGAAGCGCTGTCCGCAGACTTCCAGGTAGATGCCGGCCGCGCGGCCGAGCTGGGCGAGACGGATGAGCTTGGTGACCATGGCGTCACGTCGCTTCTCGTCGTCGCGGCTCGCGGCGAGGAAGAGTTCCGCGACCTCGTCGACGACGACCACGACCGGCACCGGCCGCACTTCGTCCGGCAGTCCCCACACGTCGGAGGTGAGCACGGCGTCCGGACCGGCCACGCTCGACAGGCCGATGAGCCGGAACCGTGCCTCCATTTCCTCCAGCAGAGCGTCAAGGACGTCGTTCGCCCGGTCCGAGGTGTCGGCGAGGGCCGACAGGCGGGGTGCGAACGGTGCCAGTTCGACGCCCCATTTGCAGTCGATGCCGACGAGGGCGACGGGTTGCCGGGCGAGCCCGCACAGCAGGTTGCGCAGGTATACGGACTTGCCGGACTGCGTTGCGCCGAGGATCAGTTCGTGCGGCACGGTGCGGAAGTCCCGTACGTGCCAGTGACCGTCTTCTCGCAGGGCCAGCGGGAGGGTGAGCGGTCCATTTCCTCGCCAACGGCGGGCGGGGCGTACGTCGGCGAGCACGTCCCAGCCGATCAGGCGCAGTTCGAGCCGTCCCGGCTTGGTAGGGCGGATGTGCACGGCATGGGCGCCCCAGGCATGCCGTAGCCGGTCGGCCGAGGCGGTGAAGTCCTCGGGCGCCTGCCCAGCCGCCATGCGCAACTGCATCACGAGACCGGACCCGGTCGGGCGCGGCAGGGACCGGCGAGGCGGTACCGGGGCCGCTTCCCTCCCCATCATCCGGGCCGTGGCCCGACGGACGGCCGAAGCCGGAACCGTCAGGCCGCAGGCATCCATGGTCGCCCGGTACGAGACGAGGACGCGCAGGGTGACGGCCGGGTACCCGACGAGCCACCAGAACAGGACCGGCGTCCGCCGACGCATTACGAGCAGCGCGGCCAGCGCCAGCAGCACCAGGGCCAGTGTCCAGACGGAATCGGTCATGGCGCTCAGCCCTGGACCGGTGCCGGGGTGCCGACCATGACGGCGTCGGCCCGGTAGGCGATGCCGTGGCGGGCTCGGCCGCCGAACTCGCTCTCCCAGGGTCGGGCCACCAGGCCCGACAGGAAGACCGGAGTACCCATGGCCAGACCGTCACCGATGCCGGGCTCCGGCACCGTCACCTTGATCATGTCGGAGCCGCCCGCCGCGATGAACACCAGCTCCAGCACCATGAGCCGGGCGTTGGTCACCGGGTCCACGGCGACCTCACCGGTCTGCCGGTCCTTGACCTTGGTCTCAGGCAGCTTGGTGACCAGCAGCGTCGCGGCGGAAGTGTCTACGGGGATGACACGCATTCTTTGAACCTCACTTGTTTATGGCACCTCTCGGCGCCGACCCGAACTGGATACCCCCCTAGACAGCAAGGGAGGGCCCCACCCGAACTGTCTAGGGGGGTTGACGGCGACAGTAGCCCGACGCTCCATCAACTGTCTAGGGGGGTATACGAGTAGGGCTACAGCCAGACCCGGACGGCCCTACGGCAGCACCCAGTGGATGGCCGTCGCGTCGTCCTGGGCTTTGCCGCGCGGCCAGCGCCGACCGTGCGGGTCACCGGTCTCGACATCCCGGACCAGCCGGATCAGCTCATCCGGCCCGGACGTGTTGAGGATGCCCAACACCGTTGCCCAGTCGGCAAGTTCGAAGCGGTCCACGAGTCGCGTGGCCCCGTCACTCAGCAGACTCACGGAGTCCACGGAGTCGAGCGACACGGATCCGGTCAGTGCATGCTCAGCCGCCCGCGGGTCGGGGCCGGCGATCCAGAAGCCGCCCGGCCGGTTACGCAGACCGGTCAGCGCGTCGCGGTACTCGGCCAGCGCGGCAGCATGTTCGGGTGAGCCTGTAGGAAACGTGTCGACCGGGCCCCGAAGGGACTTGCCGACCTCGTCCAGGCGCCGGTCAGTGATGACCGCGCAACCCCCTTGCCGCTCGTCGAGCAGAAGGGAGGAATCACCTAGGACGAGGTATTCCAGCTTCTGGTCACCGGCCCGAACCACCACGACCGTACTGGTCGGACTCGCCCGATAGGTCAGGTCGCAACTGTCACTGTGCATCGCTCGCACCGAGGCGATGGAGTCGGCCAAGCAGTCGGCGAGCGGTCGGCGGGGATGAGCCGTGACTGCACGCAGCAACAACGCCCCCAGGGTCCCGGAGAACCACGCGATGCTGTGTACACATCCGGTCTCAGCGCCCGCTACCCCGGCGCCGTCGAGGAGGACGGCAGCACCGGGCGCGATAGCCGCGAAGTCCTCGTTCTCCCGGCCGGGTTCGGAGGGAAGGGAGCCGAGGGCGACTCTCACGCCTCGGTCTCCTCGTCGTGCAGGTACAGCGGGCAGATCAGCTCAACAGACTGCGGCTCACTGGTCTCCGGGTCGTACTCGACGCCGACGAGCGTGGAGAACCGACGCTCCCCCACCTGCCCCCATAGAGCATTGAGGTCCGAAGCCAGCAACTGAACGGCGCCGAGGGATCCTTGGGTGTGGATTCCGGCAATCGCGAGTACCGAACCCTTGCCGTCCGGGCGGGGCAGTCGGCCGAGGTACCCCACATCGTGCGGGCGAGCCGGATCGGCGTCCTGGCCTGAGCGGTGAACGGTGCCGGTACGCCGGTCCAGCAGCGTCCAGGGTTCGCCGTCCTCGTGCTGCCAGCTGAGAACCGGGTCCTGGGCGTACAGCTCGCGCATGTCCTCGGACATGCCCGGACCACAGACGACGATCAGGCCGTCTCGGTTGAGGTCGACTTCACCGCTCACGAGCACGTTGCCGGTGGCGACATCGAAGCTGTACGACTTCGCCAGGTCTTCAAGGCGCTTGCCCGAGTTCATGTCGTCCATGGCGACGACCGTGCGCTTCTTCACGTCGTCCGCCCGAAGCGGAGTGACCACCGTGACGACGCCCGCACCGAAGAAGGCACCTTCGGGGGCTGGTCCAGTGTGGCGGATCTGGTGAATCCGACCACGGCTCAGACCGGCTTTCTCGGCGATCTGCGCGTAGGAGAGCCCTTGGGCGTGGAGGTCCTGAACCACGCGCCGGCGAAGCCGCGCCAGCTCTGTCACCTCCTGCTGAGCGTCGGCCAACCGGGTCGTGACCTCACGCAGGAGCAGGTACGGATCGTCAATGGACATGATCCGCTGCAACTCGTTCGACATGCCTTCACCTCCTAGGACTCCCCCGAAGTCTAGGCCCCTAGACAGAAAAGGCGGAAGCAGGAGGCCTGAGCGCACGCCGATCACGTAGAAGCCCGATCTGCGCCGAGGCACACCCCGAGGGCTCACCCGCCACCACCGGCGCGGTCGTGGGCAGCAGGAGCCGCGCCGACTGCCATCACTCAATCCCGGACCAAGTCGGCCCACACAGCGCGCCCGTTCGGCAGATCTTTCACGCCCCAGTCCTTCGCACAGGCCGAGACGAGGACCAAGCCACGACCGCCGAGGTCCTGGCTGGCCGCATCGCGCATCAGGGGAGCGCGGTCGCCGCCCTGGTCGACCACTTCGAGCCGCACACAGTCCTCCCGGAAGGCGACAACCACGAGGAACCAGCCGCCCGCCGAGCCGCTGAGCGTGTGCCGGACGGCATTGGTCGCGAGTTCGCTGACGATCAGGACCGCGTCATCGGCAACGCTCCGCTCCTGGAGAAGGGCGGCGACGAAGTGACGGGCTTCGGCTACCTGATCCGGCAGCCCAGGGAAGGCGCGGCACCACTTGGTGAACATGGGAAGACTCCTTGTCTAGAGGGCTAGACAGCACGGAGAGCAGAGTATTCCCCGAGTCGACCGCACACCAAGGCATCTAGAGGAATTATTCCTCTATGGAGTGACGGTGTCCGCCAGGTCGCGAAACTCCTTCATCACCCGCAACAGCAGTTCCCGCACCTCACCACCGAAGACAGCCGAGCCCTCGAAGGAGCCGAACGCCTCCTCGTACGAGGCAACTTCATCCCCGTCGTCCGAGACCCGCTCGTCCCGGAACGCCTCCACGACGACTGCGCTCCGATCGCACAGGGTGAAGCCGTGCCGAGGCATGACCGGCACCGGCCGATCCCACGGAATCACTCCGAGCCGCACGGTGGTCAGACTCTCGACAGCGAGCAGACGGTCAAGCTGGGCGAGCATGAGCGACGGGGTGCCGGGCCAGGTCCTCAACACACCCTCGGTGACGACGAACACGGACTCACGTCCCGGCTCGTACAAGACACTCTGGCGCTCCACGCGAGCAGCGACGGCACGACCAACGGACTCGGGGTCAGCATCGGGAGCACTCGCGAAGACGTGACGGGCGTACTCCGCGCTCTGAAGCATGGCCGGCAGAACTACACACTGAAACGACCGCACGAGCCGGGCTCCGCGGATCGCATCGTCCAGGACGACACCAGGCAGCGCACTCACTTCGGTCTGCGGAGCCGCATCAACTGCCGCCTCCACAGCAGCCAGGAGCTCCCGCACCTCACCTGAGGTCGCCGCATCGAGGCCCAGGGCCCGAGAGAGCCGGTCAAGGACATCGGAGCTGGGGACCATCCGCCCGGTCTCGACCTTGGACACGGTTGGTTGCCCAACACCGGCTCGCTGCGCCAGAACAGCACCCGTCAGACCGGCATCCGCCCGCAGAGCACGAAGTCGCGCCCCAAGCGCAGTCATCCGCTCTCGCCGCTCACTCCCCATACCAAGGGTTCTACACCACGAGGCTCGGCATCCAGCGCAGGAGCAACGACCAAGATCAACAAGCCACCATTGGCGCGTGATTCAAACTTTCTCTACTGGTTCAAGGCGGCTCGCTCCGCTCACCGCGCGCGGCCCGGCCCCCGGCCGGGCCTGCGCTCCTGTCTCCGCCCCGCTCCAGCCCGGCCGGCGCCCGGGCCGCGCACATGTCCTAGTGCTGAGTTCATGAGTCGATCAGCGCAGAGCATGGCAGTTGACGAAGCAGCCTCCGGCGGGGGCGCTCAGGCTCCGAGATGGAGGGGCGCCGTTCGCGACTGCCAGCCGGTTGGTGGCGTGCATCGGGAGCTTCCTTCCCGTCTGCCATCGACCCAGGCAGAGCCGAGCAGACGCGGCCCCTGGCGTCCAGGTCGTTCGTACAGTGGCGCGCTCCACCTGGACGCCAGGAACCACGCCCGCTCCACGATGTGTGGGTCGACGGCAGACGGGAGGGAAGCTGGGGTAGCTAGTGGGTTGAGGTGGGAGCACGGGCATAGGAGGGTGAGACTGCACGGCTGTAGGTAAACGCTGGAGGCTTGATCGTCGTCTTGAGCCTGGAGCGACAGAGGGCGAGACTGAAGCCCTACACAAGGAGCAGGGAACACGACTCCTACCTATCAGTTGCGCATCCCCAGCTCAGCGTGGTATCAGACCTGCCTGCGCTACTATCCTGATCACAGGTGTCCCAGCCCAGCGAGGAAAGAGAAGAAGATCGTTACCCCAACACGGCAGCGCGCGACGCAACCGGAGCTGCCGGCCGCGTCGCCCTTGGACCGTAGGCGAGGGCGATCTGCTCTGTCTCCCAAACGGCCCTCGGAAGACACGGCTGGCTTCGCTGACGTCTTCCCTTACTACGCAGGGTTTGCCTACGACTGGGCCCGCGCGCTCCTCGCCTCTCAGGACATCGCTGACACAGCCGTTGTACTGGATCCTTGGAACGGCAGCGGCACCACCACACTGGCAGCTCAGCACGAGGGCTTTCGGGCTGTCGGGATCGACAGGAACCCTGTAGCCAACATCGTTGCGCGCCTGAGGGTAGATGCCTACCTGACGGATCCGGTACTAATTACGGCCGCAGCGGTCAAGGAGGAAGAGCAAGAGGGCCTAGATGATCCCTTGTGCGCATGGTTTACCCCTGAATCAGTTAAGCGCATCCGCGAGTGGTCGAATCACCTATCCCGCCTACCCTCAGGCAAGTCGGGATTGGCCTACGTTGCTCTTTTTCGCTCGATAAGATCACTCACGTCATCCTTCGAAGGCAGCAACCCGACCTGGGTAAAGAGAGCCAAGTCAAGTGATGATCTTGTTACTGTTTCAGCGGCAGATTTCGATGCCTTGGTGATGCAGCAGCAGGAATTCATCGCTTCTCGCATCGGTGCATCAGACGAGACACCCAGCGCCCCAGTGCAACTAGCAACTGCTCTCAGCAGTGCCCTTCCTGTGTCGGAGAGTTCGGTAGACGTTGTCCTGACATCTCCGCCGTACTTGACCCGCATTGACTACGCGGTTGCCTATACGAGGGAACTCGCCATCCTAGGGCATGACATTACGAAGGACCGCACACTCAGGTCGGCCCTGATGGGGACAACTCTGATCAGAAGCACGCCCAGTTCAACCTTGCAGGTAGGGGAAATTGCTCGCACGCTGATCGAGGATGTCACAAGTCACTCCAGCAAGGCGTCCGCCGGGTACTACCGGAAGCAGGTGTTGCAGTATCTCTACGACCTGTCTGCCGGCCTGGATGAAGTAACGCGTGTTACTAAGAATGGCGGAATGCTGCACCTGGTAGTTCAGGATTCCTACTACAAGGATGTCCCAGTGAAACTGGCGGACATTTGCGTAGAGGAGTCCATATTGCGTGGGTGGGGCCTGACTAGCCGTGAGCCTTACATTGTGAAACGCACGCTGACATCCGTTAACAAGGCGGCGCGGAACTATAAGAAGTCTGAAGTATTCGAGACTGTAATTTCGCTCCGAAAGAATAGTTAGCACCACCTGCGGGGGAGGAAAAGCATGGCCGAAGACCTGTCCGAAGAGTTCATGCATCAGCTCTTGACAGAGCGCCAAAAGGTTGATGTTGCCACTCACGACTTCTCGGTGCGTGAGCTGGTACGCATGATGGAGGAGGACGAGCTTAATGTCGCTCCTGCCTACCAGCGAATGTTTCGTTGGAATGCAAAGGCCTCGTCACTCTTCATCGAGTCGGTTTTTCTCGGGCTGCCTGTACCGCCGATCTTCGTCGCAACAAATGTCGGCTTCCAGTGGGAAGTGGTGGACGGCCTTCAGCGGCTTTCATCTCTGGCGCATTTCCTTTCCTCCGATGCGGACGAGGCTGGCAAAGTAAACCGTAAGTCGCCACTCGTCCTCACAGGACTCGAGAAGCTCGACCGCTTGAACGGGCGAACTTACGACTCCCTACCAAAAAATCTGAAGGTGCATTTCGGGCGTCAGCCCCTGCAAGTGGTTTCACTGACGGATAAAAGTAATCTTGAAGTACGGTTCGATGTTTTTGAGCGCCTAAATCGAGGTGGATTGCGCCTCACAGCTCAGGAAGTACGCGCCGTGGTCTATCGCGGAGATTTCAACCACTTCATTGAAGAGTTGGCACTCAATGAAGATTTCGGTGCGTTGCTGAAGTTGAAGGAAGGAAGCAAGGAGGACGGCACGCTCGTAGAGCAGGTGCTGAAGTTTTTCGCATACAAGAACCACAGTGACATCTTCGATGGCAAGGTCGAGCGCTTCCTAAACACTGCCATGGGTCTTTCGCAGCAAGGTTTCGACTACACCCGTGAACGAAACCTCTTCGAGAAGTCCTGTGCTTTTCTGCGGCAAGTATGCGATGGGGCCTACCTCAGGTCGGGTACGACAACGACGCCGTTGGTGCAGTTCGAAGCATGCCTGGTGGCAATTGCTCAGCTGTATCAAGAGGGCGGAGAGCCTGCCGTTCCTCATGCTGGCTGGATTGAAGATGAAGAGTTGCGAGCTTCGAGTGGCGGAGGCAGCAACAGTCGTAGAATGCTCGAGCGCAGGTTGACGCGGGCGAAGGAAATCTTCATTGGGCAAGCATGATGCTCTGAGGCAAGAGAATATTGACCACCTTACCCGCTTGCTGAAACGCACAGGTGAGCTAAAGGTGTTTCTGGCTTTTACGCAGACAAACAAAACGGACACAACTGGGTGGACATCTGCCAGTAGAGACGCCCGCGCCCTAGCGATCGTATGCACGATGGCCGAGCTTGAATCCTTGGTGAAGACGTGCTTGCAGCGCACGCACGAGGAACTCAATTCCGCCGGCATTCGGACGATGTCCCTTATTCCCAGTGTTCGGCAAGTCATTGCTCACACCGCATTCGAGAGTCTGCGCACGCTTCAAGATCACTCGAAGATGTGGGATCGGCGTTCATTTACGACTACCCTAGACGCCAACGGAGAGGTGGCCACCTTCCCAATTGAAAAGAGTCATCCCCAGCCCCCACTTGATGGGAAGACCCTAAAGCCAGAGCACTTTTTCCGTCTATGGCAGATATATCAACTGCCGGACAACCCATTCCCTAATCCCCGGTGGCCCGGCGCGCTGCAGAAGCTCGCACTGGCTCGCAACGACTTGGCGCACGGAAATCTCCCTTATCACGAGATTTTCCAGCAGGCGGGTAGGTCAGTTCCTGATATTGAATCATATGTGACCAATGTCAGTGATTTCGCGTCGCACTTCGTGCTTTCGTGGAACGCCTATTTGGACGCCGAGTCCTACATAGTGCAGCCCGCAAACTGACTCCAGACAGCAGTGCTGGAGGCTAAGGGCTTGCAGATCATTAACATGTCGTCTTGATCTTGTTGCTGGGTGTGCTCGTTTGGGCGTGGACCCCAAC
Organism: Streptomyces sp. NPDC012510; assembly: GCF_042955065.1. Taxonomy (NCBI): domain Bacteria; kingdom Bacillati; phylum Actinomycetota; class Actinomycetes; order Kitasatosporales; family Streptomycetaceae; genus Streptomyces; species Streptomyces sp. NPDC012510. Next base: position 142,145 of record NZ_JBIBEN010000021.1, read on the forward strand.
CTGGGCGACCGATGGCGTCGTCGTGGGCAGAATGACGATGCCGCACCTTGATGATCTGCAAGCCCTTAGGTTGAAGGCTGACCACCGAGGTAGTTCCACCAGGCCAATACCAGACTGCGGACGAAAGCCTCGCCCTCGGCCAGGTTCATCGTCCGTTTCGGAAGTCCGGTCCCGGTAGCTCTTGCATGACGCGCCTCGCTGCCACTCACATCAGGTCGATTAGCTGATGCCGTAAACGCAGACAGATCACCACTGGACACCCACTGCGTCGCCTTGAGCTGCTTATCGCCCCCCACGTTGCCACGCACAATCTCATAGACTTTGTAGAGATCGACCCAGGTTAGTGAAACGCTTGACCTGCCCAGGATGTCCAGAGTCTCGGCCACATCGACGTGGCTCGACGCCAACTGCATGTACGGCGGTCCTTCTGGCGGTGGTGGGGGCGGGGGGTGACATGGTGGCGACTGTCCATCACCCACCGACAGAACTACGCCGTACGCCTTCGACCGAACCATAGCGGTGTCAGCCTGCACAATATGGTGACGCCGCCCGTTACCCGTGCCGTCATCCTCCACGAAGGTGCCGGGCAGACTGACGGGCCGAAAGCTGCTGTCCAGGACACGTGCCACACCTGTCACTCGCTGGAGAAGGTGAGTAGCCGCCTCGACCAACCGCCCACCGTCGTCCATGAGGCCGTCCAACTCAGCCGAGTTCAGGTAGTAGCCGTCCTCCTCCTTGCTAACTCTCGGGTCGCCCTCGCGGAAGAGTTCCACTAAGGCATCCAGATCGAAGGTATGGCCCTCTAGCTTTGCCTTTACTGCCATGCCGCCTCCTCCCACAATCCATTTTGCGCTGGCCACTACAGCTTGTCGATGCACTCCCGTAGCAGGGCGTTGAGGTAAGCCCCGAAGGGCAACAGGTCGTGCATGGCGATGACATCCTTGCTAGGGCGGATCCGCCGGTGAAGTACATCATCCGCCTGGTTCTTGAATTCCAGCAACCGGGCCATGTACTTCTTGTCGGTCCGGGTCCACTTGTAGTTGCTGACCGCCGACTCAAAGGAGGTGGCACCAAGAATCGGCGGGACATGGTCGATGACTGCCCTTACTAGTGCGTGGCAGGCATAGACGTGATCTCCCGCGTAACAGTCGTTCAGCTCGCGCAGCAACTGCAACAGCTTGTCGAGACTCCAGGTTGTCTGCCCCTGCTTCTGCTCCAGTTCTTCAATGAGGCCAGCGTTGACGTATACCGGAACTGTGACGGCAGGAGTAGCCGTTGGTACCAGGTCCTCGGACGCGCCGATGATGATGTTCTGTGCGTATTGAGCCCCGGAATGGGTTGCCTCGAATAGAAGTTGCTCCTCAAGCAGGATTTCAGTGACCTGTGAAACATATTCACTGAGGTTACTGACATTCCGATACTTGGCGAGTTCTCGGTTCAGCTCAAACCGCCAGCCGTTGCTGGTGCCCCACGTCGAGTAGCCGCTCCGCAATACTGGTTCGTGGCGGAAGATACCAGGCAGCGCCCCCAGGAACTCAGGCGTCACGGCGGAGAAGTCCCTTCGGATGTCGTCCGACGTTACATATGCCTTCTCTACCTTGTCCGGTGACGGAGTCATGGCCTGCTGATGCTTAATCAGGTACTGCAAGATAGTGATGAAATGAACGCCGAAGACGCGCTCAAGTTGGGGAACATGGAGGCCAGCGGCGACCGTAAGAACCGGGCGGCTATCGTCTGCAAGCTGGTTCCGGTCGTACCACGCCAGTCCGTATGAACGCTGCCCGATGAGCGGAGACCCCACGCTCGGCAACGACTTGAGAACCGACGCAGCATCCAGACCCTGGCGGTCGAGCTGAGCCTCGACGTAGTGCCAGACCGGCCACTGCCCCTTCTTGAGGTAGGGCTCAGCCATAGTGGTCATCAGGGCAAGCTGGCCGTCATCAAGCTGAGCCGTCAACGCTGACATGGTTCGTCCGATCTTGGAATCATCCGCCTGGATGGCCCCGTATCGTACGCGCCCTGAGCGGTCATCAGCCATGGCTTTCACGCTGGTCAGGCAGGCCGGATCGCCCTGGTCGCCGAACCCCTCGCCGCCATCCGCACCGCCATCGCCCGCTCCTGAAGAACAGGCGGTTGCTCAAGGCACACGCATCGTCATTCTGCCCGCGACGACCCCATCGGTCGCCCTCTCGGTCGTCCAGGCTCGGGTCCACGCCCAAACGAGCACACCGAGCAACAAGATCAAGACGGCAGGTTAATGATCTGCAAGCCCTTACTGTTTCTAACAAAACCTGTTGATCATGTGACTGTTGGCATCAAGCGTGGCCGTGGCCCGGCGCCCTTTCCGTGGCATGAGCCGGTGTTGGCTCGACGCGATGTCCTAGAGCGTGTCGGGTATGGCGGCGATCCAAGATTCGGGCCGGGTCGGCGTGGCTGAAATGGACGCGAAGCAGGTCGTTGGCTCTCCTCGCTGAGCGCGGCCGGCGGGGACATCGCAGCGCGAGGGATCAGGAGGTGATGACCGTGTCCTCAATGCGTGCGTACGGGGACCGGCCAGGGGCGGTGGGCAGGTGCCCCCGGCCGGAGCGAGAGCGCGATGGTTCGCTTCGGGCAGGGAACCGGAGCGGAGACGGTCAGTTGCAGGCGTGGCCCCAGCCCATTTCGGGGCGCCAGGTCTTGGTGCTCGCGGTCCCGCCCTGCTTCTTCCAGGTGAACTTCGCCTGTACCTGGAAACTGTTCGTCGGCCACCTGCACGGGTTGACCGACGAGGTGCCTGCCAGGTCTTGGGTGCGGTGCCAGCCGTCGTCGTCCTTGGCGGACTTCACCGTCAGCGTCCTGGTGCCGTTGAAGCGCAGGAGCTTCACGTCGTTGACCTTGACCGTGTAGTTGCCACCGCCGGCGACGTCGGTGATCTTCGCCCGTGCCCGGTATGTGTCGGCCTCGTCGTCCCACCATACGGTCGCACAGCGCTTGACCTGCTTGCCGTAGCACTCCCAGGTGCTGTCCGCGGACGCCATGGACGGTGTGAAGACGATCGATGCGCCCACCGCTGCGACGGTGAGCCCACCAGCCGTACCGATCCGGCCGAGTTGCTTGAGCCTCATGAGGTTCCCTTCCAATGTCCCGCGGCCGTTGGACGGCCGCCGGGTCTCCAGCGTTGGCGACGGGAACGCTAGCCGGGAATCCGGGGTGAACCGTGAGGCGTGCGGTGCTGTTGCGCAGCCGTGACAACGTCCGGATTCGGCTGCCGCCGCCAGCCGACCGAGCCCCAGATCTTCCAGGACGCGAGCGACGGTCGGCCAGGAGGTGACGTCTGGGCAGTACCCGGTGCGGTGGTTGGTGACCTCACTCTCAGCCCACCGGTCTGCCTTGCGAACGAAGCTGAGGTCAGCGGCGCGGTCTGCGCGCCCCGCGTTTGGGTTCGGGCCCGGGGACGCAGCCTTCTGGGATGGCGCGTAGAAGGAGAAGGCCCGCAGCGTTGCCCGGACACCTTGTGCGCCAACGAGCGAAGATGCCCACAGTCACATGATCAACAGGTTTTGTTAGAAACAGTTAGTGTCATCACTGCCGAGCAAGGCTGTACGGGTCGACCGCTTGCAGGGCTGACACGCCGCAGCCCGCCGCCATGAGGCCTTGCTCACCCTCCCTACGACAATCGCGCACCAAGATGACACCGTCGGTGTGTCATCCGGTACCTGATCACGCACCTAGGAGTCGCGGCCTATGTGTGGACGGCGATGGGGTGAGCGAGGGAATTGAAGTGGCCTGACCAGCAGAGTCGCGTGATACGCACAGGGCCTCCGGAGCCGTGTGCGCAGGTTCGAATCCTGCCGGGGGCACCGGAAATGTAGGCCCTGACCAGCGGAAACGCCGGTCAGGGCCTTTCTTGTACATGCCAAAACGCGGTCACCTTGGCCCGTGACCACTCAGTCCAGCAAGCCTTCGACCTGCGACTTGATGGCGCTAGGCGGACGAAATCCCAAATATCGAGCCCACACAATGGCTTCGCGTGGGACATTCGTGGGACGGGAAAGCCGCAAGGCGGAGCAGCCGCCGGAGGACATCTGCTGTGACCTGCGCGTTTGCCGACGAGGGCGATCCGAAAGCGTACGGACGAGCAGGCCGTTTGACTTTCCGGGTCAGTGCTGGAGACGGCTGTGATCAGGCGTTGTCGAACGTCACGCTCACAGCTCACGCGGATGCTGATGTCTGCACACGACGCGGCCGGTTACGGCATGCTGGGCGTATGAGCAGGTACGCAGCCGCGAGAATCTACGCCCTCCCGGAGTCGCTCGACGAGCTGGTCGGGCCGACATCCGGCACTCTGATCCTGCCCCGGCATATCGACTGGGGCCCGCACTACGAGTACGACCTCGCCGATGAGGCCGACCTGCTCCTTATGTACGAGCGGGTCATCCGGGAAGCCCAGACCGCAGCCGACCTGCGGGCATACCTGAGCGCCGTTCTGTTGCGCCGGCACTGGACGGACCTGTTCCTGCCCGCCCCGGTCCGTGCGTCCTGGCAGGCCCGCTTCCCCGAGCTCTCACCTGCGGCGGCCGCAGCGTAGTGGACGAGCTGCACCGCCGACTGATCCGCATCGGGCTCGACGCTCTCGCTGACGACTTCGGCTATGCCCTGGCAGGCGGCTACGCCGTCCAAGCCCACTAGATCGTCGACCGAGTCAGTGACGACGTCGACCTCTTTGCTCCGATCAACCGGGCTACCACCGAGATGCCTGCCGCTACCGAACGCGTCATCGCCGCCTACGAAGCCGCAGGCTTCACTGTGGAGCTGGCCCACCAGAACCTCGAGCACACCTACACCCGGCTGAACGTCACCGACCCCGCCAGCGGCGTCCATAACAAGGTGGAACTCGTCGCCGAGTTCCTCAACCACCCGCCCGTGCCCTCCGAGCTCGGCCCGGTCCTACACCCCGACGATGTCGCCGCCGGGAAGACCACCGCTCTGGACGGCCGGGCCGAGGTCCGCGACGCCATCGACGTCGACGGACTCCTCAAGGCCGGATACACCCGCGAACGCCTGATGGAGCTCGCCAAGCAGAACGACGACGGCTTCGATCCGCGGATGTTCGCCGACTCACTCGCCCGCGTCCAGCGCTACACGGACAAGTAATTCGCCGCCTACGGCCTCACTGCCACGGAGGCCGGGGCCTTGCGCGAGCGGTTCGCGGGCTGGCAACGCGAACTCGTCGCTCCGTAGAACGAGAATCCCGCGGAGTAGCGAGCCACAGCAGCAGCGACCGTTTCGTCGTCCTGCCAGCAGCCATGCGACAGAACCCGACCGCCAATGCGAACCCTCTGTAGCCTGGCCGTATTTCTCTCGAACGATCACAACTGCGTGGTGGTTGCAGGAGCTGGTCCCCGTCCGGGGCTACGACACAGCGACCAGCCGCTGTTCCTGCTGTAAAGGACGCTCTGAATCGCCCCGGGTTTGATGGAGACATCGAAGCCCCGGAAGGATGCCGATCATGGCTGCTCCCCGTAAGTACCCCGACGAACTGCGCGAGCGTGCGACGCGGTTGGCGATCGAGGCCCGCAAGGATCCAGTCGGCCCGCCCGGTGCGATCAAGCGCATCGCCGACCAACTGGACGTGCACCCCGAGGCCCTGCGCGGCTGGGTCAAGCGCGCCGAGACCGACGAGGGCATCGTGCCCGGCACCACCAGCACGGATGCCGCACGGATCGCGGAGCTGGAGCGGGAGGTGAAGGAACTACGGCGGGCGAACGCGATATTGAAGTCCGCCCTCGGCTTTCTTCGCCGGGAGCTGGACCGTCCACTGCGACCTTCCGGGCGCCTGCTGCCGGACCGGCCCGAGAAAGAAGCTCAGTCACCCGTTGCCCTGTCGGTCCGCTCCCGCAGGAAGTCGGCGTGGCCGTTGTGGCGGGCGTACTCCTGGATCATCAACACGTAGACCCAGCGCAGGCTGAGGGAAACTCCGCGAGAGGACGTGAAGGTCTCGTCGAGGTCGTGCCCGGCCGCTGCCGCGTCGCACGCTTTGACCTCGGTCTGAAACAATCCGAAGTCTCTCTCCGCATCGGCTGCGTGAATTCCGTCGAGTCCCTCATTGCCATCTGACGGGCCGGTGAAGACATCGCCGATAGCCTCACCGGCGAAGCTTCGCCGGAACCAGAATCGCTCCACCTCCGCCATGTGCCGGACCAGGCCAAGGAGGGTGAGGGGCGACGGCTCTACGGTCGTCCGCGTCAATTGGGCCGGCTCAAGCCCGGCGCACTTGGCCAGCAACGTTCCCGATGCCAGCTCAGCCAACCCTCCAACATCTGCCGCTCAGTTACGGTACCCAGGCCGCCTAGCTGTCTGGTGCGCTCGACCGGTGGTGCTGTCCATGTCATGAATCCACCCTGTCCCGCCAGCTGGGAGAGTTCAAGCAGGCAAAATGGCAGCGCAGCCAGGCCGTCCTTTGTGATTACTGAGCGTCGTTGAACTTCATGATCACGTGGACCCGTTGCCGTTCTGATGACCCCGCCACCTCCCGGGCGCCTATTGCCGGTCGGTCCAAGCAATCCAGGCAGAGCGCAAGTATGGGGCATTTCTAACCTGTGGGCCATTTGCGGGACGGCGAGCCTGACGGCGTGTCAGCCACAACGCTGAACTGGGAAATCGCTCGGAAGACCACACCCTCCGAAGCCGTGTGCGCAGGTTCGAATCCTGCCGGGGGCACCGGAAATTTAGGTCCTGAACTGCAGAAACGCAGTTCAGGGCCTTTCTTGTGCATGCCAAAACGCACACCCTGCTCTGCGAAGACCGGTGCAGCAGCGTCTCGTTCGGCCGCCGCGACACCGGGTACGGCTTCACGCGGCGAACGCGGCGGACGCCTCGCTCCGCTCACGCCGGGTCGGGGCGAACCGACCGACCCAGTGCGTCTGCGCAGAGTTCACGACGAGGGCGTACCGGCTGATTCACCTGCTTCCGGGACCCGCAGCGAGATCAACACCCCGGATCGGGATGATCCGGGCCGCCCGCACACCCGCACCGCCGCCTACTCGCCGTCCCGCGGCCCGCCGGTCTGCCTGCTCTCCGGCCCTCCAATCCTTCGGCCCGCTGGTCCGTCCGTCGGTCACAGGGCCGGGCCGACAATCCGCGCGGCCTCGCCGCGGAGGTCCTCGATTGCCGTCAGCGCCGCCTCACGCTCGGCGTTGATCCGAGCACCCCGCTCCGTGAGACCGCCGAGCGACTGCTCCACCAGGGCGATCCACGCGCTCAGGTACCGCGTGCCGGCGTCGGTGAGGGCCTCCCGCTGTGTGCGTGCCTGCTCGGCGAAGTGGTCCCTGATCTCCTGCCGCCGCTTGTTGACCGCCATCCACTCGCCCTGCTCCTGCGCGACGCCCGCCAGGTCCGTCAGCGGCCCCATGACCGCCAGCGCCCACTGCACCTTGCCCGCCGCACCCGCCACCCTTCCGGCCGCCTTGGTCTTGCCCCACGGCTTGAACTTCCCCGCCCCGTCGGTGACTTTGCCACCGGCGTCGAGGATCTTCCGTCCCACCCCATGCTTGCTGAGCTTGTCCACGATGGCGGCGGCCGCGCTTCCCGGCCCGTGGCCGCCGTCCTTGACCTTCCCGAGCCACTCCCCCGCCTTCGCGGCGCCCGCCTTCGCTCCCTTCTTGGCCGCCTCCTTGACCCCCTGAGCCAGCGGGGACGCTTCCTTCGGCGCCGCGACGGGCGTCGTCCCGAGAGCTTCGAGGTCGTTCGCCCAGAGATCCGGCTCCGGCACATGGGTTCCGTACTCGGCGACCAGCGCGTCGAACGCCGTCCGCACCGACGAGGAGAACCTCGCGTCGAAATCTCCTCCCGTGTCCTCCAGTTCGTCCCGCACGGCACGGGCGACGCGGTCGGGGACGGCGCCGTCCTTGTCCGAGACCCCGGCGGCGGCCCTGTCTCCGGCCGCCGTGATCCTGTCGGCGACGACGCCGCTCTCCCTGTCCAGGGCGCTCAGCACGAGCTCCCTGGCGGCGGTGACCGCTTCCCCGGCCCTCCGCGCGGTCCGCGCGGCACCGAGATCCTCACCGTCCAGCTCCCACCGCCGCTCGGCGTCCGCCAGCACACGGAGGAGTTCGAACGCCTGGGCCCGGGGGCGGACACCGCCGACGCCGGGCGCGACGACGCGCCTCAGTTCGGCCGCGAGGGCGTCGATGCCGCTTTCGGCGACGAGTGCCGCACGGTCGGCCGCCGACAGGGACGGGTCGTTGACGGCGTCGACGTAGTCGCGTGCGTCGGTCGGGACGATCGGGACACGGTCGGCGAAGGGCCCGAGCCGTGCCCGGATCTCGTCGAGGACAACGGCGCGATCGCTGTTCTCCGCGTTCATCTTGTTGACGACGACGACACTCCGGTCGGCGAACCCGTCGGGGCCGAGCGCCTCCAGCACTGCCCCGGTCTCCGCCTCGCCGGGCAGTTCGCTCGTCGTCACGATCATGAGCGCGTCCGCGCCGCGTACGCCGCGCCGGGCCGCATCGGAGTGTTCTTCGTCGCCCGACAGGGTCCCGGGCAGGTCGACGAGGGTCGCTCCGTCCCACTCGTACGGCGTCGCCTCGTGCGTCTTGGGAGCCGCATCGACGAGTGCGCCGACGTCGGCCGCGGGAAGCCGGAGGAGCGCCGCGACGAGCGTGGACTTCCCCGCGCTGTACGGGCCCAGCAGGGCGATGCGCAGCGGGCTCGCGTCCGCACGGGGCAGATCCGCGGCCAGCGGGCGGGTGCGCGGGTGGGCGTCCAGGACGTCCTCCGCTCGGGCACACAGCGCGAGCACCCGCGCGCTCGGGCAGTCCTCGCTCCCGGAGGTGTCGACCAGTGCCGTGTCAGTCCTCATGTGGTTCCTCGTCCCTCTCGTCCATGGAGTCCGGGCGGATCTCGATCCGCTCGGTGAGTACGTCCACGCAGCGGTCGCGCAGGCGCGCCCGTACGTCGTCGGTGCGGGACGGGTCGGTCCAGAGCCGAAGTTCGGCCCCAGGCGTCCGGCGTGCCCGGCGGACGGCCGCCGGGGCACCGCCCGCGAGGGCGAGGAGCCGGCGTGCCAGGACGAAGTCGATCCCGTCGAGGGCGGACCGCAGAGCCGGCCGCAGTCGGTCGAGCCGTTCGCACCTCTCCCGCGCGGCGGCGATGTCCGCGGACCGCGCTTCGAACCGGGCCTCGGCCTGGTCCGTCACCGCCTCCGTGAACCGATCCGACCACGCCGTCAGCTCGTCGAACAGCTCGTCGAGGCGGGCCGCGGTCTCGGTCGTGCTCGCGCCCGCCCACCGGTCCTGCGCCCGCCGTACCCGGAGGATCTCGCCGCTCACCGCCTTCGCCGCTCCGGCCAGGGCCCCCGCCGCGTGAACCACCGCCGTCGCGGGAGGGGGAAGGGCGAACTTGGGGACTCCCTTGGCGACCACGGACCCCAGGAGGGCCATCGCCGCCCCCTTGGCAGCCGTCGTGCCGAGAGTCGCGGCCTGCGTCTTGAGGTCGGGACGCGGCCGTACCTGCGGTCGCGCGGCGTCTGCGTGATCCGGGACGTCCGCCGCCGTGCGCAGGAGGACGCCCCGTTTCAGCGCCTCCCGCTCACACGCGTCGGCGAGGCCGGAGAGGAGTTCCTCCAGTTCCAGGCCGGTGAGGAAGTCGCTCCACGTGCGCGCGGCGTCCGCGCCGCCCAGGCCCCCGACCACGTCCGGCAACCGCTCCCTGGCTCGGTACCGCGCGGCTTCGAGCCGGTCGCGCGTGTCCCGGCCAGCCGTCCGGAAGACCGTGAGCACCGCGGTCCGGTCGTCGTCCGTCGAGCGTTCGAGCGCGTCGAGCGCGAGACCGATCCCCCGGAGTTCACGGGCGAGCCGGTCGTGGAGAGCGGCGACCGGTGCACGGACCGCGTCGGCCAGCCGGACGGCGCGCAGCGGAAGCGCCCGCTCGGCCAGCAGCCGGGTGAGGGACTGCTCCAGCTCGGGCAGCCGGCTGGCCCGAAGAGCCCGGTCGCCCAGCTCACGGTCCGGCGTGGACAGTGCTTCGTGCGCGGCGCCGGAGTGGACCGGGAGAACGGCGGGCGGGGCGGACCCGGCGGCACGGCAGACCTGCTCGATCCGGGCGGTGTGCCCCGCGACCTGCTCGAACTCCCTGGCAGGGTCGTCGGCGAAACGCCTCAGGCGGTGCGGTTCGACGACCCGGCTCTTCACGTTGACGACGACGAGCAGCGGTTTCCCCGAGCGGAGCAGCCGCAGGAGTTCGGCGGACTCCTCGTCGCGCAGGGTGTCGGCGTAGTTCCATATGACCGCGTCGGCGTCGTCGCAGGCGGCCCGGGCGCGCGTGGCGTCGTGGTCGTCGTCCTTGGCCGCGACACCGGGCGTGTCGAGGTACGTGACGCAACCGACCCGGAACACGGCGGTCTCCCGCGTGGTGCGGTGTGCTCCTCGCCCGATGCCGTCCCGGTCCGCGTCGCGGATCAGGGCCTTGCGGAGCGTGGTCTTGCCGGACTTGGTCCGTCCGGCGACGGCGACCCGCAGCCTGCCTCCGGCGGCGGGCATGACCCGTACGGCGTCTCGCAGTGCGCGTTCGAGTGCTCCGACGCGGCGCATCACCTCCACGAGTCTCTTGCTCTCGACGGCGTGCGGGGAGTACGGCGTCGGCGGCGAAGCACCCCCGGCCTCGGCCCCTGCCCCGGCCCGCAGGGCGGCCTGGATGTCGCGGTAGGCCGGCCGGCTCGGGTCCACCGCGCCGGACGACGACGCGAGCCGGGCGACCAGGGGCGCGAGAGCCTCGCGGAGAGCCGGTTCGGTCCGCCACAGGTCCATGGCCGCGGCGACACGGTCGAAGGACGCGAGGTTCTTCGTGTACCAGGACTCGAAGGCGCGCAGCTCGTCGATGCCGGTCCGGGAGGCGGATGCCAGGAGCCCTTCCGTGATCCGCGCGGTCGAAGCCGAGCCGGGCGCGGCCGAACCCGAGGCAGGGGCGGTCGGATCGGCGGCCCGGCTCACCGACGCCGCGGCGGGCCCGCGCCCGAGCACCGCCCGCACGTCGGCGTCCGCGAGCATGTCCAGCGCGCTCGCGGAGACGGCGCCGGTGTCCCGGGCCTCGATGGCCCAGCGCAGGGCGTCACACCGATCCGTGTCGAATCCGGTGCGCGCGTCCGGCGCGAGCCAGCGCCACCACCGCGGCCGTCCCGACAGGAGCGTCTCGTACGCCTCCTCCGCCACGACCAGGTCGCGCACCTTCTCCAGGAGCGGCACCAGTTCCCGGTTGCGCAGCTCCCGGAGTGTGGCGGCACCGTGCCCCAGGACCAGCTCGCGTGCCCTGGCCGCCCGTCGGCTGCCCCGTGGCAGGCTCAGCTCGGCCGTCGCGGACTCGACGTCGATCTCACGGATCGAGGGCCAGACCTCCTCTGGCCACTCCCGCTTCGCGCGACGGCACGGCTCCAGTGCTCCGGGCAGTTCCCGTTCCGCGACCGCCGGCGCCGCGACGTCCGCCCGGAGTGCCTCCACCGGCACGCCCTCCAGGGCCGGTAGACGGCTCCGCAGTCCGTCGAGCCGTCTCAGCTCCCCGAGGTGTCCGTCGCAGTCCGGCGCCGGGATCCGTCCCCGGGCCGTCGTCAGGCGGATCAGTTCGTGTGCCTCGGCGCAGGTCGCCACCGCGTCGGACACCGGTGGGAGAGTGCTCCCGGACGCCGGCAGGTCCGGGCACCCCCGCGCCCGGGCAACCGCGGCGACGTCCTCGGCGAAGCGCTGGAGTGCGGCCGGGCCCGCCACGGCGTCCACCCCCAGCGGTTCGAGCAGGAGGGCCAGCGTCCCGGCTCTGAGACCCGTTCCGTCGTGCACTGTCCTGCCGTTCGCCGCACCGTCGTTCAGCACGTCGTCTTTCAGCATGCCGCTGTTCACTGTCCCGTCGTTCCCCTTCCGCGCTTCCCCGCGCTCGCCCGCGCCTCGTGCGGTCCCTCATCCTTCGTGGGAGCCGTAGGCGCACGCCACCGGGCGGATGCCGGCAGCGCGGTCACGGCCTCTTCCGCCGGGCGGCGGTCTTCTTGGCCCTTCTGGCCGACCCGGTCGCGGTCGCGGACCCGGAGTCCGTCGGCTCCGCGTCCAGGACCTGGGAGGCGAGCGCGAGCCAGGCCCGGGCGTCCGCGCCGTCGAGGTCGTCGGTCCACATCAGGGTGCCGTTGCGACCGCCGCCCTTGTCCCATGGCTCGATGCCGTTCCTCGCGTACCACTCCTTCTTGCGCTCCCACTTGCGCGCGTAGTCGGGGAGGTCGAGCATGCCGGCGTGTTCCCAGAAGACCGTGCGGCCGTCCTCGGCGGTGACGGTGAAGTCGGGGCGGACGACGCGGCCGTCGGCGCCCGTAAGCGGCTCCTCGTAGAGCCATCGTCCCGGCGCCAGGCGATCGAGGAGACCCGCGATGATGACCTCGTTCTTCGAGGCCATCGGCGTCCCGTCAGCGGACACGTGCATCAGCTTGCGGTCGAAGCGGCGGGTCTGCCCCCGTACATCGAGGGCGAACGGCTGCGGTGCCTCGAAGAGGTCGGTCAGCCTGCGGGCGGTCTCGGAGTTACTCGGGTGGGCGAAGGCGCGCAGGTCCGCCAGGGTGCCCTCGTGGAGGATGACGACTCTGTCCTTCTGCCGGGTCAGCGCCGTGTACAGGAGTTCCCTGGGCAGGTTGGCCCTGGCGGGCAGGACCAGGAACGTCGTGCCGAACTCGGAGCCCTGCGCCTTGTGCACGGTGACGGCCCAGGCCAGCTCCAGTGGGGCGTCGTCCCTGTCAGACGGCTGGTAGCTGTACTCGTGGCCGGGCTGGGAGGAGAACTCCACACCGAGCTTCAAGGTGTGCTTCTTCCGCTTGGCGGAGGGCGTGGGCCAGGCGAGGGCGACACCGATCTCACCGTTGGCGACGTAGTCCATCGCGTTCTCGCGCGGCCACGCCTTCATGCGTTTGTTGGTCGTCTGCATGACCTTGTCGCCGCGCACAATCTCCTCGGGCCCGATCGGGAAGGGGATGTTCGCACCCCGGTACCGTTTCGCCCACTCGGTGTCGGCGGCCCGATACACGCGTTTGATGTGGCGGTTCAGCTCGACCGTCCCGAAGGCACGGGACCGGGTGGGCGAGAGGATCTGCCACGCCTCCGCGCGGATACCGGCGCCGCGCTGCCAGTTGAGGTAGTCGCCGTTGACACTGCCGCCGTAGGTGAGGGCGAACGCCCGCACGGGATCCTCCGCATCACCGAGACCGAGGACCTGGCCGAGGGCGTCCGTGAGGGACTGCACGGCGGTGCGCCCGCCCCAGGGGACGTACTGGAGCGTGGGAAGGTCGGGGTTGGTCGCCAGTTCGTCCCAGATGGCCTCGTCGCCGGCGCCGCGCGTGCCCCCGCCGAACCAGGCGGCGAGTTCGAGGTCGTGGCGGGTGCCGTGGCTGCCGTCCGGCAACTGGCGCCGGGGCACCTGCAACTCGACGTATCCGGCTGCGACCCGCACCGCGGTCGGAAAGTCGTCCGGGCGCAGTTTGTCCACCAGGTCGACGAACGGCCGTCCGGCTCCGATCGGGGGCAGTTGGCGGGGGTCGCCCACCAGAATCAGCCGTTTGACGCCGGTGAACGAGTCCAGCGTCGCGGCGAGCATCTCCTCCGTCAGCATGGACGCCTCGTCGATCACGACGAGGCCGTAGCCGCGCCGGGGGCGGTCGGCGCCCCGCACCAGGTACCGGCCGCTCTCGGCGTCGTAGCGGCCGGTGGCGCTCAGGTGGGAGGCGAGGGTCTTCGCCGGGCGGCCGACCTTGGTCTCCAGCTGCACCTTCGCCTTGCCCGTGGGAGCGAGGAGCAGGACGTCCCCCGCGGCCACGCCGGGGTAGTCGACGAGGGCCCGCAGCAGCGTCGTCTTGCCGGTGCCCGCCGGACCGACCAGGACGGACAGGCGTGCGTCGTGCAGGGCGGCGAGCCCCGCGGCCTTCTCCGCGCGGGCCCGCTCCTCCAACTCGGCGGCGTGCACGGCGTCCCCGGCGCCGTCCCGGTCCCGGTCACTGTCCTGGTCCCGGTCGAGTACGGCGTCGAGTACGGCGCGGGCGTCACCGATCCCGCCCAGCGGCGGGCGCGCCTGCTGCGCCGCCACCCAGTCCCGGACGACGTTCGCCGTCTCCTCCAGCCTGTCGAGTTTGTAGGCGGGCGCGCCGTCGGCGAGTCGGACGGTGGTCAGCGGCGACCAGTCCGGGCAGTCGACGACCCCGTCGTGGTCCAGGCCGAGCCCTGTGAGGATGTCGTGGTTCAGGGCCGGGAGTCCCGTGGGTGTCATGAGCCGGATGTACTCCAGGGCCTCGCCGACGGGGATCAGGGTGTCTCCCTGGTCGCACTGCCGCTCCAGCACCTCGGTGAGGAGTGCCTCGACCCGCCGGCGGTCCAGGGGGTCGCCGAGGCCCACCTCGTCCGGGACCGGCGGTCGCCAGGTGACGTGCGCCGGGGGGAACACCGCGCGGTCGACGGCGGTGAACGGGACGTGGAGGGGTTGGCCGTACGTGCAGGTCGCGGCGTAGTACGGGTTCTCCAGGAGTTCCTCGGCGGTCATCTCGACCTCGGTGTCGCCGTCGAGCAGCATGCGCACCTGGTCCGGGCCGATGTCGAACCCGGACAGCAGGCGCAGAACCGCCCGGCGCTCGGCCGGGATCCTGTTCCAGACCCGTGCCTGGATGGGGCCGACATGCGCCCGCAGTGCCCGCGGGGCGCGCGCGGGATCGGCGAAGACGCCGTGCAGCAGGTCCCACGGGTCGGTGGCCTCACCGGCCTCCGTGAGCACCGCTCGCGCGGCCACGTGGGGCTGCTGGACCCCGATGAGGGCGAGGACGCCGGGCAGGCCGGGGACCGGACCGCGCAGCTGCCAGAGCCGTTCGGTCTGCTCGGTCAGCCAGGTCGTGGCGGACTCGGGGACGTCGAGGCCCAGTTCACGCATGCCCTCGGCGGCCGACATCAGTGAGGCCAGGGACTCGATGGCGGCGTCGTCGGAGAGGTGTTCCGTGACGTAGGAGAACTCGACGTCACGGCCCTCGGGCGCCCAGGCCAGTGCCCTGTCGATGTCGGTGCCCCCGTCCAGGAGCGGCACGAGCTCCTGGTAGGGCAGCAGCACGCCCTCGGTCATGCCGGGGCGCAGGGAGTGCTGCACGATCGTCTCCCACATGGAGGAGTCGAACGGCGGTTTCCCGGCCTGTTTCCACATCGGCGGCCGGGTCAGGCCCGTGACGTGTGCGGCGCCCACCAGGAGGCGGTCGGTGCGCTGCTCCTGGAGCGGGGAGTGCTTGAGGTAGACGAACACCAGGCTGTCGCGTGGCGCGACCGGCTCGAAGAAGGCATCGATGACCGCCTGTTGGTTGCCGCCGTCCATCACCCAGGCGGCACGGGAGTTCAGGACGCGGTCGGTGCGGTCCTCGGCGAGCTGTTCGAAGGCGGGCACCCTTGAGTGACCGATCTCATCGTTCAGGGAGGCCCGGTTCAGCCAGCGGAAGGGGATGGCCTCGAACGCGTACCCGGGAACGCTGAGGGACGTGGGGAGCAGACTGCCGCGCAGCGCCTGGTTGTGGCTGTAGGGGTGCTCCTTGACGACGGTGTATCCGACGGGTGACATGAAGGTGGCCCGCTCGCTCAGGCAGGGGAGCCGGTCAGGGTCCAGGCTGCCGACGGGGGCGCCCGCATGTTCCGCCTCGAACTCGTCGTCGCGGCCCTTGCCGATTGCCGCGAGCAGGGTGCACGACGAGTTGCCCTTCGGGTCGTCGCAGAGGAACTGGTCCCAGGGGCGGTCCCGCCACGGGATCCTCATCGACAGATGCTTCACGCCGCTCATACTGATGTCCTGTCAGCCGGATATGTACGGTTTCGGGTCGCGGAGCTCTCCGCGTGCGGTCGTGCCGGGGGACCGCCGCCGGTCCGAGGCGCCGTCACGTGTCGCCCGTCCAGCCGGTCTGCCTCAGCGTCGGCATGAGGCGCGTGAGCACGTAGACGACGACGGGTGTCTTCCGGTCCTCGTCCTCGAACACGATCGCGTGCTGGAAGCACTCGGTGTCCTGCGGGTCAGCAGGATCGAAGGACGGGCTGAGTGACACGCCGGGGCGGGCCACCAGCCGGCACAGGAGCGGCGCCCCGCAGCCCTGTGCCAGCTGCGCCGTGGTCAGGGCTCGCTTCTGCTTCGGCCGTCCGTCCGGCTGGGGCAGGGAGAGGAAGGCCATGATCCGTCGGCGCTCCTCGGACACCTCGGTGATCCCGGCCCGGTGCCGGCCATGCAGGTTGGCCAGTCCGACCGGCATCTCCGGTGACAGCGCGCCCTGTTGCAGGACCACATCCCGTTCGCCGCCGTCCCACCGCGTGTCGTGGATCGTCAGCCGCGGACGGCCGGCGGCCTCCAGGTGCCATTCGGTGGCGAACCCCGTGTCCTGGGCGCCGGAGGTCGTGGTGCCCTGCTTGGGGACGTAGTCGCGGGCGTGTTTCAGGGTGAGGATGGAGCCGAGTGCGGTCAAAGCGCCTTCTCCTGTGCGGAACCGAGGACTTGAGGACATCGCGGACCTGAGGACGTTCAAGGGCTGCGACGCTCGGAGTCTGTGATGCGCAGTGCCTGGGCCCCCGCCTTCGGGACGGAGCGACCGGTGACCACATCCGTTCGTCCTGCATCGGATATAGCACCTGATGCACGGAGTTGGCGGGGGAAGTGATGATCCCGTCGACGAAGCGTGACACGGTGACGAAGCGTGACACGGTCAGGGTGGTGTGCCGTCGACGTGTGCGGCTCGACGAGGTTCGGCGCGGGGCCGGCCGTACGGTGCAGGGACGAAGGTATGGCGACTCGCCATAACCGTTACGGAACGCCCTACGCGGCGATGGCGGTCGGTGTCCCGTCGCGGGACACCGACAGGCAGTTGGCCGTCACCCTGGCGGATGAGCAGTACGGCATCCACGCCTGCGAGATCGGTCGGGACATCCCGGAAAGGGTTGACGCCGTACGCATCGGCACGCTGCACGGCTTCAAGGGTCTGGAGTTCCAACGGGTTTTCCTCGCCGGGGTGAGCGAGCGCCTAATTCCGCATCAGCGGCTCGAAACCTACCGGCACGAACAAGTGGAACGCTACCGGCAGGAAGAACAGCGGTCCCGTTCGCTGCTCTTCGTGGCGGCCACGCGGGCCCGCGACGAACTGGTGATCACGTGGAACGGGAAGGCTGGCCGTTACCTCCCGGAACACGCCACGAGGAGCGCCGGGCACGCCACGGAAATTCTGGTGGACGACGGCCCGCCATCCGGATCGGCAGCGGCATAGTCGCACAGGACAAGCGGCTCGCACGGCCCGACCGAGTGCTCTTCGGAAACCACTTGGCTTGGCTGCGCTCTGAGCCGAGTGGGACGCTCGCCTCCAGACCAAAGTCACCCAGTAGGTCCTCCGCAGTGGAGCGCGTGCACCAGCACCTTGCGCTTGCGGCGCATCGTCTCCACCGCCGCCTCACCACCGTCCAGCTTGCGGCGCAGCGACTCCAGCACATCCCGCGCCAGGACCGGATCATGCAGATCCACCAAGGGCCGGGACGCCCCGCCGAGCGCTGGTGCGGGACGCGGGCCGCTGCCCCCCTCGCCACCCACTGCAGCACCAGCCGGCCCTCCGTCGGCATCTCCCCCCTGCCCCGGCCCGGGCACGACGAACGCCCAGTGCCGCAGGGCACGGCGCAGCAGCTTGCCGTTCGGCCGACCCGGAAGACCCCACAGCATCGCCACCGTGACAGTAGTCAGCGCCTCGCTGGCCTCGTCCCGCCTCTTCGCCGTCCACCCGAGCCAGTTCGCCCGCGCGTACCCGGCCGCGAAGGCCTACCAGCTCAGCTTCGACGACCCCCGCGCCCCGTGACCGGAGCTGCTCCCCTCGGCCAGGCCCATGCGAATGGCCCGCACCAGCTCCGCACCGAACTCGCCCGCCAAGCCCGCGAGCGCGCTGCCGCCGCCGTCCGTCCGCCCATCACCATGCGGCTGCGCCGGGGATCAGTCCGCAGGCTGCTCGGGCTCCGGTGCGGCGCCGTGATGCTCGTTCGGGTCAATACCCGCCTCCTTCTGATCGGCGGGAGCATGACTGCCCGGCGCATCCACTCCAACATCCCCGCGCAACAGGGCACTCGCGCGGCGCCCGGTTGACGAGCGCGGATTGTCGGATGTCCGGCCCGGCCTCTATCGCCACTGGTCATACCCGGTCCCGGTGCGGCCAGTTGTAGTCCTTGGTGCACCATGCGCACTTGCACGCGCCTTCGTCGGCTGAGGTTCAGACGGGGCGCATCGAGGGAGCCGGCCGTCAAGTGGGTGTGGTGAAGTTTCCCCGTGATCTTGGACACTCGTTCGTTACGCCGCGAGGGCGTGTTGATGCCGCTGTCTGGTCTCGGCCGGCGTGAGGTAGCCGAAG
>NZ_JBIBEN010000022.1:0-160394 GCF_042955065.1 Streptomyces sp. NPDC012510
CCCACCCACGCGCGCAGATCGGAGAAGTGCAGGGCTTCCCCGCCGAAGACCACCCAGCGCAGCGGCAGCAGGTCGGCGTGGCGGATGTCCTCCGCCCACAGCGGCTGAAAGGCGGTGGGTGTCTGGCTCAACACGGTGACCTGCTCGTCTCGGAGCAGCCGCCGGAAGGCCGCCGGGTCCTTGGCGGTCTTGGCCGGTACGACGACGAGGCGCCCTCCGTGGAGCAGCGCGCCCCACATCTCGAAGACGGAGACGTCGAAGGCGAAGGAGTGGACCAGCGTCCACACGTCCTCGGGACCGAAGTCGTACCCCTCCTCGCACGCGGCCAGCAGACTCAGCACATTGCCGTGAGAGACCTGCACGCCCTTCGGCCGGCCCGTGGTGCCGGAGGTGAAGATGATGTACGCCCGTGTGTCCCGGCCGATGGCGACGCCGGGTTCCTCCTCCGCGGCGGGTTCCGGGAGTGGATCGTCCACATAGAGGGCGGCGACGCCGTCGGGTACTTGTCCGGCGAGGGACCGGGAGGTGATCACGGCTGCGGGCTCCGCGTCCTCGACGATCAGCTCCAGACGGGCACGCGGCGTCTCCGGATCCAGCGGGACGTACGAGGAACCGGTGCGGACCACGGCGAGCGCGGCCGCGACCGTCCATGCCGACCGGTCCAGCAGAACGCCCACCGGGCGTCCTGGCTCTGCGGACCGCTCGCGCAGCGCCGCCGCCAGCCGAGCGGCGGTCTCGTCCAGTTCCCGGTACGTCCAGCTCCGCTCCGCGTCGGTCACCGCGACACGCTCCGGGTGTGCCGCCACTGCTCCGGCGAACGCCTCCACCAGAGCGGTGGCGGAAGACAAGGTGGTGCGCCGGGTCTCGTTGCGCTTCATTGCAGACCTCCGGAATTCCGTCTCAGGTTTGGGGGAA
Organism: Streptomyces sp. NPDC012510; assembly: GCF_042955065.1. Classification (NCBI taxonomy): domain Bacteria; kingdom Bacillati; phylum Actinomycetota; class Actinomycetes; order Kitasatosporales; family Streptomycetaceae; genus Streptomyces; species Streptomyces sp. NPDC012510. Next base: position 916 of record NZ_JBIBEN010000022.1, read on the forward strand.
AGCGATCAGTTCTCGCAGGGCGGCCATGAACTCCTCGCGCACGAGCGCTGCTTCGCTCTCCAGGACCAGGTCCCGCTGGTACTGGAGGCGGAACACCAGACGGTCGCCGTGGCGGGTGCCGTAGAGGCTGAACGCGAACGACACGTCGCGGGGCGGCAGGTCGTACGCCTCCAGCTCGACACCGCCGTAGGTCTGGCGGCAGCCGCTCCACGGAACGGCGAATCCGTCGTCGAGCCAGCCGCCGACCGACTGCTGAAAGGTCAAGGTCGCCTGGAAAAGGGGGTGTTGTCCGTGCCGTTCCGGCGCCAGGGCCCTGATCAGGCGGGACAGGGGGATGTGCGCCGTGTCCAGAGCCGTGCGCAACTCCCGCCAGGTGCGCTCCGCCAGGTCGTCGAGAGCGTCGCCTGCGCGGAAGTCGCCCAGCAGCGGCAGCATGTTGACGAGGTAGCCGACGGTCTCGGCGTAACGCCAGTCGTTTCGCCCGTGGTACGGCGTGCCGATGACGATGCGCCGGTGTCCGGTGACCCGGTGCAGCGCACGCAGGTAGGCGGTGGCGAAGAGGACGAACGGAGTGTGCCCGCGTGCCCGGCCGTGCTCGTGCAGACGCCGTGTGGTCGCGGCGTCCACCGCGAAGTCGACCAGTCCCGCCGGGTTGCGTCGGCGCCGCTTCGGCGACTCCCGGGGAAACAGCACCTGGTCGCGCAGTGGGTGCCACCGCTCGGTCAGGGCAGCGAGGTCCCTCTTCGCCGTCTCGGAGTCCAGTACGTCCTTCTGGGCGCCCGCCCACTCGATCGCCCCGGCGCGTGTGACGGCGGGAAGGGCACCGGAGGTGTCGTCGACGTCCAGCACGTCGGCCAGCATCTCGGCCATCACGATCCGCAGCGACCAGTAGTCGACGACCACGTGGTGACAGGTGATCAGCAGCAGGGTGCTGGTCGGTGTGAGAACGGCGGCTGCCCGCACCAGGGGGCCGGACGTCAGGAGGAAGCGCCGGTGGGCGACGCCCTCCAGGAAGCGGCGGGCCTCCTGCGGGTCCTCGGTCTCCTGCTCCTGTAGCTGGAAGTCCAGCGGGAGGCTCTCGTGCACGATCTGGGTGCCGGTGCCCAGCGGGCCCAGTGTGGTCCGCAGGGCGGGGTGCCGGGTGATCGCGGCGGCGACGGCGGCGCGCAGGCGGTCCGGGTCCAGCGGACGGGCGACGCGTACCGCCGTCGGCAGGATGTTGGCGGTGTCTTCCGGGTGCAGTTCGTCGTGGAAGGCGAGTTGTGTCTGGCCGTCGGACGCCGGATGGGTTCCCGCGGTGTCGTCCGGTACCGCGGTGGAGGGCAAGGTGGTGGGGAGCGGGGTGACGGCGAGTTCTTCGGCTATCTCCGCGAGGGAGCGGTCGCCGTAGAACAGGCCGGCCTCGACCGGCCGCTGCAGGAGCCGCTCCGCTCCGCCCTTCAGCGCCACGAGTTTGAGCGAGTCCAGACCGAGTGCCGCCAGGGGCTGATGCTGGTCCTCCGGGGTCAGTTCGTATCCCAGGTGGGCTGCGGCGAGCCGGCCGAGTGTGTCCCGCAGCGCTTCCCGGCCTGTCTCCGGCTCAGCGGCCGGGGTGCCGGCGGGCGCGGGGCGGGGCCGCCGGACGAGGCGCAGGGTGCCGTCGAGATGGCGTTGTCCGGTCTCGGCCCGGCGGATCTTCCCGCTGGACGTCTTGGGCAGGGAGCCCGGAAAGACGAAGACCACGTCGGAGAGGTGCACGTCGCACTCCGTGCCGACCGCTCGTCTTACCCGCTCGGCCCACGCGTGCGCCGTGCGTTCGTCGGAGCGCAGCGCGGCCACGCCGTCGCGGGTCACCTCCAGCACCAGGACGACGTCCCGCTTCCCCGGGTCCGGCTGGAACGCGGCGGCGGCGCCCCGGCGCAGGTACGGGGAGCTGAGGGAGGCGACGCTCTCGATGTCGTGCGGATGGAAGTTGCGTCCGGCGACGATGATGAGGTCCTTGCTCCGCCCCACCGGAAAGAGCTGCCCGTCCTTGACGGCACCGAGGTCCCCGGTGCGCAGGAACGTACCCGGATGCCCGGCGACGCGGGCGCGGAAGGTCTCCTCGGAAGCCGCGGGGTCGTTCCAGTAGCCCTGCGCGACGCTCGGGCCGCGCACACAGATCTCCCCCACGGCCTCGTCCGGCAGGCTCGCGCCGTCCTCGCCGCGGATGACGACGGTGGTACGGAGGGCGGCCGCGCCCGAGGAGACGATCGCGACAGTGTTCTCCGTCCCCTCGGCGGCGTCCTGGAGCCGCCCCTTCTCCAGAGCGCTCCGGTCGAACAGCCCGGCCCTGTGGCCCGCCCCGGGTTCGGCTCCGGAGACGAAGAGGGTGGCCTCCGCCAGGCCGTAGCAGGGGTAGAGGGCATTCGCGGCGAAGCCGTGCTCGGCGTAGCGGTCGGCAAAGCTCCGCAGGGTCTGCTCGCTGACGGGTTCGGCTCCGTTGAAGGCGATCCGCCAGGAGCTGAGGTCCACTCCGGCCAGCCGGGCGGGATCGTAGCGGTCGACGAGAAGCTGATACGCGAAGTTGGGCCCGCCGGAGCAGGTGGCGCCGAAGCGGGCGATCGCGGTCGGCCAGATCATCGGATCGTGGACGAAGGCGAAGGTGTTGAGCAGCACGGACGGAATGCCGTAGAAGAGCGGCAGCAGCGCGGTGCCGATCAGCCCCATGTCGTGGTACATCGGCAGCCAGCTGAGGATGACGTCGTCGGGGCGGACGCCGAAGCCGTCGGTGATCGCCGTCTCGTTCTCCACCAGGTTGCCGTGGCTGACCATCACGCCCTTGGGCTGGCCGGTGGATCCGGAGGTGTACTGCAGGAAGGCGAGGTCCGTGCCGTCGAGTTCGACCGGCCGGAACAGCGCGGGATCGGTCGTCAGCATGGCCTCGACGGTGTGCACCCCGGGGGTGCCCTCCGTGCCCTCCGGCGGGAACATCTCGCCCAACTGCCCCGCGAGTTCGTCGGTGGTGAGCACGTGCGTGGGTCGGCAGTCGTCGGCCACCGCCGCGATGCGGTCCAGCTTGGCGCCGGGCCGGGGCGCGTAGAGCGGCACCGCGACGACGCCGGAGTACAGGCAGCCGAGGAACGCCGTCAGGTAGTCGAGTCCGGGCGGGAACAGCAGCAGGACCCGGTCGCCGGGACGGGCCGTCTGCTGGAGGTGTGCCGCGACCTTCAGCGCGGACCGTTGCAGCTCCCGGTAGTCGACGGTGCGTTCCACTGCGAGTTCGGGGCCGACGAAGGTGTACGCGGTGGCGTCCGGCCGTTCCCGGGCCCAGTGGGAGAGGGCGGCCGGGATCGAGGTGAACGCGACGGGTGGGCGGGTCCTCGGCTCCGTCATCGTGCCGTCCTCCCTTCCGTTGCCGAACGGTTCGGCTCCGGCGAGGTGTCCCGGATCCGGGGTGTGAGTCGGTCGAGTGCGTCGGCGCAGGTCTTGGTGACCTGGGTGGGTGAGTCGCCGTGGGCGATGACGTAGCCCAGACGGTCGTAGGCGTCGCGGGGCGGGCGCACGGCGGTTCCCGGGCGGGCGGTGACGACGACGCGGTCGACGCCGTCGATGTCGCGTGCCTGCTCGGCTCCGTCGACCCCGGCGAACTCGCCTTCCCGGTCGGCGAGGAGGAACTGGATGCCGGCGTGGCGGCTCGGCTCGGGGACCGGCTCGGGGGGCTGCCCCAGGGCGACACGCACCTGCTGTTCGAGGAGTTCCGTACCGGTGGCCAGTCGGATGAGTTCCGGGATCATGCCGCCGGCCATCCGGGCGTTGATCTCGACGAGGGCCGGGCCGTCCTCGGTGAGCCGTACCTCGGTGTGCGTGGCGCCCAGCTCGATGCCGACCGCCTCCACGGCGCGGCGCACGATGTCCTCCAGTTGCCCCGCCACCGTGGGCGAGAGCGGAGCGGGGAAGAGGTGGCGGTGCTCAACGAAGTACGGGGAGCCGGTGACGCTCTTCTCGGTGATGCCGATGCAGCGGGTCTCCCCCTTCCAGCTGAACATCTCCACGCTGAACTCGGGTCCGTCCAGATACTGCTCGATCAGCGCGGTCCCGGCCGTGGGCAGGCCCCGCGCGTTGACCCGGACGGCGAGGATCCGCTCGACCTGCGCCTCTGCCTGTTCCCGGGTCGCGCACAGCAGCACGTTCGTGGAGCCGGACTCGTCCGCCGGCTTGACCACACATGGCAGGCCGACCGCGTCGACCGCCGCGGCCACCGAGGCGACGTCGGTCACGGCGGTGAAGCGCGGCTGCCGTACCTGGGCGGAGCTCAGCTTCTGCCGCAGCACCGACTTGTCGCGGCAGGCGGCCACCGCCGGAACAGGGTTGCCCGGCAGCGCCAGCCACGCCGCGAGGTCGGCCACCAGCGGGACGTAGAAGTCGCTGGTGGTGGTGATACCCGCGATCTCCTCCCGGCGGAAGCGGTCCTGGATGGTGCGGCGCAGCTCTACCAGGGAGTTCGTGTCGCAGACCAGCACCTCGCACTCCGCCTCGGCCAGGCCGGCGTACCGCTCGGGTTTGCTGGTCAGGAGGACGGCTTCGTGTCCGAGCCGGCGCGTCGTCTCCAGCGCGAGCATGCCGGTCCCCGTGGTGTTGGACTCCACGAAGAGAAGGTGCCGACGCAGCCCGGAGGTGCCGTCACCCTCACGTGGGGTGCGGGACCACCCGTGCACGACCCGGCCCGGCTCGACGACCTGGGAGGCGGATGCCGTGCCCAGGTCGTGCAGTCCCCGCTCCTTCCAGTACGGGTCGCTGTACACGGTGTTGACGTAGCGGTCGCCGCGGTCCGGGAGGATTCCGACGATGCGGGTGCCCGGCTCGGCACGGGCGGCGAGGTCGCACAGCACCCGGTACACCGACCCTGAGGTGTTCCCGGCGAAGATCTGCTGTTCCCTGGCGAGGGCTCGGGTGGACTCGAACGCCTCGGCGTCGTTGAGCCAGTGCACTTCGTCGATCAGGCGGCGGTCGAGGTTCTTCGGCAGCAGGCTGTTTCCGAGGCCGCTCTGCAACCTGCCCGGCAGGTCGGGCTGACCGAAGAGCACACTGCCGACGGCGTCGACCCCCACCACGGTCAGGTCCGGCAGCGTGTCCCGCAGGGCACGGGCGGTGCCGCAGAGGGATCCCCCGCTGCCCACCGAGCCGACGAGTACGTCGATCGGCCCGAGGTCGTCCAGGATCTCGTCGGCGAGCAGGCGGTAGGCGCCCGGGTTGTCGGGATTGGTGTACTGCTGGGGCCAGAAGGCACCCGGCAGGGTCGCGAGCAGGCGGTCGAGCAGTTCGAGCCGGGCGCTCTGCCACCCGTGTTCACTCATCGCCTCCACAACATGGACATGGCATCCCAGTGCGTGCAGCTTGGCCAGGGTGACCTCGTCGATCCGTGGGTCGGTGACTATGTGCACGTCATGGCCAAGAGCGGTCCCGACCAGGGCGACGCCCAGCGCCATGGTTCCAGAGGAACTCTCGATGATGGGCGCGCCGTCGCGGAGGGCGCCGGTGCGCTTCGCCTCGAGGATCATGTTCCGGGCGACGCGGTCCTTCATGGCGAACAGGTTCTGCAGTTCGAGCTTCGCGCAGACCTCGACGCCGTGGGCGCCGGCCACACGAAGGCGTACCAGCGGTGTGTGCCCGATGGCGTCAACCACACTGTCGAAGAGCATGTTCAGGTCCCTGGGTTGTGGCCGACGGATGTGGTGAACGGTGCTTCGGGGGTTTCTGGATCCTCGAATCTCCCCGGAGCGTCGGATCTCTGGCCCTCCGGCCCCAGCGAGCGGTAGACGGACACGCTCCCGGTGAACGCGGCGCACGATTTCCGGACGTACTCGACGCGATCGGTCTGCTCGTCCTCGTCACCGGGGAGAAGCACACCGAGATTCGTCCCGCTGTGGGCGAGCACCAGTCCGAGCCCGTCGACGTCCCTGCAGATGCGCAGCAGATCACCGAAGTGCTTTCTGGGAGAGAGGGTGTCGCTCATTTCCGCGCTCCGGGTGGCGATATCCCCCACCGTCCGGAGGTCGCCGGCCTCGACAGCGACCGTGAGTTCCCTCAACAGATGCGCGTACTCTCGCTTTTCGGCTTCGCTGCGCGGTTTCCTCGACTGATTGAACTGGACGGTGTCCACCCTTCCTCCGGCGTCGTGGGCGACGATCGTGAGAGGCGGAAGGAATCCCAGTTTCTCGCGCAGTCGCACTTCCCGGTGGTAAAAGGAGACGATTCCCGGGTACATCACGCCGTCCGACGGCTCGATGCCGCGCAGGAACGACTCGGTCTCCCTCTCCGTGAGTCGTACCCCCATCGCCTCGCCGACGGCACGCGCCGTGGCCACCAGATCGGCGGAGGAGCTGGCGAGCCCCTTTCCTTCGGGCAGGTCGGTGGTGATGGTCAGATAGCCGCCGCCGTGCCGGCCGTGGGCCCGCAGGATGCGTTCCGCGAGCAACCGGGACTTGGTCTTGTGCGATGGCCGGACCATCACCTCGCGGCACGAGGAGGCGAACCGGAATTCCGCGGTGGAGGATCTGGTGATCGGAAAGGTGACGAGAAAGTCCAGATCGTTCTCGGGCAGCACTCCCTGCAACAGTTCACCGAAGGTTCCGTTCGCGGCACCGACGCCGACGCCTTCTTCCTCGAAGGAGCCGTACGGCGATACCTCGGGCTGTTCACATGGCGGTCCAGTCATCTGCTCCCCGTGTCCGTACCGAGTCGGCGCGGTCGCCGGATACCGAGTTGACGATCGATTTCTCCGAGCGCGCCTCGGACCCGCTCGTCGCGCCGTCTCCACTGGGCGCGCTGCTCGTCGAGGTGAGCGGCGTTCTCGGCCAGCAGCTCACGCACCGCGTCGGGGTGCGCCGACCCGGCCGACCGTTTCCGGCGCAGGCTCTCCTCCACGTCGAAGGCCACGGCCAGGGCACGTTGGGGTTCCGCCAGGTCGAAGCCGTGCTTGAGTGCGACCTCGCGCAGCAGTTCGGGGTCGGTGTCACGTGGCGACAGACCTCGGCCGGAGGCGGCGACGATGTACTGGCCTGCGATGACCTGGGCTCTGCGCCAGGGCACGTTCTCGTCGAGGGTCAGCAGGTTGGCGAGGGTGAAACCGCCGAGGTACTCGCGTTCGCAGACCTCCCGCATCCGGTCCTCGCGGAAGCGGAGGTTGTCCAGCACGGTGCCGAGCAGGCTCAGCACGCTCCGTACGGCGACGAAGGCGGAATGGAGATGCGCGCCGGCCTCCTTGGAGACCTCGACCGAGTTCGAGTACGGCGTGTTGCGCTGGCCGAGGACGAGGTCGAGGTGGAAGGCGCTGAGGTGGGCGGTTCTGCCCCGGATCCGTTCCAGGATCGGGAAGTTCTTCTTCTGCGGCATCGCGGAGGAGATGCCGGACAGGTCGTCGGGAAGGTCGATGAATCCGTACTCGCTGCTTCCCCAGCTCATGAGGTCGGTGGCAAAGCGGCTCAGCGAGACTCCGAGGACGGAGAATTCGGCGGTGATCTCCACCGACCAGTCCCGGGAGGCCACAGCGGCGAGGGCATGCCGCCGGACGGCACGGAATCCGAGGAGATCGGCCATGCGGCCGCGGTCCCAGGGCAGTTCCTGCCCCGCCATGGCACCGGCGCCCAGCGGACTGACGTCGATCCCGTCATAGGTGGAGAGCAACCGCGTCAGCGAGTGGACCGTCTGCTCGCAGAGGGCCGCCAGATAGAAGCCGGGCGTGATGATCTGCGCGGTCTGGAGGTGGGTGTAGCCGGGCATGGGGATGTCGAGCGTGCGCGAGGCCACTCGGTGCACGGTCTGAGCGAAGTCGAGGAGTTGCTCGGCGGTGCGGAGCAACTGTTCTCGGCCGAAGAGGAGTTGGGCGCACGACTGGAAGTCGTTACGGCTGCGATCCACATGCCATCCGGGGACGGGGCCGGCGAGACGTTCCTCGACGAAACGTTCCAGCGCGAACGCGATGTCCGACATGTTGTCGTCCGGGCTGGCCCGGATGCGTTCGGCGGTGACTTCGCAGAGCAGACTCCCCAACTCCCGCACTGCTGCCGGGGAGATGATTCCCATTCGCCCGTACTCGATCGCGAGTACCTTTTCGATGGCGACGTACCACGGGAGGAGGTGTTCGGCCTCGTAGTGGAACTGCGGAGCAAGTATCTCGTCGTGGAGCAGAGCGCTCGGCGCCAAGGTGATACGCCCGCTGATAGGGGCGGATGATTGTCCTGATAAGGACGTCACACGGTCCTGCTCGGAAATTTCGTTCACCTCCGTGAGAATCCGCAATCGCAGACCGGTTCTGCTAGGAAGCGGCCTGGTAGGTCGTCTGCATCTTCCACGAGAACCATTGCCCGACGGTTACCTGGTCGAGATCCGCCGCCGTGGTTCCCGCCGCGAGCGGTTGCATCGGTTCGATCGAGGTGTCGTGATTCGGCAGATAGAAGAACGGAATGGAGATCCGCGACGATGTGTTCCCCGGCTCCGGATTGACGACCCGGTGCACGGTCGACATCCAACGGCCGCCTGTCCAGAAGGCCATCAGGTCACCGATGTTCACCACAAAGCTGCCCGGAATGGCCGGGACGTCCAGCCAGTCCCCTTCGCCGCGGAGCACCTGGAGACCGCCGAGGGCGTCCTCCACGTACAGCACGGTCAGGCTGCCCCAATCGGTGTGGGCGTCACGGCGAAGCTGATCCGCCTCCGGCTCCGGGTAGTAGTAGTTCGCCAGCAGCAGTGACACGTGCTCGTCGAACTTTTCGTCGAAGAAGTCCTCGTCCAGCTCCAGCGCCACCGCGAACAGCCGCATGATGTCGGCCGACAGCCCTGTCATGGCAGCGATGTACTCGTCCCAGGTCGCCTTGAAATCGGCGTCCGGCCAGATGTTCGCCGCTTTCCACGTTGCCGGGTAGTCACCGAGTTTCGAGCGTTCCTCCTCGCTCAGGTCCCCGGTCACGTGCGCCGCGAACGCCTCGTAGGGTCCGCCGGGGCGGCGCAGCCCGGAGACCCCGGCGCCCGTGTTCGCACTCAGCTCCTTCTCCGCTTCCGGTCGCGTGAAGAATCCCTTCGTCGTGGTGTACATGCGGTCCACGAGATCCTTCGGCACGCCGTGCCCGACGATGGTGAAGAAACCCGAGGTCTCGCAGGCCCGCCGGATCGCGGCGGAGATCTCTTCGCGGCCGGCTTCGGTGTTCCGGGCGGACAGGTCGATGACCGGTACGAATTCGTCTGCCATGACAGCTCCCTCATCCGGGCGGCTTTCAGCGCCGCGCCTCTTGCAGAAGTCGGTGTTCCTCACAGAGACACAAGGCTCCGTGCGGGCTTGAGCCGTGTTGCGCGCCTGGCCGCCAGGACCCCCGCGCCGGTCGCGCCACCGACGGACACCAGGGCTGCGGCACCCAGCGCGGTGAGGCTGACGCTGACGGGCAGCCCGGTGCCTTCGGTCTCCGGAGCCTCGCCGTGCCCTCCCACGGAGGGCGGAGCGGAGAAGAGGTCGGGAGCGGGGACGTACGAGAGCAGGCCGGCCAGGGCCGTACCGACCGCGATGCCCACAGCGGCGCCTACGAGGCCGAGGACCATGGCCTCGACACGGAAGACCCTGACGACATGGGAACGCCTCCAGCCCACCGCCATGAGCAGCCCGATCTCACGGGTACGTTCCGACACCAGGCCGCGCAGTGCCGTCCAGCTCAGCACCAGGCCGCCGATGCCGCCGACGACCGCGGCGATGCTCGAGAAGCGGGCGGAGATACGGCCGACGGCTCCCATGATCTGCACCAGGCTGTCGGGGGTGATGGCGCTCACCTGGCCGACGCGGTCGGTGATCCCGGCGGTGACGGCTTCGGTGTCGGCCGAGTTGCCCACCTGCACATGCACCTGGTTGACCTGGTCGGCTGCCAGACCGGCGAGTTCCTGGGCCTCGGCGAGCGGAAGGTAGATGTTCGAGGCCGCCGTCTGCGCCGAGTCCTTGATCTCGACCACGCCGACCACCGTGAAGCTGCGCTCACCGACCTTGACGCTCTGGCCCACCTTCGTGTCGTAGAACGCCGCATAGTGGCGGTCGAGGACGGCGACGCCCCGCTCACCGGTGCGCAGGGAGCGGCCCGCGATCAGGTTGTGGTCCAGGATCCGGCCCGGGCCGACAGTCCGCTCCCCGGGGTCGACTCCGGCGATGGTGGTGGTCGAGCGCGCCCCGAAGTCCCAGATCTGCAGCGAGCCCACGGCGGCGTCGACGCCGGGTACGCCACCCATCTCCCGCACCTCGCCACTGTCGAAGGTGGCCAGGCCGAACGGCTGCCGTACACCGCGTCCGGTCTGCTCCGAGGGCGTGCCGCCGTCCGGCCGGGTGACGACCAGGTCAGCGGCGATACCCGCCAGCGGGGCGCGAGCGGCCTCGCGGAACCCGGAGCCGAGGGAGGTGAGGGCGATCAGCAGGGCCGCTCCCAGCGCCACCGCGCCCACCACGGCGAGAGCTCGCCGACGGCGAAAGCGCAGCTGAGAGCGGGTGTAGAGGTTCACCGCGGTCATCAGCCCTTCGTCCGCTGCCGTAGGGCGGCGTCGAGATCCTCGATCTCCCAGTCGCCCTCGGCGCTCTTGACGGGGGCCTCGCCGGCCGGGAAGCCCTTGAAGCTGACCTTTCCGTCGATCACGACGGCGATCGCGACATGGCCGGTCAGGTCGTGCTCATCGGTGAACTCCTTGCCTGCCGGGGTGTCGGCGTCGTACCGGGAGACGCTCACCTTGCCCTCGTAGCCGGCGAGGACCTCCTCGATGTCCTTCAGGACCGGCTGCACGGGCGGGTGGTTCAGGTACACCAGGTCGACGTCCACGCCCGCTGCGGACTTGTCGGCCTTTCCCTTGTCCTCGCCACCGCAGCCCGCGGCAGCGAGAACCGCGCTCAGCGCGAGCGCGGCGATGAGTTTGCGGTTCATGCGACTTCCACTCCGTCCTGCAACCTGATCTGTCGGTCGGCGGCGGCGGCCACCTTCTCGTCGTGGGTGACGACGACCAGTGCGAACCCCGTCTCCTGGCGCAGCCGTTGGAACATGTCGAGGATTTCCTGGCCCGTGGAGCTGTCCAGGTTGCCCGTGGGTTCGTCGGCGAGAATCAGCGTCGGTTCACCGACCAGCGCCCGCGCGATGGCGACCCGCTGCTGCTCCCCGCCGGAGAGCTGACCGGGGCGATGGGTCGTGCGGTGTCCGAGGCCCACCTGCTCCAGGCGCTTCCGGGCCTGTTCGTGGCGCTCGGCGGCGCTCATGCGCAGGGGGTACAGCGGGACGGCCACGTTCTCCAGCGCCGACAGTGTGGGGATCAGATGGAATGCCTGGAAGACCAGCCCCACGTGCTCTCGGCGCCAGTCGGCCAGGGCGTCCTCTCCGGTGGGCAGGGCGTCGCCCCGGCTGCTGATCCGTCCCGCGTCGGGCGAGTCCAGTCCGGCGAGGAGGTTGAGCAGCGTGCTCTTCCCTGATCCCGACCGGCCCACGATCGCCAGGAACTCGCCGACGTGGATGGTCAGATCGATGCCGGCCACCGCGGTGACGTCGCCGAAGGACTTGCGGATCCCCTCGGCCTTCAGGGCTTCACTGGACACGCCATGCCTCCATGGGTTTGATGCCTGCCGCGCGCCTCGCGGCGAACACACTGACCAGCGCGGCCGCGACCAGGCTGGCCAGGGCAGCGGCGGCAATCAGAAGCACGTCGAGCGAAGCCCGCAGCGGGACGGTGAGGGACAGTTGCCGGGCTCCTCCGGCGAGGAAGTGGGGTGTGGGGCTGAGCTCCCAGGGGACCGGGACGGTGACCTGGGTGCTGCTCAGTGCCCAGGTGATCCCCACGGCCGCCAGAACGCCGATCACCAGGCCCAGCATCGTGATGGCCGTCGTCTCCGCGGTGAGCTGGGCGGTCACCGAGCGGCGTGGCCAGCCCACGGCACGCAGTACGGCGACGTCCCGGCGCCGCTCGGCGAGGTTGGCGCCGACCGTACGTGCCAGCCCGGCCGCCGCGACGAGCAGGGCGGCGATGCCGACGAGCAGGCCGAACCGGTCGATCAGGGAGAAGGTCGAGCCCAGGGCGTCGTCGAAGGACTGCGGCGTGGTGATGAGGCTGTCCTCGCCGAGTCCGGCGGCGATGTCGCGGGCGACCGCTTCGCTCTGGGCGGGCTGGGCGGTGACGAAGACCATGTTGATGTCCGTCGGGCCGGAGATCCCCGCGGCGGCGGTTATCCTCTGCGCGTCGGGCAGGGTGAGGTAGGCGTTGGCATTGGCGATCTGTCCGGCCCTGCTGGTGTCGACGAGGCCGACCACCTCGAACGCCCGGCCCGCGATGGGGAATCTGTCACCGGTCTTGATCTGCTTCTGCTCCGCGTAGCTGAGGTCGAGCACCACGGCACCGGAGTCCTCGGGTTCGAGGAAGCGGCCGTCGCGCAGCCCGGCGCTGAGCCGGCCCGGCCCGATCCGCTCCGCCGGATCCATGCCCAGCGTCACGACCAGGTCCTCGTCCTGGAAGGACCAGAAGATCAGGGCCCTGCTCGTCGCCTCGACGCCCTCCGTGGCGGCGATGGACGCCGCCTCCTCGTCGGTGATCGCCGCTGCGGAGTGCGGGAAGACAGCGCCCTCGAACGCCTTCGGCCGGTCGCCCTCGCGCTGGGCCACGATGTCGGTGCCGATCTCGGACAGCGGGGCTCTGGCCGCTTCACGGTAGCCGGTGCCGTACGCCTGGAGGCTCAGGAAGAGCGCGAGTCCGATGGCAAGACTGACCGCACCGGTGAGTGTCCGGATGGGCCGGCCCTTCAACTCAGCCCATACCAGAGTGAATCGGGGCACTGTTTCCTCCTTCACATGAGGTGGTGGGCAAGGAGCCGGAGCAGCCCGAAGGCGGCGCCCGCGGCGACGAGGGCGAGGGCGGACTGGGGCCGGCGCCACAAGACCAGGGCGGCGGCCGCGGCGAGGCCGGCGGTGAGCGGGTCGATGATCCCGGTCCGGGCGAACTCGACGGTGACCCCGGCGAGCACACCGATCGAGCCCAGAGTGATGCCGTCGAGGAGAGCGCGGGTCCAGTCGTGGGCGCGGATGAAACGCAGCAAGGGGCCCGCCGCCACCATCAGCGCGAAGGACGGCAACACCACGACGACGGTGACGACGAGGGCGCCCAGCGGCCCGCCCAGGGTGTAGCCGAGGAAGGTCGCCGTGTTGAGCACGGGTCCCGGGGTCACCTGCCCCACCGCGATGGCGTCCAGGAGTTCCGTCTCGGTGATCCAGCCGCGGTCGACCACCAGCTCCCCGCGCAGCAGCGCCATCAGCACGGCCCCGCCGCCGAACAGCAGCGCACCGGCCTTGAGGAACACTCCGGCCAGCGAGACCAGATCGGTGTTCCCCGTGGGAGCGGCCAGCGGAAGCATCAGGGCACCCCGTGTGTTCCGCCGTGCGGTGTGCCGGAACCGGGCCACCAGCGCGAGAACCCCCGCGACGGCGAGGAGGAGGATCTCATCGACTCCGAGGACGTACGCGAGAGCCACGGCGGCCATGAGGGCGGCACGCAGCGGTCGCCGGAGCTTGGCGGTTTTCGCCAGCCGGACGACCGTCCAGGCCGTGACCGCGACGACCACCGGCTTGATGCCGTACAGCAGCCCGGTGACCGCGGGGGTGGTTCCGTACTCCACATACAAGGCACCCAGCAGCGTGGCGAGGAGGGCGCCGGGAAGGATGAACGCCACGCCGCCGAGCACGAAGCCCGCCCGCCCGGCCCGGCGCTGGCCGATGTGCATGGCCATCTCGACCGCGTTCGGGCCGGGCAGGACACTGACCATGCCGGTCAGATCCAGGAATTCGCGCTTGTCGATCCATTTCAGGCCGAGTACGACCTTGCTGTGGACCAGCCCCATGGTGGCCGCCGGTCCGCCGAACGACAGCGAGCCGATGCGCAGGAACACCCAGAAGACCTCGGCTGCCGCCCGGCCCCGCGCAGGTTGCCGTACTTCGGTCATGCCGGGAACACCTCGATCTCGGTGGCCTTCACCGAGGCCCAGACCTGGTCACCGGGGCCCAGGCCGAGTTCGGCGAACGCCTCGGCGGTGACCTCGGCGACGAGCGGGGGCTTGCCGGTCAACGCGACCCGCAGCACGTCGCGTTCGACGTCCAGGCTCTCGATCTGGCACGCCCAGGCGTTGCGCGGCGAACCACCGGGGCGTTCGCGGTGCAGGGCAACGGAGCGGGGCCTGATGCCGGCCCACACATCACCGTGCTGGTCGTCGGGCACGACCAGGGGGAAGCCGCCGTCCACGGTCAGCCGGCCGCCCTCGACCCAGCCGCGCAGCAGGTTGACGCCGACGAACTGGGCGACGTACTGGGAGCGCGGGTGTGCCGTCACCTCGGCCGGGGTGCCGCTCTGGACCACCCGTCCGTCCTGCAGGATGATCAGCCGGTCGCCGAGGGTGAAGGCTTCCGTGGGGTCGTGGGTCACCACCAGCCGTACACCGGGGAAGGAGCCCAGCGCGCGCTGCAGGTCGCGGCGCATCTCGGCGCGCATGCCGACATCGAGGGCGGACAACGGCTCGTCCAGCAGCAGCATTTCCGGCGCCACCGCCAGCGCCCTGGCCATGGCGACCCGCTGCGCCTGGCCACCGGACAGCTCGGCGGGTCGCGCCGCGGCCCGGTCGGCCAGCCCCAGCCGGTCCAGCCACTCGGCGGCCCGCCGGGACGCCTCGCGGCGGGGCACCCGGCGGCAGCACAGGCCGAAGGCGACGTTGTCCACGGCGCTCAGGTTCGGGAAGAGGCGCAGATTCTGGAAGACCACGCCGACCGGACGGCACTCGGGCGGTACGAACGTCCTGGCAGCCGGATCGTCGAGCACCCGACCGTTCAGACTGAGCCGTCCGGCGTCGAGACGATGGAGTCCGGCCAGGGCACGCAGCAGCGTGCTCTTCCCGGCGCCGTTGGGTCCGAGAATGGCGACGGTCTCCCCCTCGCCGACCTCGATGTCGACGTCGAGGTCGAAGGTTCCGTTCACGACGCGCATCTGTGCTGTGAGGGTCACAGGCCACCTGCCCATTGCTTGCGCAGACCGATCAGAATGCTCAGGGAGACCGCCAGGAGCAGCAGGCTGAGGACGACGGCTGCTTCGGGGCTCTGCTCCAGGGCGACGTAGACCGCGAGCGGAAGGGTCTGGGTGGTGCCCGGGAGGTTGCCGGCGAAGGTGATGGTGGCGCCGAACTCGCCCAGGGCACGCGCCCAGCACAGGACCGCCCCCGAGAGGAGTGAGGGACGGATCTGCGGCAGGGTGACCCGCCGGAAGACCGTCCACGGGCTCGCGCCGAGGGTCCGGGCCGCCTCCTCCAGCTGACGGTCCGCGGACTGCAGCGCGCCGCACACCGTCAGTACCAGGAAGGGCATCGCCACGAACGTCTCGGCGAGGATCACGCCGTGGGTGGAGAAGGCCAGGCGGATGCCGAACGTCTCGTCGAGGAACCGGCCGAAGACGCCCTCGCGGCCGAACGCCAGCAGCAGCGCCACACCGCCGACGACCGGCGGCATCACCACGGGCAGCGTGGTGATCGCGCGCAGGACCGAGCGGCCCGGCAGTTGGGTGCGTGTCAGGATCCACGCCACCGGAACGCCCAGCACCAGGCACAGCGCCGTCGCGCAGAGCGAGCACAGCAGGGAGACCTGGAGCGCCTCGCGGGCCTGCGGGGACCACAGTTGGGTGACGGCGTCGGCCCACGGGACACGCAGCAGCAGGGAGGCGAGGGGGGCGGCGAACAGCGTCAGCCCGAGACCGCCGAGCAGCATCACCGCCACCGCCAGCCACCGCGAGCGGCGGGCTCGCGGTGGCGGCGGAACCGCGGCGACCGGGGGTGGTGCTGTTACGGTCATAGCGGGTCCCGGAAACCGTGCTTCTTCAGGATCTCCTGGCCTTCGGAGGACAGCAGGAAGTCCAGGAACACCTTGGCACCGGCGGCGTTGTCCCCGGCATTGAGGACACCGGCGGGGTAGTGGGCCACGACGTTCTGGTCCTCGGCGATGGCCACCGCGTCCGCCTTGCCCGAGGCCGCCTTGGCGTCCGTGGCGTACACGATGCCGGCGTCCGCCTCCCCGAGCGTCACGCGGCTGACGACCTGCTTCACGTCGAGTTCCTCGCCGCCGCTCGGCACAGGCACATCCGCGCGCTCCAGCGCCTGGCGTGCGTACCGTCCAGCGGGCACCTGGGGCCCGCACAGCGAGACCGTCAGGCCCTCGCGGTTCAGGTCCCCCAGCCCGCGGATCTTCTCGGGGTTGCCCTTCTGGACGAGAAGGCTCAGCGTGTTGCCCGCGAAGCGCCGCACGGGGCCGTCGGTCAGGCCCGCGGCCACCGCCTTGTCCATGGTGGGCTCGTCGGCGGAGGCGAAGAGGTCCGCGGGAGCGCCGTTGCGCAACTGCGCCACCAGGGTGGAGGAGCCACCCAGGTTGAGCCGGATGTCCATGCCCGGATGCACCTTCGCGAACGCGCTCTTCGCGTCTTCGAGCGCGCCGCTGAGGGAGGAGGCGGCGAAGACGGTGACCTTCCTGGTCCCGTGTCCGCTGTGCTCGGTGCCGCCCGCGCTGCCGCATCCGGTCACCGCCAGGGCCAGCACGGCGGAGGTGACGGCCCTGGCGATCCACTGTCGTGCCATGCGGTCAGCCTCCGGCCATGGCGGGAACGACGTGGACTTCGTCCCTGTCGGTCAGGCCGGTCTTCTCCCCGTCCAGCGCGCGTATGTCGTCGCCGTTGACGAAGACGTTGATGTGCGGGAGGAGCCCGCCTTCCTTGCGGCGCAGGAGATCACGGACCAGGGGATAGCTGTCGAGGAGGTTGTCGAACACCTCGGACACCGTGGTGCCCGGTACCTCGACGGTCGCCTTGTTCTCGGTGTGCTTGCGCATGATGGTGGGGACGAAGATCTTCGGCATGGGATTCTCCCTCAACAGTCGTCGTCGTCGAGATGGCCGCAGACCGTGCAGTCCGGTCGGCGGGTCACATTGAGCAGCCGGGTCATGTTCGTGCGCAGGTCGAAGAACATCAGTTGTGAGTCCAGCGGCTCGGCGAATCCGGTGAGCACCTTGATCACTTCCATGGCCATCACGGTGCCGACCAGGCCGGGCGCCGTGCTCAGGGCCGGAAAGACCTTGATGTTCGTCCAGTAGTCGGGCTTGGTCGGGTAGATGCAGGACAGGCACGGCGTGCGGCCCGGCCTGACGGTGGTGATGTAGCCCTCCGTGTCGTACATCGCCCCGGAGACCAGCGGGATCCCGAGTTCGACGGCGGCCTTGTTGAGGGCGTAGCGCTCCTCGAAGAGCGGTGCTCCGTCCGCGATGAGGTCGGCGTCGCCCACCAGGCGGCGAACGTTGTCGTCGGTGACGTACTCCGGGTACGTGGTCACCTCGACATCGGGGTTGATCCGGTGGAGGCTGTCGGCGAACGCGTCCACGCAAGGGCGTCCGACGTCCTTGGGGTTGGCGAGCAGCATCCGGTTCAGGTACTCCGGAACGATCTCGCCGCCGTGCGCCACGGTGAGGCGGCCCACGCCGGCCATCGCGAGGTGCGTCGCGACCGTGCCGCCGACACCGCCACCGCGTGAGATGGCGACATGGGCGTCGCGGAGCCGGCGCTGGCCCTCTATGCCGAAGCCTTCCAGCCGGAGCTGGCGAGAGTATCGATCGAGCTGGAACTGGGTGAAGTCTGGCGCCTGAAGCGTCATCCTCATTCCCCCCGTTGTCCTGGATCGGCTGATTGTTCGAACAGCGACGACCGTAGAGGGACGCGGATCAGGGGCTGTGCAGCAGAACGTCAAGGGCACGGCAAGAGCCCGACAAGGGTGGGCACGGCGGTTGGGCAGCCGCAGACCAAGGTGCCCGGCAGAACGCCAGGAGCAGGACAACGGCTCGGCAAGTGAGACGGGGGGTGCCCGCCAGACCTCGGCCTTCAGTCCGCCATGGCCCGTGGGCACACGGGCATGCGTACCGGGTTCTCGGTGGCCTGTGCCGCCCGGGGGCAGAGCGGCATCTCCACTCTGGCCTCGATGCCGCGCGGGGTCGTCGGCAGCAGGCGCAGTGATCCGCCGTTGGCCTTGGCGAGAGTGTCGGCGATCGCCAGTCCCAGTCCCGATCCCTCGTGTCCGGCGGATTGTCCGCCTCGCCAGAACCGGTCGAGGGCTCGCCGGCAGTCCTCCGCCGACATACCCGGGCCTTCGTCGATCACCTGGATCTGTGCATACGCGCCCGCCACCTCGTGCCGGATGGTGATCGAGGTGTCCACGTCGGAGACATGGAGCGCGTTGTCGATCAGCACGTCGAGAATCTGCTCGAGATGGCCCGGCACACAGGCCGTCACGGTCCTGTCCGTGCCGGGGGCGAGCAGCGTGATCCGCTTGCGGGCGGCGGCCTGTTCCCAGGCGGCCACTCTGGTCGCGATGACCTCCGCCACGTCCGTCGGTTCCACGGACTGGTCCCGGCCTTCGGCACGGGCGAGCCGCAGGAGTTGGTCGAGCAGGGTGGAAAGGCGTTCGATCTCCGCCACGGCCTGCTGGAGTCGTTTCCTGGCCTCCGGCAGGACTCCCGATTCCAGTGTCTCGACCCGCAGCCGCAGCGCGGTGAGCGGATTGCGCATCTGGTGGGAGGCGTCGGCCACAAAGGCCCGCTGTGTCTCCAGCAGTGTCACCAGATGGTCGGCCATGCGGTTGAACGCGTCGGCCAGTCCCTGCATTTCGGGGGGTCCTCCGCCACACCGCACGCGTACGTCGTACGCCCCGTCGACGATCGCGTGCACCGTGTTGTCGAACTCCCGGATGGGGCGCAGCAGCCACCGGCTCAACGGCACGCTGGCCAGGCCGACCGCGGTCAACGCCAGGGCCCCCGCGGCGATCAGCACCAGGGTGTGTCTTTCCACGTCCCGTTGCACCGCCGCGCTCGAGGCGACAGACCCCAGGGCCCCGATCACCTTCTCCCCATGACGGACCGGCTCGGCGACGACGACCTCGTCCGGTCGTACGGAGTGTCCGAGATCTCGGGACGGTTCGACGCTCTTGCCCCGCAACGCCTTTGCCAACGGAGAGCGGAGCACGGTCGCAGGGGCGTCGATGTCGGTGCGGGACGCCGCAGCCACCCTGCCCTTGGTGTCGACGAGGACGACCGTGGTCTGATGGTTCGATCCGTAGCGTCGCAGCCGCTCTTCGAAGGCCGTCGTCGATGCCCGGTCCTCCAACACCGCCGTGGCCTCCACGGCCAGTTCACGGGCTTCCCCGGCCCGGATCATGACCAGTTGGTGGTAGGCGCTCATCGAGTAACTGAGAGCCAGCGGGACTTCGAGCATCAATAGGATGACCGCGGTGAGGGTCAGATAGGTGAGGAGCAGCTTCCTCCGCACAGGCCCTCCCTCCTCAGCCGCACGGGTCGGTCAGCCGGAAGCCCACACCGCGGACGGTCTCGATCCAGCGTTTGTCGCCGAGCTTGGTCCGCAGGGTTCCCACATGGACGTCGAGAGTCCGGGTCGAGCCGAACCAGTTCTCGTCCCAGACGCGTTCGATGATCTGCTCTCTGGTGAGTACCGCCCCCTGCTCGGCCGCGAGCAGCGCCAGGAGGTCGAACTCCTTTGCCGTCAGGGACAACGGCTCGCCTGCGAGAAAAGCCTTGCGCGCCCGGACGTCGATGCTGAGCGCTCCGGTCTCCAGCTCGGAGCCGTCGGGTTCCGGCGAAGCGGTGGGAGGCGCGCCTTGCCTGGTGCGCCGCATCACGGCCTCGATACGGGCCAGGAGTTCGCGGAAGCCGTAGGGTTTGACGACGTAGTCGTCCGCGCCGGCCTGTAAGACCATGACCCGGTCGATCTCCTCGGAACGTGCCGTCAGCGCGATGATGGGGACCGTCGAGGCAGCGCGGATCCTCCTGCACACCTCGTAGCCGTCGAGGACCGGCAGGCCCAGGTCGAGAAGGACGAAGTCGGCGTCCTCCGCGGCGTCCACCGCCTTGTCGCCCTCGGCCTTCCACAGGACCGTGTGACCGTGCTGCCGGAGTGCGTCCGTCAACGCGTCCGCGACATGCTCGTCGTCCTCAGCCACAAGTATGTGCACGTAGTCCACAACCCCCCGTTAAAGGCCCACCTGCTGCCCGGAATTCTACCCGCGCGTACATCGCGGAGGGCTGGAATATGTGTTCGGCGTACCACCCGCTGGGACGGGTGGCGTCCCAGCAGGCGGGACCGAGAAGTCGTTGTCCCGTCCTGTGGTCTCCATGCCGGAAGCTGACGATCTGCTGCACTGCGCTTGACAGTCAGTTGCACAAGCCCGGCCTAGCGTGAGTGCCGGAGTTCAGCGTCCGACGGAGTGCCGCGGGATCGCGAACCCGACCCGGTACCCGCACAGCCCGCAGGAGGTCAGGCCATGCGGTTCTCGAACTGGCTCCTCATGTCCGTCGCGTTCCTCCTGCTGCTCGTCGCTGCCTGGCTCCTGTTCAACTTCTACACGTTGTCCCCCGCCTGAAGTCCCGTCGCCCCGATTCTCCTGACACCCCCATCCCCCGTTGGGGGTGTCAGGGCTGCCCGAAGAACCCCGCCCGGTACGCCACAGGAGATATGACGTGATCGCTTTCAGCACCGCGCCCACCGTGGACCTCGACAGTGCGGGCGGCCGCTGCATGTACGCCCAAGCGGACCGACTGCGCGCCATGGGGCCGGCCGTCCCCGTACAGCTGCCCGAGGGAATGGCCGCCTGGTCGGTGAGCCGCGGGGACGTCGTCAAGCGGCTGCTGACGCACCCCGGTGTCTCGAGGGATCTCAAGGGCACCGTTCCCGATTACGAGCCGGGGTCGGTGGCCTGGCTGTCGCCGTGGGTGGACATCGACCACATGGCCACCGCCGACGGCAAGGAGCACGCGCGGCTCCGCAGACTGGTCACGCCCGCGTTCAGCCCTCGCCGTGTGACCGCTCTCCAGCCTCGGATCGAAGCCCTCGTCGCCCGTCTCCTGGACGACCTGGAGGCCCATCCGGCGGACGAACCGGTCGACCTGCACACCGCGTTCTCCTACCGGGTGCCGACCGAGGCGATCTGCGACCTCTTCGGCGTCCCGGACGAGCAACGGCCCGAGCTGCTGCGCCTGTTCCGCGCTGTCGGGGAGACCGATGTGGCGAGCGAGGAGGAATCCGTCGCCATCACCAACGGCCTGGTCGCCGCGATGCACTCGCTGATCGACGCCAGGCGCCGCGAGCCGGGCGACGACCTCACCAGCTTCCTGATCGCCGCCCGGGAGGAGGAGGACGCCCCCCTCACCGAGCACGAGCTGATCTCCACCCTGCTGCTGATGATCGGCGGCGGCAGCGGCACCACCATCAACCTCCTCGACCACACGGTGCGCGAACTGCTCGCCAATCCGGACCAGTTGCGCATGGTCCAGGAGTCCCCCGAGCGCTGGAACGACGCGATCGAGGAGTCCCTGCGCGTGCACTGCCCCGTGATGCACCTCCCGATGCGGTGGGCCACCGAGGACATCGACCTCGGCGAGGGCGTGGTCATACGTACCGGCGACGCCATATTGATCTGCTACGGGGCACACGGCCGCGACCCCGGCGTCCACGAGAAACCGGACGTCTTCGACATCGACCGGGAGAACAAGGACCACCTCGCGTTCGGGCTCGGCCCGCACTTCTGCCCCGGGTCACGCCTGGCCCTGTTGGAGGCCAGGGTCGCCCTGCCGGCGCTCTTCGAGCGCTTTCCCCGGCTCGAACTGGCCGTCGAGCCGGACGAGATCGAGCCGGAGCACACCTTCATCGGGAACGGCGTCGCCTCCCTGCCCGTCCGCCTCCGCCACCAGTCGCGGTAAGGGGAGGCACGGGGATGCGCGCAACAACGTTGGTCCATGAACGCTTCGCCGCCCGCGCGGCGGCACACCCCGACGCACTCGCCGTCGTCCACGGCGAGCAGCAGATCACCTATCGGGAGCTCGACCGCCGTGCCGACCGGTTGGCCCACGGCCTGAGACTGCGGGGGGCAGGACACGGCTCCGTGGTCATGGTGCACCTGGAGCGCTCGATCGACCTGATCGTCTCGCTCCTCGCCACCTTGAAGGCAGGGGCCGTGTATCTGCCGGTGGAGCCCGACGTGCCCCGCCACCGCCTGGCACGGTATGCCGAGGAGACCGGCTGCGCCGTGGTGCTCACCCACCACGACACCACGGATCTCTTCTCCGCCTTGCCGGTGACCACCATCGCCGTCGACAGGGAGCCCGCCGACGAGATCCCGTCAGCGCCTTCGCGGACCGCCGTCGACGGGACGGACGGCGCCTATGTCATCTACACCTCCGGCTCGACCGGCACGCCCAAGGGCGTCCGCGTGGACCACGCGTCACTTGCCCACCTGTTCGACGAGATCAACGCCCGGTACGGGATAGGCCCCGCCGACCGGGTCCTGCAGTTCGCGGCCGTCTCCTTCGACACGTCCATCGAGCAGATTTTCGTGGCCCTGCTCAGCGGCGCGGCCCTCGTCCTCCCCGACCACTTGTGGGCGCCGAGCGACCTCGCGGACCGCCTGACGGCGTACGGGGTCACCGTGATGGACCTGACCCCCTCGTACTGGCGGGCCTTCCTGTCCGAACTCAGCCGTCGGCCGGCCGACCTCGCGGTGCGCCTGACGATCGTGGGCGGCAGCGCCGTGCACGCCGAGGACTGCCGGACCGCGCTGGAGCTGATGCCCCGTTCACGCCTGGTCAACGCCTACGGCCTGACGGAAACCACCATCACGTCCTGCACGATGGAGATCACCACTCAGACGCTGCCGGGGCAGGGCCCGGCGCCGGTCGGCCGCCCGCTTCCGGGCACCGTGGTCCACGTACTGGATGACGATCTGCAACCTGTCGCACCCGGCCGGCGAGGAGAGATCTACATATCCGGCCCCGGTGTCGCGCACGGCTACCTCGGGGACGCCGCGGACCGGTCCGGATTCCTGCCCGATCCCCGCGCGGAACAGCCCGGCACCCGGATGTACCGCACCGGCGACGTCGGCGGCTGGACGTCTGCCGGCGATCTGGAGATCACCGGGCGTTCGGACCGACAGATCAAGATCCGCGGGTTCCGCGTCGAGCCGGCCGAGGTCGAGGCGGCACTGTCCGCGCACGAACTGATCGTGGACGCGGCTGTGGTGCCGTGGGTTCAGGGCGCGGAGGCGAAGCTCGCCGCGTACTACACCGCGGCCCCCACACCGGACGGTGTCTCGCCCACGAGCGGTGAGCTACGCACGTTCCTCACCGGCCGGCTGCCCGCGTACATGATCCCCTCGGCGTTCGTCCGACTGCCGGGGCTGCCTGTGACGAGCAACGGCAAGGTCGATCTGAAGGCGCTGCCCGAGCCGGCCCCCTCCGGAACCGACGCCTTGCCCGCTCCCGAGGCCGACCCGGACCATGGCGCCCGGCTGGTGGAACGAGTGGTCGCCGGTATCTGGCGCCAGGTTCTCGACGTGGAGCGCGTCGAGCCGCACGACAACTTCTTCAGCCTGGGCGGCGATTCCCTGAAGGCCGCCCAACTGCTGGCCAAGCTCCGTGAGTCCCTGGGCATCCTGATCACCCAGATCCGCCCGCTGATCCGGCTGCTGCTCGACGACGCGACGCTGCGCAGTTTCGCGTCCGCCGTCGAGTCGGCCAGGGCAGGGATGCTCGCCGACGACGCCAAGGCCGTGGACTTCGCCGCCGAGGCCGAGTTGGGCATACCCATCCCCGGAACGCCGGCCGAACCCGCCTCGTGGGAGAAACCGGCCCACATCTTCCTCACCGGGGCCACCGGCTTCCTCGGGGGCTATCTGCTCCGGGAGCTGCTGGCCTCCACCGATGCCACCGTGCACTGTCTGGTGCGGGCCGACGATGACGCCACCGCGATGGCGCGTCTGCAGAGGAACACCTCGCACTACTTCCAGGACGACCTGGAGCGCTATCGCGAGGAGGGGCGCATCCGCGCTGTCCCGGGCGATCTCGCCGAGCCTCGTCTCGGCCTGACGGAGGACGGGTTCGACCGGCTGGCCCGGATCGTCGACGTCATCCACCATCCAGGTGGGCTCGTCAACTTCATCTATCCGTACGCCCACATGCGGGCGGCCAACGTCGAGGGAACCCGCGAGATCATCCGTATGGCCGCGCGGTACCGCAACGCCCCCGTCCACTACACCTCCACCATGGCGGTGGTCTCGGGCTTCGGGACCGCCGGCGTCCGGCAGGTCAGCGAGTCCACTCCGGCCGCCCACGCCGATCGCCTGTCAGTGGGCTATGTCGAGAGCAAGTGGGTCGCGGAGGCCCTGCTGCTGAGCGCCGCCCGCCAGGGGCTTCCCGTGGCCGTCTACCGGGCCGCCGACATCTCCGGCGACCGGCAGACCGGTGCCTGGAACACCTCGACGGAGATGTGCGCGATGAAGAAGTTCATCGTGGACACCGGGATGTCACCCGTCGCCGAACTGCCCCTGGACTACACACCTGTCGACTGCTTCGCCGCGGCCGTCGCGCACATCGCCGGATCCCGGCTGCCGCAGGGTGAGGTCTACCACCTCACCAATCCGGGCAAGGCGAACGTCTCCGTACTCGCCGAACGCCTGCGTGCCCATGGCCACGAGGTACGTGAGGTCCCGTGGGCGGAATGGGTGGAACGGATCGCCGAGATCGCGGTCGAGGAGCCCGGACACCCCATGACGCCCTTCGCCCCCCTGTTCATCGACCGCTGCTCCACCGGCGAGATGAGCGTGGCGGAGATGTACCTGGAGACCACGTTCCCCGTCTTCTCCCGGACCAACGTGGAGCTGGCCCTGGACGGCAGCGGTATCGGGATCCCCCCGGTGGACACCGAAATGCTCGACCGCTACATCCGCTATCTGACCGGTATCGACTTCCTGTGAGGCCCACGTGCTGATGCCAAGCCCGGTCCGGCCCCGGTCCGCATGGGGCCTCCTGGATCTGGCCGCGGCGCCTTCCGACGGCCCGGTCGCGTTCGGCAACGATCTCAGCCCATGGAGCCTGCTCGACGCATACCGGCAAGGGCTGTACCCCTTTCCCGCCGCCACCGTCGAGCACCGGCTGATCAATGAACTGAGCTACGAGTCCGAGGTTGCTGCCGGACGGGTCGGGCTGCAGACCGGCAGCCGGGATCCGTACGGCGTCGCCTGGTGCTCACCGGACCCCCGACCGGTCATTCCCGTCGCGCAGGCACGCATCCAGCGAAGCCTTCGACGGCAGCTGCGCCGCACCGACTGGACCACCACCGCGGATGTCTGCTTCGAGCGGGTGGTCAGCCGGTGCCGCGAGGGGCGCACGGAGTGCTGGCTCACCGACGAGCTGCTCGCGAGCCTCACCCGCCTGCACGAGTGCGGATACGCCCACAGTGTCGAGGTCTGGGACGGAGACGAACTCATCGGCGGGGTGTACGGGGTACGCGTCGGTGCCGTCTTCAGTGCCGACTCGCAGTTCACGCTGCGCAGCGGTGCCGGCAAGGCCGCCGTGGCCGAGCTGACGCGCCGCTTCGCGGAAGCAGGCGGCATCGCGGTCGACGTCCAGCGCGACAGCGACCACATCAGGCTCCTCGGGGCGCAGCCGATCCCCCGCGCCCGGTACCTGGAGCTCCTGCGTACCCCGCACCGGCCGGCGCCGCTGCACACCGGGCGAGAGCCGGTGCGGCTGCTGACGGACTGACAGACCGGGACCACACGAGACCACCCACCGGAGACCCGCCATGCCTCACAGCACCGCTGGTACGGAACTGCACGTCACGAACCTGGCCGAACGTCCCGATCTGGAGACGGCCATGCTGACGATGGAGTCGTCCTGGCCCGACTACATACGCCCCGACCCCACCCTCGTCCACTGGATCTTCGAACGGTACGCCCAGCACCAGCTCGTGGTCCTGGACGAGACGAAGACGGTCGTCGCCCGCGCCGCGAGCGCCCCGCTCTCCTGGGACGGCAAGCCCCGCAGCCTGCCCGACACCGGCTGGGACGAAGCACTGCGCCAGTGCATGACCGACACCTACAGCGGTCACCGGCTCAACGCACTGTGCGCGCTGGAGATCGCCGTGGTGCCCGGCCACCAGTCGCGCAGTCTCTCGGGGCGCACACTCCAGGCCCTCAAGGACCACGCCGGAAGCCAGGGCTTCGACGACCTGGTCGCCCCGGTGCGACCGAGCCTCAAACACACCGCGCCGCGGCTGACCATGGCCGACTACGCCGCGCGGACCCGTCCGGACGGGCTGCCGGAGGACCCGTGGCTGCGCGTCCACGTGCGGACCGGAGGCCAGATCCTGAAAGTCTGCCCGGCCTCGATGACCATCTCCGGGAGCCTCACGCAATGGCGCGAGTGGACAGAGCTGCCGTTCGACACCAGCGGCCCCGTCGAGGTGCCCGGCGCACTGACACCCGTGGTGGCCGACCTGGAGCAGGACCACGCCGTCTACATCGAACCCAACGTGTGGGTTCGCCACCACCTCTGACAGGGCGTCTGCTCCGTTTCCCCTTCCGTACCGACCGACACGAAGGACGAACACCATGACCATCAGTGGACCGGACGACACCACCGCCAAGCGCATCCGGCTGCGGGCCGCCCTGATCGAGCGGATCGGCGGCTACATGACCGCGCACGCACTCGGAGTCGTGGCCGATCTGGGCATAGCCGACCTGATCAAGGACGGGGTGCGGAGCAGCGAGGAACTGGCCGCGGAGACCGGGGCGCACGAGCCGTCACTGCGCCGCGTGCTGCGCCTCCTCGCAGCGGTCGGAGTCACCACGGAGCCCGAGCCGGCCCGCTTCGGTCTGACCGAGGTGGGGGCGCAACTGCGTTCCGACTCCCCCGATTCGCTGCGTGCCTTCACCCGGGTCTTCTGCAGCCCGATGTGGTTCACCGCATGGCAGGGCCTGGGCCAGGCCGTCGCCACCGGCGAACTGGCCTTCAGCCAGGCCAAGGGCTCCGACTTCTACACCAGCCTGACCGCGGACACCGAGTTCAGTGCCCTGTTCCACGAGGCGATGGGCGAGGAGTCCCGGATCGCGGCCGCACGCGTCGCCGCCGCCTATGACTTCTCCCGGGCCACCAAGGTGGTGGACCTCGGCGGCGGAGACGGAACCCTCCTGGCGGCTGTCCTCACCGCTCATCCCCACCTGAGCGGAACCGTCTTCGACAGCCCGAGCGGTGTGGCCGACGCCGCCGCCGTGCTGGGCAAGGCCGGTGTCGCCGACCGCTGCGCGATCCAGCCGGGCGACTTCTTCCAGGACATCCCGGGTGACGGCGATCTCTACATCATCAAGAGCGTCTTCCAGGACTGGAACGACGAGGACGCGCGGGCACTGCTGCGCTCCTGCCGCACCCTGATGCCCGAATCCGCCACCTTGCTGATCGTGGGGACGGTGCTGCCCGAGACCCCCTCCCCGGACCAGTCGATCGCGTACTTCACCGATGTGAACATGATGGTCATGGCCGGCGGCCGGGAACGGACCGAGTCCGAGTTCCGGACGATGCTCTCGGAGACCGGCTTCACCGTGCAGTCCGTGCGCTTCGGCGCGGCCGGACCGCTGTCCATGATCCAGGCCACGCCGTCCGCCGCCTGATGACAGCGCCCGGCTTCGGTGCGGAGCTCTTCCTCGGACGGCTCCGCACCAGCCTCCTCACCCCACCCCCCGGCGATCCGAGGCGCCTTGGGGACGCGGACGAGCACTTCCTCACCAGGTTGCGGGAGTTCTGCACGAACAAGGTCGACAGCCATCTGATCGAACGTGAGGACCGCATCCCCGACCAGGTGATCCAGGGCCTCAAGGAACTCGGGGCCTTCGCCGTCAGGATCCCCAGGGAGTACGGCGGACTCGGACTGTCGGGGCGGTGCTACCTCCGCGCCCTGATGGTGGTCAACAGCACCCACTCGGCACTCGGTGAGCTGCTCGCCGCCCATCAGGCCATCGGCCTGCCGCAGCCGCTCCTGCTGTTCGGCACGGAAGAGCAGAAGACCGCCTTCCTGCCTCGGTGCGTACGGGAGATCTCCGCCTTCGCCCTCACCGAGCCCGAGATCGGCAACGACCCGTTCCGGATGCACACCACCGCCGTCCCCGACCGGTCGGGGGACACATACACGCTGAGCGGCGTGAAGCTGTGGACCACCAACGGCACCATCGCGGACCTGCTCGTGGTCATGGCCATGGTTCCCCCGGCGGAGGACCGCTCCGGGGGAATGACGGTGTTCGTCGTCGAGGCCGACACACCTGGGGTGAAGGTGGAGCACCGCAGCTCCTTCCTGGGGCTGCGCGGTCTGGAGAACGGTGTGATCCGGCTCCACGATGTCGTGGTCCCGGCAGCGAACCGCATCGGCGGTGAAGGCGAGGGGCTGACCGTTGCCCTGGCCGCGCAGGAGACCGGGCGGCTCTCACTGCCCGCCGTCTGTGCCGCCGCCGCCAAGTGGAGCGCGAAGATCGCCCGGGAGTGGGCCGGTGTCCGCGTGCAGTGGGGACGGCCGATCGGCGAGCACGACGCGGTCGCCGGAAAGCTGGCCTACATCGCGGCCACCGCCTTCGCCCTGGAGGCGATGGTCGAGATCTCCGGAAGCCGCGCCGACCTCGGTGGCGACACCGCGCTCGAAGCCGAACTGGCCAAGCTCTTCGCCTCGGAACACGGCTGGCTCGTCGCCGACGAACTGATGCAGTCGCGCGGCGGCCGGGGTTACGAGACCGCGGAGTCGGCCGCGGCGCGCGGCGAGCGCGGCGTACCGGTCGAGCGGCTGCTGCGCGACCTGCGCATCGGACGCATCTTCGACGGATCGACGGAGGCGCTGCGGAGTTTCATCGCCGACGCGGTCCTCACACACCACCGCGCGGAGGCCGCCGCGACGCCCGACGGCCCCGGTGAAGCCCCGGGCGACGCCCCCGTCGGCAGGAGCGCGCTCACCGGGCATCTGCTTTTCGTCGAGCAGGCGGCCAGGCGGATCGCCGCGCCGTTCGCCGAGTTCGCTCGGCGCCCGGAGGGTGAACTGGACGTCCACCAGCGCCATCTGGGCCGGCTCGTCGACATCGGCGCGGAGCTGTACGCGATGAGCGCCGCCTGTGCCTACGCGGCGGCCCTCGGTGACGCCGACGACACGCCCGTCCGGCTTGCCGACCTGTTCTGCAGGCAGGCGCGCATCAGAGTCACGGAGCTGTTCACCCGGCTGGTCACCAACACCGACGACCACGACCGTGCTCTGGCGCGCGCGGTCCTCGCCGGAGACTTCGCCTGGCTGGAAGAGGGCGTCATCGACCCCTCGATCGAGGGGCCCTGGATCGCCGGGGCGAAGTCCGGCACGGCGACCGGCCCCGATCTGCGCCGACGCACCGCCACAGCCGGCGTCGGCACATCGCCCGACCCGACGGAGCCCAGGGGAGCACACGATGGACGATGAGACAGACGCCGTCGTCACAGCGGCACGGCAGCAGATGTCCAGGCAGTGGGTGCCGAACCGGTTCATCGACCTGCTGGAGGCGGGCGAGGTACCGAAGGGGCATCTGCGCACGCTGGCAGGGGAGCTGTACCGCCTGGTGGGAAGCGACCGCCGCAGCTTCGCCCTGCTGGCCTCACGTTTCCCCTCGCCCCCCGCCGGAGACCTGTTCCTGGCGATGGCCCAGGGCGAATCGCAGGCATTGCGCCTGTTGCTCGATTTCGCGTCAGCCCTGGGGATGGACGAGGCGGACCTGACGGCGTACGAGCCCCGCCCACTCGCTCAGGCGTACCCGGCCTACCTGACCCAGACCGCTCTGCACGGCACCCGCAGCGACATCGCCCTCGCCCTGCTCGCCAATGCGGCCGAATCAGGAGACCAGTACACCCGCGTGGCCGACGCGCTGTGCAAGCGGTACGGATTCGACGAACAGGCCGTCGGGCACTTCCGGTTCTTCGCCGACACGCCCCAGGAACTGCTGGACCAGGCGGCGGAGACGTTGCGTACCGGTCTGGCCGCAGGAGACGACTCCGCCGAGGCCGTCCGGACGGCTCGGATGGTGCACGCCTACGAAGCCGCCTTCTGGCGTGCCCTGTCCGAGGACATCGTGCGCGGACGCAGAAGCGCCGACCAGACCCGCACAGCGGAGAATCGATGATGACGACCGACGACACCACACCGCTGAGCAGAACCCGTCTCCTGCTGGAGAAGGCCCGCTATCTGAACCTGGCCACGGTGTCACCGGAGGGGCGGCCCTGGGTGGCCACGCTGGAGTACGCCTGGCAGGCGGACCCGCTGCGGTTCGTGTTCGGCTCGGCGGGACTGTCCCGGCACGGGCTGAACATCGCGCACACCCCGGCTGTCAGCGGAACGCTGTTCGCGGCACCGAGCACTCCCGGTCTGGACATCGGCGCGGTCGACGGCGCCCAGTTCACCGGAACCTGCGGCGAGATCCCCGCGGACGAACTGGGCGACTACTACGCGCACTTCTACCGGACCGTGTTCCCCGACCCCGAGCAACGTGACCGGTTCAGGCTCCAGCCGTCGCAGCTGCGCGCTCCGGCACCGCACCGCCTCTACGTCGTCATCGTCGAGGAGTGGTGGCTGATCGACACCCGCACCTGGGAACGCGACAGGATCGACCGGCGGATGGAGGTGCCGCTGACCGAACTGTCCGCGACCGCCCTCGGCGGAGGACGGTCGCGGTCTTCGGAGCATCCACCGGTGGCCGTTCCCGCGCAGGGCGACGGCCACCGGACGCCGACCGGGCAGGGCCGGTAGGTGGCCGCTCGCCCGCGATCGGCGGCGGGGCGTCACCCGTGCCCGTGCTCCTGCGAGCCACTGTCCTCGGCGTGCTCGCTCTCCGCCGCGGTGTCGCCGCCGACGCCGGCCTGGACGGTGAAGTCCGCGGTTCGCACCTTGCCTTCGTGCTTGAAGTCAAGGAAGAGGCGGTAACCGTGGGCGCTCGGCGCGGTGGCGGTGAAGGAGACGGTCGGCCCCGGCTCCATCCGGGCGTCGCCGGCTTCGCTGTTGGGGTGGACGTGCAGGTAGGCCAGGTCTCCGGCGCGCAGCGCGACCAGGTGCCCGTAGGCGCCGAGGTAGGGCTGCAGGTCGGTCACCGGCCTGCCGTTCTTGCTCACCTCGAAGGTCAGCTCCCGTGCGGAGCCGGCGTCGAGGTCCCCGCGCAGGGTGACCGTGTAGCCGTCGACCTTGCTGGTGGACACCTGCTTGGGCAGTGGCTGCGGTTCGTAGCGCCCGGCGACCGCCAGATCGGTGCCCAGGGTGAGGCTCTCGCCGCCCTCGACAGCAGGGGCGAAGTCCGCGAAGAGGCGGTAGTCGCCGGCTGTCGGCAGGCTCACGGGCATGCTCCACGTCCCGTCTCCGGAGCGCGTGGGGTGCAGGTGGCGGAAGACGGTCAGGTCGCGGGAGGCCAGGATCAGGTGGAGTTCCTTCTCCTGCTCCACCTCGTAGTCGGTGACCGGTCGCCCCTTCGCGTCGAGGATGGCGAACCGTATCTCGGTGGTGCGTCCGCGCTCGATCCGCGGGGTCTTCAGGTCGATCGAGTAGCCGTCGGCCGAAACCTGCAGCCCTTCGGGCACTTCTACGGCCTCGCCGGCGTCGCCGCCCTCCGTCGTCTCGACCTCCCTGGCGGCGTTCTTACCCGCTCTGGTGCCCGCGTCGCCGGATCCGGCGAGGCTGCCCACACCGTAGGCCGCGCCGAACGCGACGGCGAGTGCCGCGGTGAAGCCGGTGATCTTCGGCCAGGTCTTCATAAGGGCCTCCCGGGAAGGGCCGACAAGAGGAACGTCATACGAGAAAGCTATACCCCCACGGGGTATCTGGCAACAGCTTTGCATATACGCCGGGGGGGTATAGCATCTACCCCCCGAGGGTATCCCTCGACGATCACGCACGCATCGACACCTGAGGTGAAGGCCATGACCGATCAGACGAACTCCGACTCCTGCTGCTCCACCGACGGTTCCTGCCACTCCGGCACCCAGCGGGGTGAGGTGACCGCCGTCTACAAGGTGTCCGGCATGACCTGCGGTCACTGCGAGGGCGCGGTTTCCGAGGAGATATCCGCGATCAGCGGCGTGACTTCGGTGAAGGCCGTCGCCGAGACCGGTGAGGTCACGGTCGCCTCCGCCGCCCCGCTCGACGAGGAGGCCGTCCGCGCCGCCGTCGACGAGGCGGGCTACGAGCTGGTCGGCTCGCTCTGAGACCTTCCGGGGCCGACAGCCCCGGGCCCTGCACCGCCTCCCTGCCGGGGCGCGCCGATCCCGCTGCCAGGGCGGCCGGCCGCCCTGGCCAACCCCAGGAGAACCTCCCATGACAAGCGCGGCTCCTGATACGAGACCGCACGGCCCGGCATCCGTGCCCACCTCCGAGGTCGAGCTCTCCATCGGCGGCATGACGTGTGCCTCCTGCTCGGCCCGCATAGAGAAGAAGCTCAACCGCATGGACGGCGTCACGGCGACCGTCAACTACGCCACCGAGAAGGCGAAGATCTCCTACGCGGACGGGATCGGTGTCGCCGACCTCATCGCCACCGTCGAGAAGGCCGGCTACACGGCCGAGGAGCCGCCTCCGCCCGCCCCGCCGACCGCCGAGGGGGGCGACGACGCCCGGGCGGCCGGCCCCGCGGTGGACAGGGAGCTGCTCTCGCTGCGGCAGCGTCTGCTGGGGTCGCTCGCGCTGTCGGTGCCGGTCGTGCTGATGGCCATGGTCCCGGCCATGCAGTTCGACAACTGGCAGTGGCTGTCACTGACGCTGGGCGCACCGGTCGTCGTCTGGGGCGCGTTCCCCTTCCACAAGGCCGCGTTCACCAACGCCCGGCACGGCGCCGCGACCATGGACACCCTGGTGTCCCTCGGCACGCTCGCCGCGCTCGGCTGGTCGCTCTGGGCACTGTTCTTCGGCGACGCGGGCATGCCGGGCATGCGGCACGGCTTCGAGTTCACGATCGCCCGTTCGGACGGCTCCTCCTCCATCTACCTGGAGGCCGCGGCCGGTGTCACGACGTTCATCCTCATCGGGCGCTACCTGGAGGCGAAGTCCAAGCGCAAGGCCGGCGCGGCCCTGCGAGCGCTGCTGGAACTGGGCGCCAAGGACGTCTCGGTACTGCGGGACGGCAAGGAAGTACGCGTCCCTGTCGCACAGTTGGCGGTCGGCGACCGCTTCGTCGTACGCCCCGGGGAGAAGATCGCGACCGACGGCACGGTGGTCGACGGGGCCTCGGCCGTGGACGCTTCGACACTGACCGGCGAGTCCGTGCCGGTGGACGTGACCGTCGGGGACGCCGTGACCGGCGCGACCGTGAACGCCGGGGGCCGGCTCGTCGTCGAGGCGACCCGCGTCGGCGCGGACACCCAGCTCGCCCGGATGGCGAGGCTGGTCGAGGACGCCCAGAACGGCAAGGCCGAGGTGCAGCGCCTCGCCGACCGTATCTCCGGCGTCTTCGTCCCCGCCGTCCTGTTCATCGCCGCCGCCACCCTCGGCGCCTGGCTCGGCGCCACGGGCGACGCTGCCGCCGCCTTCACGGCCGCCGTGGCCGTCCTGATCATCGCCTGCCCGTGCGCGCTCGGACTGGCCACGCCGACCGCGCTGATGGTCGGTACGGGCCGTGGAGCCCAGCTCGGCATCCTCATCAAGGGCCCGGAGGTCCTGGAGTCCACCCGTCGCGTGGACACCGTCGTCCTGGACAAGACCGGCACGGTGACCACGGGCCGGATGCAACTCCAGGACGTCCTCACCGCACCGGGCGTGGACGAGGGCGAACTGCTCCGCCTGGCAGGCGCCCTGGAGCATGCTTCGGAACACCCGATCGCCCGGGCCATCGCGGCCGGAGCCGAGGACCGGGCCGGCAGCCTGCCGGTACCGGAGAGCTTCGCGAACGTGGCCGGCCTCGGCGTACAGGGCGTCGTGGACGGGCACTCCGTACTCGTGGGCCGGGAGAAGCTCCTGAAGGAGTGGGCCATCGAACTGCCCAGCGAGCTGGCCAGGACCAAGGCCGCGGCAGAGGCCGAGGGACGCACAGCGGTCGCCGTCGCCTGGGACGGCGAGGCACGCGGCGTCCTCACCGTCGCCGACGCGATCAAGGAGACCAGCGCCGCCGCGGTGGAGGAACTGCGAGGACTCGGTCTGAAGCCCGTCCTCCTGACCGGCGACAACCAACTCGTCGCCGAGTCGGTCGCTCGGGCCGTCGGCATCGACGAGGTGATCGCCGACGTCCTGCCCGAGGACAAGGTCGACGTGGTGGTACGGCTGCAGAAGGAAGGCCGTACGGTGGCCATGGTGGGCGACGGCGTCAACGACGCGGCCGCGCTCGCCACCGCCGACCTGGGCCTGGCGATGGGCACCGGCACCGACGCGGCGATCGAGGCCGGCGACCTGACCCTCGTACGAGGTGACCTGCGGGTGGCCGCCGACGCGATCCGCCTGTCCCGCAGGACCCTGGCCACCATCAAGGGCAACCTGTTCTGGGCCTTCGGCTACAACGTCGCGGCCCTGCCGCTCGCCGCACTCGGCATGCTCAACCCCATGATCGCCGGAGCCGCGATGGCCTTCTCATCGGTCTTCGTCGTCACCAACAGCCTGCGCCTGCGGTCCTTCACATAGGCCGGGTCGAACAGAGGGGCTGACAGACCGGGGCGAACAGACCGGGGCGAACAGACCGGGAGCCGCCAAGGACGGCGATCCGAACGAAGCCCTGTCGTACACACCCGCGGAGCCCCGCTGCACAGCGCATGCCGCTACTGGCCTGACGTTCGAAACAGAGGGACGCAAGTGGAGTGGGCGCCAGGGCCGGGACACCCGGCCCTGGCTCCGGTTCTGCCTGACCGCACACCACCGGCAGGCCCAGCAGGCCCAGCGCCGCTTCGATGTCATGTCGCGGGCCCGGACCCGCCTGGTCGAAGGCATCGAGGCAGCCGGCCTGGACGAACGGGCCGTCTACGCCCTGCTGCCCGCATTCTCTGACGCGAAGGTCCGCCGCACCGTCTACCAGCAGGACGCCGACCTCAGCGACCAGCAAGCCATCCGCGACATCCGGGAACTCGTCGCCCGAGGCTGGCGGCTCGTCCCCCACGGAAAGGCCCAAGCCTAATGGATGCCGACTCTGGTTCGACGCCTCCGGCACCGCATCCGGGCGGCTGCACCTTCGATTCCCGACGGCCAAGGGCTGCGACATCGCCGACCACAACGCCGCCCTGACATACGCAGGCAGCCCGGCATCCGAGATCTTCCGATACACCGGCCGGCCACCAGGGACGGCAACGGAATGCGCTGCCTCCGGCTGCCGCTGTCACGGACGGCTTGAGCACCTTCACCGCGTGGCGGAGTTCTTCGAGCGCTTGCCGGCCCGGCGCAACGCGGACGCGCTACTGGTCTTCTGCTTCGACCTCACCAAGGAGGAGACCACCCGGCTCGACGATCTCAGCATGCCGGTCATCTCCATCAGCCAGCACGTCGAAGGCCGGCCCAGCGTCTACGTCGACGACGTCTCCGCCGCCTGCAAGGCCACCCGCCATCTGATCAACCTCGGACACCGCCGGATCGCCTTCGCCCACACCGTCAACGCCCGCGGCTTCACCTTCAGCTCTCGTGAGCGCCTCCTCGGCTACCGGCAGGCGCTCACCGAGGCCGACATACCACTGGACGACGATCTGGTCGTCACGACCCCGCCCCGCGACAAGCGCGGCACCACCCAGGCCATCGGGAGCCTGCTGAGCCTGCGCGAACCACCCACCGCGATCTTCGCCGAGCAGGACGAACTCGCCGCGGCTGTCGTCTCGGCCCTGCGCACTGTACAGGTCGAGGTACCCGAAAGGATCTCCGTCCTCGGATTCGACGACCAGCTGATGGCCGAGTGGCTCGACCTGTCCACCGTCGCCCAGTCGCCCTCCGACATGGGCCGCGCCGCCGTTCGAACTGGCCCTGGAACTCATCAACGATCCCGAGACGGACCACGGCCGGCACATCGTCCTGCCCACGCATCTCATTCCCCGTGGGACCACAGCCCCACCGCCTGCTATCCCCAGCGACCAGGAAAGCGCGGAGGGGCCTTCGAAGGGCACAGGCCGGACACGCTGACGATCGCCAAACGGGGCCGGAACATATGCGTCCCGGCCCCGTTTGGCTGCTTGTAATTCTGCGCTGAACTCCACCACTTCAGCGACGTGGTGGAGTTCAGTTGTTGAAGCGGAACTCCACGACATCCCCGTCCTGCATCACATACTCCTTGCCCTCCATGCGCGCCTTGCCCTTGGCGCGGGCCTCGGCGACCGAGCCGGTCTCCACCAGGTCGGCGAAGGAGATGACCTCGGCCTTGATGAAGCCCTTCTGGAAGTCGGTGTGGATGACACCGGCCGCCTCGGGGGCCGTCGCGCCCTTCTTGATGGTCCAGGCGCGGGATTCCTTGGGGCCGGCCGTGAGGTAGGTCTGCAGGCCGAGGGTGTCGAAGCCGACACGGGCCAGGGTGGCGAGGCCCGGCTCCTCGGCGCCGACCGACTCCAGCAGCTCCATCGCGTCGGCCTCGTCCAGCTCGGCGAGGTCCGCCTCCAGCTTGGCGTTGAGGAAGATCGCCTCGGCGGGGGCGACCAGGGCT
The DNA here is from genome assembly GCF_042955065.1 of Streptomyces sp. NPDC012510. Taxonomy (NCBI): domain Bacteria; kingdom Bacillati; phylum Actinomycetota; class Actinomycetes; order Kitasatosporales; family Streptomycetaceae; genus Streptomyces; species Streptomyces sp. NPDC012510. The sequence goes on from NZ_JBIBEN010000022.1 coordinate 37,397, forward strand.
CGCTGCTCGTTCTTGAAGTCCTCGTCGGTCAGCTCGTCCTCGTCGACGTTGAAGACGTACAGGAACGGCTTGGTGGTGAGCAGGTGCAGGTCGTGAAGGAGCTCCTCGTTGCCGGAGCCCTGCACGATGCCCTGGGAGAAGAGGGTGTCGCCCTTCTCCAGGATCTCCTTGGCGGCCTCGACCGCGGCGACCTTCGGCGCGACGTCCTTCTTGATCCGCGACTCCTTCTGGATGCGCGGCAGGACCTTCTCGATGGTCTGCAGGTCGGCGAGGATCAGCTCGGTGTTGATCGTCTCGATGTCGTCCTTGGGCGAGACCTTGCCGTCGACGTGGACGACGTTCTCGTCCTGGAAGGCACGGATGACCTGGCAGATCGCGTCCGACTCGCGGATGTTCGCGAGGAACTTGTTGCCGAGGCCCTCGCCCTCGCTGGCGCCGCGCACGATACCCGCGATGTCGACGAAGTCGACGGTCGCCGGGAGGATCTTCTGCGAGCTGAAGATCTCGGCCAGTTTGGCCAGGCGCTCGTCCGGGACGCCCACGACGCCGACGTTCGGCTCGATCGTGGCGAACGGGTAGTTGGCCGCCAGCACGTCGTTCTTGGTCAGGGCGTTGAACAGGGTCGACTTGCCGACGTTGGGCAGACCGACGATTCCGATCGTGAGCGACACGTTTGCGACTTCCCGTATGTAGGAGGGCCAGGCGGCCGGGGCTGGAGCGGCTGGGCCTGGGGCCGGCCCGGAGCCTGTCCGGCGGATCGCGCCCCAGCGGCCGGAGGGCCGGCCGATCCCCCAGTTTACGGCGTACCGGCACACGCCCCGGCGAGGTATCGAACGCTTGGCCAAGGTCCGCTCGGCGGCGTGTCTGTGAACCCGTTCGGCACATTAACCGACCTAGGTTGGACGAGTGGAGCAGCAGCAGAGGACGTACCCGCCGAATCCCCCTCGGACCGGGCCGCGGCGCGGCACCACGCCCCTTCCACCGCAGGCGGACAGAGAGGGTCGGCGCCCCGGCGTGGGGGACCCGCGTCGTGCTCCGGTCGTGCGCGGGCCCGTGCCGCTTCCGGTTCGAGCCGTGCGGCGCGTCGCGCGGGCCGTGCGCGGGATGCCGGAACCACGCCTCACCGGGCTGGGCTGCGGGCTGTTCTGCGGGGTGGCGATGTTCGTGGCGGCCGGCCTCGGCAGGCTGCTGTTCGACGCGTCCCCTGCCCTGTACGGAATGCTGTTCCTTGTGGTCAGCGCCTTGACCGCGGTGTGGGTGCGGCCCTGTGACCTGGCTGGCGCCCCGGTCGTCGTACCGATCGCCTTCGCTGCCGGTCTGCCGCTGGTCGCCCAGGGCGAGGGCGGACTCGGCGACCACCTGATGGCCCTCGTCACCACCCTCGCCATGCAGGCGGGCTGGCTCTACGGCGGCACGCTCGTCGCCGGGGTGATCGTGACCGTCCGCAAGGTCCGGCTGATGGCCCGGCGAGCGGCCGAACGGAAGTGGGAGAGGGAGAAGGAGAGGGCTGGGGAGGCCGGGGAGAGGAACGGGGGGAAGGGTTGGGTGGAGGTGCAGGGGCAGGTGCGGAAGCCTGGTGCCCAGGCCCGGCCCCTGCACGACAGCCACCCGCTCGGTCCTCGCCCTCCGAGGCCCCCGGCCCAGCCCCGCCGAACGGCCCTCTAGTACGCCTTCGCCGCCCGCATCGCCGCGCCCACGATGCCCGCGTTGTTCTGCAACTGGGCCGGGACGATCTCCGCCTGGATGCCCTCGATGAGGGGGAGGAACTTCTGGGACTTGCGGCTGACGCCGCCGCCGATGATGAAGAGCTCGGGTGAGAAGAGCATCTCGACGTGGGCGAGGTACCTGGTGACGCGCTTGGCCCAGTGCTCCCAGGTCAGCTCGTGGTCGTCCTTGGCCTTGGTGGAGGCGCGGGTCTCGGCGTCGTGGCCGTTCAGCTCCAGGTGGCCCAGCTCCGTGTTGGGGACGAGGACGCCGTCGGAGAAGACGGCGCTGCCGATGCCCGTGCCGAAGGTGAGCAGGATGACCGTGCCCTGACGGTCGCGCCCCGCGCCGAACTGGACCTCGGCGACGCCCGCCGCGTCCGCGTCGTTGACCACGGTCACCGGCAGGCCGCCGAGCCGGTCGCTCAGCAGGGCGCGCGCGTCGACGTCGATCCAGCTCTTGTCGACGTTGGCCGCAGTACGGATCGTGGCGCCGCCGGTGACCACGCCGGGGAAGGTGATGCCGACCGGCCCGGTCCAGCCGAAGTGCTCGACGACCTCCTTGACCCCGTCGGCCACCGAGTCGGGCGTCGCCGGGTGCGGGGTCAGTACCTTGTGCCGCTCGTCCGCCAGGTCGCCCAGGTCAAGGTCCACGGGAGCACCCTTGATCCCGGAACCACCGATGTCCACGCCGAAGATGTGCATGGCCCTACGTTACGTCGTACGACTGACAGTCACGGACGCGAGGGGAGCCGACCGCCGCCGACGGCCGGAATCCTCACGGGCTCGAACGCGTACGGCCCCGGAACCTTCACACGCTCCGGGGCCGTACGCGGTGGTCAGGGGGTCAGGCGCCCTGTCCGGTGCGCTCGGCGACCAGGGAGGCCGCCTCCTCGCGCAGGTCGCGGCGGAGCTCCTTGGGCAGGGAGAAGGTGATCGACTCCTCGGCGGCCTTGACCAGCTCGACGTCCTCGTAGCCGCGCTGGGACAGCCACTCCAGGACCTCCTCGACGAGGATCTCCGGGACGGAGGCGCCCGAGGTGACACCGACCGTCTCCACACCCTCCAGCCAGGCCTCCTCGATCTCGCTGGCGAAGTCCACGAGGTAGGCCTCACGGGACCCGGCGAGCTTGGCGACCTCGACGAGGCGCTTGGAGTTGGAGGAGTTGCGGGAGCCGACGACGATGACCAGCTCGGCCTCGGCGCCCATCTGCTTCACGGCGAGCTGACGGTTCTGCGTGGCGTAGCAGATGTCGTCGCTGGGCGGCGAGACGAGCAGCGGGAACTTGTCCTTGAGCGCGCCGACCGTCTCCATCGTCTCGTCGACGGAGAGCGTGGTCTGGGAGAGCCAGACGACCCGGGAGGGGTCGCGGACCTCGACCTTGGCGACGTCGCCGGGGCCGTCGACGAGCTGGATGTGGTCCGGTGCCTCACCGGAGGTGCCGATGACCTCTTCGTGGCCCTCGTGCCCGATCAGGAGGATGTCGAAGTCCTCGCCGGCGTACCGGATGGCCTCTTTGTGGACCTTGGTGACCAGCGGGCAGGTCGCGTCGATGGTGGCGAGCTTGCCGCGCGCGGCCTCCTCGTGGACGGTCGGGGCCACGCCGTGCGCGGAGAACATCACGATGTTCCCCTCGGGGACCTCCTCCGTCTGCTCGACGAAGATGGCGCCCTTCCTCTCCAGGGTCTGCACGACGTACTTGTTGTGGACGATCTCGTGGCGGACGTAGATGGGGGCCCCGTACTGCTCCAGGGCCTTCTCGACGGCGATCACGGCACGGTCGACACCCGCGCAGTAGCCGCGCGGGGCGGCGAGGAGGACACGGCGGCGGCCAGGCGAAGCGGTCATGTCTTCCATCGTAGGGGGTGCCCTGGCGCGGCCTTCGCCACGAGATGGCGGGACGGAGGTGAGGGACGGGTCGTTGGGCGGGTGCGGGTGCGGGTGCGTGGGGCTTCTCGCGCAGTTCCCGGCGACCCTTAGGCCTACGGTCCTTTGGCGCCGCAAAGGCAGGGGCGCAGCCCTGCTTCTTCAGGGGCGCGGGGAACTGCGCGAACGGCCACGAACCATCCGCACCCGCCGACGCACAGTCACCCCCCACCCCCACCCCCACCCCCTCCCGCGCTCGTCGGCGGCTTTGTCGGCACCCCCCGCTACGCTCGGCGCATGGCTCTCAACACGTCGGCCGAATCACCCCTCCCCGTCGGCGAGGTCTCCCGGCTCATCGGCGGCTGGATCGACCGGCTCGGCGCGGTGTGGGTGGAGGGGCAGATCACCCAGTTGTCGCGGCGCCCGGGCGCGGGGGTCGTGTTCCTCACGTTGCGGGACCCGTCGCACGACATCTCCGTGAGCGTCACCTGTTTCCGCCAGGTGTTCGACGCGGTGGCCGATGTGGTGAGCGAGGGCGCGCGGGTCGTCGTCCTGGCGAAGCCCGAGTGGTACGCGCCGCGCGGGCAGCTGTCGTTGCGGGCGACCGAGATAAGGCCGGTGGGGGTCGGTGAACTGCTGGCCAGGCTGGAACAGTTGAAGAAGTCCCTGGCGAGCGAGGGGCTGTTCGCGACCGAACGGAAGAAGGCGCTGCCGTTCCTGCCGCAGCTCGTCGGGCTCGTCTGCGGCCGGGCCTCGGCGGCCGAGCGGGACGTGCTGGAGAACGCGCGGCACCGCTGGCCGGCCGTCCGTTTCGAGGTGCGCAACGTCGCCGTGCAGGGTGTGCACGCGGTGCCGCAGGTGGTGCAGGCGGTGAAGGAGCTGGACGAGCTGGACGGCGTGGACGTCATCATCGTGGCGCGCGGCGGCGGCAGCGTGGAGGACCTGCTGCCGTTCTCCGACGAGCAGCTCGTACGGGCGGTGGCGTCCTGTCGTACGCCGGTGGTGTCGGCGATCGGTCATGAGCCGGACACCCCGCTGCTGGACTATGTGGCGGACCTGCGGGCGTCCACGCCGACCGACGCGGCCAAGAAGGTCGTGCCGGACGTGGGCGAGGAGTACGAGCGGGTGCGGTGGCTGCGGGACCGCGCGCGGCGGTGTGTGGAGGCGTTCGTGGAGCGTGAGGAGCGCGGGCTCGCGCACGCCCTGGCGCGCCCGTCGATAGAGGATCCGCACCGCATGATCGACGAGCGTGCCGACCAGGTGGCCTCGCTGCTGGACCGGGGCCGGCGTTGCCTCGGGCACCATCTGGACCGCGCGGTCTCGGAGTTGACGCACACGCACGCCCGTGTGGTGGCCCTCTCCCCGGCGGCGACACTCCAGCGGGGGTACGCGGTGCTGCAGAAGGCCGACGGCCATGTGGTCCGGGCGCCGGGCGAGGTCACGCCCGAGGAGCCGTTGCGGGCGCGGGTGGCCGAGGGCGAGTTCACCGTCCGGGCCGACGGGGCCGGGACTGTCGGAGGGGACGCATAGGGTGGGCCGCATGACCAGCAACGTGAGCGAGGCCGACGGGACGACCGAGGCGACCGTGTCCTCCGAGGCCGACCGCGCCCTCGGGTACGAGCAGGCGCGGGACGAGCTGATCGAGGTCGTCCGGCGACTGGAGGCGGGCGGTACGACGCTGGAGGAGTCCCTCGCCCTCTGGGAGCGCGGCGAGGAGCTGGCCAAGGTCTGCCGGCGCTGGCTGGACGGGGCGCGGGCGCGGCTGGACGCGGCGCTGGCGGAGGAGGACGAGGAGCGTGAGGGGGGCGGTCGCGCCGGGTGACGACCATCCGGTCGGTCTGCTCGCCCGTGCCGCCTTGTGAGAAGTAGATCACCCCACTCCACCCACATCTTTAGTTGAAATTTGAACTTCCTTCGCGTAGGGTCGAGGACCTACACCGGATGCCGCAAGAAGGTTGTCTCATGTCTCTCGTTCTCGACCCCTCCGCCCAGGACCTGCTGTTCCGTGAGGCGCACACCGCCCACACGTTCACCGACGAGCCGGTGACCGAGGAGCAGGTGCAGGCGATCTACGACCTGGTCAAGTACGGTCCGACCGCCTTCAACCAGACCCCGCTGCGCATCGTCCTCGTCCGCTCCGCCGAGGCCCGTGAGCGTCTGGTGCCGCACATGTCCGAGGGCAACCAGGCCAAGACGGCCTCCGCCCCGCTGGTGGCGATCCTCGCCGCGGACAACGAGTTCCACGAGGAGCTGCCGTCCCTGTTCCCGGCGTTCCCGCAGGCCAAGGACCTCTTCTTCGCTGAGCGGGGGGCGCGCGAGTCCGCCGCCGGAATGAACGCCGCCCTCCAGGCCGCGTACTTCATCATCGGCGTCCGCGCCGCGGGCCTGGCCGCCGGCCCGATGACCGGCTTCGACCACGCCGGTGTCCAGAAGGAGTTCCTGGACGGCGACCACACCCCGCTGATGATCGTCAACATCGGCAGGCCCGGCGAGGGCGCGTCCCACCCGCGCTCCCCGCGCCTGGGCTTCGACGAGGTCGTCACCACGGTCTGAGTGCGCGTAGGACAGCAGTCGCGACGAAGGGCCCCGGCATCGCCGCCGGGGCCCTTCTTCCGTTCACGTCGCGCGCGTCACCCGCCGGTGGCGTCCGACACGGGCTCACGCCCCGCACGGTCACTCCGTCTTGAGCGCCTCGGCCATCTTCGTCAGCCGGTCGAACGACGCCGAGCCCGCGACCACGGTCGTGGAGCCCTCGTGCTCCAGGACGAGGGCGTCGTAGCGGTCGCCCTCGTACCGGGTCCAGGTCTCGTCGCCGATCCTCTGGGTGGCCTCGGTCTTCTTCGCGTTCTCGGTGGCGTCCGGAATGAACCGGGACGGCTTCTCGGCGGACTGTTCGATCGCCACGTACTGGCCGTCGGGGTCGTGGAACCCGAGGTGCCAGCGGTCGGACTGGTCTCCGCGGAAGCGGACGGAGGTCGCCTTCCAGGTCTCGGGCAGACCCTCGGGCGCGGCCACCGGATAGGAGGCCGCGCGACGCGCCGTCAGCAGCTCGACGCGGTAGTCGACACGCTTGAGCTCCTGCTCGGTCTCGTCGTGCGGGATGAAGAGATAGATGACCCATGCCGCCAGCATGATGAGCCCCAGGGAGAGGACCATGTCGCGAACGGTCTGCTTGCCTTTCGTACCTGCCACACCCTCATCGTCGCAGGTGCGGTGGCCCGCTCATCCGTGGGGTCCCCTGCTCATTTTGTCGGACTGACGATAGAGTCGAGCGGAACCCTCATCCGGCCGTCGTCGTATCAGAAAGGTGCGCTCCGATGACCGAGAACAATCATCTGCCGTCCGAGCTCGAAGTCCCCTCCGAGGCCCCCGACCGGAACCTCGCCCTGGAGCTCGTACGGGTGACCGAGGCGGCCGCGATGGCCGCGGGCCGCTGGGTCGGCCGCGGGGACAAGAACGGGGCGGACGGAGCGGCGGTGCGCGCCATGCGGACGCTGGTCTCCACCGTGTCGATGAACGGCGTCGTCGTGATCGGGGAGGGCGAGAAGGACGAGGCTCCGATGCTCTTCAACGGCGAGCGCGTCGGTGACGGCACCGGCCCGGAGTGCGACATCGCCGTGGACCCGATCGACGGTACGACGCTGACGGCCAAGGGCATGACCAACGCGATCGCCGTTCTGGCGGCGGCCGACCGGGGGACGATGTTCGACCCGTCGGCCGTCTTCTACATGGACAAGCTGGTCACCGGGCCCGAGGCGGCGGACTTCGTCGACATCGACGCGCCGGTGTCGGTGAACATCCGCCGGGTCGCCAAGGCCAAGCGGTCCGCGCCGGACGATGTGACCGTGGTCATCCTGGACCGGCCCCGACACGAAGGGATCATCAAGGAGATCCGGGAAGCCGGGGCGCGGATCAAGCTGATCTCCGACGGGGATGTCGCGGGCTCGATCCTGGCACTGCGCGAGGGAACGGGCGTCGATCTGCTGCTCGGGGTGGGCGGTACGCCCGAGGGCATCATCTCCGCCTGTGCGGTGAAGTGCCTCGGCGGCACGATCCAGGGCAAGTTGTGGCCGAAGGACGACGCGGAGCGGCAGCGGGCGGTGGACGCGGGGCACGACCTCGACCGCGTGCTGACGACCGATGACCTGGTGTCCGGGGAGAACGTGTTCTTCGTGGCCACGGGGATCACCGATGGTGAGCTGCTCCGTGGGGTGCGGTACCGGTCGGAGACCGCGACCACCGATTCCATCGTGATGCGGTCGAAGTCGGGGACGGTGCGGCGGATCGACTCGGTGCATCGGCTGAGCAAGCTGCGGGCCTACAGCTCCATCGACTTCGAGAAGGCCAAGTAGCTCCCGGCACACCGAAGGAGAGGGGTGCCTCGACCGTCCGTCGGCTGCGCGTCGTACGTGGCTGGTCGCGCCCGCGCGGCGGAGCCGCATACGGATACGGTCCCGCGCCTTTGAAAAGCCCAAGCCGAAAGGGCGCCCTCTTTGTGCGGAGAGGGCGCCCTCGCGGGTGCGTAGGGGCGTCAGCCGGCCGCGGCTATGGTGCCCGTCGTCCTGGCGGCCTTCTGCAACTCCACATCCCGACGGCGCCTGCGGGCCAGGACCACTCGGCGTTCGGCCGCGGTGAGGCCGCCCCAGACTCCATAGGGCTCGGGTTGCAGGAGTGCGTGTTCTCGGCACTCGACCATGACGGGGCAACGGGCGCAGACGCGCTTGGCGGCCTCTTCACGGGAGAGCCGTGCCGCGGTGGGTTCCTTGGAGGGGGCGAAGAACAGCCCGGCCTCGTCACGCCGGCACACGGCCTCCGTGTGCCACGGGGCGTCCTGGTCCCTGTCGCGCACTGGCACCCGCTGGGGCGGCACGGCAGCGACCTGCAGGGACGAATGCGGCGGATGCAGCACGGTCTACTCCTGACGACGGCTTCGCGAGCGAGAGACGATGCAGCAAGGCCTACCCGCTGTGCGCGGGCCTATGCACTGAGTCCCGATCCGCTGGAATTCCGCGCCCTCACCCCGCGACCACAACCGGACCGGGGCCCTTCGGCCCGCGTCCGGGCATGGTCGAATTCACAAGCGTCAACGATCCTGGTGTTTGCGCAAATGATCGTCCACCTTGCGCGAGACGTGGTCCGTCACCCTGCCCAGGAGATCGGCGATCACCTTGCCCCGCTTGGGCTTCGCCTCGATGCTCCCGAGGACGGCCAACCCGTCCACGTAGACCACGGGTGCGTCGGTCTCACCCGAATCCAGCGCGTGCACCTCGAAGTTACCGAGGATGCCGGCGCCGCTTCCGCGCAACGAGACGTTCTCCGGGACGCGGATCTCGACGCTGCCGAAGACCGAGACGGCCTTGATCATCACCTGGCGGTGTTCGAACAGCGCCTCGCTGAGGTCTATCTCGACGCTGCCGAATATCGCGTAGGCGTGGATGCGGCGGCCGGCCCGCCAGCGCCCTTTGCGCATCGAGGCGCTGAAGACGGCCATCAGACGCTCGTCGGGATCGATCGGAATGGCCCCCGGAGTCGGGCGGTTGGGCACCGAGGAGACCGGCGGCACATACGCCCGGCTCGGCTTGCGGGCCTGACCGGCCGGCAGGTCCCGCACGAAGACATCCAGCTCACCCACCGTCTTGGCGGCCAGCACGCCCTCGACCCGCTCGGCGTGCTCCCCGGCGGTGAGGCGGCCCTCGGCGAGGGCGTCGCGCAGGAGGTCGGCGATCCGGTCACGGTCGGCGTCGGAGGCGCGCAGCTCGGCGGACGGCAACGGCGGTTCCTGGGTGGGGCGCTTGTGAAGGTCCACGACAGCAGAGTACCCACTCGCGATAGATCGCGACTAGGGGTGTGGACAACCTCGTGGGCGACGAACTGAGCCTTACCTCACAAGCCCGGCCTCCCCGCCAGGTTCTACGCTGGGGACGCCCCCGACGGAGCCCGGCCGCCGCCGGTGAGTGCACCGAAGGGGCGCGCCTGTGAGAACAGCCTGTCTAGTGAGGAATGGGCACCGATGCCTGAGTTCGAGTACACCGATCTGCTCCCCATGGGAGAGGACACCACTCCGTACCGGCTGGTGACCTCCGAGGGTGTCTCCACCTTCGAGGCCGACGGGCGCACGTTCCTCAAGGTGGAGCCGGAGGCGCTGCGCAAGCTGGCCGCCGAGGCCGTCCACGACATCCAGCACTACCTGCGCCCGGCGCACCTCGCGCAGCTGCGCCGGATCATCGACGACCCCGAGGCGTCGGGCAACGACAAGTTCGTCGCCCTGGACCTGCTGAAGAACGCGAACATCGCGGCCGCGGGCGTACTGCCCATGTGCCAGGACACCGGCACGGCGATCGTCATGGGCAAGCGCGGGCAGAACGTGCTGACCGAGGGACGCGACGAGGAGGCCCTGAGCCGGGGCATCTACGACGCCTACACCAAGCTGAACCTGCGCTACTCGCAGATGGCTCCGCTCACCATGTGGGAGGAGAAGAACACCGGGTCGAACCTGCCGGCGCAGATCGAGCTGTACGCCACCGACGGCGGCGCCTACAAGTTCCTGTTCATGGCCAAGGGCGGTGGTTCGGCCAACAAGTCGTTCCTGTACCAGGAGACGAAGGCCGTTCTGAACGAGGCCTCCATGATGAAGTTCCTGGAGGAGAAGATCCGTTCGCTGGGTACGGCCGCCTGTCCGCCGTACCACCTGGCGATCGTCGTGGGCGGCACGAGCGCCGAGTACGCGCTGAAGACCGCCAAGTACGCCTCCGCGCACTACCTGGACGAGATCCCGGCGGAGGGGTCGCCGCTCGGACACGGCTTCCGGGACAAGGAGCTGGAGGAGAAGGTCTTCGAGCTGACGCAGAAGATCGGGATCGGCGCCCAGTTCGGCGGCAAGTACTTCTGCCACGACGTGCGGGTCGTGCGGCTGCCCCGGCACGGCGCCTCCTGCCCCGTGGCGATCGCCGTGTCCTGCTCGGCCGACCGCCAGGCCGTCGCCAAGATCACCGCCGAGGGTGTGTTCCTGGAGCAGTTGGAGACGGACCCGGCGCGGTTCCTGCCGGAGACGACGGACGAGCACCTCGACGAGTCGTCGGACGTGGTGCGGATCGACCTCAACCAGCCGATGGACGAGATCCTCGCCGAGCTGACCAAGTACCCGGTGAAGACGCGGCTTTCGCTGTCCGGGCCGCTGGTCGTGGCGCGCGACATCGCGCACGCCAAGATCAAGGAGCGGCTGGACGCGGGCGAGGAGATGCCGCAGTACCTGAAGGACCACCCGGTGTACTACGCCGGCCCGGCGAAGACGCCCGAGGGGTACGCGTCCGGCTCCTTCGGACCGACCACGGCCGGACGCATGGACTCCTACGTCGAGCAGTTCCAGGCGGCGGGCGGTTCCAAGGTGATGCTGGCGAAGGGGAACCGGTCGCAGCAGGTCACCGACGCGTGCGGCACGCACGGCGGGTTCTACCTCGGCTCCATCGGCGGCCCCGCCGCCCGGCTCGCGCAGGACTGCATCAAGAAGGTCGAGGTCGTCGAGTACGAGGAGCTCGGGATGGAGGCCGTCTGGAAGATCGAGGTCGCGGACTTCCCCGCGTTCATCGTGGTCGACGACAAGGGGAACGACTTCTTCAAGGACCCGGCGCCGGCGCCCACGTTCACGTCGATTCCGGTGCGGGGGCCCGGGCCGGCGTAGGGAGTCACGCGGGGTTTCGGGGCGGTCGGGGGCTTTCTCGCCCCCGCCGCCCCTACCCGTTCCCCTCCCCAGGGGCGCCGCCCCTTCGGCCGCGGACCACTTCCGGGGGCTGCGCCCCGGGCCCCGCTGTCGCCCTTCGGGCTCGTCCTCGAACGCCGGACGGGCTGGATGTGGCCGGGCGACGTGACGTACCTGGCCGGCGAATCACCGGCGGTCCAGGGGCCGGCGGGTGCGATGCCGGCGGCCCCTGCAGGTGGTTCGGTGGGGTTTTATGACAGCTTCGCCATTTGGGCCTTCACGACCTCCGCCGGGAACTCGAAGTCCTTGCCCGTGGCGGCGGAGGCGATGTTGATGGCGGTGAAGTAGCCGAGGGTGCCGCCCTTGCGGAAGACGACGACCTTCATGGGGATCTTGGTGCCCTCGGCCTCGCTGAGGTAGTCGAGTGCGATGGCCTCGTCGGCGCCCTGCGGGGCGGTGGCCGTGGAGACCTTGGTCACGTCCTGGGCCGTGCCGTCGACCGTGACCTTGAACCCGTTCGCACAGGCCTCGGCCGAGGTGGCGAGGGACTTCATCACGGTCCGGGCTGCCGCACCGTCGTACGCGGACAGGCGGAGCAGGACCCGGGTGACGTCGAGGCCCGAGGTGCCGCCGCTCTTGGCGGCCTTGGCGGGGTCGATCTCGGCGGAGGTCTCGCGCTGTACGGTCGCGGACGGCTCGTCCACGACGCTGCCGACCATGGCGTAGGCGACCGGTGCGCAAGCGTCACTGCCCGGCTTGACATCCTTCCGGTCGATGGTGGCGGTGGGTTCGGCGACCTTGTGGCCGTCGACGTCCCCGTCCTTGATCACCGCCTTCTCCAGGTCGGCGGCGGAGAGGGCCGGCGCCTCGGAGCCGCCCTTGCCCGTGTCGCCCCCGCTCTCGCCGGAGTCGGAGCAGGCGGCCAGCAGGGTCAGCGACAGGGCGGCGACACCGGCCACACAGGACCGGCGTATGACAGCTCTTCTCAATGCACGTTCTCTCTTCGTACGGCGGACTCACGTCCCGGTGACGGTACTGCACGCCCATGACATCGGCGCGCGGGCATCGTCCTCACCACCCCTCACCGCCCCTCACCCACAAGGCGTACGGCCGGGAACATCACGGGCGGCCGGGACGCTGTACCGGACATGACTGACTACCGCGTCGAACACGACTCCATGGGTGAGGTCCGAGTGCCGGCGGACGCCAAGTGGCGGGCGCAGACACAGCGGGCGGTCGAGAACTTCCCCGTGTCGGGGCAGCGCATCGAGCGCGCCCACATCGAGGCCCTGGCCCGGATCAAGGAGGCCGCGGCGAAGGTGAACGCCGAACTGGGCGTGCTCGACAAGGACATCGCCGAGGCGATCCAGGACGCGGCCGCGGAGGTCGCGGAGGGGCGCTGGGACGAGCACTTCCCGGTGGACGTGTTCCAGACCGGCTCCGGGACGTCGTCGAACATGAACACCAACGAGGTCATCGCCACCCTGGCGAGCGAGCGGCTGGGCCGGGGCGTTCATCCCAACGACCATGTCAACGCCTCGCAGTCGTCCAACGACGTCTTCCCCTCCTCGATCCACATCGCCGCCACCGCCGCCGTGACGCGTGACCTGATCCCCGCCCTGGAGCATCTGGCCACGGCTCTGGAGCGGAAGGCCGAGGAGTTCGCGGACGTCGTGAAGTCCGGTCGTACCCACCTCATGGACGCCACACCGGTCACTCTCGGCCAGGAGTTCGGCGGGTACGCGGCCCAGGTGCGGTACGGGATCGAACGGCTGGAGGCCTCGCTGCCCCGCCTCGCCGAACTGCCCCTGGGCGGTACGGCCGTGGGCACCGGCATCAACACACCGCCCGGGTTCTCCGCCGCCGTCATCGCGGAGGTCGCCCGGACCACCGGACTGCCGCTCACCGAGGCACGGAACCACTTCGAGGCGCAGGGAGCGCGGGACGGGATCGTGGAGACGTCCGGTCAGCTCCGTACGGTCGCCGTGTCCCTCACCAAGATCGCCAACGACCTGCGGTGGATGGCGTCGGGACCGCGCACGGGCCTCGCGGAGATCTCCCTCCCCGACCTCCAGCCCGGGTCCTCGATCATGCCCGGCAAGGTCAACCCGGTGATCCCGGAAGCCGTGCTCATGGTCGCCGCGCAGGTCACCGGGAACGACGCCACCGTCACCACGGCGGGCGCGTCCGGCAACTTCGAGCTCAACGTCATGCTGCCGGTCATCGCCAAGAACGTCCTGGAGTCGATCCGGCTGCTCGCCAACGTCTCCCGACTGCTGGCCGACCGGACCGTCGACGGGATCGTCGCCCACCGGGAACGGGCCCGCGAGTACGCGGAGTCCTCGCCGTCGGTGGTCACCCCGCTCAACAAGTACATCGGGTACGAGGAGGCCGCGAAGGTCGCCAAGAAGGCGCTGGCCGAGCGGAGGACGATCCGGGAGGTCGTCCTGGAGAGCGGGTACGTGGAGCGCGGCGATCTGACGGCGGAGCAACTCGACGAGGCGCTGGATGTCCTGCGGATGACACGGCCGTGACGGAGCGACGGATTCCGGCCGCCTCGGGTGTCACGCTAGTAACCGATTCCCGTCAAGGCGTGAACCACGACAGGCACCGCAGCGTCGTATGCGCATGACATCTAATATCTGTGCATGGGAGATGACGGAGTGGTGAGACGAGTGGAAGCAAGCGGGGCGGGGTTCTGGGAGCCCGGGAGTCAGATCCTGTGGCGCTACAGGGAGAACGCCGGCGAAACCTTCCACATCGCGCGCCCCGTCACCGTCGTGCGTGACGACGAGGATCTGCTGGCCGTGTGGCTGGCCTCCAACACCGAGTGTGTGAAGCCCGTGATGGCGGACGGCGGCTCGGTGAGCGCGGAACCACTGGAGTCCCGTTACAAGAAGGCGCGTGACGTGCGGCGCGGCCGGTGGCTCGGCACGGGTGTGCTGAAGCTGGCGCGGCCGGGCGAGCCCTGGTCGGTGTGGCTGTTCTGGGAGCCGGGTTGGCGTTTCAAGAACTGGTACGTCAACCTGGAGGCGCCGCTGGCCCGTTGGGACGGCGGTGTGGACTCCGAGGATCACTTCCTTGACATCTGCGTCTATCCGGACCGGTCCTGGGACTGGCGCGACGAGGACGAGTTCGCACAGGCTCAGCAGGACGGTCTGATGGACGCTCGAACCGCCGAGCGGGTGCGGGAGGCGGGGCGTTCCGCGGTGGAGACGATCCGCGCGTGGGGCTCCCCGTTCGCGGACGGCTGGCAGCACTGGCGCCCGGATCCGGCGTGGGGAGTACCGTCTCTCCCCGACGACTGGGACCGTACGCCCGCGCACTTGTCCTCATGAGACCCTTGATGCGCCCCCGGGCCACAACCGTAGGATCGTCCTCCACAAGGGCGTGCCGGGGCAACTCACGCGGTTCACGCAGTGCTTGACCGTACGTCACCGAGGGGCGGCAGGACGTGATCAAGGGGTACGAGGGCTACACCGGTACGAGCCGGAGACAGTCGGACCGGCGGTCGGTGCTGTCGTCCGACGGGTCCGCCGGTACCGTGTGTGGCACAGGAACTGCCTCTGACCACGCGGGAATTCCGTTCCCAGGACACGTAATCCGGGTATCGGCCTTTCTGCGGAACGAAGTTTCGGGTATGCGGGACGCACTGCGCACACGACGCGCAGTCCCGGACGGATGGATTCGACACGCGTGACGGAGCACCCCACCTCACACGAGCGCCCGCAGAGCGGCGCCGGCCCCACGGATCCCCGCGGGGCGCTCCTGCGTACCCAGGAGCCGATGCGCACCGCCCCCGCCACGGCTTTACCCACACAGGCACGCATGGGTGACGCGCCGGCCGAACAGGGCACTCCCGCCCCGTGCGCGAAGAGCGGACAGGCCCCGTCGGAGCACGCCCAGCCGACACTGTCCGAGCACTCCCAGCCCGCGGCCACCGAGCCCGATCCGCACCGTCCGCGTCCCGCGCCGGAGACCATCCCGGCGCAGCCCGGCGGTGAGCCGGACCGGTCCGGGGGTGCCGGTGGCGGTCTGGAGCGGCGCAGCGGGCAGGGAGTGCCGCCGGGCGCCCCCATGCCCATGCGGCGCGACGGCGACCGGCTGCGCTTCGTGGGCGCCGCGACCCGGCGGATCGCCCGGGGCATCGACCTGGACGAGATCGTGATGGGTCTGTGCCGGGCCACCGTGCCGACGTTCTCGGACGCGATCCTGGTGTATCTGCGCGAGCCGCTGCCGGTCGGGGACGAGCGGCCCACGGGGCCCATGGTGTTGCGGCTGCGCCGCACCGACCGGATCCCCGAGGAGCGGGACACCGAGGGCGGTTTTCTGCCCGTGCTCCCGCCCGAGCAGCCCGTCGATCTGGCGGTGGTCACCGCCGAGCAGTGCGAGGTACGGCCCGGTGGGGCCCTCGCCGAGGTGCTGCGGGGCGTGCGTCCGGTCTTCGCGGACGCGCCCGCCGCACACGACGCGCTGCCGGAACTGCTGGGCCCGGACGCCGAACTGACGGTGCCGACCGGTCAGCGGGCGATCCTCGCGCCGCTGCGCGGCCGCCGCCGGGTGATCGGCGCGGCCGTGTTCCTGCGCGGGCCGGAGCGGATGGCGTTCGAGCAGGACGATCTGCTGGTCGCCGCCCAGCTGGCCACGCACAGCGCGCTCGGCATCGACAAGGCCGTGCTGTACGGCCGTGAGGCCTACATCGCCGACGAGTTGCAGCGCACGATGCTGCCGGAGGCGCTGCCGCGCTGTACCGGGGTCCGTCTCGCGCACCGGTATCTGCCGGCCGCCGAGACGGCCCGGGTCGGCGGTGACTGGTACGACGCGATTCCCCTGCCGGGGAGCCGGGTCGCGCTGGTCGTGGGTGATGTCATGGGGCACTCCATGACGTCCGCCGCGATCATGGGGCAGTTGCGGACGACCGCGCAGACGCTGGCCGGACTGGATCTGCCGCCGCAGGAGGTGCTGCACCACCTCGACGAGCAGGCGCAGCGACTCGGCACGGACCGGATGGCGACCTGTCTGTACGCGGTGTACGACCCGGTGTCGCACCGGATCACCATCGCCAACGCCGGGCATCCGCCGCCGGTGCTGCTGCACCTGGGCGGGCGTGCCGAGGTGCTGCGGGTGCCGCCGGGGGCGCCGATCGGCGTGGGCGGGGTGGACTTCGAGGCGGTGGAGCTGGACGCGCCGGCCGGTGGCACGTTGTTGCTGTACACCGACGGGCTGGTGGAGTCCCGGCTCAGGGACGTGTGGACGGGGATAGAGCAACTGCGGGAGAAGCTGGCCGCGACCGCGCAGTTGACCGGGCCCGACCATCCGCCGCCGCTGGAGGCGTTGTGCGACGAGGTCCTCGACATGCTCGGCCCGGGCGACCGGGACGACGACATCGCGCTGCTCGCCGCGCGGTTCGACGGGATCGCTCCGAGCGATGTCGCGTACTGGTTCCTGGAACCGGAGGAGATGGCTCCGGGGCGGGCTCGTCGGCTTGCCCGGCACGCCCTGTCGCGGTGGGGGCTGGAGGAGTTGACCGACTCGGTCGAGCTGCTCATCAGTGAGGTCGTCACCAACGCGGTGCGGTATGCGACGCGGCCGGTCACGTTGCGTCTGCTGCGGACGGATGTGCTGCGGTGCGAGGTGACCGACGACGTGCCGCAGTTGCCTCGGATCCGGCAGGCTCGGGCGACGGATGAGGGGGGCCGTGGGCTCTACCTCGTCAATCGGCTGGCGAAGCGGTGGGGGGCCACGCGGTTGAGCGCGGGGAAGGTCGTCTGGTTCGAGCTCAACCAGGCGTGAGCGCGGGCTCGCGGGAGCGCCGTGGGGGCTTCGGCGTGAGCGCGGGCTCGCGGGAGCGCCGTAGGGACTTCCGCGGGTTCAGCGGCTGCGGGATGTCCGCGGCTGGTCGCGCAGTTCCCCGCGCCCCTGACAGACGAAGGGCGCCCGGTGGCTACCGGGCGCCCTTGTCTTGTGCGCTCGTGCGCTAGCCGCCCGACTGTGGGTCGTTGGGGTCTGACGGCAGTTCGATGTCGCCGTCGTCCGACGGGGTTGCCTCCGGGGTCGTTTCCGGAGTTTCCTCCGGGGTGGTCTCCGGGGTCTCCTCCGGGGTGGTCTCCGGGGTCGTCGGGGGCGCGCTCGTCGGTGCCTCGGTGGTGGGGGACTCCGACGGGGTCGGGCTCGGGCTGGTCGACGGGGTCGGGGACTCCGTCGGTTCCACCGCGGCGCCCTGCTTGGTGTCCAGGTCGAACTTGGTGGTCTTGCCCATGACGCCGAAGGTGTACGTGGCCCAGATCTGGGCCGGGAAGCCACCGCCGTTCACGCGGTCCTCGCCGCCGGCGCCGTACATCGGGACGTGCTTGCCGTTCTTGCTCATGTCCTCGCCGAAGAGGCCGACGGAGGTCACGAGGTTGGGGGTGTAGCCGGTGAACCAGGCGGAGCGGTTCTCGTCGGAGGTGCCCGTCTTGCCGGCGACGACCTGGCCCCTGCGGGCGGGGTTGTCGCGGACGGACGTCTTGGCCGTACCGTCGTCGACCACGCCGGTGAGGACCGAGGTGACCGTGTCGGCGGCCTCGGGGGTGATGACCTGCTCGCCGATCGCCTCGGGGAACGCGACCTCGCCCTCCCGGTGCGTGGCCTCCGCGACGACGGTGGGGGTGACCTTCTTGCCGTGGTTGTCGAGGGTGGCGTAGATGCCGGCCATCTCCATCGGGCTGGCGCCCATGGAACCCAGCGTCTGGGCGGGGACCGCCTCCATGCCCTCGGTGTCCATGCCGAGTTTCCCGGCGACCTCCATGACCTTCTCCATGCCCACGTCGACGCCCATCTGCGCGAAGACGGAGTTGATGGACTTGTTCATGGCGGTCTGCACGGTGACGTCGCCGTAGTCGACGTCGTCCTCGTTCGGCGGGTTGAAGCCGACCGCGGTGCCGTCGTCCATGACCTTGTGCCGGCTGTCACCGTCGTAGACCGTGCTCGCGGTGATCGGTTCGCCGTCCTGTGTCTCGGCGGCCTCGTCGACGGCCGCGGCGAGGATGACCGGCTTGAAGGTGGAGGCGGGCTGGTAGTCCCGGCGGGTGGCGTTGTTCCCGAAGTGCTTGACGTAGTCGACGCCGCCGTACATGGCGAGGACCTTGCCGGTCTTCGGGTCGACGGAGACGGCGCCGGCCTGGATGTGCTTGTCGACCTTGCGCTTCTTCGGGTCGAGCTTGCTGGTGAGGCGTTCCTTGACGGCCTTCTCCAGTGCGACCTGCTTCTTCGGGTCGATGTTCAGGGTGACGGTCCAGCCGCCCGCCTCGATCTTCGTCCTGGCATCCTCCAGGTCGTCCGCCCTGTTCTGCGCCACGAGCTGCTTGGCCAGCTCGTTGTTGGCCGCGTTGACCAGGTAGCCGTTCTGGCCCTGCATGTCGGGGGCGGACTGGGGCTCCTTGGGCTTGGGGAGCTTCATGCCCGCCCGCTCCGAGGCGGGCAGCTCCTTCATCTCGACCATGTTGTCCAGGACGTAGTTCCACCGGTTGGTGACCAGCTTCCTGCCGGTCGGGGTGGCGGTGGCCAGGTCGTACTGGCTGGGGGCCTGGAGCAGTGCGGCGAGGTAGGCGCCCTCGCGGACGTTGAGGTCCTTGGCGTCCTTGCGGTAGTACGCCTGGGCGGCGGCCTGGATGCCCCAGGCGCTGCGGCCGTAGTAGCTGGTGTTGATGTAGCCCGCGAGGATGGTGTCCTTGGTCTCGTTGCGCTCCAGCTTCAGGGAGATGACCAGCTCGTTGAGCTTGCGGGTCACCGTCTGGTCGGACGTCAGGTAGAAGTTCTTGACGTACTGCTGGGTGATCGTCGAGCCGCCCTGCTTGCCCTTGCCGGACAGGGTGTTGATCAGACCTCGGGTCATGCCCTTGAAGTCGACACCGGGGTCCGTGTAGAAGGTCTTGTTCTCGGCGGCGACGAAGGTCTGCTGGACCTCTTTGGGAACGTCCTTGAGTTCGACGATCTCGCGGTTGGTCGTGCCGGAGCGGGCGAGGATCTTGCCGTTGGAGTACTTGTAGACGTTGCTTTCCTGGAGCGCCTGGGGGTTCCCCTTGGGGATGTCGATCCACAGGTAGAGCGCGACGAAGGCACCCATGCCGAGCAGGCAGACGCCGAGGAACGTGCCGAGGATCTTCTTCCAGGTGAAGAGGCGGCGCAGGAAGCTCTTCTGCTGCTTCTTGCCGCCGCTCCTGGCCGCCGCCCTGGCGGCCGCCCGGCCTCCGCCCTCGGCCGAACCTATGACGGTCGTGGTCCCCGAATCGCCCCCGGACGAGCGCTTGGGCGCCGCGCGGCGACCGCCGCGCTGCCGCGCTCGTCTTTCTTCCGCTCGTCCCATGGCTCCGGTCCGCTCCGCATTCTGCTCGGTCTCATACGTCACTCGCGTCTTGTCAGCTCAGCAAGCTAACACCGAGGACTGTGGCCAGCGGGAGTCGGTCCGCCTTGTGGCGACGTGACAATGCGCACGCGAGGCGCCTGTCCATAGACCTCATCCCACCGGAACGGACGTTCCAACTGGGCCGATGGTTGCCCTGCCCGAGTCATGAGTTCCCGGCGACCTCAGTGACAGAACCGTGACAATCGGCCCTGACCTCGGCCCTGACCTGCGATCCCTCTGCCTCTCCCGAGGAGCTATGCACGGCATGTATACGTGCGGTGTATACCCACTGTGTACAGTCGTGTCCATGTCCATCGGTCACACTCTCCTGGGGCTCCTGGAGTCCGGTCCCCGACACGGCTACGACCTGAAGCGGGCCTTCGACGAGAAGTTCGGTCACGACCGGCCCCTGCACTACGGCCAGGTCTACTCGACGATGTCGCGCCTGCTGAAGAACGGCCTCGTCGAGGTCGACGGCATCGAGCCCGGCGGCGGCCCCGAGCGCAAGCGGTACGCGATCACCGAGGCGGGCATCACCGATGTCCAGCGGTGGCTCGCGACGCCCGAGAAGCCCGAGCCGTATCTGCAGTCGACCCTCTACACCAAGGTCGTCCTCGCCCTGCTCACCGACCGGAACGCGGCCGACATCCTCGACACCCAGCGTTCCGAGCACCTGCGCATGATGCGCATCCTCACCGACCGCAAACGCAAGGGCGATCTGGCCGACCAGCTGATCTGCGACCACGCCCTGTTCCATCTGGAGGCCGACCTGCGATGGCTGGAGCTGACCGCCGCCCGACTGGGCAAACTGGCCGAGGCGGTGGGCCGGTGAATCCGCCCCCCGGCTCCCTGCTCGTCGCGACCGATCTGCGCAAGGCGTACGGTCCGACCACCGCGCTGGACGGCGCCGAGTTCTCCATCCACCCCGGCGAGGTCGTCGCGGTGATGGGCCCCTCCGGCTCCGGCAAGTCGACACTGCTGCACTGCCTCGCCGGCATCGTCACACCCGACTCGGGCTCGATCACCTACAACGGCCGTGAGATGGCCACCATGAACGACACCCGGCGCAGCGCGCTCAGGCGCAGCGAGTTCGGGTTCGTCTTCCAGTTCGGTCAGCTCGTGCCCGAGCTGACGTGCGTGGAGAACGTGGCACTGCCGCTCAGACTGAACGGCGCCTCCCGCAAGGAGGCCGAGCGGACCGCCCTCGGCTGGATGGAACGCCTGGAGGTCGACGACCTCGCCCGCAAGCGTCCCGGTGAGGTCTCCGGCGGCCAGGGCCAGCGGGTCGCCGTCTCCCGGGCGCTGGTCACGGGCCCCAGGGTGCTGTTCGCGGACGAGCCCACCGGCGCGCTGGACTCCCTCAACGGCGAGCGCGTGATGGAACTGCTCACCGAGGCCGCCCGGTCCACCAACGCCGCCGTCGTCCTGGTCACGCACGAGGCGCGGGTGGCCGCGTACTCGGACCGCGAGATCGTCGTACGGGACGGGAAGTCCCGGGACATGGAGCGCGTCGTATGAACTCCGCCGTCGTCCGTCAGTGGTACCGGGATCTGGCGATGGGGGTCCGGTTCACGTTCACCGGGGGCCGCGAGGGCTGGGTGCGCGCCCTGCTCACCGCGGTCGGCGTCGGCCTCGGGGTGGCGCTGCTGCTGCTCACCACGGCGATACCGAACGCGCTGGCGACGCGGGGCGCCCGGGAGGAGGCCCGGCAGGACCTGGGGTTCATCAATTACGAGGAGAACCTCAGGTCCAAGCCGACCGACACGAGCCTGGTCATCGCCGACACCGACACCGAGTACCAGCGGCAGGAGATCAGGGGACGGCTCGTCGAGCCCGAGGGTGCGAAGGCGCCGCTGCCACCGGGGCTCGCGAAGTTCCCCGCGGCGGGCGAGATGGTCGTCTCCCCCGCCCTCTCCGAGCTGCTGGGATCGGACGCCGGGAAACTGCTGCGGGGCCGGCTGCCGTACAAGACGGTCGGCACCATCGGCGAGACCGGGCTGATCGGCCCAGGTGAACTCGCCTACTACGCCGGCGCCGAAGGGCTCGCCCAGCGGATCGACGGCTCGGTGGTGGCCCGGATCGAGCGGTTCGGGACCCCGGTCGTGCAGCCCGAGGAGGAGCGCATGGACCCGATCCTGCTGCTGCTCACCCTGGTCGTCTTCGTGGTGCTGCTGATGCCGGTCGCCGTCTTCATCGCCACGGCCGTACGGTTCGGCGGCGAGCGGCGCGACCGCAGGCTGGCGGCGCTCCGGCTGGTCGGCTCCGACAGCCGGATGACACGCCGGATCGCGGCGGGCGAGGCCTTCGCGGGCGCCGTGCTGGGGCTGTTCTCCGGCGCCGGGTTCTTCCTGCTCGGCAGGGAGGCCGCGGCCTCGGTCGAGGTGTTCGACGTCAGTGTGTTCCCGAGCTACCTCAACCCCTCCCCCGGCCTCGCGCTGCTCGTGGCGTTGGCGGTCCCGGCGGCCGCCGTCCTCGTCACCCTGTTCGCGCTGCGCGGTGTCGTCATCGAGCCGCTCGGCGTGGTCCGCACGGCCAAGCCCGCCCGGCGCAGGCTCTGGTGGCGGCTGCTGCCACCGCTCGGCGGTCTCGCCCTGCTCTACCCGTTGCTCGGCCAGGGCTCGGACAACGGGCAGTTCAACGAGTACCAGGTGACCGGCGGGGTCGTCCTGTTGCTCTTCGGCATCACCGCGCTGCTGCCGTGGGCCGTCGAGGCGTTCGTCGCCCGACTGGGCTCCGGTGCGGTCTCCTGGCAACTCGCCGTCCGCCGGCTCCAGCTGAGCAGCGGCTCGGCGGCCCGCATGGTCAACGGGATCGCTGTGGCGGTGGCCGGCGCGATCGCCCTGCAGATGCTGTTCGCCGGGGTCGAGGGCCGTTTCACGGAATCGACCGGGAAGGACCCCTCGCGCGCCCAGTTGGAGCTGACCCTCCCACAGGACCTCTCGGTGAGCGCCGCGGGCGAGAAGCTGAAGCGGGCCAAGGGCGCGGCGGGCACCGCGGCACTCTCCTCCTCGACGATCTCCCGCGAAGCCAAGGACCCGGAGGAAGTGACGGAGGTGACCGTCGGCGACTGCGCCTCGCTGCGCGAACTCGCGACGATCCCCTCGTGCCGCGACGGCGACGTCTTCCTGATGCCCGACCCGGCCGACTCCACCGTCACGAACCTCGCCACCGCGGGCCGCACCCTGTACTTCGACCCGTCCTACGCCGGCGAGGACCCGGGCGCCGAGATTGCCTGGAAGCTTCCGGCCGAGGTGACGAAGGTGCGCGAGCGCACCGATTCGCTGCGGACGGGGATGTCGGGACTGATGGCGACCCCGGGCGCCCTGCCCGCGAAGACCGAGCCCCTGCTCCACAGCACCGTCTTCGTACGGACGGACCCCACGGTCCCGGACGCGCTCGACGAGGTGCGCAACGCGGCCGTGGCGATCGATCCGCTCATCCGGACCTGGGAGTGGGAGTCGACCCGGCGGTCGGACGAGTTCTCGGACATCCGCACCGGTCTGCTGGTCGGCGCGACCGCCGTGCTCGTCCTGATCGGCGCGAGTCTCCTCGTCTCCCAGCTCGAGCAGCTCCGCGAACGCAGGAAGCTGCTGTCCGCGCTGGTCGCGTTCGGCACACGACGCCGCACGCTGGGCCTGTCCGTGCTGTGGCAGACGGCGGTCCCGATCACCCTGGGCCTCGCCCTGGCCGCCGCGTTCGGCCTGACCCTGGGCGCCGCCCTGCTGAGGATGACGAACGCCGATGTGGGCGTGGACTGGCCGAGCGTGCTGTCGATGATCGGCATCGGCGCCGGCGTCGTCGTCCTCGTCACGGCGCTGAGCATGCCGCCGCTGCTGCGGATGATGCGGCCGGAGGGGCTGCGTACGGAGTAAGCCGGTGCGGGGCACGACCCCCGGGGTCCCACGCCGATCAGTCTCCGAGGGGATCGCGCCCGGAGGAGATACTGGACCCCGTCAGGCTGCTCGCCGGGAGTGAGGACGACATGTCGCTCGACGCCTTGAAGGCCGCGGTACCGGCGTACGCCAAGGATCTCAGTCGCAACCTGGACTCCGTCATCGGTCACTCCACCCTGCCGGCCCAGCGGCTGTGGGGCACCGTGCTGGCCACGGCGATCGCCTCGCGCTCGGCGCTGGTGCTGCGCGAGCTGGCACCGGAGGCGAGGGCGCGGCTGTCGGCCGAGGCGTACACCGCGGCGAAGGCCGTGGCCGCGACCATGGCGATGAGCAACGTCTTCCACCGGACCCGGCACCTGCTGTCCGACCCCGGGTACGGCGAACTGCGGGCGGGGCTGCGGCTGAACGTCCTCGGTGATCCCGGGGTCGAGCGGGCCGACTTCGAGATGTGGGCGTTCGCCGTGTCGGCGGTCAACGGGTGCGGAGCCTGTCTGGACGCTCACGAGCGGGCGTTGCGCGGGGCCGGGACGGATCGGGAGAGCGTGCAGGAGGCGGTCCGGATCGCGTCGGTGGTTCAGGCGGTCGCGGTGACCTTGGACGCGGAGGCGGTTCTCGGCGAGTAGGCCCCGCCGAGGCTCAGGCCCTTCGGCCTGTCGGGGAAATACGGCCTGCCGGGGAAATACGGTCGCGCGGCTCCTCCCTCCTCCGGAAGGATCCATCCCATGGCCTCCTTCCACTCCCCCACCTTCGAAGACCTCGTCGCCGACGCCGACGCCGTGCCCACCGAGGGGTGGGACTTCTCCTGGTTCGAGGGGCGGGCCACGGAGGCCCGTCCGTCGTGGGGGTACGCGCGGTCGAAGGGTGAGCGGCTGGGGCGGGCCTCGGCCGCGCTGGACATCCAGACCGGGGGTGGGGAGGTACTCGGCTCCGCTCCCCGTTTTCCGACGGTGACCGTGGCCACCGAGGGGTGGGCGCCGAACGTCGCGAAGGCCACCGCACTGCTGCACCCCCGGGGCGCGGTGGTGGTGGCCAGCCCTCAGGACGCCCCGCTGCCGTTCGCGGACGGAGCGTTCGACCTGGTCACCAGCAGGCATCCGGTACAGGCGCACTGGACGGAGATCGCCCGGGTACTGAGGCCGGGCGGCACGTACTTCGCTCAGCATGTGGGCCCGAGAAGCGTCTTCGAACTGGTCGAGCACTTCCTGGGACCGCTGCCCGAGGAGACCAGCGGCAACCGTCATCCGGACAACGAGCGGGCGGCCGCCGAGGACGCCGGACTGGAGATCGTGGACCTGCGGGCCGAGCGGCTGCGGATGGAGTTCCACGACATCGGCGCGGTCGTGCACTTCCTGAAGAAGGTTGTCTGGATGGTGCCCGGCTTCACCGTCGACGCCTACCTCCCCCAGCTCCGCTCCCTCCATGACCGGATCCGCAGCGAGGGCCCCTTCGTCGCCCACAGCACCCGCCATCTCTTCGAGGCCCGCAAGCCGGCAGACGTGTGAGGCAGTCACACGTGTGAGGCAGTCACACGTGCGCGGCGGTCAGACATGCGGGCCGGTCAGGCGTGCGGGCCGACCGTGATCTTCCCGATCGCCAAGTCCGCCCGTGCCTGGAGCACTTCCCCCGCCCGTTCCACCCGCTCCCCCAACTCCCGCTCCTGCCCGGCGGCCAGCCGCCCCAGCGGCTCCACCGTGACCGTCGTACGCCGCCCCAGCGGCTCCACCGTGACCGTCGTACGCCGCCCCAGCGGCTCCACCGTGACCGTCGTACGCCGTCCCTGGCGCCGCTGGTGCCAGACGCCCGCGACGACACCGTCGAAGGTCGGATCCTGACCTCCATCGCGGTTGCCACATCGTTATCGCTCCCGGCTTGGCTTCCGCCACGCCTCTCCCGTAGGTTCAGACCAAGGGAATTCGCGTGAGCAAAGCTGCGCGGCACGGCTTCGCGCAGCGGAGGGGGCTGCGCGTAGCCGTGCGCCTCGACGGAGGCGTCAAGTGCGCACCCCCGCTCCGCTTCACCCGTACGAGGGTGTCCGACCGTTTCTTCCCGCGAGTCGCACAACGATGCGCAAACCCCACAATCCCACCAGGATTGCGCCTCTTCTCCTTGGAATCCGTCGTAATCCGGCCACGATCACCCCTTGATCGCACCCTGAACGAACGGTTCCGCGCTCACCGCCGCGCTGTCATCCGACTCCGGAGAGTAGTTGTGGCACGCCGATGCACGCAGCATCACTCACAAAGGGTTATGGTGGGAACCCCCCCTCGGGCCGGTCCGTCTCCCCCCCACGGACCGGCCCGTTTTTTGTACGGTGAAGTGGGACCCGCGAGGCCCCCGAACCGTCGGCCGCATGGCCCCCCCAACCCCGTACACCCCTTGGCAGACTTGGGCTCAACCCCCGGTAGGCTCTGCCAACCAAGGGGACCGCCACCGCATTTCTGAGGGGCTGACATTCACGTGAACCTGCGAGACAAACTGCGCAGCCTGCTCGTCAGGGTCTACGCACGCAGGGTCGAGGGCCACCTGGACCACGACCAGGTGCCCAAGCACATCGGCGTGATCGTCGACGGCAGCCGTCGCTGGGCGAAGGCCGCGGGCTCCACCACCATGCAGGGCCACCAGGCCGGCGCGCACAAGATCGAGGAGTTCCTCGGCTGGTGCACCGAGACCGACGTGGAGGTCGTCACCCTCTGGCTGCTCTCCACCGACAACTTCAACCGGCCCAAGGAAGAACTCGTCCCCCTCCTCGGCATCATCGATGACACCGTGCGCTCCCTGGCCGCCGACGGCCGCTGGCGAGTCCACCACGTGGGCGCGCTGGACTTGCTGTCACCGGGGATGCAGCGCACGCTCAAGGAGGCCGAGGAGGCCACCGCGGACGTCGACGGGATACTCGTCAACGTCGCCATCGGTTACGGCGGACGACAGGAGATCGCCGACGCGGTGCGCTCCATGCTCCTCGACGCGCAGGACAAGGGCACCTCGATGGAGGAGCTCGCCGAGTCCGTCGACATCGACATGATCGGCCGGCACCTCTACACCGTCGACCAGCCCGACCCCGACCTCGTGATCCGCACGAGCGGCGAGCAGCGGCTGTCCGGATTCATGCTCTGGCAGACCGCGCACTCCGAGTACTACTTCTGCGACGTCTTCTGGCCGGCCTTCCGGAAGGTCGACTTCCTGCGCGCGCTGCGTGACTACGCGGTGCGACACCGCCGCTACGGAGGCTGAGGCTCCGCATCACCGGTGCGGTGCGCGTTACCCCCATCGGGACAGAAGTAACGAGGAGTTCACCGGGACGCCGTCGTACCGCTTGGCATGGCGGCGCGTGTTCGAGGGCATAAGCCAGTCAGGTCGACGCCCGAACCACGGGTGTCGGATCTCAGCGGACGGCTCGGGGCCGTCCGCCCGGGAGGCCCTTTGCACCAGCCCGATCGTGCGGTCACAGCACGGACGAAGCAGCGGAGGGCCGGTCACCGGCCCGTGCAACGGCGCCGACGACCGGCCGTTTGTTCGCACCCTGTCCATCCTGGGTGTCATCCCGTCGCTCCCCGACCTCATCCGAGGGGGTACGTCCTTCCGTGGTGACCAGCACAAAGCGCCACAAGCCAGACCGGCGCACCTACGTCCTCGACACCAGCGTCCTGCTGGCCGACCCCAATGCTTTGAGCCGCTTCGACGAGCACGAAGTCGTGCTGCCGATCGTCGTGGTGACGGAGTTGGAGGCGAAGAGGCACCATCCCGAACTCGGCTACTTCGCCCGCCAGGCCCTGCGCCTGCTCGACGAGTTCCGGGTGCGGTACGGACGCCTCGACGCCCCCATTCCGATCGGGGACCTCGGCGGGACCGTCCGTGTCGAGCTCAACCACTCGGACCCCAGCGTCCTGCCGACCGGCTACCGCCTGGGGGACAACGACTCCCGCATCCTCGCGGTGGCCAGGAACCTGCAGGCCGAGGGCTACGACGTCACGGTGGTGTCGAAGGACCTTCCCCTCAGGATCAAGGCGTCCTCCGTGGGTCTCCTCGCCGAGGAGTACCGGGCGGAACTCGCCATCACGGACACCTCCGGCTGGACCGGGATGTCCGAGCTGGCCCTGCCGGGCGAGCAGGTGGACATCCTCTTCGAGGAGGGGACCGTCCACGTCCCCGAGGCGAGTGACCTGCCGGTGCACACGGGTCTGATGATCCAGTCGGAGCGCGGCAAGGCACTCGGCCGGGTCACGGCCGACGGCAACATCCGGCTCGTCCGGGGCGACCGTGAGGCGTTCGGCATCAAGGGCCGCAGCGCCGAGCAGCGCATCGCGCTCGATCTGCTGCTCGATCCGGACGTCGGGATCGTCTCGATGGGCGGCCGGGCCGGCACCGGCAAGTCCGCGCTCGCGCTGTGCGCGGGTCTGGAGGCCGTGCTGGAGCGGCGCCAGCACCAGAAGGTGATGGTCTTCCGGCCGCTGTACGCGGTGGGCGGCCAGGAACTGGGCTATCTGCCCGGCTCCGAGGCCGAGAAGATGAGCCCCTGGGCGCAGGCGGTCTTCGACACGCTCTCCGCCGTCACCAGCCGCGAGGTCATCGAGGAGGTCACGGCTCGCGGCATGCTGGAGGTGCTTCCGCTCACGCACATCCGCGGACGTTCCCTCCACGACGCGTTCGTGATCGTGGACGAGGCACAGTCACTGGAACGGAACGTTCTGCTGACCGTTCTGTCCCGGATCGGCGCGAATTCTCGGGTGGTTCTGACCCATGACGTGGCCCAGCGCGACAATCTGCGCGTCGGGCGCTACGACGGTGTCGTCGCCGTGGTCGAGAAGCTGAAGGGCCATCCGCTCTTCGCCCACGTCACGCTGACGAGGTCCGAACGGTCCCAGATCGCGGCCCTTGTGACCGAAATGCTGGAGGACGGGCAGATCTGAACCTCGATCCAAGGGCGCCGCCCGGCAAAGGCTCAGCAGCCTAGCCGGGCGGCGCCTTGGCGCGCGCGGCTTTCCTTGAATCTCCCGCGGCAAACGAGGTGTGAGCTTTCACACGTGGCACTGGATTGCCTCGCGGTGTCGGGTTACGGCAGAGTCTCACTCCTGTCAGGCCCCGCATACGACACACCTGTACCCCCAGCGGTACGGAACAACAGCAGCACCAGGTCAACTCCATACCGTTGTCGTATGCCGCCCGCGCACCACACGGCGCTCCTCGCCGAGGAGTTGCCCACCGGGCCCGCGCCTCCGTGACCCCGCAGTTGGGAGGCCAGCGCCAGGGGCACGATTGCGTCCGCCAGGGTCACCGAGGCGGGCGATGCTGGAAGGAAACCGTGTGAGCCGGATCTCGGTCCGGGGATTCGCAGTGGCCTCGGCCACGGCGGTCACCGCAGTCGGCAGCGTCGTCGGAGTTGCCTCGGGCAGCACCGCGCAGACGACCACTGACGACGCAGAGGCGGTCGCGAACGACACCACGTTGCTCGCTGACATACCTGTGGGCCAGCAGGCTCAGGTCCAGACCGCGTCCCTGACTGCACAGGCCGACGCCCAGGCCATCGCCGCCGACGCGAGCGCCCGCAAGGACGCCGAAGCAACCGCCCGCAAGAAGGCGGCCCGGGACGCGATCGACAAGCAGAAGCAGGCGGAGAAGGCCGAGCAGGAGCGCAAGGCCAAGGAAGAGGCCGAGAAGAAGGCCGAAGCCGCCGGTTCGCTCGGTGACGCCCCCGTCAAGAGCTCGTACTCCATCGCCGAGATCCAGGCGATGGCGAAGGCGGTCGTGGCGAGCGACCAGTGGACGTGCTTCAGCAACATCGTGAACCACGAGTCCACCTGGAACTACCAGGCCGTCAACCCCTCCTCGGGTGCCTACGGCCTCTTCCAGGCGCTGCCCGCCGGCAAGTACGCGTCCGCCGGTGCCGACTGGCGGACCAACCCGGCCACGCAGATCAAGTGGGGCCTGAACTACATGGAATCGCGCTACGGCAGCCCCTGTGAGGCCTGGTCGTTCTGGCAGGCCAACCACTGGTACTAGGTCGTTCGGTCGTCGGGTGCCCGGCATCCGGCCGCTCAACCTTCGGAAGCCCTCCACCGTCCTTGGGTGGGGGGCTTCCGCCATGTACGGTCGAAGCTCCTGAGGCGCGCCGCGGCCTCCGGGAGGAGTGGTGACCAGCAGGGGCGACGGGGGAAGACGGGGAAGAGGACGGATGATGTCGCGAGTTCCTGGATGGCTCGGCCGGCTCGGCGCCGGACTGAGCGGGTGGAGCGAGCGGTTGGAGCGACGCCGGGCGCAGATCGAGGCGGAGGCGGAGGCCGAGGGGTCCGCGGGGTCGGAGGGGTCCGCTGGGGCGGAGGGGTCCGCGGGGTCGGAGAGGTCGGGACGGGACCGGGGCATCGCTGGGCGTGGTGCAGGCTCCGGTGACGCGGGCGGCTCCGGTGAGGCGGGTCCCTCCAGCGGTGGCGGCGGCTCCGGTGACGCGGGCGGCTCCGGCTCAGGTGGTGCGGACGCCGCCGGTGGCTCAGGGAACGCCGGCGGTACGGGTGATGTCGGCGGCTCCGGTGACGTCGGCGGCTCCAGCGCTCGGGGGCAGACGTCCGCCCCCCTTCTCTACACCCGTCCCGACCCCGCGTCCGCGGTGCCCTGGGGCATGCGGGTCGCGGCCGAGGCCGGGTGGCGGCTGCTCGTTCTGGCGGGCACCGTCTGGGTGATGATGCGGATCATCAGCTCCGTACAACTGCTGGTGCTGTCCTTCACGACCGCGCTGCTCGTCACCGCGATCCTCCAGCCGACGGTGGCCCGGCTGACCCGGCACGGCGTACCGCGCGGCCTCGCCACCGCGCTGACCGCCATCCTCGGCTTCGTCATCATGGGGCTGATCGGCTGGTTCGTCACCTGGCAGGTCATGGAGAACATCGACGACCTCTCCGACCAGATCCAGGACGGCATCGAGGAGTTGCGGGGCTGGCTGCTGGACAGCCCCTTCCACGTCACCGAGAACCAGATCAACGACATCGCCAAGAACCTCCGCGAGGCGATCAGCGACAACACGGACACGATCACCTCGGCCGGCCTGGAGGGCGTGACCGTCGTCGTCGAGGCGCTCACCGGCATCCTCCTGACGATGTTCTCCACGCTGTTCCTCCTCTATGACGGCAAGCGGATCTGGCAGTGGACCCTGAAGCTGGTGCCGGCGGCGGCCCGACCGGGCGTCTCGGCGGCGGGCCCGCGTGCCTGGCAGACGTTGACCGCGTACGTACGCGGCACGGTGATAGTGGCGCTGATCGACGCGATCTTCATCGGCCTCGGCATCTACTTCCTCGACGTGCCGATGGCGGTCCCGCTGGCCGTGTTCATCTTCCTGTTCGCCTTCATCCCGCTGGTGGGCGCGGTCGTCTCCGGCGCGCTGGCGGTGGTCGTGGCGCTGGTGACCCAGGGCGTCTTCACCGCCGTCATGACGCTGGTCGTCGTACTCGCCGTCCAGCAGATCGAGGGGCACATCCTCCAGCCGTTCATCCTCGGCCGGGCCGTACGCGTC
Organism: Streptomyces sp. NPDC012510; assembly: GCF_042955065.1. Classification (NCBI taxonomy): domain Bacteria; kingdom Bacillati; phylum Actinomycetota; class Actinomycetes; order Kitasatosporales; family Streptomycetaceae; genus Streptomyces; species Streptomyces sp. NPDC012510. The sequence goes on from NZ_JBIBEN010000022.1 coordinate 68,437, forward strand.
CACCCTCTCGCCGTCGTCCTCGCCGTCGCCGCGGGCGGCATGGTCGCGGGGATCGGGGGCGCGGTGGTGGCCGTGCCGCTGGTCGCGGTCACGAACACGGTGGTGGGGTCGTTGCGGGCGTACGCCGACGACAGCCTGCGGGCACGGCTGAAGGGCGGCGAACCAGACCGGGCCTAGAGTCCTGCGGTGCCCAGGGGGTGGGGCGTCGTGGTTTGGGAGTACGACGCCGTTGCCGAAGGTGCGGGTCTCGATCAGACGTAGGCCGGTCGGGGCCGTGATGTCGGCGGCCCGTAAGAGGCGTTTGTCCGCGCCCAGCAGCACGGGGTGGGCAGAGAGCCGGGAAGCGTCCCGGCTGGCGTGAACGCATCACACCCCAGCATGACGGCATGGGACATCTCCTCGTCCGGCGTCCAGTTCGTGACCTCGCTGGTCGAGGACGCGATGGACGACCTGGCCAAGGACGTCAAGGCGTACGGCACGGACGTGGCGAGCGCGGCCGAGTCGGCCGGGACGATCAGCGCGGCGTACTGCGGGGCGTCGCAGACCGGGGCGGTCGGGGCGGCGTTGGCGTTGTTCGTGGAAGGGACCGCTCAGGAGGTGCTGTTCCTCGGGGCCCGCGCGGCGAAGTCGGTGAGCGGGGCACGTGAGGCCACCGGGTACTACGAGGGCGGGGCCCTGGAGATGGCCGCCACAGCCCAGAGGAACGCCCTCGCGGCGCCGAAGGTGGAGATGCCGGGCAAGGGCGGCGAGGGCCAGGGAGGCGGCGAGAAGTGATCGAGCCCGCTGGCATACCGCAGTTCACCGGTGACTTCGCGCAGTTGGAGAAGGATATTTCGGGGCTGCGTCTGGAGGCCGCCGGCATCAGCGACGCCGGCGGGGACGTGCACTCCCGCTTCCAGGCGCTGGGAGCGTACTACTTCGCCCCGGAAGCCGACGACCTGTTCGCCACCACCGAGCCGGTCATGAGCGGGGCCTCCGCGTTCGCCGGAAAGCTGGAGACGGTCGCCGACGCGCTGGAGGCGTACTGCGCCGAAGCCCGGCCCCTGGCGAAGCGGCTGGCCCAGCTTCAGACCGACGCCTACACGTTCGTCGACAGTGTCGACGGTGACGACGAGTGGACGTACGACGAGGACAAGGTCCAGCGCCATCAGGCGCTGCTCGACGGCGTCGCCGCGGCGGAGAGCGCGTTCCGCGCGGCCGAGCGCCGGGCGGCCACCAAGATCTCCGCGCTGGTGGGCGGCCCGAAGTTCGTCGCCGACGACGGCAGCCACACCGTCGACAAGAACACGGTCATGTACGGCTACGGCCTCGACATGCTCAAGGGTGCCGGGGAACTGCCATGGGGCAGCCCGGTCCAGGAGTCCCACCACGCGTGGGAGCTCGACCACTGGGGCAAAACCCTCGTCTGGGACGGCATCTACAAGGACAACATCGAGCCGGCCGTGACGGGCCTGGTCGATCTGGCCACGTTCGACGGCGAGGCCTGGGGCGGCGTCCGGGACGTACTGACCGGCATCGGCCTCTACACCATCTCCCCGTACGACGCGTTCATGGACTGGGCGATCGGTCCGGACGAGGAGAGCGCGGACGAGGTCCGGGGCAAGCAGGCGGCCAAGGAGTTCGCCAAGGGGCTCGTCGCCTGGGACACCTGGGGCGAGAACCCGGTCCGGGCCTCCGGCACGGTGATCTTCAACGCCTTCACCCTCGGGGCCGGTTCCTTCACTCGGCTGGCCAGGGGCGCGGAGGCCGGGAGCAGTGTCGCGAAGGGGGCCGGCGCGGCGGCGAAGATCGGCGAGTACCTCGACCCGCTCTCGGCCGCCGTCAAGGTCGGCGGCAAGGCCGTGGACACCATCCCCAGGCTCTCCGACGTCACGGCCCGCATCACGTCTGGCCTCGGCACCACCACGGACTCGACCCGGACGACCAGCGTCCTGGAACTGAGCGACGGCTCCAAGGTCCTTATCGAGAACGGGGAGTTCATCCATGTCGACAAGAACGGGAACGTCGTTTCGGCGGAGGCGCCGAAGGAGCCTCCGGTGGTCTCCCGACACGACGCTGCGGAGCAGGAGCCGGTGCGGCAGCGTGAGCCTGTGGGTGTCGGGTCAGCCGCGCGCCCGCATGAGGCGACCGCTCACGTCGGTGACAGCTCATCCAGCGGTGGTCACACCGCGCGTGACATCTCGGACGCTGATGGTCTGCATCCCGGTCCGGGAGGCACCACGGTCGACAGCCAGAGCGGGTCCGCAGATCACCATTCCTCCGGCGCGGGTGAGGGCGCCTTCGCCGATCAAGGCGGAAACGGCCCCGGGTCTTCCGCCGAGGCGTCAAGGGGAGAGCTGCCGTCAGAGCGAGCCAATGAACCGTTGCCTGAGCTCACGCAACAGGAGAGAGATGCTCATTGGGGTCATTTGGAGGAGGTCGAATCACGGAGCCCAGAGGAGTTCGACGAGCTTCAGCGAGACCCGGACAAGAACGGTGGAATTTCCGAGCCGTCCAAGGACGAAGCCCGCGTCGGGCTGGATCTTCGTGAAATCGGGCGCCTCCCTCACGACATCCAGCGTCCAGCGCAAGCGGACCATGGCGAGTTCTACTCACCGAGTGAGGACAAGTACTACGACATCAAGGGGGTCCACTCCGACTGGCCGCCCTTCAACAACGTCCGGGACAAGTCCCAGCCATTCAAGGGGGCTTACGACCCGGCCAACAACGACCGCTGGGTGAAGAAACTCGCGGTGCAGATCGTCGACAAGAATCGCATTGTTATCCTGGACGTGCGCAATGCGAATCAGGCAGCAATCGACGACATCAAGGGAGTCGTCGAGAAGAACGGCTGGGAAGATGATGTCATCTGGTACCCGTAAGAACTGGGCTCCTCGCGCATTCCCCTCGGACCCACAGGCAGCTGCTCGCCTCAGCGAGTGGATACAGGAGGAGTGCGAGGGCGGGCTGGATGCCATCGGTCTCGACCTGAGCAACGCAGACCTGTCCGAGGGGGTCTTCTCGGAGTGCTGGTTCATTGACGCAAAGCTCGTCAATATCAAGCTCATCGGAGCGGACCTTTACCGCTCCAACGCGGAGGGCGCCGACTTTTCCGGCGCAGATCTGACCCGGTCCTCACTCGTCCGAGTCAATCTCGATGACACGGTACTGCGCGGAGCAATTCTCGACGGGGCAGACCTGGTCAAGGCATCAATGTATGGAACCGACGCCTCACATGCTTCTTTTCGCGGAGCACACATCATGGGCGCAGACCTGCTCGACGCAAACCTCCGTGGAGCAGATCTCTCCCATGCCGTCCTTCAGGAAAACCCCTTCAGGGTGACACTAGATCACAGGACCATTCTGCAAGGGCTCTCGGGAACCCTTTTCGGCCCGGTCAACCTTTTTGAAGAGGGTGTGGGTGACGAACTCGGCGGAAGCGAACTGGAAAAATGGTTGAATGATCGCGGCGGCAACGTACGCGTGCTCTCCGGCGGTCGTGGGCGCGAGGGGTGACCAAGGACGTCATAGCTCTCACCCCGAAGATGCCGGACGCGCGGACGGTTCTCGCGGGGCTTTACGCCGGTGGCCCCGGTCTCCGGGTGGGGGGCATCGCTGAGGGGGCCGTCATTCAACTGTGCGCAGCCGGGGGGCGGCCGTTGGTCTCGGTCGAGGTGCCGATCTTGGTGCAGGTTCCGGGGGAGGTCGAGCGGCTGCTGGGCTGCGAGGTCCAGGAGGGGCCTGTGTGGTGGACGGAGGCGCGGGCCTCCACCGCCGTGGCGGAGGCTGAACGGCTCGCGGGGTCCTACGCCGGGCGACTGGCCGCCGTGCTCGGCGGGATGGTGTGGCCGGACGAGGCCGCCTCCACGGATGTCGTCCCGCTCAGCACCGAGGTGTCGGCCGTCTCCGTACCGGACACTGGCGTCCCGGCCGTCGACGTTCTGACCACCTCCACGGCGGTGGTCATCCAGGACCGCCCGGTGGTCGCCATGAGCAGTTGGCTCTCCGACGCGCTGCGTGCGGCCGCCGGAGCCGGCCGTGCGTTGCAGATCGTCACGCCGGCGACGGCCCAGCTCACCCTGCCCACCCGCGTCGCCCTGCGAGGGCTGCCCAACCGCTGGGTCGTCCAGCACCCGGACCATGGGTACTACGACGGCTTGTCCGGCGCTCGCCTCCAATGGCAGAACGGCACTTTCACCCCCGTACGCAACGAGCACGGCAGGGCGTCCACCGTCCCACAGTTCGCGACTCCTGCCGCGGACTCCGGTGAACGTCAGTTGATCCTCAACCTGCGCACGCGCCACAACGCCGCCGAGGATCTCGTCCTGGGCCGTGCGCTGGAGACTGCCTGGAAGCACGTCACGGGTGCGCCGCCGGTCGGCTGGAGCACCGCCGAGCCTGTCAACCTTCCCTGGAGCACGCGCCAGTTGACTGAACTGGCCCGAGCCCGCGCGCCGCAACCGACCTGGCTCGTCGCCGTCGGCGACCCGACGCGTCCCGCTCTCGCGACCGCCCGGGTCGCCCGTACGCCCGCCGGGGTCGAGGAAGACATCACCCTGGCCCTTGGGTACGGTGCCGACGAATCTCCGCCGCTCGACGCCATCGAGCCTCTCGCCCAGGCCCTGACCGGCGGTCAGGGGCTGGCGTCCATGCTCGTCTCGCTGCGTGCCGGCCCTCGGGATCTCACCGTTCCGCCGTGCCGTGAAGCACCGCCGATTCCCGTCTCGTTCACCCTCGGAGCCGGGGGGGTACGACACATCGGACTCGCTCACGCCCGCCGTCCGCCGGTCGGCATCACTCCTGTCCAGTACGGTTCCGAATCGGCCCCGGCACTTCACTATCCCCTCGGCGATGGCAGCGATCCCCGCGTCTGGACGGTGTTCCAGCAGCTCAGCTCCCACCTACGTGCGGACAGTGCCTGACGGTTCGCGATACTCCCCGCGCTTGGAGCCGTTGGGCCGTGACCGAAGGGGGCGTCAGCGCAGCACGTCCAGGTCATCCGCCGGGGGTGGGTAGTGCGGGGCGCAGTCCTGGCAGGCGTAGACGTTGAAACCCGGGCCCGTGGCCCCGTGATGCTCGTGGACCAGGACCGGGGTCTGGGTGAGGCGTTGGCAGCGGGCGCACATGCGGATCGGGGGGCGTCGCGGTGCGTGGTGGTCCGTGCTCGTCATCGGGCGGCTCCCGCTGGAACGGCCGGGGCATGGACCTCGCGGGGTGCGGGTGACTCCGTGTCGAAGCCTAGGCTCGCCAGGTAGAGGACGCGGCGGCGTTCGCGGAGGCCACGGGTTGCGCGGCGGCGAACCCGTTCGTCCAGGGTGAATGTGCGGGGCACTTCCGTCGCCGTGACGGGCGGGAGCGGTGACCGTGGGACGACGGGGATGGCTGGGCCAGGTGGTGGGACGGGGGTGGATCCCGCTCGGTGGCTACCACGCGGGTTCGGCAGCCAGTTGCCCAGCATCCAGGCCAGGGCTCGGACGGTAAAGTCCAGCATCGTCGGCGCTCCTTCTCAGCGTTGACCATGCCCCGGGGCCCTGCCAGGCCGCCGGGGTTCGATGTTGCTCAGCCTACATTGCTACGCATGTCAGTGCATAGCAGTATGTAGCTACTTGCCTATCGATGCAGCTCAGCGCTGTTTTACGGTGGCAACCATGGCAGCAGAGTCGAACAGTTCACCGATCGACCCGAGCAAAATCGCTTACGTATACATGCAGGTGGCCGACCACATCGCCGCCCAGATCGCCTCCGGCGACCTGCGGCCAGGCGCACGCCTGCCTGGAGAACGAGATCTCGGCACGGAGTACGGCGTCGCGTACCTGACTGCCCGCCGCGCGATCCGCGAACTACGCGAACGCGGCCTCGTCGTCACGCTCCCCGCGAAGGGCACCTTCGTCGCCTATCCGCAGGAGTCCGAGCCGGACTCCGCTCCCGAAGCGGACACCGACGCCCCCTCGGAGCAGTAGGCCGCCATCGCCCCTCCGGCGCCGGTTTACTACTTGATTTGACACCGCATTGGTAGCCTGGCGTCATGGAGACTCCGGAGCAGTACGGCGTGGACGAGGGGCCGGCGCAGAAGGTCAGCGTATCCATGCCCGCAGGTCGTATCGCGGCAGTCAAGGCCCGGGTGGGCGCGCGCGGCTTCTCCGCCTATGTCAGCGCGGCCGTGGAACGGCAGATACAGCGCGATCTGCTGGAGGAACTGCTTCAGGCGAAGGAGAGCGAGATCGGCCACCCCTCCCCTGAGGTGCAGGAATGGGCCGCCGAGATCTTTCAGGACGCCGAGGCCATGGCAGCCGACGAGCACACGGCCGAGACGACCGACGGGGGCGAGGGCACGGAATGGTCCGATCGCAAGGCCGGTTGAGTCACGGTGTCCTGCTCCTCGACAGTGAGGGACTGAGTAAGTTCATGGCCAACGATGCGCGGGTCACCGGCCTGGTTCGCGCCGCTCAGGCCAAGGACACACTCGTGGCTCTGAGCAATCTCACGTTGATCGAAGCGTGGCACTCCAAAGTACGCATGGACCGCCTTCGCTGGCACACGTCCCGGCTGGAGGTGTTGCCTGTCAGCGATGCCATTACTTGGCGTGCTATCGAGCTATTGCGGAACGCGAACCTCCACGGTCACAAGTACGCGATCGACTCTGTCGTCGCCGCCACGGCTCTGGGCTACACCGGGCCGCGCATCATCGTCACCTCGGACGCGGACGACATGAACAAGCTGTGTGGTGACAGGGTTCGCGTCGTGGCGATTTGAGCAGCGCTCTGGTTGCATGCGTGCCGCGACCGGGGCGGGATACCTCCACGGTCAGGCCGCCTGCTGAACGGCGGCGCGCAGCCGTGCCTCAGCTCTCGCTCGTCGTCCCACCGGTCCTCGGGAAGGAGACCTCCACTCGGCGGTTCTTCTTGCGGCCGTCTTCCGTGGAGTTGTCGGCGATGGGGTAGTCCTCGCTGTAGCCGCGTACCTCGAAGGTGACGTTGCCGCCCAGGTCCGCGGCGAGGAGGTCGTGGACGGCCTCCGCGCGCTTCTTGGAGAGGGTCAGGCCGTGGGCGTAGGACCCGAGGTTGTCCGTGAAGCCGAAGACGCGGACCGTGCCCGCGCTGTGGTTCTTGATCTCCTCCGCGATGGCCTGGATCCGGGACTGCGCCTGGGGATTCAGTTTCGCGCTGTCCTTCGGGAAGAGGACCTCCGCCTGAAGTGCGAACGTCACGTTCTCGTTCGTGTCCTCGCGGCGTTCCTCGCCGCCCAGATCCTCCACGACCGACTTGATGTCCAGGACCTTGGCGGGGGCGAGGGTCGCGCCCTGAGCGAGCTTCAGGTTCGGACTGTTCGCGTCCACTTCCGGGGGTGGGGAGGTGGTGACCGTGCCCGGGGGTTCGCTGGGGTCGTCGGCGGCGTGGGCGGGAAAGGCGAGGGTCGCCAGGAGGGCCACGGCCGTGGCCAACGTGGCCGTCGTGGCGGCACGTGGGGTCGGGGCGGTCATCGTCACGTCACTCGCCCTCGGAGAGTTCGATCGTGGCGGGGGGCATGGAGCCGACCTGGAAGTCTACGGAGGTTGTGCCTTCGGGAGGGGCGGGGAATTGGGCGTACCAGTCGGTCGCCTGTCCCGACTCCACACCGCCTCCCTCGAACTTCGTACACAGACAGCGCCCTTCGGTGTCCCGGAGCACGAGGTACTTCTTCTTCCCCGCACCGTCCACCAGCGACGCACCAGCCAGGGAAGCCCCGTTCTTGTTCAGTTCGCGCTCGTCGCCGCGCCAGTCCGCCGCAGGCCAGAAATTTCCGCCGTTGTTGGTGACCGTGCCGTTGACCGTCACATAGCCGCCCTGGTCCCGTTCGGCCGAAACCACAGAGAGGGTGATGGCACCGCTCTTGACCTCGGCCAAAGCCGATTTGACGTCGGGGGCTTGTGATTCTTCCTTGTCACCGCTCTCTTTGCTGGAAGGCTGAGAAGACGAAGCGGGGTCTGACGACTTCTTGTCGTCGTCTCCTCCCCCACTGCATCCGGCAACCGTGAGGAGCAGCCCGGTCGCGATCGCCACCGCGGTCACTGCCCTGCGGCCCTTCATGGTGCGCCGAAGGTTCATCGGTACGGCTTCCTCTCACTCGGCCAGATACACAGAGAACATCACGGACGCCTCGGGAAGATCGTCCGGGTTGAAATCTCCGGGGTCGATCTCCACCGGCACGCCGTCGCAGTCCAGGGTGACGGGTTGCGTGGGGTTGGTGTTCGGAGCGAACTCGCAGCGCGGCTGGATGACGGCAACGGCCTGAGCCCGGGCCGTCATATCCTCGGTGCCAGGAATAATCGAGTCGCCCACGGTGTAGTCCGTCACGACGTCGACTTGGAACGCTAGGTCACCGTCCACCTCGGTGGGCTGGGCACCACCTTCGACTGTCGAATTGTTCTGAGCGGCCAACTCCGCTGCCGCAGCGGTGGCTTCCCCTCCGGGAGGGAGCCCTCTGGACAGGTCGAGCCAGTCCAGCCAGTCGCTGTTGCCGTCGGCGATGTCGTCCCTGAGAACCAACAACAGCTCGTCCCGCGCCTGCTGCGCGGCCGCCAACGCGGCAGCGTCCGCCGCGGTTTGAGCACCATTGCGGGCGGACGCTGCCTGCGCGAACGCGAAAAAGGCGAGTCCCACGAAAAGAATGATCGTCGTGAGCCAGATGTAGATGGGAAGCGTGGATCCCCTGGCACCACGAAAATCAGACGAACTCAGCCGCCGATGACGTCGGTAATGGCATCCCGGATCGCGCCCGAGATCAGTCCGTCGAGACCGAGTCCGTCGATCATCACGAAAATTCCCGCAATGATGATCATGATGCCCGCGTACTCCACGAACCCCGCGCCGGCGTCCCGATCCTGCCCCCTCATTCGGGAGACGACGGTCCTCTTCCACGCCCCGAAACGGTGCTTCACCTTCATGGCGGTTGCCTTCCCGCGCGATGCCGACACCAACCGGATCACCGTACGTGAGATGACACGTACCGGGGGTGGGTCCGGGGGCCCAAATCGGTTGTGTGGGTGGGGTCATCGGGGCCACCCCCGGTGGGCGGTGCCCAGCCAGTGGGCGATGGCTTCGCTGCGCGTTGAGGTGTGCAGTTTCGCGAAGATGTGGTTGATGTGGTTCTTGACGGTCTTCTCGCTGATGAAGCAGGTGGCGGCGATCTGGCGGTTGTTCATGCCGGACGCGATGAGGTCCATCACCTCCACCTCCCTTGAACTCAGGCCGAAGGACGGGCGGTTGGAATGGTTGGGGATGCGGCGGTGCAGCCGCGAGGCATGGGCGGGACGAGTCTTTGACGACTGTGCCACAACTGGTTGCATCTGCGAAGCGGGGGCGTGACTTTCGTGTGAAGGTTTGTAGGAAACGCCGAGTGAAGTTGAGACAGTCGCGGAGATGGTCGGGCGCCCCTCCCGCAAGGCCCGTACCGCCGCGACCAGTTCGGCGGCCGTGAACTCGCCGTGGACCAGGTAGCCGGTCGCGCCCCGGCGCAGGGCCTCGGCCACGACCTGGGGTTCCGTGCTGTACGTCAGCATCATCACGGGACAGAGCGCGGCCAGTTCCGGGAGTGCGGTGAGGCCGTCCGTGCCGGGCATGCGGACGTCGAGGAGGGCGACGTCCGGATGGTGCCGCCCGGCTTCGCGGACCGCTTCCTCGCCGTTCGTGGCCTGGGCGACCACGTCCATGTCGGGGTGTGTGCCCAGGAGTGCGGTGAGGCCGGCGCGGACCACCGGGTTGTCGTCCGCGACGAGGACGCGGAGGGGTGGGCCGGGGCGTGCCTGGGGCTGGTCAGGCATGTGCGGCCTCCTGTCGGGGGGATTCGGGGGTGGGTGGTTCGCCGCCCGCTCGTACCGGGAGCGGGCGGACGGGGAGCGGGAGGGTGAGCGCTACCTCCGTGCCGGTGCCGTCCGATCCCATGTGGAGGGACGCGCCGGTCCGGGCCGCGCGCTCCGCCATGCCCAGGAGACCGAAGTGGCCGGATTCCTGCGCCTCTTCGAGGGTGAGGGCGGGCGGGAGACCCACGCCGTCGTCCTTGATCGAAAGGTGGAGGGAGTTCCGGGTGATCTTCAGGGACACCTCCGCCGCCGTCGCCCGCGCGTGGCGGTGGATGTTCTCCAAGGCCTCCGACGTGATCGCCAGGAGGTGGCGGGTCGTCTCGGGCGGCAGCGGCGGGGATGCGGCCGTCCCGGTGTGGACGAGGCGGGTGGGGACGGCGGTGCGGGACTCGAAGTCCGCTGTGCGGGCGGTCAGTTCGGTCGTCAGGTCGGTGGGTGGGGTCGTCGTCAGGTCCGTGTGGCGGCGTAGGTCTGTGAGGAGGTCGCGGGATTCGGCTGCGGCGCGGCGGGCGGCGGCCGCGACGAGGGTGGCCTGTTGTTTCAGGTGGGTGGGGTCGGGGGCGGGGTGGTCCGCCGTGGTCGCCAGGGCGTCCGCTGCGAGGGCCAGGCCGTGGAGGGTCTTGGCCACCGAGTCGTGCAGTTCGCGGGCCAGGCGGGCGCGTTCCGACTCCACGGCCTCCGCGACGGCCAGGCGGGACGTGACTTCCGAGAGTGCCTGGGTGGCCGTACCGAAGCGGAACATCAGGTTGCGGAGGGTTACGCCGATGATGCCGGCGGCGACGCAGAAACCGGCGATGAGAAGGGTGCTGGCGCCCGCGCCGGGGCGGTGCTCCCAGGCGCGGTGGACGGTGAGGAGGACGGCCAGTTGCAGGCCGGTGAGCACTCCGGCGCCGCGCCAGCCGTAGAGGAGGCCGGAGAGGAGGGGGGTGCAGACCGTGGCGTAGGCGAGGGGGGACGACGGGGAGGCGGTGAGGAGGAGGACCGCGCCGAAGAGGAGGTCCAGGGCCATGAGGGTGGGGTGGGCGAGGAGGTGGGGGGCGAAGCGGGGCCAGTCCCTGAGCATGGCGTAGGAGACGGTGATGCCGAGGACGGCGGCGATCAGTACGGCGTGGGTCGGGGGGCCGTCCGTGGTGTTGGCCAGGGCGAAGGGGGTGCCGACGGTGAGGGTGGTGAGGCGGACGGCGAAGGTCTGGCGGGCCAGGGCCTGGAGGGCGTTGAGTTGGAGGCGGAGGGTGGCGGGGGGTGCGGCGTCGTCCTGGAGGTAGCCGGTGGTGGGTGGGGCCCCTTCGCCGGGGCCGGGCGGGGGTTGGGTGCGTGGGCCCTGGCCGGGGCCGGGCGGGGGTTGGGGGCGCTCACCGGCGCTTGCCGGGTGCCGCCTGCGCCCACCCGTGCCACCCCAGCGGCACGATTGCCCGCAGGGAGGTGGGAGTAGTCTCCGGGCGCTCATCAGCGGCCCAGGATGTCGCCGAAGTTGGTGCCCGAGCCGAGGAACATGCCCGTGGCGATGAGGATCATCGTCGCCGGGAGCATGAAGACCAGGGTCACCAGGGTGGCCTTGGGGATGGTGCGGGCGGCTCGGCGGCGGGCGTTCTGGGCGTCGGTGCGGCGCATGTCGGCGGCCAGTTGGATGAGGGTCTCGGCGATCGGGGAGCCCAGTTCCTCGCCCTGCTGGAGCGCCGAGACGAACTGGGCGACCTGCTCGGAGGAGTTGCGTTTGCGGAGTTCGTCGAAGGCCTGGCGGCGGCTGACGCCCATGTCCATCTGGCGCAGGGTGATGCGGAGTTCGTCGGCCCAGGGGCCTTCATACTTCTCGGCGACCCGGTCCAGGGCCTGGCGGAAGCCCAGGCCCGCCGAGACCACGACCGCGAGGACGTCGAGGAAGTCCGGCAGGGTGCGGTCGATGACGTCCTTGCGTTCGCGGATGGCCTGCCAGATCGCGGCGTCGGCGGCGAGGAGGCCGAAGGCGAAGGTGAAGGCGGCGAAGAGAGGACGGCCGCTGGTGAGGAAGACCAGGCCCATGAAGGCGCCGAAGAATCCGTAGACGGCTCGGCGGGCGGCGTAGCGGTTGAGGGTGAGGCCGCCGGGGTTGCCCGCCATGTCGATGCGGCGGCGCTTGGCCTCGACCCGGCGGGGCCCCATGAGGCGCAGGACGAGGGGCGCGAAGCGCATGCCGAGGCGGTCGACGGCCGAGCCGGTCTTCGAGACACGGGTGGCGCCCACCTCCAGGGCGAGGGCCAGGTCGCTGGGGAGCTTGGCGTCCGCGCGGATCATGCGGATGCCCAGGAGGACGCCCGCGACGGCGACGGCCGTCACGAGGGCGAGGAGGAAGGGGAGCGTCGAGGTCGTCATCTCAGGTCACGGGCCCCTTCTCATACTTCGATCTTGCCGAGGCGGCGGATGACGAAGAAGCCGACCGTGTAGAGGCCGATCGAGATCAGGACCAGGGCCTGTCCGAGGGGGGAACCGGTCACCCGGGCCAGGGCGCCGTCGTTCGAGGAGTTGATCAGGAGGAGGGAGCCGAGGCCGAGGAGAGGGACCGTGAAGGCGGTCGCGTTGACCTCGGAGAGCATCGTGCGGACCTCTCGGCGGGTCTCCTTTCTGTCCTCGAGGGTCTGGGTGAGGTTGCGCAGGGAGCTGACCACGGTGCCGCCCGCCTTGTTGGAGAGGACGAGAGTGGTGACGAGGACGATCAGTTCGCGGGAGGGGAGACGTTCGGCCAGTTCGCCCAGGGCGTCGTCCACCGAGCGGCCGAGCGCCAACTGGTCGGCCACACGCGCCAGTTCCTCGCCCGCCGGGGCCTCCAGTTCCTCCGCCGCCATCGCCAGGGCCGTACGGAGGGCGAGGCCGGCGGCGGTGGCGTTGGCGAGGAGGCGGGCCACGTCGGGGAGTTGGTTGATGAAGGCCTCGATACGTTTCTGACGCTGCCAGTTGAGGAAGATGGCGGCGGCCCAGACGCCCACGGCGCCGGCGATCGGACCGAAGAACGGGGCGAGCGTGGCGGCGGCGATCAGCCACAGGGCGACGACGAGCAGGGCGACGTACGTGGCGAACTCGCCCGCCGTGAGGTCGAGTCCGGTCGTGGTCAGGCGCAGGTGGATCGCGCGGCCGAGGCGGGTGCGGCGCAGACGGCGGTCGACGGCGGTGAAGCGTCGTACGCGGCCGGTCGCGGAGCGGAGCGGGCCGCCCTGACTGCCCGCGAGGCGGTCCACCAGGGCCTGGCGCTGGGCGCGGCCGGAGGCGTACGCGTGGGCGCCCGCGACGGCGAGCATGCCGCAGAGGACGGTGGCGCCGAGGGCCAGCAGAGTGGTGCCGTCCAGGTCCAGGGGTGCCTGGGCCAGCCGTGTCCGGGCCAGGGGTGCCTGGGGCAAGGGTGCCTGGGCCAGGGATACCAGGGCTGTCGCCATGTTCGGTCCTACCTCCTCGGGGTCTCGGGCTATCCGATGGCCTGGCGGGTGTTGCGTACGTCGACGGCCTCCGCCACGCCGAACGCCGGGGGCAGCGGCTCGTTGGCCACGTACAGCTTCTCCGCGACGGGGCGGGGTATCGGCAGGTGTTCGTAGCGGCCGTGGACGACACGGTCGGCGCCGAGGGGGTCCGGGGCGAAGCGGGAGACCGTGGCGATACGGAACTGTTCACGGCCGTGCGAGACGAGCAGGGCGATCTCGGTGACCTTGCGGGAGCCGTCGGCGAAGCGGGTGAGCTGGACGACCACGTCCACCGCCGAGTTGATCTGGTCCTTGAGGGCCTCGAAGGGGATGAGGACCTCGGACATCGAGCCGAGGGTCTGCAGCCTCATGAGGGCGTCCTCGGCGGAGTTGGCGTGCACCGTGGCGAGGGAGCCGTCGTGGCCCGTCGACATGGCCTGGAGCATGTCGAGGGTCTCGCCGCCGCGGACCTCACCGACGATGATGCGGTCGGGGCGCATACGGAGGGAGTTGCGCACCAGGTCGCGGATGGTGATCTGGCCCTTGCCCTCGATGTTGGGGGGCCTCGATTCGAGGCGGATGACGTGCTCCTGCTGAAGCTGGAGTTCGGCGGAGTCCTCGATGGTGATGATGCGTTCGCGGGGTGGGATCAGGCCGGAGAGGGCGTTGAGGAGGGTCGTCTTTCCGGTGCCTGTGCCGCCGCTGACGATCACGTTGAAGCGGGCGCGGACGAAGGCGGCCAGCAGCATCAGCATCTGCTCGTCGAGGGAGCCGAGGCCGATCAGTTCCGGGAGCGTGTACGCGCGGGGGAAGCGGCGGATCGTGAGGGTGGGGCCGGTGAGGGAGAGCGGGGGGATGATCACGTTGACGCGCTCGCCGGTGGGGAGGCGGGCGTCGACCATGGGGTTCGACTCATCGACGCGGCGGTTGACGGTGGAGACGATGCGTTCGATCGTCTGCATCAGCTGGTCGGTGGAGGCGAAGCGGAGGGGAAGCTGTTCCACGCGGCCGGCTCGCTCCACGAAGATCGAGTCGGGGCCGTTGACCATGATCTCCGTGACCGAGGCGTCGGCGAGGAGAGGTTCGAGGACGCCGAGGCCGAGGGCCTCGTCGACGACCCTGCGGATGAGCTGGGAGCGTTCGGAGGAGGAGAGGACCGGGCCCTCTCGGCTGATGATGTGGCCGAGTACACGTTCCAGGCGGGCGCGGCGGTCGGCCGCCGTCAGGGCCGACATCTCGGCCAGGTCGATCTCTTCGAGGAGCTTGGCGCGGTAGACGGCCACGAGGTGTCCGTCCTCGCGTCCGGTTCCCCCCTCGTCGGGGGCGGCGATACGGGATCGCAGGCTCATCTTTCTCGTCAACTCCTCTCGGGGGTGGGGGCGGTGATCCGGGCGGGCGTCAGTCGTCGGTGTCGTTGGGCATGGTGGCGGTGCGTTCCACGGTGACCGGGTCGAAGAGGGGGATCACCGAGGGGACGGTGACGGTGACAGTCGCTGTGGTGGTGTCGGTGCCGGGGCCCACGTCGGGGTCCGGGTTCAGCCATTCGCTCACCGCGGCTGCGCCTGCGGCGGCGCCGGCCCCGGGTTCGAGCGACTCGGCACGGGCGGCGGCACGTGCGGCCGAGCCGGCCTGGCTGATGCCGTAGCCGACGAGGCCGAGCTGGATCGCCGCCATGCCCACGAGGAGGAGGATGGGGAGGAAGCCGGCGAACTCCAGGATGGAGGAGCCCCGGTCGTTCCAGCGGTGGCGGGGTGGCTTTCCCGTCGGTGGTGGGTGGTTCGCCCGGGGGTGGTGGGTGGGTCTGGGGCGCGCCGGGGGGTGTCCGTCCTCGGAACGGCGCGGAATCGGTTCCCTGAGAAGTGCAAGGTGTTGACGCGCCAACCGCTGCGGGCGGACACCCCCCGACACGCCCCCTTCTCGCCGTACGCGGCCGACCCGACGTACGCGGCCGACCCGACGTACGGGGTGCGTGTCGCTGTCGTGCGTGTCGTGGGCTGTGTCGGGCCGCGGTGGGCTGGGCGGGCTCATTCCGTGTCCCCCTCCAGGGCCGCGCCCGCTTCCCCGTTGACGGTCCAGCCGGCGTCGAAGCCCGGGAAGAAGAGGGGGACGTTTGCCTGGACCTCGGCTTGCATGAGGGAGCCCGACGGGGCGCAGTCGATGGAGGTGTCGCTCCAGGCGCCCGGGAGGTGTTCGCTGCCGGCGGCCTCGCAGGCGGCGGCGATGTCACCGTCGACGGCGTACGCGGCGGTGGCCGCGCGGGCCGCCTCGTCGGCCGCGTTGCCGGCGAGGGTGTAGGTGTAGCCGTAGAGGGCGGCCTGCCAGAGGATGGCCATGGTGATCAGGATCAGGGGGAACGTCCCGGCGAACTCGAGGGTCACCGAGCCCCGGTCGCCGCCCTTGCGTCGGAGGACCAGGGCACCACGGTCGGCCCCGGACCTGCGGCGCCGCCCTCCTCCGTGCCCGTTCTCCGGCGCCGCGACCAGTTCCAGTTCCGCCGCCAGCGCCCACAGCGCCTGTTTGACGACCGAGCGGGCGTCGAGGTCCTGGAGCCGGCCCGCGTCGACGACGGACTGGAGCTCCTTGAAGGCGGCGGGGACGCTGGCGCGGGCCACCTTCGTGCCGGTGACCTTCTCGACCAGCGACGGCTGGATCTCCGTACCGCGTGAGTGGCGGTTGACGACCGTCAGCGTCTCCTCGGCCTTGCGGATCTGGAGACGGTCCCAGAGGCGGACCATGCGTTTGGCGGCGCGGACGGCGACGACGTCCGGGGTGACGAGCAACAGTGCCCGGTCGGCCATCTCCACGGCGGCGGCCGTCGCCGCGTTCATCTGCGAGCCGCAGTCGACGACCACCACGTCGTGGCGGGAGCGGAGGGCGGCCAGGATCTGGCGGGCGACGCGGTCCGTGACCTCCTCACCCCGTTCTCCCTCGGCGGGGGCGAGAAGGAGGGCGATGCCGGTGTCGTGGGTGTAGACCGCCTCCTGGAGGACGCGGGGGTTGATGTCCGCGATGGCGGCCAGGTCGGCGACCGAGCGGCGGAACTGTACGTCCAGGTACGACGCCACGTCCCCGTTCTGCAGGTCGAGGTCGAGCAGCGCCACCGTACGGCCGGACGCTCGGGCGGCGAGGGCGAGTTGGACGGCGGTGACTGTGGCGCCGACACCGCCCTTGGCCCCGCTGACCGTGACGACGGTGCCACCGGGGCCCGCGTACAGCTCCGGCGTGGCGCTGCCGAGGTGGCGGCGCATTCCGGCCGACCAGGCGGCGGCGGCCTGGACGCGTTCGGCGAGGGCGTCGTAGGAGAGGGGGAGGTTGACGATGCCGCGGGCGCCGGAGTCCATGGCGGCGGTCAGGACCCCGGTGCTCGTGTCGGAGGTGATGAGGACGACGCCGACCGCCGGGAAGCGCAGGACGAGGTCACGGACCAGGTCCAGCACCGGGACGGGGCCGATGCGTTCGTGGACCAGCACCACCTCGGGCAGTTCGTCCAGCGAGTCGGCGGCCAGCCGGGCGAGGGTGTCGAGCAGGGCGGTGGAGTCGGAGACGGGCGGTGCCGGTTCGGCGTCGGCCAGTTGGCTGAGCAGGGTGGTGAGAGCGCTGGCCGAGTCGACGTCCCCGACTGCGGGGAGGATTCGGATGGTCATCGGCGGATCCCCGTTCCGGTCGCGGACGTGGCGGGCGTCGTCACGGGTGTGGCGGGCGTCGTCACGGGCCTGGCGGGCGTCGCCGCCGCCGTGTCGGGTCCGGCCGTAGGCATCGCAGCCGGTCCCGCCGTCGGCGTCGGCGTCAGCCGCGACCTCGGCACGCGCGAGGCCGCGGAACCCCCGGGCTCACTCGCCGCCGCCCACGGCGCCCTTGTTCGCCGTACCCCCCACGGCACACCCGTTCGCCGTACCCCCTTCAGCATGCCCAGCCGGGACGCGTCCACCCGCAAGCGCGTTTGCTGGACCCCCGTTCGAGGCATCCCTCTGCGGACGTTCCGGACCGACCTCATCGCGCGGCCTCCTACTTGTCCTCGTCGAGGGTGTACGAACGGTCGTCCGGTACGACGACCGTGGTTTCCCCGCCCCCGACGAGGGCGAGACGGACGTGCTCGGCGAACGACTCGGCGTACGCGACGCGCTGGGCGTCGGCGGTGTCGAGTGCGAAGGTGATGGGGACGGCCTCGGTCGCCGTGCGCCGGCGTTCGCTGCTGGACTGGCCGGCTTCCAGGGGGGTGAGCTTGCCGACGTCAATGACGCGGGCATCGCTGACCATCAGCTTGGACGAGTCCTTGCCCGAGTCGCTGTCCTTCTCCTCGAACGTGGCGTAGATGTTGACCCGCGACCCTGGGTTGATCTTCCCCGCCACACCGGTGGACGCGTCGATCAGGATCGCGATCTCCTGCTGCCCGGCTTCCAGTTCGGGCCGGTCGACGATCATGTCGGACTGGAGCAGCGATCCCTTGCTGAGCTGGGTGACGGCGATCTTGCCCCGGATCTCCGACAGATCGGTGACCGCCGTGCCGGACAGCCACCGTTCCGGCATCGAGATCCTCTCGAACTGGCCCGCCGACAGCTCCTTGTAGGGTGCGATGTCGCTCTTCAGCCGGTACGCCGTCACCTCGGGCCCGACCTTCGCGTTCGCGTCACGGATCACGGAGAGCACTCCGGCGAAGGCGGCCAGGGCGCACAGGGCCGAGAGGACCAGCAGGACGACGCCGCGGCGCTGGCGCGAGTTCACTACATCTCACCTCGTGGGGAAGTGCCGGGCATGGAGCGGTCGTACCGAGGCCTTGCGGCCGGGCTGCCTCAAGGCCTCGCGGGTGGGCTGCCGCAAGGCCTCGCGGGTGGGCGGCCTCGCGGGCGGTGGACTGCTCGCGGGCTGTGAAGTCGTCGTACGGCTGTCATGTGGCCCCCGGTGGCAGCGCGCGGGCGGGGGCCGGCTCCGGTTCCCGTAGCGGTGCGTGGCAGAAGCCGCAGCGGTCGCCGATGAGTTCGAGGCCGCACCAGTGACAGGTCTCACGTCGTACGGACGACACGAGCTGGTAGAGGACGGAGACGTCGGAGAGGCCGGCGGCGAACTCGACGAGTTTCCCGGTCCCCCACCAGCGGACGGAGCCCTCCGGCAGCGGTACCGGCAGGGAGCCCTGTACCTGCCAGGCGGGCGCGAGCGTCGAGGTGACCCAGTCGGAGGGCGGCTGCGGCCCCTGCGCGATGTGCAGCCGGGTGCCGAACTCGGGTCCGGCGAGGGGCTCCTGGTCGGCCACGTTGAGGCGTACGAGCTGGGGGCGGGGGTTGGCCAGTACGGCGAACTGGGCGCCCGGCACCCACGACTTGGCGTGCGACTTCAGCGTGACGGGGACCCGGTCGAGCTTGGCGACGGAGCCGAGGAGGGCGCCGGCGTAGATGTAGTGCGCGAGCAGGCGCACGGAGGAGGCGAGCACGCCGGGGCTGAAGTCACACACGGACAGCTGCCGTAACTGCTGTGCGAGCAGGGCGAGTCCCAGGGGCGGCAGGTCGACCGCGAGCAGGGCGAGGCGGTCGCTCTCCAGCATGGAGCGGACGGTGTGCAGCCGCCGGGTGACGACGGACGCGTCCGAGGGCGAGTGGAGGGCGATGACGTAGCCGTGCTGCTCGATGAGCGCGTGCATGCCGAGCAGGGAGCTTTCGAGCGTCTCCTGCGGCTGGACGACTGCGGGCGGGGTCTGGCGGTCGTGCGGTGGGAGCACCAGGTCGGAACTGGTGACGGCTATCGCGGTCGGCACGCTGCACACCACCCCGTTCACTGCGGCGGGGTGGTCGACCGCCGCCTCAGATGGCCCCTGTGAGGTCGACGTCTTTCTCGACGCCCCTCCTGCATCGTCTTGCATCAGCACCATATCCACGGCATGCCCCGATCAACACCGAATCTTCTTGATCGACTCACGGAAGGTGCGGGCCGTATCCACACAGAGTGAGACGCATATGCCTCAACTCGGCATGCGCGCAGGCGCGTTGGGGACACCCGGTCGGGTGAACGGCCTCGTGCGGGAGCGTTGACGGCGCAGGGCCCACGGCGGCGGGGAGGCTCGGTCGGGATGCCGCCTACCGGAAGGGAATGTTGAGCCAGGGGCTACCGGGCTCGGACATCAGGATCCGGTGGGCGTCGGCCATGTCGGTGTACCAGTCGCCGAACTCCTCCTCGTCGAAGTGGAGGCAGCGCCCGAGGATGTAGCCGGCAGAGAAGTCCTGCCAGGAGCGGTACGACAGGGAGGCTTTCCGTCCCGCCTCGACGACGGCGGCCTCCGCTTCCCGTACCGTCCCGAACCTGGCGCCGAGCCCCCATCGGGCCATCTTCGAGGCGCGTCCCAGGTCCCAGGCCTCGACGGAGGTGACGTACCGGTTCTCGGCGAGGATCCCGTCGGCACGCATGCGGGCCTCGTACCGGGTGATCCGCCCGATGAGGCGCTGCACACCCTCGATCCGCGCCGTGGTCTCCGATTCGGGGCGCGGATCGGTCTTGGTCACGCCGTCGGCGCCGAGCACGGTCGATCCGGCGGCGTTGGCGCGCAGCACCTGCGCGGCGAGGTGCCGCCAGTACTCCACGTCGACATGGCCGCCGAAGTCACGTGCGAGGGCGCGGCGCAGTCCGAGCGCGAACTCCCAGACCGAGCTGGAGGCTTCGCAGTCCAGCAGGGCGCGAAGGTGCTGCTGCCACTGTTCGCGTCGGCTGATCCCCCACCATTCCCTCAGTCGCTTACGTTCCTGGTCGTAGCCCGTCCCGTGCCAGGCCATGGCGTTCCAGAGGGAACCGTTGTTGACGCAGAGCAGGGCTCCGCAGGCGAGCCCCCGGGCGACGGGGCCGTGGAGAGGACCACCGACGTGGAGCGCGCGCAGGCGCTTGCGGTAGACGAACGGCGCACCCACTCGTTCGGCCACCCTGGACCACTCCGTCGACCCCGGAGGCCCGCACGGCAGATCGAGTTCGCAGGGGCTGCCCGGGTTGATCACCACGCTGGACGGGGATCTCTCGCTCCGGTAGTGCGCGATCCAACTCAGGGACGCATGTGCGTACACCTGGTCCGGCCGTGGCTCGGGCAGCATCCCGTCCGTGAAGAGCTCCCACCGCCAGGCGGAGGTGCGCGGGTCGCGGAAGAGGATACGGCCGAACCGTTCGGGGTCCGCGTCGACATCCTCTCGGGACACCTCGTAGTAGAGCCGGACCCGAGCGAGCACGTCGTAGTACGCGAGCCAGTCGCCTCGCATCTTGGCCTCGAACAGGGCCCGTTCGATGTCGGTCGGTGGTGTCCAGGCAGACGGTGCGGGAGGCCCGAACCCTGCGGGCGGCGGCCCGAACGACATGCTTCATCCTCTTCTTCACGGTCGTGCCCGCCCCGGTTCCGTCACCCGTCGACCGGTCCGGCGACACACTTTGCGGCAAAGGCCGTGGCGTTGCAGCACGCCATACGCCGATGCGATGATCGCACGCATGTCTGATCACGGGGGAGGTATCGGAGCGGCGGACGGCATACGCCGATCCAGGATCTTCGACTACGTGGAATCGGCCGAGCCGGCCAAGCAGAACGGCCCCGTTTCCGCCCGCCCGCCGGCCCCGCCCGAAGAGCGGACCCCATCCCCGACGGGCGGCGACACCCTACCCCCGGCGGCAGATGACGCCGCCCGCACCCACCGCCGACGCGAAGCCGCCGCCCTGCTCGGCGAGTTCCGGCGTACGGCGGTCCTGGTGCCCCTGTCGGACGACGGCGACCCGCTCACCGGGGAGTACGGCGGTATCCGCTGGATCTACGCCTTCTCGGACGAGCCCGCCCTGGCACGGTTCGCCATCGCAAGGGGCGAAGGCGCGCGGGAGTGGACGTACGACCGTGTCCTGGGCGCCCGGCTGCTGGACGTGGCGATCCCGGCGATGCCGGTGCCGTACGGGGTGGCGCTGGACGTCGGCAGCGAGGGTCAGGGCGCGCTGTTCCCGCCGGTCAAGGGGATCGTGCCGGACGCGGCGGCCGTGGACGCGGCCGTGGACGTGCACGTGAGCGACCCGGGCGAGATGAAGATGACCGACACGAACGGGGAGTTGACTCGGTGAACGACGGCGGAGGCGGCGGAGGTGAGGGCAAGGACCTTCAGGTGGAAGGCCTGGCCCTGATCACCGAGGGCATCGACCTGGCCATGTCCGAGCTCCGCGAACTCGGCATGCTCGGCGAGGCGAGCGTGGGCCGCGGGTTCTCCGATCTGGCCCTGTCCGGCCTGGAGTTGGGGCACGGCGGTCTGACGTCGGCGCTCGACTCGTTCTGCGAGCGGTGGGAGTGGGGGATCCGCGCGCTGATCCTGGAGGGCAGTGCCTTCGCGGACGCCGTGGGCCTGGCGGCGGGGACGTTCCACGAGACCGAGCAGTACATCGACGGCACCTTCAAGATCGCAGCGAACTCCGTCATGGGCAACCCGCACCTCAGCGAGGACCAGGTCACCCAGATGAGCTGGGGCGAGATCGGCGACAACCACATGTTCGCCACCTCCGACTGGAGCGGGGAGTCGTGGGACCGGGCGCAGCAGAACGTCGACCAGGCATGGAACGACACGCAGCGCGACGTGCTGACCTCCCCCGTCCTCCAGAACGGGCCGGCCGACCCGCAGGAGTCGATGGGCATGACCGACCAGCAGTACGAGGCATGGCTCGACCAGCAGTACGGCCCCTCGCGCGAGGAGCGTGAGCAGGCGGCGCAGGCCCAGGCCGAAGAGGAGCAGGGCGGGGGCGCCCGCTGATGGGCGGCTGGATCCCGGACGGCGTGGGCGACAAGCTCGCGGGCGCCGCCAACACGGTCGTCGGCAAGGCCGAAGAGGTATACGAGGACGGCAAGAGAGTCGTCGGCGAAGGCATCGACGCGGGCACCGACTTCGCCGGTGAACGCCTGGAGGAGATGGGCCTCAAGGGCGTCGCGGACAAGGTGGAGGACTGGGGCGACGGTGCGGCGTCCGCGCTCGGTGCCACCCCAGGCGAGCAGCAACTCGGTGAGACCGAGCAGGCCAACGAACTCGTCCACGGGAACCCGGCCCGCATCCGGGAGAGCGCCCAGCACCTCAAGGACTTCCACACCGCCTTCGACAAGGTCGGCGACGGCATGCGCAAGCTGGACTCCTCCCGGTGGAAGGGGCAGGCCGCCGACACCTTCCGCGAGAAGTTCGCCATGCACCCGAAGAAGTGGATGCGCGCGGCGGACGCCTGCGACAAGGCGGCCAAGGCGCTCGACTCGTACGCGGACACGGTGAAGTGGGCGCAGGGCCAGGCCCAGGACGCCATCGACGCCTACAAGTCCGGGGTGAAGGCCTCGGAGGCGGCGGTGAAGGCGTACAACTCCAAGGTCGACACCTACAACGCCAAGGTGAAGGCCGGTGACGATCCCGGGCCCAGGCCCGCCGAGTTCAGCGACCCCGGCAAGGCGGACATCGCCCGCGCCCACGAACTCCTCAAGGAGGCCCGCCGCCAGCGCAACGAGGCCGCCCGCACGGCCACGACCTCCGTCAAGGCGGCCCTGGAGCACGCCCCCGCCGAACTGCCGCCCGCCCTGAAACTCGCCGCCAACATCACCGACTACGGAGCGGGGAAGAGCACCGAGCTCCTCCATGTCGCCGGCGGCGTCGTCAAGGGCGGCGCGGGCATCATCACCTTCGGCCGCAGCATGAACGCCCTTGATCCGTACAACGTCCGCCACCCCGCCGAGTACTACCAGAACGTCAACATGACCCTCTCCGGGCTCGTGTCGACCGCGGCCCATCCGGACCGCGCCCTCAAGGACACCTGGCAGTCCGTCAAGAAGGACCCGTCCGAGTTCACCGGCCGCGTCATCCTCGACCTCCTCGGGACCAAGGGGGCGGGGGCAGCGCGCGGGGTGGCTACGGGCGGGATCAAGGGCGCGGTCAAACACGGCGTCGAAGAGGCGGCCGACGCGGGAGCCCAACGAGGGGCGAGGGAGACCGTCGAAAAGGCGCCCCAGGAGCACGACAACCCCAACAAGAAGGTCGCGGAGGACCCGACCGACCCGGTCGACCTCACCACGGGCAAGATGTACCTGCCGCAGACGGACGTGGTGCTTCCGGGTGCTCTCCCTCTCGTCTTCCGGCGGCGGGTGGAGTCCGGCTACCACTGCGGCCGCTGGTTCGGTCCGTCGTGGTCCTCGACGGTCGACCAGCGCCTGGAGATCGACTCCGAGGGCGTCGTCTTCGTCACCGAGGACGGCCTGCTCCTCGCCTACCCCCACCCGGCACCGGGCGTCCCGACCCTCCCCAGCCACGGCCCTCGCTGGCCCCTGGAGCGCGAGGACGGTGGCTACACCGTCACCGACCCGCAGAACCACCGTGTCTGGCACTTCACCGACCGCGGGGACGACCTGGCCGTCATCGAACAGATCGACGACCGCAACGGCAACTGGCTCACCTTCGAGTACGACGCCGAGGGCACCCCGCTCGGCATCGTCTCCAGCGCCGGATACGACGTACGCGTCACCACGGAGGCAGGACGGATCACGGCCCTCCGCCTGGCCGCCACCGACCAGGAACTGAAGCGCTACCGCTACACGGACGGCAATCTGACCGAGGTCGTCAACTCCTCCGGCCTCCCGCTCCAGTTCACCTATGACGAGGCCGGCCGGGTCACCTCCTGGACGGACACGAACGACCGCGGCTACACGTACGAGTACGACGACCGGGACCGTTGCGTCGCCGAGGGCGGCACGCACGGCCACATGAGCCTGCGCTTCACCTATGGCGAACGGGACGCGGCAACAGGTCACCGCGTCACCACCACGACGACCGGCGAAGGTCACACCCGCCGCTTCGTGATCAACGACGCCTGCCAGGTCGTCACCGAGATCGACCCTCTCGGCGCCGCCACCCACTTCGAACGGGACCGCTACCACCGCCTCCTCTCCCGTACCGACCCCCTTGGCCACACGACGACGTTCCGCTACGACGACGCGGGCAACCCAACCCTCGTCACCCGCCCGGACGGCCGCGAGGCAAGGGCCGAGTACAACGGACTCGGCCTGCCAGTGCGGGTGGTGAACCCGGACGGCACGGTGGTCCGCCAGACGTACGACGAACGCGGCAACCGCACCTCGGTGACCGGCCCGAGGGGCCACACCACCCGTTTCACGTACGACGAATTGGGCCACCTGACCGCCGTGACGGGCCCCCTCGGCCACACAACCACGGTCCGTTGCGACCGCGCCGGTCTGCCTTTGGAGATCACGAATCCCCTGGGCGCGGTCAATCGCTACGAGCGTGACCCCTTCGGCAGGCTCATCGCCATTACAGACCCCACGGGTGCGGTGACCCGGCTGGAGTGGACGATCGAGGGTCACCTGGCCCGCCGCACAGCTCCTGACGGCACCACGGAGTCATGGTCGTACGACGGCGAGGGCAACTGCATCACCCACACCGACCCGATGGGTGGCGTCACCCGCTTCGAGTACACCCATTTCGACCTGCTGACGGCCCGCACGGGACCGGACGGCGTACGTCACGAGTTCGAGCACGACAAGGAACTACGCCTGACACGGGTGACCAACCCGCAGGGCCTGACGTGGAGCTACGAGTACGACGCCGCAGGTTCCCTGATCGCCGAGACGGACTTCGACGACCGCACCCTCACGTACGAGCACGACGCGTCGGGCCGCCTGACGTCCCGCACGAACGCGCTCGGGCAGGTGGTGTCGTTCGAGCGCAATGCCCTTGGCCAGGTACTCCGCAAAGACGCGGCGGGCGCAATCACGACGTACGCGTACGACATGACGGACCAACTCGCTCAGGCGACCGGCCCGGACGGTACGACGCTGACGATCCTGCGTGACCGCTTCGGTCTGGTGCGCTCGGAGACGGTCGACGGGCGCCGGCTGTCGTACGCGTATGACGATCTGGGCCGCCGCGTCGGCCGCACGACCCCGTCCGGCGCGACGACGACCTGGACGTACGACGCGGCAGGCCGCCGCACCGGGATGGTCGCCGGGGGCCGCGCCATCGACTTCGCCTACGACGAGGCCGGCCGTGAGCTGACCCGCCGCATCGGCGAGACGGTCACCCTGGAGCACACCTTCGACTCCGTGGGCCGCCTCACCAACCAGGCGGTGACCGGCACATCCGGCCGCTCGATCCAACACCGCGCTTACACGTACCGCGCCGACGGCAACCTGACCGCCATCGACGACCAACTCTCCGGCCCCCGCCACTTCGACTTGGACGCAACGGGCCGTGTGACAGCGGTACACGCGGCGAACTGGACGGAGACGTACGCCTACGACGAGGCGGGCAACCAGACCTCGGCCTCCTGGCCATCGGCCCACCCGGGCCAGGAGGCGACAGGCGAACGCTCGTACGAGGGCACTCGCATCACCCGCGCGGGACACGTCCGCTACGAACACGACGAGCTGGGCCGCATCACCCTCCGCCAGAAGACCCGCTTGTCCCGCAAGCCGGATACGTGGCGCTACGAGTGGGACGCCGAGGACCGCCTGACGTCGGTGACGACACCGGACGGCACGCGCTGGCTGTATGCGTACGACCCACTGGGGCGCCGAGTCGCGAAGCTCCGCCTGGGAGACGACAGCGAAACAGTCGTCGAGCGGGTCGGCTTCACTTGGGACGGCACAACCCTCTGCGAACAGACGACCGCATCCCCGGCCTGCCCAAACCTTGTCACCTTGACCTGGGACCACCAGGGCCTGCAGCCCATCTCCCAGACAGAACGCATCGCCACGGCCGAGGCTCCCCAAGAGGTGATCGACTCCCGCTTCTTCGCGATCGTGACCGACCTGATAGGCACACCCAGCGAACTCGTTGACCAGCAGGGCAAGATCGCATGGCGAACGCGGAGCACGTTGTGGGGAACAACCGCTTGGGCGGCGAACAGCACCGCCTATACACCATTGCGCTTCCCTGGCCAGTATTACGACCCGGAAACGGGGCTGCACTACAACTCCTTCCGGCACTACGACCCCGAAACCGCCCGCTACCTCACCAAAGATCCCCTTGGTCTGGCGCCAGCCCCGAACTCAACTGCCTACGTGCATAATCCGCACACCTGGGCTGACCCGCTTGGTCTCGCACCCTGCCGGTCGGCCGGACCGGGCGCCGACTACATGGAAGACAGCGGCATTCCTGCCGGGGCGCCTGTTACACATGGTCCGACGGGTACGTTGATCGGGGATGACGGCGCAAGCGCCCGGAACTTCCAGAACGTACTGAATGCCGGTGAGCACGACGTGGTCGCCCACGGTTCTCGAGATGGGTTCCTGGAGTTCCCGGACGGTAATGTGAATGGCGGGCAACTCGTAGATGCCGTGACAAACAACCCGCACTACAACGGGGGCCCACTTCGGCTAATGGTCTGTCACTCCGGGGCGGACAGTTCGGGAATCGCTCAGCAGATAGCCGACGAATTGGGCGTAACTGTACGAGCACCTACCGATAAGGTGGGCACGAATCCCGTACTGGGACCAGGACAGGTTCCCCAGATCGCAAACGACGGCTATTGGAGAATCTTCCTACCCATCATCGGAGGAAATTGATGCGATTTATCGGATTCTATCGCCAACTAGAAGACCGTACAGTAAGCACATACACGGAGGAAATCCCGCTCCCCGACTCGGGCGCGCTGTCCTACCCGCTTCACGACCTGACCCAGTACCTGCTCTCCGGACACCCCGTCCTCGATGTGACCGAGCTTACGGCGGATGTGATCGGTGACGCCTTTCGCGTACCCGGGGGATCGTCAGTGCTGACTGACGGCTCGTTCGTCTGGCGGCTGGACCTGGCTTCCTACGTGCGGCATTACTCCATCGCCCTGCCTGAGGACTTTCTTTCCTTCGCCGAAGCGCACGGGTACCAGGTTCCATCCGTGGAGCGGGAGCTACTGCTCGATATTTCATTGCAGGTCGGCCGCACTCTGGGCTTTCGTTCTGATCCGGGAGCCGGACCTCAGTCCGGCCGCAGCCAGTGAAGGTGCGAGACGAAAGTATTGGAGGGAATGGCCGAAGACCCCTTCTGCGCCGAGGGATCGGCTTGCTTCCGCCTCGGCACCGACCCCTCCGGCAACGCCTACACAGCCATAGCCGGTGCCGAGGACACCTACCTCACCGACTCCCGGGAAGCGCTGCGCACGCTCATTCTCGACATCAAAGCCGGGAAGGTGGACCACCTGCTCTGAGAGGCCGCACGGTCGGCGCTAGCCCATCGGGCGGTAGTAGCTCAGCACCTGGGCCAGGTGGCCGAACCACTGGCAGAGGCGTTCCCTCGGCTTGGCCTCGACTGTGCACTCGAAGAAGCTGCCGTCGACGTGGATCACGGCGACCATGAGGGACTTGCCGTTGGCGCTCGCCTTGTAGTGGACGCTGCGGACCTCCGGCCAGGGGAAGTCGACGGCGACGCCGTGGTCCTCGAAGGCGACGCCGTTGTCGTCGATGACGACGGAGTTGTGGCGGTCGACGGCCAGGAACTCGGGGCCCTGGGCCCCGGGAGCAACGCCCGCCTGCGGCTGAGGGGCGTACGGCTGCGGAGCCGGGTGCCCGTACGGCTGCGGCGGTTGCGCGTGAGGCTGCGGTGGTTGTGCGTAGGGCTGCGGTGGTTGTGCGTAGGGCTGTGCCGGGGGCGCGTACGGCTGTGGTGGGGGGCCGGGGGGTGCGTACGGCGGAGGCGGAGGGCCGAAGCCCTGGTGGCCGCCCGGCGGCGTCCACGGCTGCGGCTGCGGTGGTGGCGGCGGCTGGTGGCCCTGCTGCTCAGGCTGGTCCATGGTGTGCGTTCCCCTGCCCCGTTGGTGTGACTCGTACCGCACCGTATCTCTCCCCCTCCGATGAAACATTCCCCGGGGGTCACCGCATCAGTGAGGTGAGAGGCGAAGAATCCGAGAAGCCCACACGACCACGTACGCGAGCTCACCCAGGGGGAGCCACAGATGAGACAAGTCCGCGCGGACGGATACCAGGAGTTCGCGGCGGCGCGCGCGGGGCACCTCTACCGGTCCGCGTGTCTGCTCACCGGCGGGGACACCCACCTCGCCGAGGACCTCGTGCAGGAGACGCTCGGGCGGTTGTATGTGAAGTGGGGGCGGGTGCGGCGGGCGGACAACCCGGCCGGGTACGCGCAGACCGTGCTGACCAGGACCTTCCTCACCCACCAGCGACGCCGCAGCAGCAGGGAGCGGGTTACCGATGTCATCCCGGACGTGCCCGCCGCGCCCGGCTCCGACTCCTCCCTGCGGCTCACGCTCGTCGAGGCGCTGGCCCAACTGTCCGCCAAGGACCGGGCCGTGGTCGTCCTGCGCTACTGGGAGGACCGGTCCATCGAGGAGACCGCCGCGGCGATGAACGCCAGTTCGTCGGCGGTGCGGACGAGGTGTGTCCGCGCCCTCGGTCGACTGCGCGTGCTCCTCGGGGACGGCATCGGTGAATACGTCACCCCCTGAGCACCCGCCACTCCGCAGCAACGGCCGACGCCCACAGCCACTCCCACAGCCACTCCCACAGTCACTCCCACGGTCACGCGCACAGTCACTCCCACACCCACTCGCAGATACGGTGGTTCGTCATGCCCTTTGACCAGCACGAAGACCCCGCAGACCCCTTCGAGGGGCGGCTCGGAGACGCCCTGCGCCGAGCAGGCGGGGCCTACGAGACCGACGCCCACGCCATGGTCAGCGGCGGAGCCGTCCGTGGTCGGCGGCGGCTGTTCCGGCGGCGGGCGGCCATGGCCGGCGGGGTGGCCGGGGTCGCGCTCGTCGGAGTGGGCGGGGCGGTGCT
Organism: Streptomyces sp. NPDC012510; assembly: GCF_042955065.1. NCBI lineage: Bacteria > Bacillati > Actinomycetota > Actinomycetes > Kitasatosporales > Streptomycetaceae > Streptomyces > Streptomyces sp. NPDC012510. The sequence continues at coordinate 97,439 of NZ_JBIBEN010000022.1, forward strand.
GCTGCCCATGGGCGCCGGCACCGACGACAAGCGGTCTGTGGCGGCGGCGCCGTCCGCCGAGCCGAAGCCCAGGGAGGATGACGGCAAGGTGTCCGGCGCGGACCTCGTCCGTACGCTCAAGGATCTGCTGCCGAAGGGCAAGTTCAGCGGGGAGGCGGCGCGCGGCACGGGCGCGGAGCTGGGGCCGTACGCGCAAGTCGTGTACGACGACGGCAAGGGCGGGGCGGCCGTGCAGGTCGGGCTCGGGCGGGTCGAGGCGGACGGTGAGCACGCCCGGCAGTTGACCGAGTGCCCGGACAAGGCGTTCGTCTCGTTCGACTCCTGCGCGGAGAGCACCCTGCCGGACGGGTCGCGGCTGATGCTCTTCCAGGGGTACGAGTACCCGGACCGCCGGGTCGACACCAAGCACTGGTACGCGCAACTGGTCACTCCGGACGGCTACGACGTCAGCGTCATGGAGTGGAACGCCGAGGCGCAGAAGGACGCGCCGATCACCCGGCACGAACCTCCCCTGACCACGGCCCAGTTGAAGGAGATCGTCACGGCCCCGGCCTGGCGCACGGCCATCGACGCCGTTCCGGAGAAGAAGGAGAGCTCCTCCGCCGGGGCTCCCGGATCCGAGCCCGGGGCCGGCGAGTCACCCGGCTCGGCCTCCGTCGACGCTCCGATGGTCGACGGCGACGCCATCCAGAAGACGCTCACCGGCCTCCTTCCCGAGGGTGTGGACGTCGTCGACAAGGGCGGTCAGGAGACGGACTTCGCGTATGTCGTCCTCGACGACGGCGAGGGGCGGAGCCTGGTGCAGATGAACGTGCAGCCGGGGATGGCGGACCTCGCGGACTCGCTGTTCGGCTCCGGCGCCGAGACCCTGCCGGATGGTACGAAGGTCGCCTCGCGGCAGGAGCCCGGCGAGAAGGGCGGCGAGGGGGTCGTCAAGTGGACCGTGGACACGCTTCGCCCGGACGGGCTGCGGGTCGTGATCAGCGCCTTCAACTCCGGCGCCCAGCACACGGCGGCTACCCGTGACACCCCGGCGCTCACCATGGCGCAGCTCAAGGAGATCGCGACCAGCGAGAGGTGGAATGAGCTCGGCTAGCCGCCCCTGCGCCCCCGGGCTCAGAAGAAGTTCCCCCACGGCTGGTCCCAGATCTGCTTCACGGCCAGGACCAGGAAGAGCAGGCCCGCGATCGCCAGCATTCCGTTGCTGACCCATCCGTTGCGCCATTCGCGGGGTGTGCGGGAGGAGTTGAGGAGCCAGAGGAGGGTGGCGGCGAGGAAGGGGAGGAAGGCCGCGCCGAGGACGCCGTAGATGATGATCAGGCGGAACGGCTGGCCCTGGAAGAGCAGGACGATGGGCGGGAAGGTCAGCCAGAGCAGGTAGGCGCGGAACGGCCAGGACTTCTCGTGGCGGCCGGAGGCGACCTCCCGGCCGGAGGCCGTCTCCCCGCCCGTCGCCTCGCCCCTCTTTCGGAACCGCTCCACGAAGTCCGCGAACATCAGGCTGACGCCGTGCCAGACGCCGATGAGGGAGGTGTAGGAGGTGGCGAAGAAGCCGATCAGGAAGAACTTGGCGGTGGCCGTGCCGTATTCGTCGGCCAGGATGTCGCCGAGCTGGATCAGGCCCTTGTCGCCGCTGGCGATGGCGATGTTCGCGGAGTGGAGCAGTTCGGCGCCGACGAAGAGCATCGAGATCACGAAGATGCCGGTCGTGATGTAGGCGACCCGGTTGTCGAGGCGCATGACCTTCATCCAGCCGGTGTTCGTCCATCCCTTTGCGTTGACCCAGTAGCCGTACGCGGCCAGCGTGATCGTGCCGCCGACGCCGCCGATCAGGCCGAGGGTGTTGAGGATCGAGTCCTTCTCGTCGGGGAGGACGGGGAGGAGGCCGGCGAAGGCGTCGGCGAGGTTGGGGGTGACGCGGATCGCCAGGTAGACCGTCACCACGAACATGACGCCCACCAGGACCGTCATGACCTTCTCGAAGACCTCGTACTTGTTGAACCAGACGAAGACCAGACCGCTCAGACCGCACAGCACGGCCCACCACTTGAGGTCCATGACGTCCGGGAACAGCGCCTGGAGGGGCAGGGCGCTTGAGGACATCGCGGCGGCGCCGTAGACGAAGCCCCAGATCACTACGTAGACGACGAAGAACCAGGTCGTCCAGCGGCCGAGGCTCGCCCAGCCGTCGAAGAGGGTGCGGCCGGTGGACAGGTGCCAGCGGCCGGCCGCCTCGGCGAGGGAGATCTTGACGAGGCAGCCGATGACGGCCGCCCACAACAGGGTGTAGCCGAAGTTGCTGCCCGCGATGAGGGTCGCGACCAGGTCGCCGGCACCGACGCCGGTCGCGGCGACGACGATGCCCGGACCGATGTACTTCCAGCTTGACTTGCGCGGTGCCGAAGTCCCGGCCCCGGTAGCCGTGTTGTCCGTGGTGTCAGCCATGCGGATCAAGAAAGCGCATAGCGGGGGCGGGCACAAGAGGGCGTGCGGTGAAGGAAGCGGGTGGTGATCTTGCCGCTTTCGGGGGTGTCTCGGCGCGGTGCCGACGCCGCCGGTCGGGAAACGGGGTGCCCCCGGCGGCTTGACCGGCAGGGTGCCCCCGGCGGCTTGACCGGCCGCCAGGACCCGGGCGGTCAGGCCCCGGCAACCGAAAGCCGCCGGAACCCGAGCCGAGGCGACCCCGGCGGCATGACCAACCGCCAGAACCCAGGCGATCACGCCCCGACAAACCGAAAGCCACCGGAACCCAGGCGGTGACGCCCCGGTGAACCGACCGCCGCCGGAGCAGCCGAAGCCTCAGGAGCGGCCGAAGCGTCCGAACAGTCCGAAGCCTCAGGAACAGTCCAAGGCCGCCCAGCCCAGCGGAGCGCTACGGTCGACCACAGCCGTCGGACCCGCATGTGCCGAGCTCGAACCACACGGTCTTGCCCGGCCCGTCCTGGTGGCAGCCCCAGCGCCCGGCGAGCGCGTCCACCAGGAACATTCCTCTGCCGCTCTCTGATATCTCCGTCGTCCGGCGCACCCGGGGCGGGCGGCCGTCTGTGTCCGACACCTCGCAGCGCAGTACGCCGTGCGAGGCCGACAGGGTCAGCTTCAGTCGGCTCTCCGCGTGCACCAGCGCGTTGGTGACCAGCTCGCTCACCAACAGCTCCGCCGTGTCGGTCTGGTCGAGCAGTCCCCATGCCTCCAACTGCCTGCGCACCTCCGCGCGGGCCTGCGCGGCAGCGTTGGGAAGGGGGTCGTACTCGACACTCAGGTGGCCCGCACCCATGGGTGGTTGGGGGTACGAGGCGAAATGGGGGCCGGAATCCGGAAGGAGTCCCCCGGAGAGTTGCAGCATGCCTCCAGGGTTGCCGCCGCGGGTACCCGGCACACGGGGAGGATTACCCGTTTCCGGCCGTGCATATACCTGTTTTCCGCCCAGGTACGTCCGGAATTGCGGGAATACGGGCCCGATGGACGTGTACGCGGTCGTGTACGGCTTACGCGCGCCGCGAGTGAGGGGATCGATCCCCGCCCGTTCCGGCCATGCGGAACCCGCCGTCGGCCAACGCCACTCTTGACCTGGTCATGCCAGAGCCGCACCATGAGCGCCACACCCGCACCGGGGCCCGTCCGGCACCTCACGGTCATCGGCAGGGCCCCAGGCACGTCGCAAGGATCCACCCCCCGCTCCACTCCCCACTTCCGGAGACCCCGGAATCCCTGGAGAAAACAGGAGACTTCATGCGACTCCGAATACGCGGCAGGTCGGCGACACCCGGCGGCACGGGCAGATCAGGCCGCCGCACCGCCGCCCTCGCCACCCTGCTGGCGCTGGCCCTCGCGGCCCCGGTCGCCGCGACCACCACGGACGCGACGGCGACCAGCGCCGAGCGGCCCAAGGCCTCGGCCGACGACATCCGTCAGTACGAGGTCCACATGCACTCGGACACCGAGTCCCGCACGGCGCTGCAGAAGGCCGGCGTGACCGTGGACGACGCCGACGACCACTCGGTGTTCGTCTCCGGCCGTGCGGACCAGATCAAGAAGCTGAAGCAGCAGGGCTACGAGGTCACGCCGCTCGGCGCGGTACCGGACCGGTCGAACGGCGAGGACGACGTACGGCTCTTCGACTTCCCGTCCGCCGACTCCCGGTACCACAACTACGCGGAGATGACGAACGAGATCAACTCCGTGGTCGCGGCGAACAGTTCCATCGCCAGCCAGCGGGTCATCGGTACCTCGTACCAGGGCCGGAACATCGTCGCCATCAAGATCAGTGACAACGTGGGGACGGACGAGCCCGAGCCCGAGGTGCTGTTCACCCACCACCAGCACGCCCGTGAGCACCTCACCGTCGAGATGGCGCTCTACCTGCTCAATGAGCTGACCTCCGACTACGGCACCGACTCCCGGGTCACCAACATGGTGAACAACCGCGAGATCTGGATCGTCCCGGACATCAACCCGGACGGCGGCGAGTACGACGTCGCCACCGGCTCGTACCGTTCGTGGCGCAAGAACCGGCAGCCCAACAGCGGTTCGTCGTACGTCGGCACCGACCTCAACCGCAACTGGAACTACCGCTGGGGCTGCTGCGGCGGCTCCTCCGGGTCCTCGTCCTCGGACACCTACCGGGGGCCGGCCGCCGAGTCGGCGCCCGAGGTGAAGGTCGTCGCGAACTTCGTCCGCAGCCGGGTCGTCGGCGGGGTCCAGCAGATCAAGACCGGCATCGACTTCCACACGTACAGCGAGCTGGTGCTGTGGCCGTTCGGGTACACCACGGCCAACACGACGACGGGCATGACGGCGGACGACCGCAACGCGTTCGCGACGGTCGGCGGGAAGATGGCCGCGAGCAACGGGTACACGCCCGAGCAGTCCAGCGACCTCTACATCACGGACGGGTCGATCGACGACTGGCTGTGGGGCAGCCAGAAGATCTTCGGGTACACGTTCGAGATGTATCCGGGGTCGGCCGGGGGTGGCGGGTTCTACCCGCCCGACGAGGTCATCGCCCGGGAGACCGCGCGGAACCGGGACGCGGTGTTGCAGTTGCTGGAGAACTCGGACTGCATGTACCGCTCGATCGGCAAGGAAGCGCAGTACTGCGGCTAGGCAGCGCCGCTTGAGCCGGTGAGAGCTCGGGTGCTTCTGTGCGTGGGGAACTGCGGGCCGGTCGTGGCCGGTCGCGCAGTTCCCCACGCCCCTTACGGGGCGCTGTCCTCGGACTCCTTCTCGTCAGAGCCGTCGTCGAAGTACGCGTCCAGCACCTCGTCGATCCGCTTCTCCCACCCGGCGTGCTCGGACTTGGCCTTGGCCTCGATCTCGATCGGGTACCAGCGGCTGTCGGGGGTGTGGACCGTGACGGTGAAACGCTTGCCGAAGCGGGGGGACTCCGTCTCGATCGCGGCGATCTCGTCCCAGCCGAACTCGCACTCCTGGTCGTCCAGGCGCAGCCGTACGCCACGGCTGTCGGCGACGATCTTCGCGCGGCGGTCGGAGGCCTCGAAGACGGGCCCGTCGGGGGTGGGTTCCTCCGCGTCCTCGTTGTCGGCCGCGTCCGCCTTGCCGGCTGCGTCCGCCTTGCCGGCCTCGTCCGCGTCGTCGGCCGCGTCCCCGTCCTGGACTTCTGGCTCGCCTTCGGCCTCGGTTCTGGCCTTGGCCTCGTCCTCGTCCCCGGCCCCGGATTCCGGGGCAGCCTCGTCCGGGTCCTCGTGCTCCGTCGGTTCGACGGACTCCGTCGGCTTGATGTCCTCCGGCTCCTCCTGCTTCTCCTTCTTCACGGACACCGGGGCCGTGAGTCCGGGGATGTGCGACGGGTCGACCGCGGCGGCGGCCAGGGGCTGGTTGTTCGAACCGATGCGCTGCTCCACAGCGGGCAGTATGGTCGACGATCCTGTGCCGGGAACAGTCGGGCCGGGCATATGTCCGTATCTGGATTCCACAAAGCGCGGACCGACACCCACGTGTCCAGTACCGCCAGCGCGTCGATCTCGATCAGGAGGCCCGCCGGGAGCCGGCGTAGACCGTCGTGCGGGCTGCCGGGGCCGGCGGGGGCGGGGGTCGGCCCTCGACTGCGGGGAGGAAGCCGACCTGGCCGGCGACCTGGAGGGTGTGTGGCTGTTCGGGCTGACGGTGACCGGGCGATCCGGGACGTCTGGTACGGCGCCGGTGCGTGTGTGAGACAGCGGTGAACGTCATATGCAATGAGCGTGGCAACATCCATGCAACAGACCTCACCAGGGAGGCTCCCATGAAGGACGACGGTGCGCTCGCCCGTCTGGCCGCCGAACGCGTCGACCACCGCTTCAAGGGCCTCCCGCCGGACGCCGACGGACTGACCGTGGCCGCATTGGCCGCCCAGCGCCGGAACCTGTTCGACGACGGCTTCACCACCCCCGTGCTCGCCCTCTCCGCCGAGCGCCTGGAGCACAACCTGGCGCTGATGGAGACCTACTCGGCCCGCCACGGCCTGGCCTTCGCCCCGCACGGCAAGACCTCCATGGCGCCCCAGTTGTTCCGACGGCAGATCGAGCGCGGCGCGTGGGGCATCACCCTCGCCGTGCCCCACCAGGTGCGCGTGGCACGGGAGTTCGGGATCGAGCGGGTCTTCCTGGCCAACGAGGTCGTCGACCCCGCCGCCCTGCGCTGGATCGCCGGCCAACTCGCGGCCGACCCGTCCTTCCGGTTCGTCTGCTACGTCGACTCCGTGCGCGGGGTGGAGCTCATGGACGCGACGCTCCGGGGTTCTACGCGCCCGGTGGACGTGGTCGTGGAGCTGGGCGCGGGCGAGGGCGCGCGGACCGGGGTCCGTACGGAGGCCGAGTGCGCCGCGGTCGCGGACGCCGTCGCCGGGGTGGGGACGCTTCGGCTGGTGGGGGTCGCCGGATACGAGGGCGAGGTGCCGGAGGCCGACCCGGAGCGGGTGCGGGCGTGGCTGCGCCGGCTCACCGCGCTGGCCGTGGAGTTCGACAAGGCGGGGCGGTTCGCGGGGCTGGAGGAGATCGTGGTCAGCGCGGGCGGCAGCGCCTGGTTCGACACGGTGGCCGAGGTCTTCGCCGAAATCCCCGACCTGTCCGTGCCCGTCCTGAAGTTGCTGCGCTCGGGTGCGTACGTCTCGCACGACGCCGGCCACTACCGCCGGGTGACCCCCTTCAACCGGGTTCCGGAGGAAGGCGCGCTGGAGCCCGCCTTCCGCCTCTGGGCCCAGATCGTCTCCCGACCGACCGACGCACAGGCCTTCGCCAACGCGGGCAAGCGTGACGCCGCGTACGACCTGAACCTGCCGTCGGCGGAGGTCGTACGGGACGCCGCCACGGGCAGGGTCCGCGACGCCACCGGCATCACCGTGACGGGCCTCTCCGACCAGCACGCGTGGCTGCGCACGGAGGCGGGGGCGGAGTTGGACGTCGGGGACTGGGTGGGCCTGGGGCTGTCGCACCCCTGTACCTCGTTCGACAAGTGGCCGCTGATTCCGGTGGTCGAGGGGGACGGGACGGTCGTGGACTACGTCCGCACCTTCTTCTGAGGCGGAGCGCGGGCTTCTGAGGCGGAGCGCGGGTGTCGGCCGCGCGCCCTGGCGGGCCGCAGGGCCGCAAGGGGCGGAGGGGCACGGGGGGCGAAGGGGCGCGGGGGGGCGCGGGGAACTGCGCGCGGCCACGACGCGCCCGCGGCCGCGTACCCTTCTCAGCCCCCTCCCCGTAGGCGATCTGACCGCACCCCCACCGGAAGGTGAGCCCCATGGACCTCGTCATCCGCGACGCCGACGTCGTCGACGGCTCCGGCGCCCCCTCCTACCGCGCCGACGTCGTCGTGGCGGACGGCAGGATCACCTCCATCGTCAAGGAAGCCGCGGCCGCCGGCTGCCAGCGTCCTACCGCACAGCGGGAGCTGGACGCCGAGGGTCTGGTCCTGGCCCCCGGTTTCATCGACATGCACGCCCACAGCGACCTCGCGCTCCTGCGGGACCCGGAGCACACGGCGAAGGCGGCGCAGGGGGTGACCCTGGAGGTCATCGGCCAGGACGGCCTGTCGTACGCGCCCGTCGACGACCGGACACTCGAAGAGGTCCGCCGCGCGATCACGGGCTGGAACGGCTACGGCGAGGACATCGACTTCGACTGGCGGTCCGTCGGCGAGTACCTGGACCGGCTCGACCACGGCTTCGGGGGCGAGGGGATCGCCGTGAACGCCGCGTACCTCGTTCCGCAGGGGACGGTGCGCATGCTGGCCGTGGGCTGGGAGGACCGGCAGGCGACGCCCGAAGAACTGGACCTTATGCGGGAGTTGGTGGCTGCGGGGCTGAGGGAGGGCGCGGTCGGGATGTCGTCAGGGCTCACGTACGCCCCCGGCAGGTACGCCAAGGACGCCGAACTCACCGAACTGTGCCGGGTGGTCGCCGAGTACGGCGGTTACTACTGCCCGCACCACCGCTCGTACGGGGCGGGCGCGCTCCAGGCGTACGAGGAGATGGTCGCGCTGACCCGTGAGGCCGGCTGCGCCCTCCACCTCGCCCACGCCACCATGAACTTCGGGGTGAACGAGGGCCGGGCCCCGGAACTCCTCGCCCTTCTCGACGACGCCCTCGCGACCGGCGCCGACATCACCCTGGACACCTATCCCTACACCTCCGGCTGCACGACTCTCGTGGCGCTGCTGCCCGGCTGGGCGAGCGAGGGCGGCCCGGAGGCGGTCCTCGCTCGGCTGGCGGACGAGGAGACGGCCGAACGCATCCGGCATCACCTGGAGGCCGTCGGCTCCGACGGCTGCCACGGGGTGCCCGTGGAGTGGGACACGATCGAGATCTCGGGCGTCACCGACCCCGCGCTGTCGTCGTACGTCGGCAGGACCGTCGCCCGAGCAGCCGCGGCGCACGGCGAGGACCCCTGGGTCACCGCCCGCCGGCTCCTCCTCACGGACCGGCTCGGCTCCACGATCCTCCAGCACGTCGGCCACGAGGAGAACGTTCGCGCGATCATGCGCCACCGTGTGCACACCGGCGGCTCCGACGGCGTCCTGCGCGGCGACAAGCCGCACCCGCGGGCGTACGGCGCGTTCCCCCACTATCTGGGGCTCTACGTACGGGAGTTGGGGGTTCTCTCCCTGGAGGAATGCGTCGCCCACCTCACCGCGCGCCCCGCCGAGCGGCTCCGCCTCGCGGACCGGGGACGCGTCCGCGAGGGGTACCGCGCCGACCTCGTCCTCTTCGACCCGGCGACCGTGGCCGCCGGGTCGACGTACGAGGCGCCGCGCACCCTGCCCATCGGCATCCCGTACGTCCTGGTGGACGGCCGCTTCGTCATCGAGGACGGCCGGCGGACGGACGTACTGGCGGGCCGGGCGATCCGGCGGAGCACCTGAACCGCACCCGCGCCCCGTCAGGGGCGCGGGGAACCGCGCGAGCGCTACGGCCTGGGGAGCACGCAGCCCTCAGCCGAGAGGTCGAGCTTGTTGTCCACGCCGAAACAGGCGGGGACGTGCCAGGTCTGTTGGGCGTAGTTGATGCCCCGGCGGACGGTCACGGTGCCGTTCGCGTCGACCTCGCAGGGGTTGTTGACGGTGCAGCGCTGGCCGTCCTCGTTGCCGGTGTTGTTGACCCCGACGACCTTGTTGGTGGCGCTGTCGACGACCGGGGAGCCCGAGGTGCCGCCGATGGTGTTGCAGGCGGAGGTGTAACGGATGGAGTCCTTCCAGGTCCAGTCGCCCTCCTTCAGACGGTGGGCGAAGCCGTCCACGGAGCAGCTGTAGATCCGCTTCCAGTACCCGGAGACGACGCTGATGGCCTTGCCGGCGGCCGGGCGGGTGGTGTCGTAGACGAGCGCGTCGATGCCGTACGCGCTCTTGATCTGCGCGTACGTGGTGGTGAGCTGGTACACCGCCATGTCCGTGTCGGTCATCGTGCCGTACGCGATCTTGCTGGCGCGGAGCGTGCCGACGCGGGTGCCGGAGGAGTTCAGCAGGCCGAACGTGCGGGTCGAGGCCCGGTCGACGATGACCTGGCCGGGGGCCGGGAAGCCGGTCTCCAGACAGTGGCCGTTGGTCATCACCAGCGCCGGGTCGTTGTCCTCGGAGTCGGGCATCCGGACGACCGAGCCGGAGCAGTTGCTGAGCGACACGGTGCCGGCGAAGTTGACGGCCTGGACGCTGGGGCCGGCCAGGACGCCGTTGACCAGGGAGGTCGTGGAGTCGACGACATCCGTCACCGCGCTCCCGGACTGGGCCGACTTCCCCGGCGACGCGGCCGCGGCATCCTGCGCCGCGGTCGCGGGCGCCGCGCCCGCCCCGGTGATCACCAGGGCGAACAGCGCGGCTGCGAGAGGCTTTCTCATGTGGGGGTCCCCTCTTACTACGTGAGTGACGCGAGTGACGCGAGTGACGAAGATCGTCCCGCCATCGCAGTTTGTCATGCGCATTGTGAAGGCGATGTGTGGGGCGAGCAAGGAGTTGGTTCCGGACGGGTGATCTTCGGCCAGGGGTGAGGGGGGTGACGGTAGCGGGTGAGGGTGAGGGTGAGGGTGAGGGTGACGGAAGGAGCTGAGGGTTCGGAGCGGCGGACGAGGCGTCAGCTCACCCGCTCCTGACGGCACTTCACGGGGCCTCGTCACTTCCTATGGCTGACCCGGCGGACGGCTCGGCATGCCTCGCCGTCGACCGGACACGCCTGTGCGATGCCTGCCAGGCGGGAGAGGCCCCGCTACTTGGGCTACTTGGGCCCCTTCGTCGCGCCTTGGCCGCGCCCCTGGTTGCCGTTGGCCCTGCCCCGGGGTGAGGAGGCCGGCGTGGCGGAGGAGGCTGACGAGGTGGTGGTGGTCGGGGTGGGGGACGTGGAGTCGGAGGGCCCGGTGGTGGTGGCGGCCGAGGACGGGGTCGTGGAGATGTCGGGAGAGGAGCTTCCCGGGGCAGCCGTGTCCGCCGTGTCCGCCGTGTCGGAGGATCCGCCGGTCGACGGGGAGGCCGCTTCCGTGCCGGCGGACCCGGTGTCGGCCGGGGTGGACTCCAGGGGCGTGGGGGCGCTCGGGCCCTCCGAGGGGCCGAGCCCCGCCAGTCCCGTCACGGCCGCGCCCACCAGCACCGCGGCGCCGATACCGCCCGCGATCAGAGCCCCGCGCCGCCGGGCCCGACGCCGCCCGAGCGTGGCCCGCCGCCCGTCCACCGGCCGTGCCCGCCGCCCGGCCGCGCCCAGACCCTCCGCACCGCCCGTCCGGCCGGCCGCCCCCGGACCACCGGCATCGTGCGGCCCCTCGCCTCCGTTGGGCGCCTGGTCCCCGTACGGCGCCCCCGTCGCGTACGCCTCGGCCTCCCGGTACGGCATCGGCCCCTGCCCCACGGCGAAACCACCCTTACCCGAACCGCCTTCCCCCGCCCCGGGCCCGGCCTCCTCCCGACCGCCCGGCACCACCTCGTCCAGTTGGACCGTGTCGTCGTACGCGTTCTGCCAGCCGTGGGCGGTGGCCGGGTCCACGAAGGCGTCGTAGGCGGGGGTGGCGCGAGGGTCGCCGGTGGGGTGGTACACGTTCGGCGGTCTCCGGATGTCGGCGTTGTTCCGGTCCGGACCGTGCGCCCTGTCCACGCCGCCCACCCCATTCATGTCGTCGCGCCGCCTTCGTGTCGCGATGCCGTACGGCCCTGCGTCCTGCGGTCAGCGGCCGTGTGGTGGGGGATGGCCGGACCTGCTCGCGGATTGTAGAGAGGAGGAGGGCCGGGGCACAGTGGGGGGTCATTTCGGGGTATAGCGGTTGTCTCACGTGGTGGAAAACACGGCCCGGAACGCGTTACCGGGCCGTAAGCTCACGGACATGCAGGTGATCCAGTCGACCAAGCTCGCCAACGTCTGTTACGAGATCCGGGGCCCGGTGCTCGAGGAGGCGATGCGGCTTGAGGCGGCGGGGCATCGGATCCTCAAGCTGAACACCGGCAATCCGGCGGCGTTCGGCTTCGAGTGCCCGCCCGAGATCCTGGAGGACATCCTCCGCAACGTGTCGTCGGCCCACGGTTACGGCGACGCGAAGGGGCTGCTGGCCGCGCGCCGGGCGGTCGTCATGCACAACCAGACCCTCGGCATCGAGACGGACGTCGAGCACGTCTTCATCGGCAACGGCGTCTCCGAGCTGATCGTCATGGCGATGCAGGGTCTCCTCGACGACGGCGACGAGGTTCTCGTACCGTCCCCGGACTACCCGCTGTGGACGGCGGCGGTCTCCCTGTCCGGCGGTACGGCGGTCCACTACCGCTGCGACGAGCAGTCCGACTGGATGCCCGACCTCGCGGACGTCGAGCGGAAGGTCACCGACCGCACCAAGGCGATCGTCATCATCAACCCGAACAACCCGACGGGCGCGGTGTACGACGAGGCGATGCTGCGCGGTCTGACGGACATCGCGCGCCGCCACAACCTCCTCGTCTGCTCGGACGAGATCTACGACAAGATCCTCTACGACGGTGCCACGCACACCGCGACCGCCGCGATCGCCCCCGACCTGCTGACCCTCACGTTCAACGGCATGTCGAAGGCGTACCGCGTGGCCGGCTACCGGGTGGGCTGGATGTCGATCTCCGGGCCGCGCGCGCACGCCGACTCCTACATCGAGGGTCTGACGATCCTCGCGAACATGCGGCTGTGCGCGAACATGCCGGGGCAGCACGGGGTGGTGGCCGCGCTCAGCGGGCGCCAGACGATCAACGACCTGGTGCTGCCGGGTGGGCGGCTGAAGGAGCAGCGGGACGTCGCGTACGAGCTGCTCACGCAGATCCCGGGCGTCTCGTGCGTGAAGCCGAAGGGGGCGCTGTATCTCTTCCCGCGCCTCGACCCGAACGTCTTCAAGATCAAGGACGACCGTCGGATGGTCCTCGACCTGCTCCGCCAGGAGAAGATCATGGTTGTCCAGGGCACCGGCTTCAACTGGGCCGAGCCCGATCACTTCCGGGTCGTCACCCTGCCGACGGTCGGGGACCTACGGTCCGCGATCACCCGGATCGGTAACTTCCTTGACGGGTACGGGCAGGCGTGACACGGCACGAAGGGTACGGGAGCGCAACGGCCCGACGTTTTCGGATCTCGCTCAACTTTAGACGGAATCTAAGGTAGGCTGGTCCTCCGCAAGCTTGGAGGCCATCCCATGTACGAGCCGATCCGCACCAAGTCGGTCCACGCGATGGCCGGCACGACCTCCTCCGACTTCCCTCACCGTTCGCGCGAGGAAGAGCTGGACATCCAGCTCGCGGGTCATCTGGCGGCGCTGCTGGCGACGACGGACGAACTCCGCGCACTTGCCCCCTCCGAGGACCTCGACGCGGCCGCGGAGCGGCTGTCCGCGCAGGTCGCCCGGTTGCGGGGCGGGCGCCCGCCGGTGCGCTCCGTTTCGGACGCCGCCACAGGTCGCGAGGTCGACGACCTCCACCGTCGCGCCCACACCCTGGCGGGGCGCGCCCTCGTCGTCGCGGCGTCCCGGGCGGACACGGCGGCGGCGATCCTGGCGGCCGAGCGGATGGACGCGCACGCCGCCGACGAGTCGTCGCCCCGCGAGCTGGCCACCCACTGAGCCGGAGGGGCCCCTGCCCCCTTCGGGCACCCGGCGGCTCAGGAAACCCGTGCGCGCCGGCCTGGTGCGCCGGCCGCCGCTGCCGCGCCCCTTCGGCCCGTTCTCGTAGCGGTCCCGACCGGACAAGACCGCCGAGACGCCGACGCGGAGCGGGCCAGGGACGACGATGGAGCTGGCTCTTCACTTCGACGGCCCGGCTGACACGGACGCGCCGTACGTGCACCACTGCCACCTGCTGTACCACGAGGACGTCGGAATGATGGGCCAGTTCGTCGTGGTGGAGGAAGGGCGACGGGCCGGGCGGCCCGGTGGCCACGACGCGCACGCGGGGTTCGGGTTCAGCCGAGGTTCGTGAGGAGCACGATGAACAGCACCACCCCGAGCACCATGGCCAGCACCTTCAACGCGGCGTACGGGGAAGGGGGCTGGTCCGGTGGGGGCGGCGGGACCGGCATCGACGCGGGGCGGGGGCCGTTGAACACGTCGTGCCCGGTGACCGCCGCCCGGGTGCACCACGGGCAGGTCGGCAGGTGGGAGCCGTAGGTGTGCAGGGGCCGTACGGTGCAGGAGCGCATCTGGCCGCGTTCCTTGTCGAGGGCCCGCAGCCAGGCCTCGGCCGGGGGCCGGACGGCGGGGTCCTGGACGCCGGGGCCGAAGGCGGCCTTGGCGAGGGTGAGGAGTTCGGGCGGCAGGACGGACGGGTCGATGGTGCCGCGTGGAATGGTGACGCGCTCGGGGCGGACGACATAGCTGCAGCTCGCGGCGATGTTGTCCTTGACGGTCGACTCGGATGCGCTCTCGTGCGGAACCCCGCCGAAGGGGTGGTTGCCGGCGGTGAGCAACTGGTAGACGAGCACGGCGAGGGCGAAGTCGTCGCTCTGCCGGGTGGCGGGGCCGCCGGCCTGACGCTCGGGGGACGAGTAGTCGGTGGTGTGCATCATGCATGGGAAGAGTTCGCCGGTGACCGGGTCGGTGAAGGCGATGGAGTCACAGTCGAGGAAGGTGACGAAACCGTTGGCGTCGACGACGACGTTGCTGCTGGAGAAGTCGCCGATGACGAGGTTGTCGTGGTGCATCCGGGCCGTCATGAAGGCGAGGTTCCAGGCGACGCCCAGCAGGAACCGCCAGTCGGCCCGGTCCGGGAACAGCTTGAGCCGCTGGACACGTGTGTACAGGCCGACCAGTTGGACGTGTCGGGGCTCCCCGAAGCGGCGCATCGCATAGCCGAGGAACTCGCCGTTCGCGCCCCGGGCGATCGCGGTGGGCCAGGCCAGCTCCGGCGGCTGGTTGGCGTCCGTGGGGCGGGCGGCCAGCGGTGACATGGTGAGCATGCGGGCCAGCCGCCGCTCCTGGTCCGGCCCGGGCGTGTCCCGGTAGATCTTGACGACGATCCCCGTGTCCCCCTCCACCGGGAACACGGCCGCCTGCCCACCGCCCTTCAGGGGCAACTCGGCCAGGGTGACCCGCCTGCTGTCGAGAAAGACCGTGCGGCCGCTCATGGCCGTACCTCCGAGTGTTCGTCGAGCCGATCGTCACGCGTCACGGCCGCCGGGCGCGGCCGATCGGAGAGGGTGGCGACGGACGACCACCGGCGGCTGCCGCCGTCCCCTCCCATCGCCCTGCCCGGTCCTCCGCACGGCGCGGCTTCACGTGCGGGGTCCCGCACCGACCCCGCCCCACCGTCCCGGACCACCACCGACCGCGCCGCCCTCACAGGCCACCGCCGTCCGCGCCGCGCCCTCACGGGCCGCCGCCGACCGCGCCGCGCCCCCACGGGCCACCGCCGACCGCACGGCGTGGCTTCACGTGCGGGGTCCCGCACCGACCCCGCCCCACCGTCCCGAGCCACCACCGACCGCGCCGCGCCCTCACGGGCCGCCGCCGACCCCGTGCGGCACAGTCCGGCAAGCCAGAGCCGGGGCAGGGCGCAGGCCCAGCGTCGGGCCGCCAGGCCATCCCGGCCCGGTTCACCGCTCGGGCCCGTCACGGGCCCGAACCACCGCCCCGGTCCTCCACCAGGCCCAACCCGTCATCTCCGCCCCTCACCGGGCCGTCGTCTCCGCCCGTCACCGACCTCGCCCCGTCATCACCACCAGGGACCGCCCCCGCAGTCGGCGTCGGCGCCCGCCGCCACGCCCGGCGCACCCCCCACCCGGCACCCGCCGACGAGCCGGCCCGGGCCAGGCCGGTGCCCCCACTCGTCACCGTCCCGCCCCCCGTTCCGCAGTCGGCCGCCGTCGCCCGCCGCGTCCGGCCATGTCCTCACACGCCCTCCCCACAGCCGTCGGCCGTGGCCGGCCGGGCCCGTTCATCGCCCGCTCGTGCGTACCGCTCGTAGCAGGGTCTTGTCGTCGGCGTTGAGGGCGGTGAGGCGGTCGGAGCGGAGGAGGGCGGCCAGGTTGGTGTCCTGGGCGTCGTCGGGGGCGGTGTCGAGGGAGCGGAAGACGGCGTCGGCGAAGGAGGTGTTCGGGGACTGGACGCCGCCGGCCTGGCGGTTGAGCATGGCCTGGGCGAGACCGTCCGTGGACAGCAGCACCCCGTCGACCCCGTCGTCGAGCACGCACTCGGTGTGCGTCCAGCGCGCCGCGTCCGGCGAGGTCAGGAACACCGTCTCGTTGCTGTACTCACTGGCCGCCGCGGCCTGCGGCAGCAGATGGAACTGCCGCTCCCCCTCCTCCGTCCCGGCCCGTACGACGACGAACCCGTCCCCCACGGTGAGGTGCCCGATCCAGCCGGGCGCGAGAACCACCACCGTGAGCGTCGTGGCGAAGTCCTGCGCGTCGGCGCCGGTCCGGTCGAGGAAGTCCTTGCTGACGTCGTCCAGGGCGTCCCGCAGCAGCTCGTGCACGGCCGCCCCCGGCCGCACCTCCACAGCCGCCTCGGCCCGCCGCGCGAAATACTCCGTCGCGAGCCGCACCGCGAGCCGCGCGCCCTCCTCCGACCGGGGCCGGCTGCCGGCCCCGTCGGCGACGGCGAGCACGGCGACGGAGGGCGTCGCGGTGGCGTCACACGCGTCCTGGCAGGGCAGGCCCTGGCGGCGGTGCCGGTAGCCCTCGACGCTCAGGCCGTGGATCCGCCAGGGCGCGGCGGCGGTCACCTCACGCCTCCCAGGCCGGGCGCTGTGTCTTGAACTGGCTGAAGATCTTCTCGAACACCTCGTCACCCGCCCCCTTCTGCTCGGCGTTGGCGCTGGCGGACATCATCTGCAGCAGCTCCCGGAACGGGAATCCCTGCAGTCGCGCGTTGAACTTCGGCGCGAACGCCCGCAGCACCTGCTCCCCCCTGTCCGTGATCCCGCCGACCCCGATGGCGTACAGCCGGAACCTCCGCGCACCCTGTTCCTCGGCGAGTACGGGCACCAACCGGTGCCAGGAGTCGGTGAGATGACCGGTCGGGTCGGTCGGCAGACCGTCCGTGACCAGGCAGATCTGGGGCCGGTAGTACTGCAGCCCGGATGCCCTCAGCTCGCTCTTGCGGGCCGCGACGATGTGCATCGCCAGCTCCAGCGCCTCCGTCATCAGGGTGACTCCGGCGGCCGTGAGCTGTGGCGCCTGGAAGGCGTGCGCGGGTATGAAGGGGCTCGTCCGGGTGCGCGGGTCGAGGAGCTGGGGACCTCGCCACGCGCCGACTCCCTGCCCGCCGAAGGTGACGACGGCGACCTCCACGCTGTAGCTGAGGCTCACGTCGTCGTGGAGTTCCCGGGTCCACTCGGCGAGCGCGTTGTTGAGCGTCTGGATCGGCTGTCCCGCCATGGAGCTGGACGTGTCGAGGCAGAGCACAAGCGGCATGCGCTGCGCGTTGTTCTCGAACTCGATGTCGGCGTACTCGGCCGGCAGCGTGGGCGGGTATTCGCTGTGCATCGTTGGTCCCCCTGCTGTGGTGCTGGTGTGCCTGGTGGCGCTGTCGGCGCCGGGATGCCGGCGGCGCGGCCGGGGTCACCTGGGTGTGCCCTTCGCGTGCCGGGCGGCGGTCGGCGGGAAGGCGTACAGGACGTCGGAATCGCGTTCCCGTGCGTCGGTGACGTCGACGTGCTGGCCGGGCGCGGGCGGCGGCCGACCGGGCTCGGCCCACACCGCCCGGCGCAGCACCCGGTCGATCTCGACATAGCCCTGCGGGTGCAGTTCGGTGCGGACCACCGCGGTCCGCGCGTGCGCCGGGCGGGCTCCCACCTGCCGTCCGTGGCGTGGCGCGGGGGCGATCCGCAGCCGGGTGGTGCGCTCGTCCTCGCCGCCGCCCGCGACCCCGCCCGCGCCTCCGACGCGCGCCGCGTGGGCCGGCGCCGCCCGCGCGGGGCCACCGACCACCCGCCCGGGCGACGCCGCTCGGTGGCCCACGGCCACCGGGCCCCTGGAGCGCCGGATCACGATCACGAACGCGAGAAGCAGCAGAGCGAGGAGGAGCGCCATCCAGAAGGCGGTCCAGGTGGAACCGCCGTATCCGGAGGCTTCGCCGTCGGGGGTGTCCTCCGCCTCCCGACCGGGTGTGGGCGACTTGGGCCCGGCCGGGGAGGGCTCCCGTCGGGACGGGTCCGAGGCGCCACCGGGTACGGGGCCGAGGGCGTCGACGTGGGTGGAGTGGTCGGCGGCGAGTCCCGCGTCGATCAGCGCCTGACCGTCCAGGGTCTCGGGCCGGCCGTCCTTGCGCTCGATCAGCTCGCACAACGGTCCCCGCTCAGCGCAGAGGCCCGCGTCCTTCAGCTCGTCGAGCGGGCCCGGCCGCAGCCGGTCGATCCTGGCCTCGGGATGGACGAGCCGCCCCTCGGCCAGGACCAGCAGGGCCGTACCGCCCTCGCCCGTGCGCTTGCCGCCGCGCACCTGGACCACGAGCGAATGGCGGTCGTCGCGCAGCGTCTGGATGTCGTGGCGCTGCCGCTCGTCGACGTTCTCGTAGGCCAGGGGCGCGTCCAGCGTGATCACGACCGGGCCGTCCTTGATCACCTCGGCCCAGCACGCCAACTGCTCGGTGAGCCGGTCGTCGCACGACTCGGCCTCCGCCACCGCCGGTCCGTCCGGAACCGTCGCGACCAGAAGCCCCACGAGCGCACCGACCAACGACAAACGCCCGATCGCACTCACCGCACCAACCCCCCGTGGCCTGAAAGGCACGCCCCCGCGGCCCCGAAAAAGCCCACTCGCATAGTGGAGCAGACAGCGGGGCGGCCGGAAGGGTTTGAAGAATTCCGCCGACGGACTTACGGCGAGTTACGCCGATTTTCGATCAGTATGCTTTTCACTTCTACAACTTGAACACCTGATGACAACGACTGAACATCTGTCGCGCCCGGTCCACCCAGTCATTGGCCAGCGCGTCGAAATCCACCTGAGTGATACGGCATGTCAACGGCAGATCGCAGACTCCGGCGAGACATGGGCGCGGCCCGCGTACGTCCCACACCGAAAGCATGGGGTTCAGTTGTTCGGTATTCCACGCGTTCGACGCGGCGGCGGCTATGGCGAGTTGGTCCTGCCGCAGGAAATTCCCGTCCGTGGCGAAGGCGACCAGGAGTTTCTTGGTGGTCATGAATCTCACCGTGACCATCCGCCCCGCCTCATGCAGATCGAATCGCAGGGAAACGGAGACGGTGTCGTGGACCGTGTGGTAATTCCGCCGGGCCACCCAGCTCTGCACCAACTGCCGCCAGTGGGAGCCGAGGTCGTAGATCTCGGCGTTGCGCCCCGGATACGAGTCCCGCCCGGGGAAGGAGTCACGCCCCGCGTACGACTCACGGCCGGGGTACGACTCACGGCCGGGGTACGACTCACGGCCCGAGGAGGAGTCAGGCACCGTCACGGACCACCGCCCCGGCGACCATGGCGTCTGTCAGTCCCGCGTCGAGCAGCGCCTGGGCGTGCAGCAGCAGACAGGAGGGCACGGACTCGCTCGTCGTACGGCGCCGATGCCGGTCCTTCAACTCCTCGTGACGCACCTCGATGGTCCGCGCCACCTGCGGCGGCGGCCACACCTCGGTTGCCACGCTCTCCCCCACCGACTCCGCCAGGATCTCGGCCAGTCCAGGCCGTTCCTCGGGCCGCTTCGCCAGGCAGCGGGCGATGAGGGGCCGCAGTCCCGCCGGTACGCCGTCGAGCCGGGGCTCCCCTCGTGCGACCTCCACGCGCACGCCCTCCCCGCTGCCGTGCGGAGGCCGGCCGGTGAGCGCGTACACCAGGACCCCGCCCAGCGAGAACACATCGCTCGGCGGGCCCACCCGGTCTCCTCGGATCTGTTCCGGCGACATGAAGGACGGGGTGCCCACGACCACGCCGGCACGGGTGAGGCCGGGTGCGCCGTCCACGCGGGAGATGCCGAAGTCGATGACGCGGGGCCCGTCCTGGGCCAGCAGAACGTTCGCCGGCTTGAGGTCGCGGTGGATCACATGGGCGGCGTGGATCGCCTGCAGGGCCTCGACGAGACCTGCGGCGAGGGGGCGGACCTGGGCCTCGGGCAACGGGCCGTCGGCGCGGACCGCTTCCGCGAGGGAGGGGCCGGGGACGTACAGGGTGGCCAGCCAGGGGAGTTCGGCGTGCGGGTCGGCGTCGACGACGGCGGCGGTGTAGGCGCCGCTGACCACGCGGGCGGCGGCCACCTCGCGGGCGAAGCGTTCGCGGAATTCGGGTTCGGCGGCGAGTTCGGGGCGGGCGACTTTCACGGCGACCTCTCGGCCGGCGGGGGAGCGGCCAAGATAGACCCAGCCCATGCCGCCCGAGCCGAGGCGGCCGACTATCTTGTACGGGCCGATCTTCATGGGGTCACTTACGGGTGTGCGCACCCCGGTCACCTCATTTCGGGGTTCGGTGCGGATGTCCCGAGTGTCCCGCGAAATCCGGTCAGCGGGAGCGCTTTTCGCCCCCTCCGCCCCTACCCGTCCCATCCCGGGGGCGGTGCCCCTTCGACCCCCTTGGGTGCGTTCTTCAGGTGCGGGTGAGTGGGGGCTTCTCGCGCGGTTCCCCGCGCCCCTGAAAGCGCAGCCCCGGCTTTTCAGGGGCGCGGGGAACCGCGCGAGAAGCTCCACCGGGCCCGCACCCGCCCACGGACCCGAACCCCCGAGCTCCTGGGCACCTCACCCAACAACCCGGCGCACAAGGAATTCCGCGACCGGCCGAGGAGACGTCGCTGGTCAGGGCAACCCATACCCGGCCGGCCGCGGAGCATCAACGCGGGGGTCAGCCCAGGCGGCTCACCAGCGCCCGGTACTCCTCCCACAGCTCCTTC
This sequence comes from Streptomyces sp. NPDC012510, assembly GCF_042955065.1. Taxonomy (NCBI): domain Bacteria; kingdom Bacillati; phylum Actinomycetota; class Actinomycetes; order Kitasatosporales; family Streptomycetaceae; genus Streptomyces; species Streptomyces sp. NPDC012510. Next base: position 118,174 of record NZ_JBIBEN010000022.1, read on the forward strand.
GGCGTGTGATCACCGAAGGTGTTGAGGTGCTCCGGCACCAGCGAGGCCTCCTCACGCCAGACCTCCTTGTCCACCGTGAGCAGGAACTCCAGGTCGGACGCGGCCAGCTCCAGCCCGTCGGTGTCCAGCGCCTCCGGCGTCGGCAGGATGCCGATCGGCGTCTCCACACCCTCCGCCTTGCCGTCCAGCCGGTCCACGATCCACTTCAGGACACGGCTGTTCTCGCCGAAGCCGGGCCAGACGAACTTGCCCTCGTCGTTCTTGCGGAACCAGTTGACGTAGTAGATCTTCGGCAGCTTGGACTGGTCCTTGCCCTTGGCGACATCGACCCAGTGGCCCATGTAGTCGCCCATGTTGTAGCCGCAGAAGGGCAGCATCGCGAAGGGGTCGCGGCGCAGTTCGCCGACCTTGCCCTCGGCGGCGGCGGTCTTCTCCGAGGCCACGTTCGCGCCCAGGAACACCCCGTGGTTCCAGTCGAAGGACTCGGTCACCAGCGGCACCGCGGTGGCACGGCGGCCACCGAAGAGGATCGCCGAGATCGGCACACCCTTGGGGTCCTCCCACTCGGGCGCGATGATCGGGCACTGCGCGGCGGGGACCGTGAAGCGGGCGTTGGGGTGGGCGGCCGGCGTCTCGGAGGACGGCGTCCACTCGTTGCCCTTCCAGTCGGTCAGGTGCGACGGGGTCTGCTCCGTCATCCCCTCCCACCAGATGTCGTTGTCGTCGGTGAGCGCCACGTTGGTGAAGACGGAGTTGCCCCAGAGCGTCTTCATCGCGTTGGCGTTGGTGTGCTCTCCGGTACCGGGCGCGACGCCGAAGAAGCCGGCCTCGGGGTTGATGGCGTAGAGCCGGCCGTCCTCACCGAAGCGCATCCACGCGATGTCGTCACCGATCGTCTCGACGGTCCAGCCGGAGATCGTCGGCTCCAGCATCGCGAGGTTCGTCTTGCCGCAGGCGGACGGGAACGCGGCGGCCACGTACTTCGACTCGCCCTGCGGCGGGGTGAGTTTGAGGATCAGCATGTGCTCGGCGAGCCAGCCCTCGTCGCGCGCCATCACCGAGGCGATGCGCAGGGCGTAGCACTTCTTGCCGAGCAGCGCGTTGCCGCCGTACCCGGAGCCGTACGACCAGATCTCGCGGCTCTCGGGGAAGTGGGAGATGTACTTGGTGCTGTTGCAGGGCCAGGGCACATCGGCCTGGCCGGGCTCCAGCGGGGCGCCGAGGGTGTGCACGGCCTTGACGAAGAAGCCCTCGGAGCCGAGCTCGTCCAGCACCGGCTGCCCCATGCGGGTCATCGTGCGCATGGAGACGGCGACGTACGCGGAGTCGGTGATCTCGACGCCGATCGCGGAGAGCGGCGAGCCGAGCGGGCCCATGCAGAACGGGACGACGTACATGGTCCGGCCGCGCATCGAGCCCCGGAACAGGCCCTTCTCGCCCTGGAAGATCTCCCGCATCTCGGCGGGGGCCTTCCAGTGGTTGGTCGGGCCCGCGTCCTCCTCCTTCTCCGAACAGATGAACGTACGGTCCTCGACCCGGGCGACATCGGTCGGGTCGGACGCTGCGTAGTAGGAGTTGGGGCGCTTGATCGGGTCGAGTTTCCGGAAGGTGCCCTTGGCGACGAGCTCCCCGCACAGGCGCTCGTACTCGGCCTCGGATCCGTCACACCAGACCACGTTGTCCGGCTGCGTCAGTTCGGCGATCTCGTTCACCCACGCCACGAGTTCTCGGTGGGTGGTCGGGACGGTTGAAGAGGGAGCCGCGATGTCGCGCGCCACGATTGCTCCTAAAATGAGGGATTTTTTGTTGGAGGCCCCGTGGGGGCTGCGACCCGGATGCTTCACGGATTGGATCTCAGGGCGCTCATCCGGTGCCGACCGCACTCATTTGATCATCCGATGAGAGTGCCCATATGTCCAGAGGGCCTCACACGTGAGCATCGTGACCATCGCCACTCCCCAGTCGCCCCACGGGAGACCTCCGTGCGTGACCTCCACGTCACTCCAAGTGCACAGCTGGGCGCTCAGGTATCCCCATCGAGGGGACCGCGTGAGATGATGGCCACTTCCGGGAGCGCGAACGGCCCGCACGGTCCCGTAAGTTACGGGTCCGTAGGTACCATGCAGGACATGACTGCGTCCGTCCCCGATGCGCACACGGAGACGCCGGCCGACGGCCGCGATCCCGACGCGCGCTCCCTGTCGCATCAGATCGCCCACCAGCTCACCGACGAGATCCACCAGATCACCGACGAGATCAAGCCCAAGCTCCGGGGCTGGCTCCACCTCGGCATGTTCCCGGCCGTGCTCGTCGCCGGCCTGGTGCTCACCGCGCTCGCGGACTCCACCCGCGGACGCATCGCCTGCGGGATCTTCGCCCTCACCGCCTGCCTGCTGTTCGGCGTGAGCGCGCTCTACCACCGGGGCAACTGGAGCCCGCGCATGGACGGCGTCCTGCGCCGGCTGGACCACGCCAACATCTTCCTGATCATCGCCGGCACCTACACCCCGCTGACGATGCTGCTCCTGCCGGGCACCAAGGGCCAGTGGCTGCTGTGGGGCATCTGGGGGGCCGCGCTCGCCGGGATCGTCTTCCGGGTCTTCTGGGTCGGCGCCCCGCGCTGGCTCTACACCCCCTGCTACATCGCCATGGGCTGGGCGGCCGTCTTCTTCCTGCCCGACTTCATGCGCACCGGCGGCATCGCCGTCCTCGTCCTGGTGATCGTCGGCGGCCTCCTCTACAGCGCCGGCGGAATCATCTACGGCCTCAAGCGCCCCGACCCGTCGCCGCGCTGGTTCGGCTTCCACGAGGTGTTCCACTCCTTCACCCTCGCCGCGTTCATCGCGCACTACGTGGGGATCTCACTGGTGGCGTACCAGCACGCGTGACCCCCGGGACGACCGGAGCCTCTCCTCGGTGCCCGCGACCCTCAGGTCGCGGCCACCGGCGACCGGACGCCGAGACGGGTGAGCGGCGACGGAGCGACGAGGACACCCGCCAACTCGTCGCCCACGCCCTGGACACCGTCCGGTACGGCCTTCCCGCGGGGACCGGCCGAGGGGAAGTGCCGAGCGGTACGGGGCCGGCACCCCTGGGGAAAATCCCTGAGCCGGCGCCACTCCCCCATGCCATCCTGACCAGGTGAAAGCAGCCGAGATCCACGTCGAAGTCGCCCCCGAGCTCGCTCTGTTCGTCGCGCACGGCAGGCGTGGGGGCGGTGCTACGCCTCTGGCCACCGACGGGGTGTCCACGCTCGGTCATGTCGTCGAATCCCTCGGTGTGCCGCTGACGGAGGTCGGCGCGCTCGTCGTCGACGGCCGCGAGAAGCCGGTGTCACACATCCCGGCGGACGGCGAGTCGGTGACCGTACGCCCCGTCGCACGCCCCCAACGCATTCCGGGCGCCCCGCTCCGCTTCCTCCTGGACGTCCACCTCGGCACCCTCGCGCGACGGCTGCGGCTGCTGGGGGTCGACGCGGCGTACGAGTCCACGGACATCGGCGACCCGGCACTGGCCGCACGGTCCGCCGCCGAGCGACGGGTGATGCTCAGCCGGGACCGAGGGCTGCTGCGGCGGCGGGAGCTGTGGTCGGGGGCGTACGTCTACAGCACCCGGCCTGAGGAGCAACTGCGGGACGTACTGGACAGGTTCGCACCCGAGTTGCGGCCGTGGACGCGCTGCACCGCCTGCAACGGGACGCTGAAACCGGCGACCAAGGAGGAGGTCGCCGACCGGCTGGCGGGCGGTACGCGGCGTTCGTACGACGTCTTCGCGCAGTGCGACGAGTGCGGACAGGCGTACTGGAAGGGCGCGCACCACGAGAAGTTGGAGGCGATCGTGCGGGAGGCGTTGCGCACGCGGACGGGATGAGCCGGGCGATGATCACTATCTGGAATCGTTTGTGTTCGCCACGTTGACACCATGGGCATCCCCTCTTACTGTCACGCCAGTCTTGCGACCGTACAACGACATATCGAACAACAGAGGGATGACGACGAGCTGTGCCGGGCGCCCTGATCGGCGATGACATCGGGCGCCCCGTCGGCTTTTCATCAGCGCCGAACGGAGCCGGCACGTGCGAATCGCTCCGGTCGACGCCCCCGGCATCCTCTCGACGACGAGAAGAACAGGGAACGATCACCATGCCCAACCGAAGAGCCGTCCTCGCCGCCATCGCCGGAGCGGCGTCCCTGGCCCTCACCGCGACCGCCTGCGGCGGCGAGACCCCCAGGGCCGGCTCCGAGGGCTACACCATCGGCATAGCCATGCCCACCCGGGCCTCGGAGCGCTGGCTCACCGACGGCAAGAGCGTCGTCGAGGATCTGGAGAGCAAGGGATACAAGACCAAACTGGTCTACGGCGACGACGACCCGAAGGCCCAGGTCGCCCAGATCGAGGAGCTGGTCCAGCAGCGCGTCTCCGCACTGATCGTGGCGGCCATCGACAACAAGGCGCTGAACGGCGTCCTCAAGCAGGCCGCCGACGCGGACATCCCGGTGATCTCCTACGACCGGCTCATCCTCGGCACGAACGACGTCGACTACTACGTCTCCTTCGACAACGAGCAGGTCGGCCGGCTCCAGGCCCGCCACATCATCGACAAACTCGACCTGGAGGAGGGCGAGGGACCGTTCAACATCGAGCTGTTCGCCGGCTCCCCCGACGACAACAACACGAAGTTCTTCTTCGACGGCGCGATGCACCTCCTGCAGCCGTACCTGGACAACAAGCAGTTGGTCGTCCGGTCCGGGCAGACCGACCTCGACCAGATCACCACGCTGCGCTGGGACGGGCCCACCGCGCAGAAGCGCATGAACAAGGTCCTCGCCGATACGTACGCGAACCGGACCGTGGACGCGGTCCTCTCCCCGTACGACGGCATCTCCATCGGCATCATCAACGCCCTGAAGGAGGACGGCTACGGCACCGCGGGCAAGCCCCTCCCGATCATCACCGGCCAGGACGCCGAGTTGGCCTCGGTCAAGTCCATCATCGCGGGCGAGCAGTCCCAGACCGTCTACAAGGACCTGCGCCTCCTCGCGGAGGCCGCCGCGACCATGGTCGACGACATCCTGAACGGCGACACACCGCAGTTGAACAACCGACGCGCCTACAAGAACGGCGTCAAGGCCGTCCCCGCGTACCTGCTCCAGCCGATCAGTGTCGACAAGTCCAACTACGAGTACATCCTGCTGGGCAGCGACTTCTACACGGCCGAGGACCTGAAGTAACGGCCCGGGTGTCGTCACCGCCGCCCTCCACCGCACGGCGGCGGCCCCCCGGCTGCCGCCCGGCGGCGGCCCCGGGCGGGCGACCCGCCGGCTCGAGGCGGAGGGCGGGCCGGGCCGTGGACGGACGGGGCTAGCGGATGTTGCCGGCCGGGGCTAGGTGGTTCCGGGTTGTTGCCGGCCGGGGCTAGGTGGATCCGGGTCGTTGCCGGGCCTCGTCGGCGACCTGCCTGCCCGATTCGCGTGCCTGGTCGCTGACGCGGGTGGCCTGGTCGCGGGCCTCGTCCTGGGTGGTGCGGGCGCCTTCCGAGGCGGTGTCCTTCACCTCCTGCGCCGCGCTCTGCGCGGCCTCCTTGGCGTCTTCCTTGAGCTGCTGTGCGGAGTCGAGGGCCGCCTGCTTCACCGGCTCCAGCGCCTCGCCGCCACGTTGCATCAGGTCGGTGGCCTTGTCCTGCTCCGCCTGGGACGCCGGCAGCATCGAGGACACCAGCATGCCGAAGCCGAAGGCGATCAGACCGGCGGCCAGCGGACTGCCCTGGGTCCGGCGCATCGCCTCGTCAGGCGCCTGCCGTACCGCTTCCCCGGCCTGGCCGGCAGCCTCACGTGCCGTGTCCGCCGCCTGCTGGGTGCCCTCCTGCAGCGAGCCGGCCGCCGACCGCGCACCGCTCCCGACGCCCTGGGCGGTGTCCGTGGCGGTCCCCATGACCCGCTCACGCATGCCCGAGACGGCGCCCCGCATCCTCCTGGTGCGGCGGCGGGCCACACGTCGGGGGCTGGTACGGTCCGCGAGCCGGTCCACGTCCGCGGACAGCCGGTCGCGAGTGGCGCTGATCTCGGCCCTCATCTGGTCGGGTGACGTGCCCATTGCGCATTCTCCTTCATCGATTCGACGGTCTGCTCGGGCTTCGGTGCCACCCCGCGCATCCGGGTGCGGCCACGCTGGTACAGGACGGCCGCGATCACGGCCCACACCGCGGTCACGATCAAGGCGGCCCAGCCCCCGTCCATCACGTTGGCCAGACCGAACACCGCGGCCAGCGACAGGAACAGGAGCACCATGTATCCGGCGAACCCGGCGCCGCCGTACATGCCGGCGGCCTTGCCTGCCTTGGTCGCCTCCTGTCTGACCTCGGTCTTCGCCAGTTCGACCTCCTGGCGGAACAGGGTCTGGACGTCCGACGTCACGGCGGACAGCAGTTCGCCCACCGAGACGTCCCGCCGGTGCGTCCGCACCGGGGCGGACGAGGTCGAGGACAGGGTCGAGGGCATCGGTCACACCTCCGGGTAGGGGCGGCCCGGCGTATCGCGCGGGGGCGTACCGATGGACGGCGGGACCTGCGGCGGAGCGGGTGGCGTGACGGGCGGCGGCATCTGGGCGGCGCCCGGTGCGGGGCCGGTGGGGAGTGCCGTGGACTCCTGCTCGGTCAGCGCCGTCCGCTCCGGAGTTCCCTCCGGGCTTCCGGAGAACGCCGGCCGCCCGTTCCCGGAGGACTGGTCCGCCTTGGCCGCCACCTTCACCAGGCGTCCGACGGCCAGCCCCGCCAGCAGCGCGCCCCCGAGGAAGGCGCCGGGGCGTCGGCGGGCGAAGCCCTGCATCTCGGAGAGGACGCCCTCGACTCCCTCCCTGTCCAGGTAGTCGGCCGCCCGGTGCCCGCCGTCGGCAGCCTGGGCTGCGAGGCTGCGGGCAGGGGAGTCGCTCCGGGCGTTGTCAGCCAGTCCCTCCAGATCGTCCGCCCAGTTGCGCAGCGCCCCGGCCGCCCGCCTGGTCTGCGTCCGGGCCTCGTCCCTCGCGCGACCGCGCAGGTCCTGGACGGCCACGCCGACCTGTTGACGTGCTTCCCCCGCCACCGCCTTGGCCTGATCGGCGGCGGTACCGGCGACCTGGCTCGCGGCCTGCTTGGCCTGACCGGCCGTGGCCGACGCCTCCGCCCTGGCGGTCTCGCCGGTCTGCTGCAACCTCGTGTTGCCTTGTGCTGCCTCACTCATCAGCCACTCCTCCTCGACACCCGCTGACGCGAACGATAAGTAGGTTTTGCCCACGAGTGACTGTTTTGCCGGTCTTCACACATGCGCCCGACGGAATCTCTGACATCTCCGACCCGAAATCCGCATCCGACCCCCGTCCGGGCAGGACTCGGCCCGACTCGGCCCCGTATCCGGCGGGTGTCCGCCGGATACGGGGCCGTCGCCCTGGCCTGACCGATCAGGTCGCGCCGTCGGCCCTCGTCGTCAGCGCCGCTCGAGGTCCGCCCTCCCGCACGCCGGCCCGTCCCTGTCGCGGTCCAGCCGCAAGGGATCGTCCTTGCCGTTCACCTGCAGACGGCCGTAGTCGTTTTCCTGCAGCCACGCGCAGCGGGACGCCGTCGTCGGGACACTGTCGTGTTCTCGATTTCCGCCGGGAACGTGGTCGGCACACAGACGTTCGCCGTGCCGCAGTGGCGGTCGCAGGCGGAGAGGGGCGGGCCGGCCTTCTACGACCCGCGCTTGTTCCGCGGCCTGTGGTCTTGCCCTCCGGCGCGTCCGCGAACTCGTGGAGATGGGCCGAAGGGACCTCCCCGGAGGTCTTTGCCAACGCGGACGGGCCTTGCGGATGGACCCGTTCCGCCACCGACGGAACGCCATTCGCGTCGATCGACACGTCGTGGTTCCATGTGCCGTTGCCCGGCGCTCCCCGCGGCGAGACGCCCTGCCACGACCGGCCCTCGTGCGGCGATCAGCGGGATGCGCAGCACCAGGTCGGCGTTGGCGAGCAACGCGAACCTGCCCATGCGAACACGGGGGCGGTTCCAGCCACTTGTTCAATCTTGCCCCAGTCCCGAACCGGAGCATTTCAACCGGTTACGCCCGTCCCGAGGGCGGTACGCAGCCTGTCGACATCCGTCGTGGGCGCGTCACAGGTGAAATCGCGGCAGACGTACGCGGTCGGTTCGCCGCCGACGAGAGGACGGTCCGCCAGCAGCGGCAGCTCGCCACTGTCCGGGGCCCCCACGGCGACCACCGCGCCCGGCGCGGTCCCCAGCAACGCCGCCCGGTGCAGCTCCCTCGTCCCCGGATGCCCCTCCGGCCCGACCACCGCGACCTCGCGCGGCCCGTCGAGCAGCACCTCCGCCGTCGCGAGCCCCCACCCGATGAACCTCGGCACCCTCGGCCCCAACGCCTTCACCACACCCAACGCCCGTTCCGCCGCGGTCCGGTGAGGCTCGGAACCGGTGTGCGCGGCATAGCCGAGCAGCGCTCCCGCCGCCGCGCTCCACCCGGACGGCGTGGCGTTGTCCGTCGGATCCTGCGGCCGCCGGATCAGCTTCTCCGCGTCCGCCGCGGTGTCGAACAGCGCCCCGGACTCCTCGTCCACGAACCGTACGAGCACATGGTCGAGGAGGAAGCCCGCGAACTCCAGCCACACGCCCTCCCCGGTGACCGACGCCAGCGCCAGGAACCCCTCCGCGACGTCCGCGTAGTCCTCCAGCACCCCCGCGTTGGCCCCGACGTGCCCGTCCTTGCTGGTCCGCGCGAGCCGCGCCTTCTCGTCCAGGTGCAGCCGTACGAGGAGGTCGGCGGCGGCGATCGCGGCGTCCACCAGGTCGGGGCGGTCGAAGTAGGCACCGGTCTCGGCGAGCGCGGCGACGGCGAGCCCGTTCCAGGCGGCGACCACCTTGTCGTCGCGACCGGGGGCGGGCCGCCGCGCACGGGCCCCGTTCAGCCGGTCCCTGACCGACTCGATCCTCGCGGCGTCCAACACCCCTTCCCTTCGTGGGAGTCGGAGCACGGACGCCCCCTCCTCGAAGGTGCCCTCCTCGGTGACCCCGAAGTGGTGCGCGGCGAGCCGGGCGTCCTCCTCTCCGAGCACCTCGGTCAGTTGCTCCGGAGTCCAGACGTAGTACGCCCCCTCGACATGCCTGCCGGTCCCGTCGTCGCTGTCGGCGTCGAGCGCGGAGGCGAACCCGCCCTCGTCGGTCCGCAGTTCCCGCACCATGAAGTCGGCCGTCTCCAGCGCCACCCGCCGGGCAGACTCGGAGCCGGTGGCCCGCCACAGATGGGCGTACACCCGGCACAACAGGGCGTTGTCGTACAGCATCTTCTCGAAGTGCGGCACCAAGGGCCCACCTGGCCGCGGTGTGAGTACGTACCGGTGGAACCCCCCTCCCACCTGGTCGTACAGGCTCGAACGAGCCATCGCTTCACACAGTCCCTCTGCCATCTCCAGCGCCGCCTCGGAACCGGCCCGCGCGTGGTGGCGCAACAGGAACTCGATCACCATCGACGGCGGGAACTTGGTATCCCCTTTGAACCAGCCGCTCGCGGGATCGATGTCCCGGGTCAGTTGCAGAAGGGCCAGGGCCTGGTTCTCTTCGGTGGGCGTCCCGGCATCCTTGGTGCTCAGTTCCCGCCCGGCAAGGTCCCGAGTGATCTTCCCCGCGACTTCTCCCACCTCGCTCCGTCGGCTCGTCCAGGCGTGGTGCACGCCTTCGAGCACCTGCTGGAAGGACGGCATCCCATGGCGAGCCTCGGGCGGGAAGTACGTACCGAAGTAGAAGGGCTGCCCGTCCGGCGTCATGAACACGGACATGGGCCACCCGCCCTGCCCGGTGGCGGCTTGCACGGCCTCCATGTACACGGCGTCCACGTCGGGCCGCTCCTCACGGTCCACCTTGACGGACACGAAGTGCTCGTTCATGTACGCGGCGGTGCCGGAGTTCTCGAAGGACTCGTGCGCCATGACGTGACACCAGTGGCACGCGCTGTAGCCCACACTCAGGAATACGGGGACATCACGCCGCCGGGCTTCTTCGAACGCGTCGGTCTCCCATGGCCACCAGTCGACGGGGTTGTCCGCGTGCTGAAGGAGGTACGGCGACGTGGCCTGCGCGAGTCGGTTCGGCATACCCCCATCCTTGCGCACCCGCCTCCGCCGCGCCCATGTGCCACAGGGGAAGCGCCAGATCGCACCCCCGGTCGGCGAACGACCTCGCCGCCACACGGCGAATCCCGCACCTCGCCTCCAGTGACGATCAGGCCCTCTCGCCTACTCGGCCCAGTCGCCCCACACTGGCCGGAGGCAACCGTTTCGGCGAAGGGGGACGTGTGATGCGGGACAGCCACCGGGGGGAGGCCGAACGGCTGTTGGTCCGGGCGGTCGAGGAGGAGGTCCGCAGGTCCGGCGGCCGTACCGACGGCGTGGTCCTCCTGGGCCGCGCCCGCGCCGCCCTGGACACGATGGCCCAGAACGCGTCGGAGGAGTACGAGGCGTACACCCGCGCACTGGACGAGTCGGAGGCCGGCCGCCTCACCTTCGGCCAGCGCTACGCGAAGGAGGGCTCCGGAACTCCCCTGCTGGTGGCGGCCGTCGCCGCCGGCACGGCGGTCGCGGCCGACCTCTCCTTCGGTGTGGACGCCGGCACCGCCGTGAGCACCGGCGTCATCGTCGGCGTCGCGAGCGCCGTGGCCACGGTCCTGAAGGTGACCGCCTCCCACCTCCCCGCGGCCCACCACCACGCGGGCGCCCTGGGTCAGCCGGGCGGCCCGGAGCAGCTACGGCTGCAATGGCTGACGGCGCTGGAGGTACGCGGCATACGGCCGTTCCTGGACCAGCAGCGCGTCCTCGCCGCGTCGACGGCGACCGCGAAGAAGAAGGCGGTCCAGTTACGCGGCGCCGACAAGAGCGCGGCGGCGCGGCGGCGCAATGTGCTGGAGCAGTCGTTCGCCCAACTCCCGGAGGCCGACGACCGCTTCGCGGGCCGGCGGGCGGAGATGGGCAAGATCCGCCAGTGGGTGCAGGCCGCCCGCGCGGAGACCGAGACCCGGCCGACGGTCGTCGTGCTGCACGGCGCGCCCGGCTCCGGCCGTACCGCCCTCGCCGTCCGCGCGACGCACGAGCTGCGGGACTACTTCCGTGGCGCCTGTGTGGTCGACCTGCGCGCCGACAGCCCGGAGGAGACCCCGCTGTCCACCCGGGACGCGCTGATGCATCTGCTGAATCGTCTCGGCGCACCTCGCGACCAGCTCCTCTTCCGTGAGCGCACCTCTCAGGACCAGCAGGTCAAACGGCTGTGCGAGCTGTACCACCAGCATCTGACCGCCCTGCCGGTGACGATCGTCCTGGACGACGCCTCCGACCCCGAGCAGGTCCGCACCCTCGTCCCCGAGCGCTCCGACAGCCTCGTCCTGGTCACCGCCCGCTCCCCGCTCGCCCTCCCCGCCGACCTGCCCGCCTGGGTCCATCGGCTTCCCGTCGAGCCCCTCGACGGGAAGGGCGCGCGGGAACTGCTGGCGACGGCGGCCCAGGACGGGTCGATGCTGTCGCCGGGCGCAGGCCCAAACACGAGTACGAAAACGGGCGCGGGCGCAGCCCCAGGCGCTTCCGCCGGGGTGGGGACCGCGGCCGGGGCTGGACCGGCCGCCGGGGTAGGAACCACGGCGGGCACGGGGGCCGGGACCGGTGCCGGGACCGGTGCCGGGGCCGGGGCCGGGGCCGGGGCCGGTGCCGGGGCCGGGGCCGGTGCGCCCTCGGGTTCGGGGGTGCGTTCCGCCTCGTACGACCCCGCGTCGGTCGCCCGGATCCGGCAGTTGTGCGGCGGCCTGCCGCTCGCCCTGCGTATCGCGGGCTCCTCCCTCGGGCCCCGTACGCCCGGCCGGTTGGCCGGGGACCTGGGCGCGTACGGCCCGGTCGAGCCGATCGAGCGGGCCCTGTGGCTGCGCTACACCGACCAGTCGGAACTCTCCCGTCGCCTGCTGCGCCGCCTGGCACTGGCGGGCCGCGCCTCCCTGGGCGCGGCGGCGGCCGCCTCCCTGCTGGCCACGGACGAGACGGAGGCGACCCGCCACCTCACCGCGCTGGCGCGCGCGGGCCTGATCGACCATGTCCACGGCAACCGCTACCGCCTGCACGACCTGGTCCGTGCCTTCGCCCACGCCCGCCTCCTCGACGAGGAGGAGCCGAGCGAGCGCACGGCCGCACAGGAGCGCCTGATCGTGACGTACGCGGATCTCGCCGACTCCGTCCTGCGCCTGGTGGACGGCAATATGTCGACCCGCTCGGACCGCTTCGGCCAGCACGGCTTCGTGTCCCTGGAGGAGGCTCTGCGCTGGCTGGACGACGAGACGAGCTTCATCACGTCCACGCTCCGGCACGCGGAGGGCGTCAACCAGGCGGCGGTCCTCAGCCTGCTCGGCGCCCTGTGCGACTACTGCCTGCTGCGCGGCGACCTCTACCGCCTCGGTGAACTGAGCGAGCTGGCCCAGTCGGTGGACCAGGGCCTGCTGACGCGCTCGGTCCAGTGGCGTACGGGTATCGCGGCCCGCCAGCTCGGCGAGCTGGACAAGGCCCGTACGACGCTCGCCTCGGTCGTCGGCCTCTACCGGGAGACCAACCACGACGCGGGGGCCGCCCGAGCCCTGTGCTCGCTGGGCATCACCCTCCACCACCAGGGCAATCTGACCGAGGCTGCGGAGAAGCTGCTGGAGGCCCTCCAGCTCCAGCCGGTCCCCGAGCTGGCGGCGGACCGCGCCTGGACGATGCACGCCCTGGCGGCGGTGGAACGCGACCGCGCCCACCTCGCCGACTCGATGGACCTGCTGACCCGTGCCCTGGTCATCCACCGTCAGCAGGAGTCGCTGCACGGTGAGGGCTGGGCCTACTTCCAGCTCGGTCAGCTCCTGCTGCGCATGGGCGAGGTACCGCGCGCTCAGAGTGAGCTGCGGACGGCCCTGGACCTGTTCGGCCGCACCCGCGACGCCCGCGGCCAGGCCTGGACCATGACCCAGCTCGCCCGTGCCCGCCTCGTGGCCGGCGACCCCTCGGCCGCCGTCGACGGCCTCCGCCAGGCTCTCACCCACCACCGCGACAACGAGGACGCCCGGGGCGAGGCCTGGACCGGCTACTACCTGGGCCAGGCCCTGGAGGAGACGGGCAACCTGGACCAGGCGGTGCGGGAGCTGGAGAAATCCAGGTCCATGTTCTCCCGTATGCGTGACGTCTACGGCCTGGCCTGTGCCCGCCACCACTCGGCCCGGGTCACCCGCGACCAACGGGCCGTCCAGACGGGCTCGCTGCGCAACTCCGGCTTCGCCCGCCAGCTCCTCGTCGACGCCCGCGCCGACTTCCAGCGCATCGGCCTGGCCCACGGCGAGGCCTGGACCTGCCTCGAACTCGCGGTGGTGGACGCCGGCAACACCCGCACGCCGCAGGCCCTGGCCCTCTGCGAAGAGGCGACCCGGCTCTTCACGTCCTACGGCGACCGCCGCGGCGAGGACTGGGCCCGCTTTCTCAAGTGCACGCTGCTGCCGTACGCCGCGCCCGGCGGCGTGGAGATCGGCACCGCCGTCGCCCAGGAGGAACTGGCCCACCTCTCCCGCACCGCCCACCCCCTGCGCGACGAGAAACTCACCGAGTACGTCGAGGCGTACGAGCTGCTGCTGGAACGAGGCGTCAACCTGGAGAGCGGCTGGCGCGCCTGGACCCTGGGCATGGTCCCGAACCGGCACGCCCGGGAGGTGATGGGGGTGCCGGTCACGGGCGGCGGGTGAGCGAGAGCTCGGGCGCGTCCGCGACGACAGGGTGTGACCGCGTGGCACCTCGGCGGTGTCACGCGGTCATGCCGCCAAGCCGTCGCGTCGCCGCTCAGCGCTTCGCCGGTGTCGCCTTCCCGCCCGCCTCCGTCGCCGTCTCCTCGACGGAGGCGTCCGCGTCCGGTGTCTCCTCGAAGTCGACCTTGCCCATGTGCTTGTTCATGGACTTCATCAGACCCCAGACGGCCAGGGCCATCACCGCGAAGACGATGAAACCGAGGACACCGGGGGTGACCTTGTCCTTGTCCAGCTCCTTGGCGAGAGGGACGAGGTGTGTGACTGCCAGGCTTGCGCTTGCGCTCATGCCTGGCATTGTCCCCCAGGCCTAGCGGATGCCCGCAAAGAGGTCGTCCTCTGGGAGCGAGGTGTCCACGAGGGACTTCGCGAGCTCGTACTCCTCGGTGGGCCAGACCTCCTTCTGGATCTCCATCGGGACCCGGAACCAGCCGCCGTCGGGGTCGATCTGCGTGGCGTGGGCGATGAGGGCCTTGTCACGGATCTCGTAGAAGTCGGCGCAGGGCACGTGGGTGGTGAGGGTGCGGTCCTCGTGGCCGGACTCGTCCCAGCGCCTGAGCCAGTCGCCGTACGGGGAGTCCAGACCGCGCTCCAGCAGGGCGTTGTGCAGCGCCTCGGTGCGCGGACGGTTGAAGCCCTGGTTGTAGTAGAGCTTCTGCGGCTGGTACGCCGGGCCGTACTCGGCCTCGGGGTACTTCTCGGTGTCCGCCGCGTCCTCGAACGCCACCATCGAGATCCTGTGGGTCATGATGTGGTCGGGGTGCGGGTACCCGCCGTTCTCGTCGTAGGTGGTGATCACCTGGGGACGGAAGCCTCGGATCTTCCGGACCAGCTCGCCCGCCGCCTTGTCGACGTCCTCCAGGGCGAAGCAGCCGTCGGGGAGGGGCGGGAGCGGGTCGCCCTCCGGGAGGCCGGAGTCGACGAAGCCGAGCCACTCCTGCTTCACGCCGAGGATCTCGCGGGCCTCGTCCATCTCCTTCTTGCGTACCTCGTGAATGTGCTCCTCGATGTACTTGTCGCCCTGCAGCTTCGGATTGAGGATGGAGCCGCGCTCCCCGCCCGTGCAGGTCACGACCAGCACGTCCACCCCCTCGGACACATACTTCGCCATGGTGGCCGCACCCTTGCTCGACTCGTCGTCGGGGTGTGCGTGCACGGCCATCAGTCGCAGCTGGTCAGTCAAGACTCGTTCCCTCGTAAGTCGGCGCCCGGCCTGAACTTCGGTGACTCGGCCCGGCGCGATCCGGTGAGTCCATACTGCCGCCCCGCTGGGACACCCGTGTGGGGCGGCCGTCAGGCGCTGGGCGGGGGGCTTCTATAGTGACGGCATCGGGGGGCGGGATATTCCCGGTCCAGAACCTGGACGCACCTTCCGGGAGTCCGCGCCCGGCCCTCCCTTTCCGAGAGGACGACCTTGACTTCCTCCCCTTCTCCGACCAGGCCGCATCGCTGATGGCGCGGACCAGGCCGCCGTTCTTCACCATGTTCCGAACGGCGAGGTCCTCGATCACGATCGTTTGGTTCTCACGGTTTCCTCCCCCGGCTGAAGCCGGGGGTATCCACGAAGGAGAGACACGATGACGACGGCGAGCAGTCAGCTGCCCGAGGGCCGCTACGGCCGCTCCCCGGACGCGCGCGACGACCGCAGGCTCAAGGTCATCGGCGCCGTCCTGGGCGCCGCCCTCCTCGTCCTCGTCGGCTGGTACGCCTACCACTACGTCGCCGGCAACAGGATCAGCGCCGAGATCTACACCTTCGATACCTCGGCCTCCTCGGTGAGGGTGCACCTCAAGGGCGACAAGGACGCCGGCGTCAAGGGCTACTGCACCGTGCGCTCCCAGGCCGCGGACGGCGCCGAGGTCGGACGCGCCGACTTCCACTTCGACGTCGGCACCACGGACATCGACGAGGTCGTCACCCTGAGGACGACGTCGCGCGGCACCACGGCCGAACTGGTCGGCTGTCACACCGGCTGACCCCCGCCGCGTCCCTCCGCGAGCTCCGGCTTCCCCGCCGCACGGGCCTGACCTGGGGTGACGTAATGCTTGTGGTTTATGTCCTCCCCCTTCCGCCGCTGAATTGTTAGGCTCGTGGTTTCGCCCACTCGTGAAGGAACATTCTTCTGGGTAGGGCGATGCTTTGTATTCCCAGTACCTACGAGGAGCACCTGTGACCCAGACCAGCGAGAACGTCACCTGGCTGACCCAGGAGGCGTACAACCAGCTCAGGGCCGAGCTGGAGTACCTGTCTGGTCCCGCGCGTACGGAGATCGCCGCCAAGATCGCGGCCGCGCGCGAGGAGGGCGACCTGCGGGAGAACGGCGGGTACCACGCGGCCAAGGAAGAGCAGGGCAAGCAGGAGCTCCGTGTGCGCCAGCTCACCCAGCTCCTGGAGAACGCCAAGGTCGGCGAGGCGCCGGCGTCGGCGGACGGCGCGGTGGCGCCCGGCATGGTCGTGACGATCGCCTTCGACGGTGACGAGGACGACACCGTGACCTTCCTGCTCGCCTCCCGGGAGTACGCCAGCTCCGACATCGAGACGTACTCGCCGCAGTCCCCGCTCGGCTCGGGCGTGATCGGCAAGAAGGTCGGCGAGGACGCGCAGTACGAGCTGCCGAACGGCAAGTTGGCCTCGGTGACGATCCTCAAGGCCGTGCCCTACCAGAGCTGACCGCGCGTCTCACGCGACCCGTGGCCCCCGGCGCCCCTTCGGTGCCGGGGGCCTGGTCGTGCGACCTCAGTCGATGACGGTGTAACCCGCTTCGCGGAGGGCGAGTTCGACCTCGGCGCAGTGCGTCGGTCCCCTCGTCTCCAGGTGCAGTTCGACCTCCACCTCCGTGAGCCCGAGCCGGGGGTCGGTCCGCACATGGCTGACGTCGAGGACATTGGCGTCCGCGTCCGACAGCACCCGCAGCAGCGTCGCGAGGGCGCCGGGGCGGTCGGTGAGGCGGAGGCGTACCTGCAGATAGCGGCCGCCGGCGGCCATGCCGTGCCGCAGGATGCGCTGCAGCAGCAGCGGATCGACGTTGCCGCCCGAGAGCACCGCGACGACCGGCCCCTCGAAGGATCCCGGGTCGCGCAGCAGAGCCGCGACCGGGCTGGCGCCGGCCGGTTCCACGACCAGCTTGGCCCGCTCCAGACAGAGCAGCAGGGCGCTGGAGAGGTTGTACTCGGAGACCGTGCGGACCTCGTCCACCAGGTCGGCCACGATGGCGAACGGCACGTCGCCGGGCCGTCCGACCTTGATGCCGTCGGCCATCGTCGCCGGGTTCTCCACGGCCACGGGCGCCCCGGCGGCGAGCGAGGCCGGGTAGGCGGCGGCGCCCTCCGCCTGCACGCCGATCACGCGCACGTCCGGCCGCAACGACTTCACGGCGACCGCGATGCCCGCCGCGAGCCCGCCCCCGCCGATCCCGACGACGATCGTGCGCACCTCGGGGCACTGCTCCAGGATTTCCAGACCGACCGTGCCCTGACCCGCGATGACGTCATGGTGGTCGAAAGGGTGAATGAACACCGCGCCCGTCTCGGCGGCGTACTCCTGGGCGGCCGCCAGCGTCTCGTCGACCACCGTGCCATGCAGGCGCACCTCGGCGCCGTACTCCTCGGTGGCGCTGATCTTCGGCAGCGGGGCGCCCTTCGGCATGAAGACCGTGGAGCGCACGCCGAGCAGTGAGGAGGCGAGGGCGACGCCCTGGGCGTGGTTGCCGGCGCTCGCCGCGACGACACCGGCGGCGCGCTCCTCGGGCAGCAGGCCCGCTATACGGACGTAGGCGCCGCGCAGCTTGAACGAGCCCGTCCGCTGGAGGTTCTCGCACTTGAGGTGCACCGGCGCCCCGACGAGCTGCGACAAATGCCTGCTGCCCTCCATCGCGGTGACACGTGCGATGCCGGTAAGCATCTTCTGGGCGCCTCGCACATCGTCGAGCGTCACCGGAAAGGAGTCAGCCGTGCTGTAGCTCATGACCACCAGTCTCGCAGTTCACAGCGGTCGAACGCGGGTGTGACCAAGGGGCGGGACCGTGTTTCAGCGGCGCCGCTACGCCCCGCGCCCGGTCCGCGTACTCTGTCCCCCAACCCAGCGCCTCACGCATGAATTGAGCCTTTGGCCATGCCCACAACACCTGAAATGTCGATGGACATGACGACCGTCGGTGACACCGGTCTTCTCGACACGCTGCAGCACGAGGTCGCGGTGTTCGCGCGCCGTGCCGAACAGACCCGGCTCGGCGGCGTCGGGCAGGTGCGCAACTCCATGGACCGCGCCGCGTACCTGCTGCTCAACCGCCTCGACAACGAGGGCCCGATGGGCGTCAAGGCGCTCGCGGCGAGCATGGGAATCGACTCCTCGACGGTCACCCGTCAGGTGGCGCCGCTCGTGGACACCGGTCTCGTCAAGCGCACCTCGCACCCGGAGGACGGCCGCGCGGTGGTGCTCCAGCTCTCGCCGCGGGGGCTCTCCCGGCTTGAGGAGGTACGTTCCTCCAGGCGTCAGCTGATGGCCGAGCTCACCCAGGACTGGGCGGCCGAGGAGCGCGAGGCGTTCTGCTCCCTCCTCACCCGCTTCAACACCGCGCTCTCCGCACGCATGGGGGCCGCCCCGGAGGCACCGGCACCGTCCTGACCCTTGACCGCACGCCCGCTCCTGGCCTCATATGAGACCGGGCCCTCGTCGTACCCGACAGCCGAGTCCGCAAGGGGCTGTCGAGTCCGTACGGGGGAGTGAGGTCGGCCTCAGGCGGGAGGCGCGGTGCGAGAACGGCGTGTGGCCCAAGGTGCCCGCCGGGCCAGGGAGTTCGAGGCGTTCGTCGCGGGTGCGGCGGGGCGGCTGCTGCAGACCGCCACCCTGCTCACGGCGGAGACACCGGACGACAACCCGCGCGCGCGTCGGCTGCTGACCCATGCCCTCGCCCACACGTACGCCACCTGGGACCGTCTGCGCGGCGAGGACCCCTACGACCGGACCCGGCAGCAGCTCGCCGTCCGCTTCGCCCGCGGGGCCTGGCACCGGCACGGTCTCTTCCGTCCCCCGCGCGACGGCGTTCTGCGCGTCCTCGGCCCACAGGAGCGGCTGATCCTCGTCCTCCGGCTCTACGAGGGTGTCGCCGAGGAGCAGACGGCGGCGCTGCTCGGGCTGCCCGTCGAACGCGTACGGACGATCTGTCTGCGCGCGATGGCGACCGTCCTGCATCCCCCACGCGGGGCCGCCCCGAAGAAGAAGGTGGTGGAGGTGGCGCCGTCATGAGTCTGCGGGACCGCGAGGCGGCCGTACGGCGGATGCTGGAGCGCGAGCCGGTGCGGGTGCCGCCCGATCTGTACGCGGACGCGGTGCGGCGCGGCGGGCGCATGCTGCGGCGCCGGACGGCGGCCCGCCATGTGATGTGGGTGGTGCTGCTGGCGGCCGTGGTCGCGTTCCTGGTGTGGGCGTCGACGACCCGCCCCTGGGTGGAGCCGCCCTCGCGGACGACTCCCCCACTGACGGTCTGGTGAGCTCCCGGAACGGGGTGGACGGGCGCGGCGGCACCCGGTCAGGTGGCGGGACCGCCTAGCCGGCCCAGGGCCTGCTGGAGGTCCTCCAGGAGGTCGTCGACGTTCTCGATGCCCACGGAGAGGCGTACGAGGTCGCCGGGGACCTCCAGGGCGGAGCCTGCGGCGGAGGCGTGCGTCATGCGTCCGGGATGCTCAATGAGGGACTCGACACCGCCGAGGGACTCGCCCAAGGTGAAGACCTTCGCCCTGTCGCAGACCTCGACGGCCGCCTGCTCACCACCGGTGACCTGGAACGACACCATGCCGCCGAACGCCTTCATCTGCTTGGCCGCGACCTCGTGCCCGGGGTGCTCGGGCAGGCCCGGGTAGAGCACCCGGGACACGCGCGGGTGCCGGGTGAGCATGTCGGCGACCTTGGTGGCGTTCTCGCTGTGCCGGTCCATGCGGACGGCGAGCGTCTTGGTGCCGCGCAGCACCAGCCAGGAGTCGAACGGCCCGGAGACGGCGCCCATCGCGTTCTGGTGGAACGCCAGTTCCTCGCCCAGGTCCTGGTCGCCGACGATCAGGGCACCGCCGACGACGTCGGAGTGGCCGCCCATGTACTTGGTGAGCGAGTGCACGACGACGTCCGCGCCGAGCGCCAGCGGCTGCTGGAGGTAGGGGGTGGCGAAGGTGTTGTCGACGACCAGCTTGGCCCCCGCCTCACGGGCGATTTGGGCGACGGCCGGGATGTCGGTGATGCCGAGCAGCGGGTTGGAGGGGGTCTCCACCCAGACGACCTTCGTCTTCGGGGTGATGGCGGCGCGTACGGCCGAGGGGTCGCTGGTGTCCGCCACGGACCATTCCACGCCCCACCGGGAGACGACCTTCGCGAAGAGACGGAACGTGCCGCCGTACGCGTCGTTGGGGATGACCACGTGGTCGCCGGGGCTGAGCAGCGTACGCAGCAGGCAGTCCTCGGCGGCCAGCCCGGACGCGAACGCCAGGCCGCGGCGGCCGCCCTCCAGGGCGGCGAGGTTCTCCTCCAGCGCGGTCCGGGTGGGGTTGGCGCTGCGGCTGTACTCGTAGCCGCCGCGCAGGCCTCCTACGCCGTCCTGCTTGTAGGTCGAGACCTGGTAGATCGGCGGGACGACCGCGCCGGTGAGGGGATCCGCGGTGTTGCCCGCGTGGATCGCGAGGGTCTCGAAGTGCTGACTGGTGTGGGTGTCGCTCATGAGTGTCGAGCGTAAGCGCTCCGCGCGAGTGCCGGGCGCCTTGCCGCCAGGGAGGCCCTGTGGTTCGGCGGGAGCGGGTCGTTCGTGGCCGGTCGCGCCCACGCGGCGGAGCCGCATGTCGATACGGCCCCGCGCCCCTGGCCGTGTCGCAGTCACAGGCGCAGGCGCAGGCGCAGGCGCAGGCGCAGGCAGTCACAGTTCACCGGAGTTATCCACAGGCTCCCGACCGGGTTGGGCAATTGTCGGTGGCGTCTGGAACCCTTGTGGCATGGAGATTCTCTGGGTCCTGATGGCGATGCTCATGATCGGATTCGTGATGTGGCCGATCATGGCGCGGCGGCGGGCCGGTGTTCAGCAAGTCGAGGCGGGACATCCGGACGCCGCGGATCCCGCCGACTACGGCTTCGTGCGGCAGGAGCTGCTGGACGTGCGGATGCCGGGACCGGACCAGGACCTGCTGGACGTGCTGGACGTGGTGCAGCGTTCGCAGGACTACCGGGCGGCGAAGCAGTTGCTGGCGGGCACGGAGATGGACGGCGAGATCCGGTGGCAGCGGGTGCAGGCGTTCGCCGGTGCGGCGGCGCTGGAGCTGGCGCAGCGGCCGGGCGGGGCCGACGAGGCGCCGGGCGGGCAGTGGCTGCGGGTGTGGCGCGCGGAGGCGCCCAAGGACGCGGGCGGCGCGGCGGTGCACGCGGAGTTCCTGGTGCAGCAGGCGTGGCGGACGTCGACGCCGGGCACGGACGACTTCCGGATCATCATGGAGGAGGCCAGATCGGCGTGCGGTGACGCGGCGCTGCTGGCCCCCGGTGACCCGATCCCGTACATCATCGAGCTGTCGGTGGCGCGCGGGCTGGCGTACTCCCGTGAGGAGTTCGAGCAGCTCTGGCTGAAGATCCTGGACCGGGCCCCGGCGCACATGGGCGCGCATCTGGCTGCCCTGCACTACTGGTGCGAGAAGTGGCACGGCTCGCGGGACCTGGCGTACTCCTTCGCCGAGGCGTCCGCGGCCCGCGCCCCGCAGGGCTCGCTCCTCGCGGCCATGCCGCTCTTCGCGGTGTTCGAGCACCTGCCCGAGGTGAACCTGGTGCAGGGCTTCTACCAGAGCGAGGTCGTCACCAAGGCGGTCCACGGCGCGCTGTTCGCGGTGCACGCGGCGCGGTCCGACGACCCGATGCTGGCCCACGTCCGCCATCTGCTGGTCTTCTTCCTGGTCCGCTCCGAGCGGTGGTCGGAGGCGATGAACCAGCTTGTCCACGTCGACGGCCATGTCGGCGCCCTCCCCTGGACCCTGACCTCCGACCCGTCCGAGGACTACGCGATATACCGCGCCCTGGCGGTGGCGGGTTACGAGGCCAACGGGGGGAGCCCGGCGACCCTGCCGCACTGAGCCGAGGGTCGTCCCGTCGACCACGGATTCCCGGACTGCCAATGCCCTGCCGTGGCGCTGTCAGGGCGACAGCACCAGGCGATGTCCGCCTTCTACTGCCGTATCCGGAACGCCTCGGCCCAGGCGGGTGGCGACGGCGTCCTCGACGGACTGACCGGGCGAAGCTCGGCAGGCACCAGGAATGCGGGCGGTACCCGGAACGTTCCCCAGGTACCGCCCGCTCGTTCCGAGCCGCGGAACCCTTCAGCCCCAGGAGGAGGAGCCCCGATGCTCTTCGGCCGCACGCCTCAGCCGCCCACCCCCGAGCAGGCTCTGCGTGGCCGCGCCGAGCTGCCGTTCAGCGTGCCCGACCGCCACACCGTGCTGGGCACACCGCTCCTCGGCCCCTATCCCGAGCACCTGGAGACCGCGGACTTCGGCCTCGGCTGTTTCTGGGGTGCCGAGCGGAAGTTCTGGCAGCTCCCGGCGGGTGTGTGGACGACCCTGGTCGGTTACCAGGGCGGCTACACGGAGAACCCCACGTACGAAGAGGTCTGCTCCGGACTCACGGGTCACACCGAGGTCGTCCGCGTCGTCTTCGATCCGGCGCTCGTCTCCTACGAGCGTCTGCTCCAGGTCTTCTGGGAGTCCCACAACCCCACGCAGGGCTACCGCCAGGGCAACGACGTGGGCACCCAGTACCGTTCCGCCGTCTACACCCACACTCCCGCCCAGGCCGAGGCCGCCGAAGCCTCCCGGGAGGCCTACCAGAAGGTCCTGACCGACGCCGGCCACGGCACGATCACCACCGAGATCCTCCCGGCGGAGGGCCGCGTCTTCTACCCCGCCGAGGGATACCACCAGCAGTACCTGGACAAGAACCCGGCCGGTTACTGCGGCATCGGCGGCACGGGAGTCTCCTGCCCGATCGGCGTGGCCAAGGCGGACGGCTGACAGAGGGGGAGCATGTCGAGGTGACGCAGTGGACCGAGCACGCGGCTTCGCACGATCCGCCGGTGCGGGGCCTGAGGCACGACGACGGTGGGGGCCCCAGGCCCCACACCTGGGCTCTCCCCCCTGTCAACTTGGCCACGAGCAGCGTCGACGTGACCCTGTGGACGCGCCTTCCGGCCCGGCCCGGCGCCGGTTCAGATCCCTCCGTGACCGCCCCCGCCCGGCTCGAACCCCGCCAGTAGCTGTTCCAGGGCCGTTTGGTCCGGGCCCATGAACGGCGGGGCGTCGGGGGCGGTGGTGAGGGTGTCGAGGAGGGCTCCGGTGATGCCGGCGGCCGGGGGGAGGTGGGTGGAGAGGACGAGGTCCGGCTTGCGGTCCTTGAGGAGCTGGAAGGTCGCCAGGTACTTGTCCATGTCGACCGTCCTGACCCAGGGACTGTCGACCGTGGCCCACAGGAGCTGGGCGATCCGCAGGTCCTCGGCGGCAACGTCGCGGACGTCGTCGGCCTGGGCGAGGTCGGCCGTGGCCAGGGGCGCCCCGAAGCAGTCGGAGCTGAAGCAGACGCCGGAGTGGTCGTCGAAGAAGCCGACGGTGGCGGGGTTGTCGAACAGGGGCGGGCGGAAACCGGTGAGCGCGCGGTCACCGATGTCCATCGTCTCGCCGGGGTTCAGGAAATAGCAGCGGTCGAGGGGGAGCGGGCGTTCGCAGGAGAGGATGCCCGCGCCGATGAAGGTCGTCACGACGCGAGCCTCGGGTGCCGCCGCCATCAGGTCGAAGAGCCCGCCCGTGTGATCGCGGTCGGGGTGGGTGAGCCAGATCCAGCGCACGTCCGCCGGGTCGAGCACCGTGCTGAGGGTCTCGACGAAGTTCCGGTCGGGCAGGCTCAGCCCGGTGTCGATCACAACCGGCTGGGCGGCCAGCAGGACGAAGGCGTTCACCGGGAGGTGCCCGATCCCGGGCACCTCAAGGCTGTCGGACAGAACGCTGATGTCCGGGCGCACCGTATGGACCGTGCCCGGCCGGATCTTTTCAAGGGGCATGTCGCTCACACCTCTGCGGCCCCCCGGGATGGTGATCGCGCACGGCCGCCTATGTCTCCCCCTCTTCTCCGCTCTTCTCCCCTCTTCATCGTCCGGCTTCCCCGCCCACCCCGCATCCGGGCGCCCCCCACGGGCTGAGCCCGCGAACCTCGCCGACGGTCCACACGCCTTGCTCCTGAGCCCCGCGCCCCTGAAGGCAGGGGCGCAGCCCCGCCTTCAGGGGGCGGGGAACTGCGCGACCAGCCCCCACTCACCCGCACCCGGAAGAACCCCGAAAGAACTCCCGAACACCCCGAGCGGTCGGTCAGATCGTCGCCGTGTCGATCACGAACCGGTACCGGACATCGCTCGCCAGCACCCGCTCGTACGCCTCGTTGATCTGATCCGCGCGAATCACCTCGATCTCCGCACCGAGCCCGTGCGCGGCACAGAAGTCCAGCATCTCCTGGGTTTCCCGGATACCACCGATCCCGGACCCCGCCAGGGTCTTACGACCGGCGATCACCGAGAAGAGGTTGAGAGCGACGGGCTCCTCGGGCGCGCCGACGTTCACGAACGCACCGTCGGTCTTCAGCAGGGAGAGGTAGGCGTCGAGGTTCAACGGCGCCGAGACCGTCGAGAGGATGAGATCGAACGTGCCGGCGAGCTCCTTGAACGTCGCCTCGTCGCTGGTGGCATAGTAGTGGTCGGCTCCCAGCTTCAGCCCGTCGTCCTTCTTGCGGAGGGACTGCGAGAGGACGGTCACCTCGGCACCGAGGGCGTGTGCGAGCTTGACGCCCATGTGGCCGAGGCCGCCGAGACCGACGACGGCGACCTTCTTGCCGGGGCCGGCGTTCCAGTGCCTGAGCGGGGAGTACGTGGTGATGCCGGCGCACAGCAGCGGCGCGGCCTCGTCCAGGGCGATGCCGTCGGGGATACGCAGGGTGAATGCCTCGGCGACGACGACCTTCTGCGAGTAGCCGCCGTAGGTGGGCTCGCCGTCCTTGCCTATGCCGTTGTACGTCTGGATGTTGCCCTTGAGGCAGTACTGCTCCAGGCCCGCCTCGCAGTTCTCGCACTCGCGGCAGGAGTCGACCATGCAGCCGACGCCGACCCTGTCGCCCACGGCGAACTTGGTGACGCCGGAGCCGACGGCCTCGACGACACCGGCGATCTCGTGACCCGGGACCATCGGGAAGATGGCCTCGCCCCAGCCCTCACGGGCTTGGTGGATGTCCGAGTGGCAGATGCCGGCGTACTTGATGTCGATCAGAACGTCGTGCTCCCCCACCTCGCGGCGCTCGATGGTGGTGCGCTCCAGCGGAGCCTTGGCGGCGGGGGCCGCGTAGGCGGCAACAGTGGTGGTCATACCGTGCTTCTCCTGGTGGTCGTCCCGCATCCGGCCTGCCTTCCGGCCGGCTGCGGGTATCAGCCTGCCCGGTGTCGCACGGTTCACCCAGGTCCCGGCTTTGCGTACGTCCCCTGGTCCTACCACTGGCGGGGTCAGCCTCCTGGGCGTACTACCGGCAATACTGGTCATATGGACGACCAGCCCCGAGCCGCACAGGAGCCCCGAGCCGCACAGGAGCTTCGAGCCAGAGAGACCGCCAGGCCCACCGGAACCACCGGAACCACCGGACCCGATGAGACCGCCGGTGCCGCCGCGGCCCTGGACCGGCGTGCCGAGCTCAGTGAGTTCCTGCGCACCCGGCGGGCCCGGCTGAAGCCGGAGGACGTGGGGCTGCCGACGTACGGAAGGCATCGGCGGGTGCCCGGTCTGCGCCGGGAGGAGCTGGCACAGCTCGCGGGTGTGTCCGTGGCCTACTACACACGGCTGGAACAGGGCAACGGGCGCAATGTGTCGGCGGAGGTGCTCGACTCCATCGCGCGCGCCCTCCAGCTGAACGACGCCGAGCACGCGCATCTGACACACCTGGCGAAGCCGAAGGCCCACAAGAAGAAGCGGTCGGCCCGTCCACAGCAGGTGCGCGGCGCGCTGGGGCAGTTGGTGGACTCGCTGGACGGCATCCCGGCGTACGTCGTGGGCCGGCGCTCGGACATCCTCCTCTGGAACCGGATGGCGGCAGCCGTGTTCGGGGACTGGTCGGAGCTGCCGGCATCGGAACGGAACTGGGCGCGGATGGTGTTCCTGCGGCCCGAGTACAGGGATCTGTACGTCGACTGGGAGCAGAAGGCTGCCGACATCGTCAGCTATCTGCGGATGGACGCGGGCTGCCATCCGGACGATCCACTGCTGTCGGCGCTGGTGGGCGAGTTGTCGGTGAAGAGCGAGGAGTTCCGGCGGCTGTGGGCGACGCACGACGTGAAGGAGAAGAGCCACGGGGTGAAGCGTGTGTTCCACCCCCTGGTCGGTGACCTCACCCTCTCCTTCGAGACGTTCCACCTCCCCGACGACCACGAGCAGAGTTTGATCACCTACCACGCCGAGCCGGGCTCCCCCTCGGCGGACGCCCTCCGTCTGCTGGCCAGTTGGGGCACGGACGCGACCCGGGCGCCGAGGGCGACGCCGTAACGGCACGGCCCACCGGAAGGGCACACCACCCCCAGTGGGCCGTCGCCGTCACGGCCGCCCGGCCGAGCGCGCCGTCGGCTCACCTGCCGGCATAGGCGTCGTAGATCGTCACCTTCGACGTGTTCCCCTTGGTGTCGGCCACCTTCGCACGGAACGACACGCTCTTCCCCGCCGCCGGTGTCCGGTGGCCGAACCTGCCGTTGTTCACCGCGACCTCGGTCCACTTCCTGCCGTCGCCCGACACGCACACGGACAGCGACTTGAGGTTCCTGCCCGCCGCCGCGCCCTGCACCGTGACAGGGACGTCGACCAGCGGTGGCGGCCCCGGAAACACCGATGCCGCCCGTGGGGGGCGGCATCGGTGTTTCCGCTGGACGGGCGGGCGGATCAGGCCTCGGAGCCGGCCTTCCACTCGGCCCAGCTCATGTTCCAGCCGTTGAGGCCGTTGTCCGGGGCGACCGTCTTGTCACCGGTGTTCCGGATGTCCACGACGTCACCGACGATCGAGTTGTTGTAGAACCAGTAGCCCGCCGTGCCGGTGTCGTTGGCACCCTTGGTGTCGTTCAGACCGACACAGCCGTGGCTGGTGTTGACGTTGCCGAAGACGGAGTCGGCGCCCCAGTAGTTGCCGTGGATGAACGTCCCGGACGTGGTGAGACGGATGGCGTGCGGCACGTCCTTGATGTCGTACTCGCCCTTGCCGTCGTCGTCGGTGAAGCCCACGGTCGCGCCGTTCATGCGCGTCTCCTTGAACTTCTCCGACATCACCATGACGCCCGCGTACGTCTTGTTCTCGGGCGAGCCCGCGGAGATCGGGATGGTCTTGACGACCTTGCCGTCCTGCATGACCTTCATCTGCTTGGTCTTGGCGTCGACGATCGAGACCTGGTTGCGGCCGATCTTGAAGGACACCGTCTTCTGCTGCACACCGTAGACGCCCTCGGCGCCCGCGACCCCGTCGAGCGCGAGCTTCAGGGTGACGGTGGAGCCCTCCTGCCAGTAGTCCTCGGGGCGGAAGTCGATGCGGTTGGCGTTGAACCAGTGCCCGACGACCTCCTGGCCCGAGCTGCTGGAGACGGTGATCCCCTTCTGGACGTCGGCCTTGTTGGTGATGGCCTTGTCGAAGTTGATCGAGACCGGCATGCCCACGCCGACGGTGGAACCGTCCTCGGGTGTGAAGTTGCCGATGAAACTGTTGGCGGGCGAGACCGTGGTGAACGCCGAGTTCTCGTGGGCCTCGCGCCCCTCGGAGTCCTTGGCGCTGGCGGCGATCTTGTAGTTGGTGGACCGCTCGAGCTGGGTGCTCGGCGCCCAGGTCTTCTTGTCGGCGGATATCTCGCCCTCGACGGCGGTGCCGTCGGCGGCGGTCATCTTCACCTCGGTGAGCGTGCCCTTGCTCACGGAGACCTTCGCCGAGTTGTTGATGGAGGCGTTGTCGGAGCCGTCCTTCGGCGTGATCTTGATGTCCGCCTCGGAGGTCTTCTTGGCCGCGGCCTCGTCGACCTTGGCCTGCGAGGAGTCCCCGCCGTCGCCTCCGGACGCGTCGCCGCCGTCGCCTCCGCTGCACGCAGAGAGCACCAGCACCCCGCCGAGCAGTGCGGACGCGACCGACAGGCCCCTGCGCCGCTTACTGTTCGTCATCACACGCTTCTCCATCGTTGCCGAATCCCCAAGAGCCCGAAGATCCCCGTAAGCACTTAAACACCACTACGGCGCTGAGCCGTTCCGCTCGTCGCGGATATGTGGGATACGCCACTCCACCCGCAACGGATCGACGGCGACCCGGCGGCGGTGCACTGGTGACTGGTGCGCCCCATGAGACGAGAGAACCCCGGGCGTCGGTTGCCGCCCGGGGTCATGAATCTCCCGCGCCGCTCAGCCGAGCCCTTCTTCCTCTTCGTCCTCGCGGCTATCATCCTCGCCGAGACCCCATTCCGGCGAATCGGGGTCGTAGTCGATACCTTCGCTGCTCCAGGAGGCCTGGGCGAGTTCGACTCCCGGCACCTCTCCGACCAGGTCGAACGGGTCGATCAGATAGGCGAGAGCCTCCGCCGTGTCCTCCGTCACCGCGCTCTCGGCGTGTACCCGCTCATCGGCGGGCATATCGGCGTCGGCCGCGATTCGCCCCAGGGCGGCCCCGGTCACGGCCTCCACATCCTCGACCTCCACCACCAATTCGACGCGAAGCCGGACAAACTGTGATGTCTCCGTTGTACTCATGCTCCGGAGGGTACGGCTCAGAGGTCACGCGACTTTCCCACGACCCGCGCCTTTCATTAGCATCGCTCCCTACGGCCAATTCGCCAGCTCCACAAGGGGATCGATATTCCGTGTCCGTCGCACGTCGCGCGTCGTCCACCGCCCGCCGATCGCTGCTGACCGCCACCGCCGCGGGCACCCTCCTGGGTGCCCTCTGGTTCGTGCCGTCGGCCAACGCGACGCAGGAGGAACCGGCGATACGGCACCAGACGCCCACGACGACGACCGACACGAACTCCGCCCCCACCCGCGAACTCGCCGACACCGGCAGCCCCAACACGACTCCGTACATCATCGGCGGCACAGCCATGCTGGGCGTCGGTGCGGGTTTCGTCGCCTACTCGATCCGCCGCGAACGCGAGGCCTACGGCCCGTTGGGCGGCGCGTAGTTGGTCCGCCGGCGCGTGGGGGCGACTCACGCAGTTTCCCTGCGTCCCTGAAGATCAGTCCCCGCGCCCCTGCCTTCCAGGGGCGCGGGGAACTGCGCGACCAGCCCCCACCAACCCGCACCCGCCCGCCAACCGAACCTCCGAGCCATGAAGCGCCGAGGGGGTCGAAGGGGCTCAGCCCCTGGGGATGGGACGGGTAGGGGCGACGGGGGCGAGAACCCTCAGGCGAGCACCCCGGTCACGGACTCGGCCGCAGCCACCAACCGCCCGTCCCGAACAAACTCCTCGGCCCTCTCCAGATCAGGCGCGAGAAACCGATCCCCCCCGGGCCCTTCCACTCCGGCCCCCCTCAAGGCCCCCACCACCGCCCGAGTGGCCGCCGCAGCCGTCAATCCCTCACGCAGCTCCACGGCCCGAGTCCCGGCGTACAGCTCCACCGCCAGCACCCGCCCGAGGTTGTCCACAGCGGTACGCAACTTCCGCGCCGCCGCCCACCCCATCGACACATGGTCCTCCTGCATCGCGGACGACGGAATCGAGTCGGCCGAAGCCGGCACGGCCAGCCGCTTCAGCTCGCTCACCAGAGCCGCCTGCGTGTACTGCGCGATCATCAGCCCGGAGTCCACCCCCGCGTCGTCCGCGAGGAACGGCGGCAACCCGTGTGACCGGTTCTTGTCCAGCAACCGGTCGGTACGCCGCTCCGCGATCGACGCGAGGTCCGCCACGGCGATCGCCAGGAAGTCGAGGACGTACGCGACCGGCGCCCCGTGGAAGTTCCCGTTGGACTCGACCCGTCCGTCCGCCAGGACGACGGGGTTGTCGACCGCCGCCGCCAGCTCCCGCTCGGCGACGAGCCACGCGTGCGCGAGGGTGTCCCGTCCCGCCCCGGCCACCTGCGGAGCGCACCGCACGGAGTACGCGTCCTGCACCCGAGGCGCGTCGTCCTGGTGGTGCCCGGTGAGCCCCGACCCCTTCAGCACGGCGAGCATGTTGGCCGCGGAGGCCGCCTGCCCCGGATGCGGGCGGATGGCGTGCAGCTCGGGCGCGAGGACCTTGTCGGTGCCGAGCAGCGCCTCCAGGGAGATCGCGGCGGTGATGTCGGCCGACGTGTACAGCCGCCGTAGGTCGGCCAGCGCCATGACGAGCATCCCGAGCATGCCGTCGGTGCCGTTGAGGAGGGCCAGCCCCTCCTTCTCCCGCAGCTCGACGGGGGCGATGCCGTGCTCGGCGAGCAGCTCACCGGCCGGTCGCACGATCCCGTCCGGGCCCTCGGCGTCCCCCTCCCCCATCAGCGTGAGCGCGCAGTGGGACAGCGGCGCGAGGTCGCCGGAGCAGCCGAGGGAGCCGTACTCGTGCACGACGGGGGTGATCCCGGCGTTGAGGACGTCGGCCATGGTCTGCGCGACCTCGGGCCGTACGCCGGTGCGGCCCGAGCAGACGGTCTTCAGCCGCAGGAACAGGAGCGCGCGTACGACCTCGCGCTCGACGCGCGGCCCCATGCCCGCCGCGTGGGAGCGCACGATGTTGCGCTGGAGCCGGGCGCGCAGCTCCGGGCTGATGTGCCGGGTGGCGAGGGCGCCGAAACCGGTGGAGACCCCGTAGACGGGGTCGGGCTTGGCCGCCAGCGCGTCCACGATCTCGCGGGCCGCGGCGAGGGCCGCCACCGCCTCGTCGGAGAGCTCGACCCGGGCGCCGGCCCGCGCCACGGCGATGACGTCGGCCGCGCTGACGCCGGAGGTCCCGAGCACCACCGTGCCCACAGAGTGCATATCCATATTCAGGATCGTAGGGACTGAATCGCCGAATGTCACGACCGAACGAGGGAGGGGCTCCTTACCGAGGCGAGAGAGGCCCTCGCCGGGGCCATGCGCGCCCTGCGGGGCCCTTTCGACCTCTCCCAGGGCTATCCGCGTAGATCAGAGAATGCTCAGAAACCGGTCAGAAAACGCTCCGAGATTGATCAGAATGCCGATCGCGGGAGCCTGGACGACAGCCGCCCGCCCTAAGGTCGATTTACGCGATGACGCGCGGTCGGTCCCCTGACCACCACGCACTCCGCCGGCCCAGGCCGGACGGATCTCGGACCACCGACCGGACCACCGACCGGATCACGGACCGGATCACGGACGGGATCACAGACCGGATCACCGACCGGAGGTCATCCGTGCCCCAGCCCGGAAGCCATCCGGACCACCGACCGGCCCACGGCTCACTCCCCCCTTGGCCGTGGGCAGCCCAGGGCCGCGCGCCGACTCGACCCGTCGCGCGGCCCGCCCTAGGACCGGCGCCCTCGAATGCGGCGCCGGTCCCCCGGGTGCGCGGGGTCGACCGGGGCGGGCGGCCGGTCGGCGAGACTGACCACCGGATCCTCGCCCCCGTCGCCCTCGCGCCCCGCGACGACCGGCTCGACGGAACCGGCGGCCTTGGCCCGGTACTGCGCGGCGTCGGCGAGCCGGAAGAGCCGCCGGGCCGAGCGCAACGGCCCGATGGGATCCCCGGTCGAGGCGACTCCGCAGGCGACCCCGTCACCCGGCTCCAGCTCCCGCGCCCGTACGCAGAGGTCGCCGGCGACCCGTACGACCTCGTCCGCCGACGGCCCGACCGCGAGCAGACAGAACTCGTCGCCGCCGAGGCGCGCGGCCAGCACACGGGGCAGTTCGGCGGCACAGCGTGAGAGCACCGATCCGAACCGCTCCAGCAACTGGTCGCCGACCGCGTGCCCGAATGAGTCGTTGACCTTCTTCAGACCGTTGAGGTCGCAGACGACGAGGCTGATGACCGTGCCGTCGCGCCGATGGGCCTCCATGGCCTCATCGAGCCGGAGGTCGACCGCGCGCCGGTTGCCGAGGCCGGTGAGGGAGTCGGTGAAGGCGAGCCGACGGGCCTCCTCCAGCCGCTCCGACTGCGCGATCCCGGCCGCCACCACCGAGGCGAGCACCGTGGCGAACGCGGCGTTGTCGCCGTGGAAGACGGGCTCTCCGGCGGGCCGGGCCACATACAGCTCGCCCCACGCCCGGCCGTGCAGCACGATGGGCGCCACCACACAGCAGCCCCGGCCGCGCCGACGCAGCGCGGCGACCCGCTGATGGCAGTAGCCACCGGGCCGCCGACCGCCGACCGGTCCGGCCGCCGTCTCCACCCAGGCGTTGGGCTCACCGCCCTCCAGCCACCGCTCGTGCAGGAACTCCGTGATCTCCGGGAACTGGTGCACGGGGTACGTCTCGTCCTCGGGGAACTCCTCCTCGTCCGCCGCCAGGGTCCCCACATTGACGAGCACCCGCAGCAGGCCGCGCTCCCGCTCCCACACGGACAGCGCGGCGAAGCTCCCGGACAGGGCTCGGCGGGCGCCGTCCGCCGCCGCCCGCCACGACTCGCGCGGCGTCTGCGCCCCGGCCATGCCACGCGCCAACGCCACCACGGCCCTCAGCCGTCTGTCCTCACCCATCACCCCAGGCTAGGGAGCTTTGATGCGATATGGGACGTTGGCGGGCCGAACAGGGGTACGGTCCGCCCGGCCGTCCCCGCCTCGGCCGACCCCGCCTCGGCTTCCCCGCGGGCGGGCCCGGCTGCGATGATCGGAGAGAGGTTGTTAACCGACGTTAACCGGGAGGGTGTCATGAGCCAGGACGCGGGCGCGGGCTCGGGGACGGAGCGATCGGCCGGGGCGGGGGGAGGAGATGAGCGGCGCTACGGCGAATACGTCGGCGTACGGCGGCACGGGTATGTCGCCGAGCTGGTCCTCGACCGGCCCAAGGCCATGAACGCCGTGTCGACCGCCATGGCCCGTTCCCTCGCGTCGGCGTGCGACGCGCTGGCCGGGGACCGGGACGTACGCGCGGTCGTGGTGACGTCGACGCATGAGCGGGCGTTCTGCGTGGGTGCCGATCTGAAGGAGCGGAACTCGTTCAGTGACGCCGAACTGGTGCGGCAGCGACCCGTCGCGCGGGCGGCGTACACCGGCGTACTGGAGCTGCCGATGCCCACCGTCGCCGCCGTGCACGGCTTCGCGCTGGGCGGCGGCTTCGAACTCGCCCTGTCCTGCGACCTGATCCTGGCCGACCGTACGGCGGTGGTGGGGCTGCCCGAGGTCTCCGTGGGTGTGATCCCGGGCGGTGGAGGTACCCAACTGCTGCCGCGTCGGGTGGGGGCAGCGCGGGCCGCCGAACTGATCTTCACGGCGCGGCGGCTGGAGGCCGCGGAGGCGCGGGAGTGGGGGCTCGTGGACGAGTTGGTGGACGAGGGACGGGACCGGGAGGCGGCGCTGGCGCTGGCCACCCGGATCGCCGCGAACTCACCCGTCGGGCTGCGCGCCGCCAAGCGCGCACTCCGACTCGGGCACGGCCTCGACCTGCGCGCCGGCCTGGAGGTCGAGGACGCGGCCTGGCGTTCGGTGGCGTTCTCGGGCGACCGGGCGGAGGGTGTGGCCGCGTTCAACGAGAAGCGGAAGCCTGACTGGCCGGGCGAGTGACCGCGGGCCCCGCCCGACCTGACACCCCGGGCGGTCGCGCGCGGCGGGGAACGCGTGCGGTTCGCGGCCGCGTGCGGTTCGCGGCCGCGTGCGGTTCGCGGCCGCGTGCGGTTCGCGGCCCCGCGTACCTGGACGCGTGCGGTTCGTGGCCGCGTACCGCGCCGCCGTGGCTTGTCGCGCAGTTCCCCGCGCCCCTGAACGGCGGCTCCGCCGACCTTTCACCGCGCGAGCGACGCCTCCGTTCTGCGCCGCGCACCCCGGCTCTGGGCCGACGAGGCGCGCGGCGCCCGGCCGAAGCGGAGCGCGTGGACGCCCGGCGAGGCGGAGGCGGAGGGACACCCGGCTGATACGGAGCGCAGGGACACCCCGCCGACGTGGAGGCGGAAGGACACCCCGCCGACGTGGTGAAAGAGGGACACCCGCCGCCGAGGCATAGGCGCAGGGACACCCCGCCGAGGTGAAGGCGGAAGGGATGGTGACCGGTGGACAGGGGCACCTGGAACCCGGCCGGCAGAGGGTCCATGAGCCCCATGGGGTCCTTGGGCCCATGGGGCCCTTGGGGTCCTTGGGCCCATGGCGCCCATGGGGTCCATGGGGTCCATGGGGTCCATGGGCCCATGGGAAACGGGTTGGTAGCGGCGGCCGGGAGCGCTGGGGCGGGTGAGGCGTTCCCGGCCGCCTCGACGGCAACCTTGGCGGCCGTTTCCCCGTTCGAGTGACATCCGGGCCTTCTCCAGCCACACCGCCCATCCCGGCACATAGCCTGCGCTCCGCCACAGGCGCACCGGGGGACACGGGCGCGCAGGGGAGGGACGGGACCATGACGACACACACGGCGACCAAGCCGATGCCGAGCACGACGACCCCACCGACACCACCACGGTGGGTCCCACAGCAGCCGTCGGCGACGACACCGGGGCCCGCGACGCCCTCGCCCTCCGGGGCGGCAGGGTCACCGGCGTCGTCGGGACCGGGGGTGTCGGCGCCCCGAGGGCCTTCGGGAACGCCACCGAGTTCGTCGCAGTCGTCGTCGGGGGCGTCAGGGGGCGCGACGCCCTGGAGGCCGTCCGCGACGCCGACCTCGCCCGGCGCCCCTGCGACAGCGGCAGAGGCCCCGGCCGCGGGCGAGGCCCTCGCTGTCCGTCCGGCTCCTCGCCTACAGGGCCGGCACCGGCGGCCCCGGCCCCGGAAGCTGCTCCTCGCGGTGGGCGGGATGGCGCTGGCGGCGGGTGCCCTGAGCCTCGTACGCATGGCGTCGGACCCGACGGGCGGTGGTGGTGGCCTGGCGGGACCGGCACCGACGGCGGCGGACGGGGCCACCGACGAGGCGGCCAACGCCGGGGCGACGGTGGGAAGCGAGCCCTTGGCAGGCCCGGGCACCCCGACCGCCGACGCCCCGATGGGCGGCGGCGACCCCGCGTCGACGGGGCGACCGGCACCGGGAGCCACCGCCCCCGCACCGGCCCCCTCCACCTTCCACCCGGCTGCGTCGGTCGGCGTCGACCTCCCCTCCGGCCCGGGCACCGGCGACATTCCCGGAAGCCGGGCCACCCCCGACACGACCCCAGCCGCCCGCGCCACGGAATCCCCCCGCCCCACCCCGGCGGACCCCACCCAGCCACCGGCGGCAGCACCCCATCAGCCGACCACCCCGGAATCCCCCGACTCCCCGACCACCCCCGACGACACGGCGTCCCCCGCGTACCCCGCGAAGCCGGGCCTCTGCGTCCCCCTGGTCGGACTGTGCGCCAACGACACCCTGGGCCGGTGAACCAGGCCGGGAGGTCACCTCGGCCACACGTACCGCGCGGCCCCCGACGGACCGAGAACCTGACGCCCCCTGACGCCCCCTGACGTCCAAGCACGCGATGCGCACGCGCACCCCCACGACCCGCCCGACCCGC
This sequence comes from Streptomyces sp. NPDC012510, assembly GCF_042955065.1. Lineage (NCBI taxonomy): Bacteria > Bacillati > Actinomycetota > Actinomycetes > Kitasatosporales > Streptomycetaceae > Streptomyces > Streptomyces sp. NPDC012510. The sequence goes on from NZ_JBIBEN010000022.1 coordinate 153,577, forward strand.
CCGACCCGCGCGACCCGCCCCCTCACCTCACGCCTTGCCCGGCCTCCGCGTGAGCAACCACGGCTGGACCACGCCCAGACCGCGCACGGGCCGCTGCCACATGGGCTGGAGGGCGAAACGGTAGGTCGGGGGTTCCTCGCCCTCCTTCTCCGCGGCGGCCGCGGCTTCGGCGGCCTCGGCCTCGGAGGCGGGGGCCTCACCGGTGCGGGTCAGTTCCTCGGCGAAGGCACCGTCGACGAGGACCGCGTCCTTCGGCGCTATGGAGGTCAGCCGGCTCGCGAGGTTCACGGTCGAACCGAAGACATCGCCCATCCGGGTCGTCACCGTGCCGAAGGCCATGCCGACGCGCAGTTCGGGCATGGTCTCGTCATTGGCCATGGTCTCGATGAGCCGCAGGGCGATCTCGGCCGCGACGCCCGCGTCGTCCGTGGCGTACAGGACCTCGTCGCCCAGGGTCTTGATGAGCCGCCCGCCGTTCGCGGCGACCAGGTCCGCCGCCGTGGTCTCGAAGGCCTCGACCAGCTCGCCGAGCTCCTCCTCCTCCATCCGACGGGTCAGCCGTGTGAAGCCGACGAGGTCGGCGAAGCAGACCGCCAGCCGCCGGTCGACCATCTCCTCGTCGTCCGCTGCCTGCACGACCCGCCCGGTCGCGGCGGCGAGCTGACGCCGCCAGACGTAGACGAGGAACTCCTCCAGTTCCGGCAGCAGCAGCTCGACCAGGGGGTACGTCACCTCGGTCCGGGTCATGCCCGGCTCCGGCGGCTCGGTCAGGCCCTCCAGGAAGGAGTCGATCTGCCACTCGGCGAGCCGCGCCGTGGTCTGCCCGGTGGAACGGGCCACCTGTACTGCCATGGCCTCGCTCAGCAGCCCCGCCTCGACGAGACCGGCGAGCCGCCGCAGCGCGAGTACGTCCGCCTCGGTCAGCGCCTTGGCCTGACCGATGTCGGCGAAGCCCATGGCCCGCCAGAAGCGGGACGCCAGCTCCATGGACACGCCCGCACTGCGCGCCGCCTGGAAGGGGGTGTAGCGGCGCTCGGCCCCGAGGATGAGCCCTTCGAGGCGCAGAGCCAGCGGATTCTCCTCGCCGGCGTCCGCGCCGTGGGAGTCCCCGCGCGCGACCGACGCCGAGAGCGGGGGAGGCTCCACGGCGCCCTGCGCGTCCGTGCCGGACCCCGTGTCCTCGACGCTCACGCCTGCTGCCCTTCCGATCTCCCGCGGTCACGTACTCGACCGGCCTCAACTCTACGGCAGGTGTGCGCCAGCTCACTCCGTCAGGTGGGCCGAAGGGTGCGTCCCCCGTTCGGGTGACCGCACCGGGCCCACCGCGTACGTCCGTGGCGGCGCCCCCGCCGGACAGCTTCCGTACGGATCACGGGTGCCCAGGCACCACGGCCCCCACACGCACCTCCCGTCACACAGCCCGCAGATGAACGATGTCCCCCGCCCCCACCGGCTCCTGCAGCCCGTCCGCCGTGGCGAGAACCAGCCGCCCGTCCCCGTCCACCGCCACGGCCTCGCCGACGATCGACCGGTCCCCCGGCAGCTCGGCACGCACTGTGCGCCCCAGGGTCGCGCACCCCGCCGCGTAGGTCTCCTGCAACCCGCTGACCGCCGGGTCGCCACCTGCCCGCCGCCACCTGCCGTACCAGTCCTCCAGCGCCCGCAGCACGGCGCGCAGCAGCGGATCGCGGTCGGTGGTCACGGCGCCCGCAAGGGCCAGCGACCCGGCGGTGGGCACCGGCAGCTCGTTCTCGCGCAGGCTGACGTTGACGCCGATCCCGATGACGACCCCGTCGGTGCCCGCGCGCTCGGCGAGAATGCCGCCGGCCTTGCGTTCGTCACCTCCGACGGTCACCAGCAGATCGTTGGGCCATTTGAGTGCCGTATCGACGCCGGCGGCCCGGGACAGCCCGGTGGCGACGGCGACACCGGCGAGCAACGGCAGCCAGCCCCAGTGGTGGACGGGCACGTCGGTGGGCTTGAGGAGGACGGAGAAGAAGAGCCCGGAGCGGGGCGGCGCCGTCCACCGCCGGTCGAGACGCCCCCGGCCGGCCGTCTGTTCCTCGGCGACGAGGACCGCGCCCTCCTCGGCATCCCCCTTGACCGCATGTCCGACCAGGTCCTGGTTGGTGGAGCCGGTGCGCCGCACGACCTCCACATCGCAGTACAGGCCCCCGTGCCCGCCGTCCCGCACCAGGGCCCGCCGCAACGCGGCGCCGTTGAGCGGCGGCCGATCGAGGTCGGACCAGCGGTTGTCGTCTGAGGCATCTCGCGGCGTCATGCAACCCACCCTAGGTGTGGTAAACGCCGCACTGCCGAACGGTAGGCGCAGCACTACGCTACGGATGAGTAACCAATCCCACTTCTGAGCACGCACTTTCAACGCATCCTGAGTTGAACGCATCCTGATCCCACGCATCGTCCCCATTGAGCAGGCAGGGAGCCGCATCCCGATGTCCGAGCCGGAAGAGCCAGCAAGCATCGACATCCACACGACCGCGGGGAAGCTCGCGGATCTGCAGCGCCGTATCCACGAGGCGACGCACGCCGGCTCCGAGCGCGCGGTGGAGAAACAGCACGCCAAGGGCAAGCTGACGGCCCGTGAGCGGATCGACCTGCTCCTCGACGAGGACTCCTTCGTGGAGTTCGACGAGTTCGCCCGCCACCGCTCCACCGACTTCGGCATGGAGGACAACCGCCCGTACGGCGACGGGGTCGTGACCGGCTACGGAACGGTCGACGGCCGCCCGGTGGCCGTCTTCTCCCAGGATTTCACCGTCCTCGGCGGCTCGCTCGGCGAGGTCTTCGGCCAGAAGATCATGAAGGCGATGGACTTCGCCCTCAAGACCGGCTGCCCGGTCATCGGCATCAACGACTCCGGCGGCGCCCGTATCCAGGAGGGCGTCATGGCCCTCGGTATGTACGGCGAGATCTTCCGCCGCAACACCCACGCCTCCGGCGTCATCCCCCAGATCAGCCTCGTCGTCGGCCCCTGCGCCGGCGGCGCCGTGTACTCCCCCGCGATCACCGACTTCACGGTCATGGTCGACCAGACCTCACACATGTTCATCACCGGCCCGGACGTCATCAAGACGGTCACCGGCGAGGACGTCGGCTTCGAGGAGCTGGGCGGCGCCCGCACGCACAACGCCACCTCGGGCGTGGCCCACCACATGGCGGGCGACGAGAAGGACGCCATCGAGTACGTCAAGCAGCTCCTGTCCTACCTCCCGTCGAACAACCTCAGCGAGCCCCCGGCCTTCCCCGAACAGGCCGAGCTCACCGTCACCGACGAGGACCGCGAGCTGGACACCCTTGTCCCGGACAGCGCGAACCAGCCGTACGACATGCACACGGTGATCGAACACGTCCTGGACGACGGCGAGTTCTTCGAGACCCAGCCCCTCTTCGCCCCGAACATCCTCACCGGCTTCGGCCGCGTCGAGGGCCACCCCGTCGGCGTCGTCGCCAACCAGCCCATGCAGTTCGCGGGCTGCCTGGACATCGACGCCTCCGAGAAGGCGGCCCGCTTCGTCCGCACCTGCGACGCCTTCAACGTCCCGGTCCTGACCTTCGTCGACGTCCCCGGCTTCCTCCCGGGCGTCGGCCAGGAACACGAGGGCATCATCCGCCGGGGCGCCAAACTCATCTACGCCTACGCGGAAGCCACCGTCCCGCTCATCACCGTCATCACCCGCAAGGCCTTCGGCGGCGCCTACGACGTCATGGGCTCCAAGCACCTCGGCGCCGACCTCAACCTCGCCTGGCCCACCGCCCAGATCGCCGTCATGGGCGCCCAGGGCGCGGTCAACATCCTCCACCGCCGCACCATCGCCGCGGCCCCCGACAACGAACGCGAGGACGTGCGCGCCCGCCTCATCCAGGAGTACGAGGACACTCTCCTCAACCCCTACACGGCGGCCGAACGCGGCTACGTGGACGCGGTGATCATGCCCTCCGAGACCCGCCGCCACCTCGTCCGCGGCCTGCGTCAACTGCGCACCAAGCGGGAATCCCTCCCCCCGAAGAAGCACGGCAACATCCCCCTCTAGACCTGACGGGAGCCATCGTGATCAAGGTCGTACGGGGTAATCCGACCCCGGAGGAGCTCGCCGCCGCCCTGGCGGTGGTCCAAGCCCGCGCCGCGGCGGCGACAGCCGAGCCGCCCGGCGCCGCCCCCCGGGACTCCTGGTCCGACCCCGCCCGCATCGCCGCACACCGCCTGCCGACGCCGGGCCCGACGACATGGAGCCGTACATACTGGCCCGGCTGAGCGGAACGCCACACCCCAATTGAGTACGCGTACTCAGGCGTCCGCACCACCGGCCACGCAGCATCGGACCCATGCTGTGGTCCGACCCCGAGAACGAGCCGCCGAAGGAACTGCGCGACACGCAGGACATGCTTCGGCGGCTCGGCATCCTCATCGCCCTGGCCATGCTCCTGGCGATGTTCGTACTTGGCGTCCTCTGACCCCGCGGCAAGCCCCCCGAAGCCCGGTAGCCACGCACGAACACGAGGGGGCATGTTGCGAACGCGGAAACCCCACTGCGGGGCAGCCCGACACGAACACAAGGGGATGCCCGGAGCACGGAAGGCCCCAAGGCGGGACAGCCGCGTGCGGACGGTAAGGGGGCGTGTCGGGGGGGTGTCCGCCCGCAGCGGTTGGCGCGTCAACACCTTGCACATCTCAGGGAACCGATTCCGCGCCGTTCCGAGGACGGACACCCCCGGCACGCCCCCGACCCACACCCCCCGCAGGCGAACGCGCACCCCCACCCTCCCCAGCAGGCCGCCACAGACCGCCACAGGCACCGACGACCGCCGCAGACACCGACGGCCGCCACCCCGCCGATACCCTGACCGCATGACCGAACCGCAGCCGCGCCGTCGCCTAGTACTCGCCTCCCAGTCCCCCGCCCGGCTCAACCTGCTGCGCCAGGCCGGCCTCACCCCCGAGGTGATCATCAGCGGAGTCGACGAGGACGCCGTCACCGCCCGGACCCCCGCCGAACTCGCCCTCGCCCTCGCCGAGGCCAAAGCCTCCGTCGTAGCGGCGAAGCCCGAGGTGAAGGGCGCCCTCGTCATCGGCTGCGACTCGGTCCTCGACCTCGACGGCGAAGCCCTCGGCAAGCCCGGCGACGCCGAGGAGGCCACCGCCCGCTGGAAGTCCATGCGCGGCCGAGCCGGCACTCTCCAGACCGGCCACTGCGTCTACGACACCACCACCGGCCGCTACGCCTCCGCCACCGCCTCCACGGTGGTCCACTTCGGCGACCCCACCGACGAGGAAATCGCCGCGTACGTGGCCTCCGGCGAACCCCTCCACGTGGCGGGCGCGTTCACCCTCGACGGGCGCTCGGCCCCGTTCATCGACGGCATCGACGGCGACCACGGCAACGTCATCGGCCTGAGCCTCCCCCTGCTCCGCCGCCTGCTGGCCCAACTGGGCGTAGGCATCACCGAACTGTGGACCCCTCGCGCCGACTGACCTGCGTCAGGACGCCCCCGACACAGAAGGAGCAACCGGAGCAGCCCGCTCCGGTTCGCCCGGCTCACCCCCACCCCGCCGGTCGTACGTCATCAACGTGAGCAGCACCAACCCCAGCACCACCATCATGAACGCGAACGCGCCCCACCCGACGAGCCCCACGGTGAGCGCCCCGAGCAGCCCATGGACGACGGCCACGCTGACGAGCAGGATGTGCCCGGGTCCGGCTGCGGGCCGATTGCGCAGCGCGACGAGCAGGGCGACGACGCCGCAGAGGACGAAGTAGAGGCCGAAGAGCACCCCCCCGGCCTTCGTCGACACGGACATCGCGTGAGGATCGAGCCCGGCGAGCGACATCTTCTGCCGATCGACGACGGTGCCGAGGAACCACTGCAGCCCGGCGATCCCGAGCCCCTCCGCGAACAGCACGATCGCCGTGACCACCGCCACCGGTCTGCGGATCACCGGCCCCACCCACTTCCGTTACCCCAGGTACGCGTTCGGGACAGCGTGAACGCTACTAACGGGTAAATCCCGGGACAAGGGTTCTCGCCAGAGCAAAGAATCATTGGGCCATTAGTAGGGACTCCACAAAGAAACCCAACCGGCCGCAGCGCGGCCACACAGAGACCTTGACCACACCAGGCGGCTAGGGTCTTCGTGTGGATTCCTGCGCCATGCTGTGCGACAAGGGATTTCACCGGTCGAGCGAGCCTCGTTCACGCTCCGTGTGGGCAAGCTCACCGTTGTGGACGGGTCGAAACGCCGTGTCGGCAGTCCCTAAACTCGGCTTGTTTCAAGGAGAGGGAGCCATCGTGCGCAAGGTGTTGATCGCCAACCGAGGCGAAATCGCTGTCCGCGTCGCCCGGGCGTGCCGGGACGCCGGGATCGCGAGCGTGGCCGTGTACGCCGATCCGGACCGGGACGCGCTGCATGTGCGTGCGGCGGACGAGGCGTTCGCGCTGGGTGGTGACACGCCGGCGACGAGTTACCTGGACATGGCCAAGGTGCTGCAGGCGGCGAAGGACTCCGGGGCGGATGCGGTCCACCCGGGCTACGGCTTCCTCTCGGAGAACGCGGAGTTCGCCCAGGCGGTTTTGGACGCGGGCCTGATCTGGATCGGCCCGCCCCCGCAGGCGATCCGTGATCTGGGGGACAAGGTGGCGGCCCGTCATATCGCCCAGCGCGCGGGCGCGCCGCTCGTGGCGGGCACTCCGGACCCGGTCTCGGGTGCCGAGGAGGTCGTGGCGTTCGCGCGGGAGCACGGTCTGCCGATCGCGATCAAGGCGGCGTTCGGCGGTGGCGGGCGTGGCCTGAAGGTGGCCCG
>NZ_JBIBEN010000023.1:0-88914 GCF_042955065.1 Streptomyces sp. NPDC012510
GGACCCTAGACAAGTCCCATCGTTGCAGGTCAGGAGCACTCTCCGCTTATTTGATCAAGCCTCGGACACTCCACCTCGTGAAAGCGCGAGGTTAGCCACAACGCACTCAGAGCTTCGGGATCTTCAGCGTGGCCCAGGTCTTGGGGCCTGGGATCCCATCCGCGTCGGCGGCCAGCTCGGGCCGGGAGCGCTGGAAGTCGGCGACGTTGTGCCTGTCCGCGTCCGACCAGGCAGGTCCGGGCCCGGAGGTGTGGTGCTTGCCGAAGCCGAGCTCTACGAGGCGTCTGCCGAGGGCGGTGACGATCGGGCTGCGGCGGCCGGCATGGAAGAACGCTGTCCCGGGAAACGGCTCGTACCGCGGTGCGGGCGGCTTCGCCGGGCTCGTGGGGCCCGCCTTCGGCAGTTTCAGTCTCTGCCCCACGGAGATCTCGTCGGGGTCCTTGATGTTGTTGAGGGACAGCAGAGCGCGCAGGGTGGTCCGGTGCGCGGTCGCGATGGACGTCAGGGTGTCGCCCGCCTTCACCGTGTAGGTGCCGGAACCGTCGGCCGGACGGGTTCCCCCGCCGTCGGAGTGGGGCCTGCCCGGTACGATTTCGGTGTCCACGGCCCCCGGGTCCCAGTGGTCCTGGCCGGGGATCTGGGAGTGCCCGTAGTGGCCGCCCTTGTTCTCCCACGTGAGTCTTGGACGCTCCGTCGCGGCCGCCGAGGTGGCCGGCGGAGCCCCGACGGGCCACACGTCCGGAATGCCGTGCGCGCGTATCGCGGCGAGCAGCTTCCGGTAGTTCGGCTTGGTCTTCGGGTCGAAACCCTTCGTCCACGGGGCTCGGGCACGTCCCAGCACCTCGACCTGGATGCAGACCTTGCCGCTTCGGTTGGTGCGTCGCGTGCCGTCGTTCTTGAGCGCCCTTGCGGACTGGTTCAGGGGCCCGAACTGGCCCAGCCGGTCGGTGACAGGGCAGTAGATCACCTGGGGTTCGGATGCGGCACGGATCAGATACGCCGCCACGGACGTGAAGTAACTGCCGCCGGCCGGGGACTCGGTGGTGTGCCACACAACCCGCGGCGGCTCGTGCGGGGTGTCCATGGCTCCCCCGATGCGCTGCGAGCCGAACCGGGTCACGCCGTCGATGTACGCCGGCCCCGAGGCGTCGAGCAGCAGGGCGGCCTCGGTGTGGCTGTCGCCGCTCAGGGGCTGTACGAACCGGGCGCCGACCGCGCCCGGGCCGTCGCTTTCGTCACGGGTCTCCGGCAGCGGGCCGGGCTCGTGCGCGAGCGCCTCGGCCGAGTCGCTGGGAACGTAGACGTCCAGGTCGCCGTCGTCGCGCAGGACCATGAAGACGCCCTCGACGCGGGGGTGTTCCTTGACCTGGCGCTCGGAGCCCGGAAGCTCGGCGATGGCGCGTACCTGGTCGATGTGGGCCTGGTCGACGGTACCCAGATAGGTGGTGGTGATGTCGTGGGTGCCGGGGTCGGTGTGGTCGACCGCCACGTGGAAGGTGGTCATGTCGGAGCTCCGGGTTTCGGGACTGGCGGAGGATTTCCCGCTCGGGCGGGGGGCGTGAGGTACGCGCGTTCCCCGCTCTGGGCGCCTGTCAGGACGACGCGTCGGGCCGTGGGCCCACGGGAAAGGCAAGGGGGGGAGTGAAGGGCGCGCGGTCGCGGAATCGGTCAGGAGCTCAGAAAGCTCACTCGCTCGGCCGTCTCGATCATCTGGCGGGCGAAGTCGCCGGGGCGGAGCGTCTCGACGCCCAGTGTCTCGGCGATGCTCCTGGTGAGCTCGCCGATGGGCAGCCGGCCGCCCGGTCCAAGGGGCAGCGGCGCCAGAACCGGGCCGCTGCTCCCGTCGGCGGCGCGCAGTGACTTGCCGAACTGTCCGGCGGCTGGGAGTTCCACCGCGAAGTGCACCGCCTCGGGCCGCTGTCGGACGTCGAGGCGCGTCAGTGTGCCGGCGAAGAGGCAGAGCATGATGTCAGGAGTGAGGCGGATCGTCCCGACCTCTGGCAGCGGATCCTTGTTCCCCTCGGCGAACGCCTCGATGACCAGCCCGGGGTAGCCGGACACGACGCCGGACCTGATCAGCGCTCCGGTCACCACCGCGGCACTGTGCACCGGCGGCCCTGCCCGGTCGAGTTCGGCGTCTGCCGCGGTCAGTCTGCCGATGCTGAAGGCGCCGTCCAGCAGATGGCGTATCCACTGCTGGTCGAGGCTGACGAACCGGATGCTCTCCACCGGCAGCAGCCGCTCGTCGGGGACGAGGTACATCAACGGGACCCCCGCCAGACCGGCCAGATCCGTCAGCCAGGTCCGGACTGTGTCCGGCAGTGTGTCGTCGATGTCCGGTACGTCGAGCGGGTGACCCGTGGCGGGTTCCAGGGTCGCCCGCAGCCGCTTCTGGCTGCGGCGCCGCTTCCAGTCGTACAACGCGGTGGCGTAGTCGGTGCTCCGCAGCGCCAGCAGCCTGCCCAGTTCCCAGGCGGCGGCGTAACCGGTCTCGAACATGCCGAGGTCCGGGTGGAGGAGCAGCAGCCCGTCGGAGCTACGGGTCGCCTGGGAACGGGGCTTGTTGGCCACCGGGCCGGTCGTCAGCGGGCCCCGGTACCACGACACGGTGCTTCCGCCCTGGCGCAGGGTGTGCCGCACGGGAACCTGTCCCTGGCGCAGCAGGTCGTCCGCGGCGGGGTTGCCGCTGTCGGCCAGCCGCAGTGGGCTGCCGTGCCGGGCCAGGTCCCGGACGAGGGTGGCGAAGTTCTGGTTCTCGGCCACGCAGGCGAACTTCCAGGAGGCCAGGCTCACCAGACGTACGAGTGAGTCGGGTTCACCCGGGCCCAGGTCGAACCCGTGGTCCCGGTACCGCCCTTCCACCGACACCAGGTGCACGGTGCTCGACTCGTCCGACGGGGGCAGCCTGTTCCCCAGGACCACCGCGACGTCCGGGGCTCCCTCGGTACGCCGAAGGTGCGCCAGATAGGGCAGTTCCGCCGCCGACGGCAGGATCTCTTCCAGCACTCGTCTGGGTACGTCGATGACGGTGGCCCGGTCCTCGGGCGACTGGTGTGCTTCCAGTGGGGTGTCGGGGAAGTACGCCGGTCCGGCGCCGAGGTCGGCCAGCCTGACCACCTTCGGGTCGGGCCGCTGCGACTCGGCGAACAGCAGCAGCGCCAGCCAGGGGGCGTCGCCGACCGGGCCGTCGCGGGACGAGCGTTCCCAGGGCAGCGTCGGCCGGTCCAGCATGACGTGCGGCAGTACGTTGTGATGGTCGCCGAGGCTGCCGTCCGGTGGGAAGACCGCCGTCACCCGGGCCGCTGGAAGGGAGAACCGGTCCGCGCTGACGGTGAACTGACGGGTCGTCGGAAACGGATCCGGGCTTTCGGTGATCGTCTGGGTGGTGGTGATCACGTACTGTCCGGGCGGCAGGACCGGCTGGGAGTGATCGACGAACGTGATGGTGTCAGCCATGAGCGATCACCTGCGGGACCTCCAGGAACTGGTCGGCGCCGAATCCGGCGAGGTCGATCGGAACGCCGCCGAGCACCGCGTCGACCAGGGCCGCGCGGGCCGCGGCGACGGCGGGGTCCCGCAGTGCGGCGGTGATCGCGTCGGCGTCCTGGACGGTGGCGCGGGCCGGCTCGGCGGACGCCCAGCGGATCGCGTCCGGTTCGGTGAACAGCGGGGTCGGGCTCTGCAGTACGGCGCTCGGCAGGGTCGCCGAGACGGCCGGTTCCCTCGGCGGCAACGGCCGTACCGTATACCCGGTGAGCAGCTCTCCCACCAGCTGCGGCCGGTTGAGCGAGGTACCGAACTCGCTTCCCCAGAGCGCTGACGGGAGTTGCTTGCCGACCGGCGTGAAGTCGAACAGATGGTCCAGCGGTTTGCCGTCTTTGGTGATCTCGATCCGGTGCGTCGAGGTCGCGGACGCCACGCCCATCGGGCTCACCCCGAAGGTCGTACCGGCGGTGCCCGTCGGCAGCACCTTGTCCCGCCCGGCCGGGCCGCGCACCGCGCTGGTGCTGGGGATCACCGAGTCGGTGACCAGCACCAGGCCGTGCGGGTCGACCACGCCGAGGTCGGTACCGCCGCCCGGGGCCAGCGCTCCGCCACCCAGCGCGACGGTGGTGATCTCCTCGCTGGGCGGGAGCAGGGTCGCCCGGAACCTGTCCCACGGCATCGGGGCGGGCGCGCCGGAGCCCGACGCGCCGAAGGAGATGGTGAAGGAGATGATGCTCAGGTCGATGTGCGCACGACCGCCGAAGTCCGGGCCCCAGAACTCCACATCCGCGCCCACATGCGCGCTGATGGTGTGGGTACCGAAGAACGAGAACGTGTACGAGGCGCCGACCGAGACGTGCGCGGAGGCCTCGTAGTGATACGGCTGCCACGCGATGAGGAAGTCCATCGACGCGTCGAACCACGCCTGCAGCGAGCCGTCGTGCCAGGTCGCGCTGAGGCTGCCGCCCGCCATCAGCGCCGCGGGGGTCAGCGCGAAGTAGGCGCTGCCGGTGAGCTGAAGTTGCGAGTTCACCTGCCAGTTGAAGCCGAGCCGAGGCACCACCGGGTAGTGCGCGGGCACGGTGAAGTGCGGGTGGTAGCCGCCGACGCTCAGGACGAAGTCACCGCTGTTCGGCCCCGCGAACCAGGTGCTGAACGCGAAGCCGCCGGTCAGCTTGCAGTCCCGGGACAGCAGATAGGAGTTCGGGGTGAGCTGGGCGGCGATCGAGAAGAACCCGTCGTCGGGTACGAAGGTGCCGCGCAGCGCCAGTTGCACCTCGGCGACCGGTGTGACGCCCGCCGCGCCCGCGTCCGACGCCGGCAGGACCAGCGTCGACAGCCCCATCATGTTCAGCTCGAACCGGTGACCGAACCCGGCCGACAGGAGCAGGAAGGAGTCGACCATCTCGAACGAGGTGAACCGGATCCCGAACATCAGGAAGAGGTCACCGGGCGACGGCGGCAGCGAATCGTTCAGCCGCTGCAACTGCCCGCCCACGTCGGTGGCGGGCGAGCTGCCCCCGACCACGTCGGCGATCAGTGGGAAGTCGGCGAGCCGGTCCAGTGCGGGCGGGATCAGCCTGCGGTTGTAGCCGAAGCCCGCGGCCAGCCCGCGCACGAAGAAGAACGCCGGCCCACCGATCGGCTTGTCGAGGAACGCGTACACGAACAGGGACGGGCCCTGCGGGAGTTGGAGGTAGGACCCGATCGCGCCGATGGAGAAGTCGGCGGTACGGATGGTCGCCGCCCCGCCGTACGCCGGGTAGGTCGCGCCCTCGAACTCGACGGTGTTCTTCAGGAACGAGCCGCCGATCTCCACCGGCCCCGAGGTGTACGCGAGATCGAGTCCCGCCAGCCCGAAGGTCGGCATCGCGGCCGGGTCGGACAGCGCGACCCCCGCCTCCAGGCCGGTCAGGGTGAGGGTCAGCCCGGCCGCCGAGATCGAGGCGTCCAGCAGTACGGCGAGTTCGGCGCCCTCGCCGGGCGGATGGTCGTACCGCATGCCCACCCGCTGGATGTGGATCGGCCCGAAGGACCGCTGCACCTTGTACCAGAGGGCGTTGTCGGTGCTCTGCGGCGGGTTGTCGGTGGCCGGCACGTCCGGTTTGGCGGGCTGGGCACCCGCGACCGGCAGGGTCAGGCCCTGTTCGAGGGCGCCGAGCTTCAGCAGTCCACTGATCAGGAAGCCGGCGGTGAGGTCCCCGTCGGGCAGCTTGGCCACCTGGTCCGGCAGCATTCCGTTGACGGCGGTGACCTCGGCTGCGGCCAGGGCGGCGGAGGCCGCGACGAGCCGGAGCGGATCGAAGCCCATTTCGCCCGCGCCGAGATGATCGCCGACGACCGGCAGGTGCGACAGGTCGACCGTGACCGCCAGGTCGGCGCCGAACAGGCACTTCGGCCCGTCCACGGCGAGGAAGGCGTCCTTCAGGTCCACGGTCAGCCCGTCCGGGACGAACGCCGCCGCGGACGGCAGCAGGGCTGCGACCAGGTCCTTCAGCGCGGGAACGGGGTCACCGGCCGCATGGCTGTAGGCGGCGGTGAATAGATTCGCCGTCGGTTGCTGCGCGAATCTCAGGTCGAACCGGGGAGTTAAGGACCCGTGGGCCGTCGGTACCGTCGCGACGAGCGCGGCGGTGAGGGTCCGCTGCCCCGTGTCGATCGCGAGGGTCACGTCCACCTCGGCGGTGTCGAGGGGGAACAGCGCCTCGCCGGTGAGGAAGAGGTCGCGATTGGTACCGGTGGACACCTTCATGCCGAGGTTCTCGACGACGAGCTGGGCGATCGGCGCGGGCAGGGCGATCGCGCCGAACCGGTCGGCGAGATCCTGGAACAGCCTGCCGATCGGGATCTGCTGGCCGGGGCCGGTCTCGCCGGTGAACTGCCATTGCTTGTTCACGGAATCGTACGTTGCGGAGATCTTGACGTCGACTCCGCCAATGACGAATATCGCCAACGCCTTGAACGTGGTGTCCTGATCGTGCTCGACGGAGAACATGACTTCGGTCAGGGAGAGTGAGTCCACCGGCTGCCACTCACCGTCCAGTTCCAGGAAGGCTTGGTAGACGGTGGGGCGATTCGCCGTGGGAATGGTCAGGTCGAGGTCGAATCTGGCCACGGACAGGTCCGGCACCGGGGCGGTGCCGGCGCCGGTGAGGCCGGTGTAGACCTCGCGCATGCTCAGCGGGCCGTCGTCCGCGCGCAGCGCGCCGCTCAGGGTGCCGGCGCCGAAGTCGGTGTTGATCTCCAGGGTGCCGTTCTCACCGATGCCGAACAGCCCCGAGAGGATTCCGGATATCCGCGGAGACGACAGCGGGCTGTCGATCCGGAAGTGCAGGTCGATCGCCTGAAGATCCAGCAGGCGCGGGACGACCGTCCACTCCACCTGGGTCTCCAGAGTCAGGCTGATGTAGTCGACCGACAGGGTGGCCGGGGTCACCTGCATCCGGACGTCAGTGAGAACCACCGGGCTGAGGACAGAGAGACCGAACGGGACTGGCAGGACGGACTGGCCCGCGAATCCGGCCACGTCCGCGAGGCTGAGGTTGCCGAGCGCGCTGAAGTCCCCGAAGAACAGCAGGCGGTCGCCCCAGCCCAAGATCCGCGTGCAGATGAGCACGTCGCGCCGCGTTCCGGTCACGGTGACCGGGACGGCCCCGGTCACCGTGACCGAGCCCCGCACCGACCAGTCGATGAGGTGATAGTCGAAGAACGGGTCCGAGGCGATCTCGTAGCGAAGATCGGAGAGGGTGAACAGACCCAGATTGCAGGTCCTTCCCTCCGGCCCGTACAGCAGGATGTCCGGCACAGAGGTTGTCGGGAAGGAGAGTTCCGCCGAGCCACCCACCATGGTGATCTTCCCGGTGAGGTTGTGGGTGACTCCCGGCATCAGCAGGTCCAGCGGCGCCATCTGCGTGGTGATGACCAGGACGCCGTCGAAGGTCATGGCGGTGGCAACCGAGTCCAGGATCAGTACCGGCGACCGGAACCGCAGGGTGTCGAAGATGGAGTCACGAAGGGGCGGGAACGCCTGCGAGAACGTCCAGTCCTGGGTGCCGGCGGCTCGCACCACGACGTGCACGGAGCCCGGCGCGCCGGCGAAGGTTGCCTCCAGCGCCATCCCGGTGAACGGTCCGGACGCTCCGGTGCCCGTCACCCTGACCCCGTCGGCGGTCTCCGTACGGGCCGTACGGTCGAGGACGAAGTGCCCGTCGGGGAAGAACGACGCGAAGAGACCGCCCACGCCGGTCAGCGCGCTGATCGCGACATCGATCCTGGTGCCGGTCTGCCGCACCAGGGTCCGGATCTCGTCGGGGGTCATGCGCGAGGGGCCGGGAACGTGCGTTCGATGGTGTCCTCGGAGCCCGTAACGAACACCTCGTACTCGTGCCAGACGCTTCCATGGTTGCGGCTCTTGAGTCCCCCGGGCTTCCAGCAGAACGTCTCGTGTGTCGGGATCTTGGTGCGGCTACTGAGCGTGAGCTTCTTCCTATAGCGCTCGATCACCTCCTCGCTCGGCAGATGGTCCTTTTTGATGTGCTTTCCAGCGCTCGCCACGACGATCTTCGGGTTCACCAGATTGACGAAATCCTGGGAGGAGGAGGTGTTGTTGCTGCCGTGGTGACCGGCCTGCACGAGGGTCAGGTTACTCAGCCGGCCACGCAGCCGGTCACTGGCCGTGCTCATCAGGAAGTGTTCGGTACTTTTGGTGGCGTCGCCGCACAGCAGCAGCTTCTCCCCGTTGGCCTCGATTAGCGTCACGATGCTGCCCCGGTTTTTCTCGTCGCTGTGGTCGCTGTTGTGTTCGCGGTTGACACCGGCGGCCAGGATCGTCACCTTGCAATTCCTCTCGTCCACGATCACAATTCCGCCGTCATCGCCCAGACGGTCGACTTTGTTTCCAAAGTCCGGCGCCGCCACTGTGACTCCGTTGAGGGTGGTTTCGTCGTGGTTCTTCACGACCTTTTTTATCGCGGAGGGGCCGGCGATATTGTCGCGCAGGAAGGCGCTGGTGCCGTTCGCGCTGTATGCGCGTAATTCATCACTGTGGTAGCACCTGTTGATTGTGAAATCCTGCTGGAGTACTGCTTTGAGCTTGTTGTAGTGGTCGGCGTCGGCGTGGGTGAGGATCAGAATGTCGAGCACATCCAAGCCCTTGAGGAACTTGGGGTTGTCCACGACTGCTGCGCGCACCCGGTCGATCAACTGATCGTTGCTATCGTCTTCCTCTTTGGGTTTGCTACCGCAGTCGAACATGATGACCCTGCCCAGCGGAGTGGACATCACGGCACAGTCACCCTGACCGACCTTGATGAAGGCGATGTGCAGACTTCCATCGCCTCGGCCGCCGGGCACGGGTTTGGGGCGCTTACGCAGGGCGTCCTGCCGCCGTTTTTCCAGAATTTTCTCGTCCCTTTTTGCCTTCCTCTCCTGTGCTACCAGTGCCGCCTTTCGATTTTCCGTTTCCTTGGACCGAGTCCTGGGGCCGCTCACTATGTCTTTCACGCGTTTTCGTTCTTTTGGGGGCATCGGTCACCTCATCCCGGCCGTTCGGCCGTACGTTCGTCCGGTCATCCTGGGAAGGAAATCTGCCAGCGCCCCTGGGTTATCCGCTCGCCCTTTGTGGCCCAGGTGAGGACAGCGCGCCGGTTGTCGGTGAAGAAGTTGGTGCCGGCGAAGGCGTATTCGTCGTGCACCACGTTCCGCAGATCGAACTGCAGCTGCCCGGCCGCCAGTTTCTGCAGGATCTGGAGTTCGCCGGCGCCGATGGTGACACCCCCGATCCGCAGACCGTTCACCACCGCGGTGTTCGCGTACACGTCGATGAGAGCGTCGCTGTTGAGATCGCCGGTTTGAACATGAGCCCTTCGGGCCTGGCCTCGACGCGGTGCGAGAAGCGGTTGGCGTGACGGAACTGCAGTGCGGGGAAGGTCGGGTTCGGGCTGTCGTTCTGGAACAGTTCGAGGTAGAGCTGTTTGCCGCCGCCCGCGTTCGACTCTCTGCGCAGTTGCAGGTGGGAGGAGCCGGCACTGACCGTGAGCCTGGCGTCGCCAGGCGCCGTGGTGCCGCAAGCTGGGCGGCAGCCGCCGCAATTCTGGCCTCCACGTCGGCCGCCTTCTGGTCCCGGATTTCCTTGGCTCTGGACCTGGTTGTGGGCCTGTAATTCTCGTCATCCGTGCTGGACGGGTGTTTACGTTTGACGGGGGGCATCAGTCACCTCATCCGGCCCTTGGGCCATGTGGTCATCTTGGCTCGGAGATCTGCCAGCGTCCAAAGTTATGCGGCGTACCCTTCTGGCCCCAGGTGAAGACATATCGGTGTTTGTCCTGGAGGGAGTTGTTGCCAGCGAAGGCGTATTCGTTATGTGCCACATTCCGCAGGTCGAACTGCAACTCCCCGGCCGCCAGTCTTTTCAGGATCTGGAGTTCGGAGGCGCCGATGGTGACATCGCCGATCCGCAGGCCGTTCACCACGGCGGTGTTCGCGTACACATCGACGAAGTCGTCGCTGAAGACGTCGGGCTTGAACATGAGCCCTTCGGGCCTGCCCTCGAAGCTGCCCGCGAAGATGGTGACATCGCCGGTCTGCAGGACGTTCACCACGGCCATGTTCGCGTACACGTTGCCGAGGATGTCGTTGTTGAGGTCGCCGGTCTTGAACATGAGCCCTTCGGGCCTGCCCTCGATGCGGTGCGAGAAGCGGTTGGCGTGACGGAACTGCAGTGCGGGGAAGGTCGGGTTCGGGCTGTCGTCCTGGAACAGTTCGAGGTACAGCTGCTTGCCGCCGCTCGCGTTCTGTTCTCTGCGCAGTTGCAGGTGGGAGGAGTCGGCACTGACCGTGAGCCTGGCACCGGGCGCCGTGGTGCCGATGCCGACGTTGCTGCCGAGCGGGTTGATGGCCAGCGGTTTCGAGCCGTTCGACTGTACCCAGCTGTAGTTCTGGTGGTAGCCGAGCCGCAGATTCGACTGCCCGGTGGGACCGAGGACGAGGGTGTTTCCGTTCGCGTCCTGGTTGGCGTTGACGATGTGCAGCTTGGCCTGGGGGTTGGTGGTACCGATGCCGGTGTTCTGCGGGCCGAACAGCAGCGGCGACTTCTCGGCGAACAGGGTCACCGAGCCGTCCTGGTATCCCGGTACGTTGCGGTAGCCGATGACGATCGGGGCCCGCCCAAGGGAGGGCAGCGCGACCACCTGGGACAAGGTGAACACCAGTGACCCGTCCGGCCCGAACGCCGTGGCCGTCCGGGGGGTCAGCGTCCATTCGACCCGCTGCCCGAGACTCTCCGAGGTGATCGCCCAGTCGGAGCCGACCCGGACCGCCTTCAGACCGCCCAGCGACTCGGTGGTCACCGAACCCGCTGCCACCAGCGCCCACTCATGGGCCTCGTTGCCCACCTGCACGTCGCAGGAGAGCGTGAACGAGGCGCCTGCCAGGGACAGCGCGGTGTCCCTCGACCGGTTGGCGATCCGGAAACTCAGGGTGTTCTTCGTGACCCCGTCGCTGAGCACCCGGTTGCCGCCGACGAACCCGATCGCGAGCGGGATGTCACGGCGGCCCCGCCGGTTGACGATGTCGAGGAACGCGGTCCGCCGCCCGGTCAGTTCGCTCTGCTCACCCGCGTACCGCATCCGCTGGTGCGTCAGCTCCACCCGGGTGCCACGGGTCCCGCGGCTCCCGTCGGCCGCCAGCCCTCGCAGCGGCAGGTCGAAGGAGTTGCCCCGGGCGATGACCATGGTCTTGGGCGCCCCCAGATACAGCACCGTTCCGCCGGTCGCCGGGTCCGGGGCCCGCAGCAGCGTCCACCCGGAGGCGGCGACGGCCGGTTCGGGCGGGACCGTGATGGTGCCGGGGCGCAGCCGCAGCGCGACGTGGTGCTCGGTGGCCGACACGGGACCCGCCAGGGTCCGCAGCTCGATGTCCTGCCGGGAGGTGTTGGTCAGCCGGAGGATCATCGGCTGCCCGGCGGGGGTGTCGTCGATGAACAGCACCGGCTGCTGGTCCACGTCGAGCAGGGCGAAGTCCAGCGGATGCGCCCGCACGAACGCGGCCAGCGACGCCTCGTCGTCGGCCATGTCCCGCCGGATCTCGGCCTGGCTGAGCGCGTTGTCGTAGATCCGTACGTGGGCCAGCAGCCCTGTGTACCGGCCCGTCCCGTCCGTGCCGACCAGCAGCGGGCTCTGGGCGGTGGCCCGGTCGCCGGTGAACGCGTACTCGCTCGCCTTGACCCCGTCGACGTAGATACGGGCGGTGTGCCCGTCGTTGACGCATGCCACGTGGTGCCACGTGTCCGCCGGTACGGCCCCGGGCGCGGTGGTGTGCCCGTCGCTGGGCTTCGCCGTGGTGTCGAACCGGTGCCTGAGGGTGCCGTCCGCGTCGAGTACGAGGGCGAAGTCGCCCTTCGTCTTCGCCGCGATGCCCACCCGTGTGGCCCTCTTGGCCGACGGCTTGACCCATGCCTCGACCGTGTACGAGCCGAGGCGCAGCAGTGGTGTGTCGGCGCCGGTGACCTGGACGGTGGTGCCGTCGAACGCCAGCACGCTGCCGAACCGGTCGTCGGGGCGCGTCCCCGGTTGCCCGGAGACGGTACCGGCCAGATGGTTGTCGGAGCTGTCCGTGACCTGGTTGTTCGAGGTCAGGGCGTCCAGGTGCCAGTGCAGCACCAGATTGGCCGTCATTCCGTGGCTCCGTCCTGGGCCTCGGTAGACTTCTCGGCCTGCTGGTGAACCTTGGCTATGAGTTCGTACACCTGTGCGTACGGACGGGTGCCGAGCGCCTCCAGCAGGAGGTTGGTCTCGGCGAGCGTCAGCTCCAGGGTGATCATCGTGCTCCTTGGTCGGTCTGTGGGTCGCGCACCGGACGCAGCGTCAGCCAGCCTTCGCGCAGGGTCGCTTGGGCCGGGAAGCGGGCGTCGGGCTGTGGCGGGTCGGCCTGCTCGAACTGGCCGGTCTGCCGCTGTTCCTGCCAAGACCAGGCGTAACCGGGCTCGTCCGGCAGGGGTACGGCGATGTGGTCCGCGTCGGTGAGTATTGGTGCGGTGCGGAAACTGACGGCCATGCCCTCCAGGGCGTCCCGGAACATCCCGGTCGGAATCCGCAGCGAGCGGGTCGGCAGGATGCCCGCCGTCGCGTGCACCGTGCCCCGTGGGTCGATCAGCATGGTCAGGTACTGCGGCGGCGCGTCGAGCGCCTGGACCAGTGGGTCCTCGGGGGAGCGGACGTCGTGCCAGAGGGGGCCGAGGCGCTGCGCCGCATCCTCCAGCCAGAAGCCGAGGACCCCGTCGTCGAGGAGCTGGTGCTCGCCGATCCTGACCGGGAAGCGGACCAGCGGGAAGCCGTTGGTCTCCCGGTGGGTGCGGCCCATGTCCTGCCGGAAGACGTTCCAGTCCTGGTGGTTGGCCGGACGGCCCATCGGCTCCAGTGCCACCCGTGCGCGGACCACCGCCAGCGGCCGGCCCATCAGCACGGCCCGGCCCCGGTGCTGGGCGTAGTCCTGCGGCTCGATGTATTCGAGGGTGGTGTCCAGATCCTCCAGGAACGTGCCCAGATCCGTCGGCCCGGTGTCACGCAGACGTCGCACCACAGCCCGCAGACGGGAGTTGGCGATCGCCTCGATCGGGGCGGCGGTGCCTCCGGGCAGGTTCCGCCACTGGGCGAACTGCGGCTGGGCGGCGTCCGGCAGGGCGAGGAGTTTGCCGATGGCCGAACCGTCGGCGCCGTACACGGCGAGACCGGCGTCGAGGTGGTCGGGTATCAGCCAGCCGCAGATCGGGGAGGTGTCCGGCAGACCCTTGGTCTGCCGGATGTCGTCCTCCGCGTCGAGCCACTCGAACGACAGCCGTGCGGGCTGCGCCAGCCGGGGAGGCATCGCCACCCAGTCCGGGTGCTCGGGCATCCGCAGCTGTGTCGTCGTCCGCAGCCGGCTGACATCGACGTCCAGGGCGGTGCCGAAGTTGTCCAGGACCCGCATCCGCAGCACCCGCAGCGCACCCGCCCGGATCGGGTTGAAGTCGCTGAGCGGCTGTGGCGCGTGCCGGGTCTCCGCTCCCACCGCCCCCGCGAGGTCGGCGGCGAACCGCTGGTGGTCGGGGAAGCCGAGCGGATCGGCTATCGGGAGCTGCCGGGTGAGCTTGCGCATCAGCAGGGCGTCGTTGAATCCGCTCAGGGCGGCCGACAGGTTGCTGTCCTCGTGCTCCGCGAGATGCCGGTAGATACGGACAAGCAGGACCAGCCGCTCGTCCACGCCGTGGGAGTCGGACCAGTCGAGCACGGGGACCGGGTCGGACAGGAACGCCTCGCGGGTCACCTTCGGCCGCCCCGACGCGTTGTACAGCGGCAGCAGGGCGCCCTGCAGGTAGCGCAGCACCCGGGAGGACAGCAGGGGCCGGGCGCTCGGTGACAGGATCGTCGTACCGGTGTAGACGTTGGCGCCCTTGTCCGGTATCTGCCGGACCGGCTGAAGTTCCACGTCACGGGGCGGCAGGACGTAGTTGCCGGTGACGAAGTCCTCGCTGTAGCCGCGGTCACGCGGGTCGTTGTTGTTGCCGATCGTCGCGGGGAAGAACTCCACTTCCCATTCCAGCACCGTGGGATGCCAGGGCGCGTCGGTCCACTCGGTGACCGCGACGTTCGGCACCGGCAGCTTCGCCACCGAGGCGACGGCAGCCGCCCGCAGAGCCCGCACGGACGTCGGATCGCTCAGGTCCGCGGGACCCTCGGCGACCAGGGCACACTCCAGCAGCCCTTGCGGATGCAGCGCGCCGTCCTGGCCGTGGCGGTCGCTGGGAGTGGCCGCCTTCCCGGTGAACAGCACCACGGGATCATTGGGAAGCTGGTACGGCGGCGCGGGGATCTCGTGCAGGACGAAGGTGCTGCGGGCGGACCTGGCCAGGGCGTTGAAGTCCTTCAACGAGACCTCGACGGCCACCCGCGCGTCCCGCAGCCGCTGGTCCAGGAGTTCCGCCCGGCCGGAGTCCTCGGAGAGCCGACCCATCGAGCGCCGGAGGAAGAACTG
The DNA here is from genome assembly GCF_042955065.1 of Streptomyces sp. NPDC012510. Classification (NCBI taxonomy): domain Bacteria; kingdom Bacillati; phylum Actinomycetota; class Actinomycetes; order Kitasatosporales; family Streptomycetaceae; genus Streptomyces; species Streptomyces sp. NPDC012510. Next base: position 14,494 of record NZ_JBIBEN010000023.1, read on the forward strand.
CACCTCGTCCTGGCCGGGATAGGAGTCCAGCAGGGCGTCGTAGGGGTAGGCGCAGAGCTGGTACTTGTACCAGTCGGCGAACAACTGCTCGCGCGCCGAGGTCAGTTGGTGGCGCGCCCGGTCCACGTCGGTCTGGGCGACGTTCAGCAGGTTCAGCAGATCGCTCAACGCGTGGGGCACGGTGAGCCGTTCGCGTGCCTGCTTGTCCTCGGCGCTGACCCCGTCGGTGTCGTCCTGCCGCCGGAGTGTCCACAGGATGCCTGAGGGAACGTCGCGGAAGGTGGCGGAGTGCCGGGACTCGCTCAAGCCGAAGCCGAGGTCGAGCGGCTTCGACTCCAGTTCGTCGGCGAAGGCCAGCGCCTCCAGGAGCTCTTCCACCTGGTCGGCCGACATGGCGGGCAGGACGCCGCCGAGGTGCGCGGCCAGCGCCTCGGTGGCGGTGTTCCCCACGCACACACCGGTCTCGTCGTCCGTGTCGGACAGCAGCGGACTCGGCTCGATGCCGGTGGCCGCGAAGGTCAGCTGTGCGTAGCAGACCACCCGGCCCGGCGGCGGAGCCTCGGGGCCGGCCGAGGACGCCGTCCAGCCGAAACGCTGTCGGGCCACCTCCTGCCAGCTCTGCCCGTCCCGTGCCGCCGATCCGGCACCCAGCGCGGCGGCGGGATCTTGAGCGGGGTCGTCGAACCAGCCGAGCACCTCATATCGCAGGCCCTTCGGCGGGACGCCCGGGTGGTCCGGGTCATGGAAACCGAAGACGCTGTGGCAATTGGCGTACTGCGCCGCGAAGGTGGGCTCCCCGTATCCGACCGCGGTCAACTCGGGGAGATACCGCGAGCGGTCGGTGGAGCGGCGCCAGACGTCGAGCGGCATCTTCCGGCCGAGCCGCTTGTACGGTCGGCCCGCTCCGGGTACCGGGTAGCAGATCGCGGCGGGATTGTCGTCGGAGAGGTAGTCGCTCTCGACTATCCAGTCCTTCTCCACCTGCCCGTTCCTGCTTCTTGTCACCAGCCAGCGGTTGGGCACCGCGGCGACGGCGGTGGTGCCGTCTGCGCCCTGGGTCATCCGGGTCAGACCGTCCGGCAGCGCCCAGTGGAGATGGACGCCGGCCTTGAGCCGGAAGTCCTCGTCCTGGAAGGGTGTCCGCGTCATGATCTCGCTGACGTACGGGAGATCCTCGTTCTGATCCAGACCCGTCGCGGCGTCGCGGTAGGGGAGCCGGGTGAAGTCGTCGGCCGGTCCCCTGACGTCAAGATCGTGGGCCAGGCACAGCGCGTCCAGATGGACCGGCACGATCAACGGCCTGCCGACGCTCATCGGTCTCCCGCCGTCGGAGATCGATCCGCCCGGCCCGGGGAGGGCACATCGGCGGGTGACGGTGTTGGCACAGGACCTCCAGCTGGTGAGTGACGCGGACGGAAAATGCGGGATCGAGGCGCTCTCGACCATCCGGACCGAGGCCTGCCGAGCCAGGTGCCCGACGCGCTCCACTCGTCACCGGAACACCTGGCGGGCCCGACGGCTCGACTCTAGGAAAGGCGCACGACGAAACACTGGACCGCTGCTGGATCGCGGAACCACTCTCGTTCGACGTGGCACAACCCGTTCCGACCTGCGGAAATGGGCGGCTTCCGGCGTCGGGGCCGGCCCTGGGGCGGCAAACTGTTGCCGGTTGAACGGCAATCGGCAACCATGTGCGGCAAGAGGCGTGCGGCCAGGACTGCTTGACGTACTGTCATGTCCGGCTCCAGTGAGCCGCGGAGGGCCTGCCGCCCAGGGATTCTCAGTCGGTTGCCGGCAGAGGTTGATCTCTCCACGCGACCGTACGGCCACTGCCTGGCCGGGAGATTGGGACACGTTGGGCCGCATGCCTGAGCAGTTGGGGGCCTGGCTTCGAAGCCACCGGGCGCGGTTGGGGCTGAGCCAGGCTCAGCTCGCCGAACTCGCCGGAGTCAGTACCCGCAGCATCCGTGAGATAGAGCGCGGCCGGGCCCGGTCGCCGCACAGCCCCTCGGTGCTCAGACTGATCGCGGCGCTGGGACCGGACACCGAACCGGAGTCCCCCGACACACGGCAGCTCGGACTCGACGTCCTCGGCCCGCTCAGGCTCCAAGTGGCGGGACGGCCCACGGAACCAGGCGGACCGAAACAGAGCAGCCTGCTGGCCCTGCTCGGCCTGCATCCCGGCACGCCCGTGTCCCCGGACGAGATCGTCGACACCCTGTGGGACGGTCACCCGCCCGCCAGCGCCCTCAACATGGTCCAGACGTACGTGGCCAGACTGCGCCGACTGCTCACCCCGGTGCCCCGCCCCGAAGACCCGCCCGGCGGCGTGCTGCGCCTCACCCGGGCCGGCTACCTGCTGGACCTGGACGAACAGGGCTCGGACGCGGCCCGGTTCACCGCCCTGGCCTCCCGCGTCCTGCCCTCCCTCGCCGAAGGCGCGGACGACGCCTCCGCCCAGGCGGAGTCGGCGCTACGGCTGTGGCGCGGCGCGGTCCTGAACGGCATGCCCTCCCGGGTACGTGAGCACCCCTCGGCCGTCACGCTGACCCGGCTGCGGCTCTCGGTGGTCCAGGCGTACGCGGACGGCGCCCTGAGCGAGGGCACGCCGCGGAACGCCGTCCGTGAACTGCGCAAGGCGGCCGACCTGGAGCCACTGCACGAAGGAGTCCACGCCTGGCTGATGCTGGCGCTCGCCGCCTCGGGCGAACAGGGCGCGGCCCTGAGCCTGTACTCGGCACTGCGCGACCGCCTGGACGAACAGCTCGGCGTCCGCCCCGGCCCCGAACTGACCGACGCCCACCTGCGCGTCCTGCGCATGGACGTCCCGTCCCCCTCCGCCGCCCGGGCGACCGCGTCACCGGCGCCTCTCACCCCGTCGACAGCCCCCGCGCTGCTGCCGTACGACGCGGCGTTCTTCACCGGACGCGACGATCACCTGGCACGTCTGGACGCCCTGCTCGCCGCTGCCGGGGACAACCCCGCGAGCGGGAGCGTGGTCTGTGCCCTGACCGGCGCCGCGGGCGTGGGCAAGACCGCCCTGGCGGTGCACTGGGCGCACCGGGTACGCCATCACTTCCCGGACGGTCAGCTGTTCGTGGACCTGCGAGGTCACTCGGCGCAGGCTCCGGTGCGTTCGGTCGAGGCGTTGGCCCGGTTCCTGCTGGCGCTGGGCGTGGCGGCGGAGCGGATTCCCGGGACGCCCGAGACCGCCGCCGACCTGTACCGCACACTCACCGACGGACGGCGGATGCTCGTCGTGCTGGACAACGCCGTGGACCCGGAGCAGGTCCGGCCGTTGCTGCCCGGCGGCCCCGGCTGCGCGGTACTGGTCACCAGTCGAGACCGGCTGGCCGGTCTGGCCGCCCGCGACGGGGCCCGCCGTATCGGGGTGGACATGTTCGCTCCGGAGGAGTCCCGGCTGCTGCTGCGCCGCACCCTCGGCGAGAGCCGGGTCGACGCGGACCCGCAGGCCGCGGCGGACCTCGCTCACGCCTGCGGCCACCTCCCGCTGGCCCTGCGGATCTCGGCCGCCAACGTCGACCACACCCCCTGGCGCACCCTGCGCGACCAGGTCGACGAGTTGCGCGAGGGCGACCGGCTGACCGCCCTGTCCGTCACCGGCGACCGGACCACTGCCGTACGGACCGCCTTCGATCTCTCCTACCACGCCCTCGACGCCCCGGTCCGGCGGATGTTCCGCCTGCTGGCCCTCCTGCCCGGCCCGGAAACCGGCCTCCAGGCCGCCGCCGTCGTCACGGGCACCACCATCAAGGACGCCGCCCGGCTGGTGGAGCGGCTCACCGCCGCCCACCTGCTCCGCGAGCACCGGCCCGGACGCTACCGCTTCCATGACCTCGTGGCGCTGTACGCCGCCGAACGGCTCCGCCTGGAGGAGACCGGTGCCTCCCGCCGAGCTGCCTCCGACGCCCTCTACGCCTGGCTGCTGGCCACCGTGGATCGCTGCGCGCTCCTGCTCTATCCCGGGATGAAACAGCGCCTGCCCGGTGACGAGAACGCTGCCCGCGGCGATGCGGAGCTGCCGGAGATCACCGACGCCGCGGCGGCGATGCGCTGGCTGGACGCTGAACTGCCCAACCTGGCGGCGGCCGTTCACCAGGCCGCCGCCGAGGGCCGTCCCACGGCCTGGCTGCTCGCCAACGCCCTGCGCGGCTACGCCTGGATACGCAAGCACACGGTGGACTGGACGGCCCTCGGCCAGGCCGCTCTGGCAGCTGCCGGCGCCGCCGGGGAGCCTCTCGCCGAGGCCGCCATGCACCATGTTCTCGGCCACGCGCACGTGCAGCAGGGCCGCGCCGACACCGCGACCACCCACTTCGAGCAGCTGCTCGCCCTCGCCGAGGCCGTCGGCTGGCCGGAGGGCGCCGCCATCGCGCATACCAATCTCAGCATGATCACCCGGCTCAGCGGCCGGCTGCGGCGCAGCGCGGAGCACCTGGAGCGAGCCATGGAACTCGACCGGCATGGCGGCCTGTCGGACGGGCACCCCGTCGTCCTCGGCAACCTCGCCCACGTACTGCGTGACCTGGGCCGCCTGTCCGAGTCACTCGACTGCCTCGTTCGGGCGGAACGCCTTCCGGCGGCCCTGGACAATCAGCACAATCAGATACGGAGGCTGGCCGACCTCGGCCGTGTCCGGCACCTGCTCGGCGACACGGCGGATGCGACGCGCCACCTTCGAGCGGCCCTGACGACGGCCAGGGAGTGCGGCGACCTGGGGGGCGAGGCGTATGTGCTGCGGCTGACCGCCTCCGCCCGCAGGGACGCGGGCGACCTCGTCCGCGCCCTGGAACTGGCACGGACCGCCACCGCCCTCAGCGACCAGGACGTCGACGGATATTTCCGGGCCGCCGCCCGCCTCACCCTCGGCAGTGTGCTGCTCGCCCTCGACCGGCCCGGCGAAGCCTCCGATGCATGGCGGGAAGCACTGAAGCTGGCCCGCGAGCGCGGCGCGCACGACCTGGAGTCGCGCTCCCTGATCGGGCTGGCGTCCTGCTGGCGCCCCCTGGACCGCGAACAGGCGGCCACAGCGCTGAGCATCGCCCGCCGCACGGAGTACGTCCTGGTGCAAGGCGAGGCACTGACCGTCCTGGCCCGCGGCGGCCTGGAACACGGCGAACCCGCCGTCGCAGCCGACTACGCCCGCCAGGCCCTGGCCATGCACCGCCACTCCGGCCACCGCAAGGGTCAGGCCCAGGCCCTGGACCTTCTCGGCCAGGCCGTCGACGCGATGGGCGAAGAGGACCCTGCGCCGTACTGGCGAGAGAGCCTGGAGATCTTCCGGGCACTTGGCATCCCGGCCCAGCGGCACTGAGGCCCGCCGCTGCCCTGAGCGGAGTGGGGGCCGGACTTCCGGCCTCGCGTCGGCTCAACCGTGGCGGCAGATCCTGCCTCGCCCGCGCCTCACGCTGTTCCATCAACCCCAGCACCGACGGCATCGCACCCTCCTCGATCCACAACAAGCCGTCCGCTGCCTGCCCCTACCCCGCCGCGATCATGCCCCGCACACGACGAAGCCCCTGCTCATCGAACAGGCACTCCCTTTGCCACAACGCACTGAGACCTGCCCTGAAATGACTGGCCCTGTGCTCTACGGCGTTTCACTTCCTGGTACGGGGCTGTGCTATGTGGGGCAGACGCAGGAGGCCGAACGACGGCTGAGGGACCTTCCCGTTGGAGAAAGCCACCACTTGGCAAACACGGTACCGCCCGAACTCTGGGAGCGGGTGATCGTCGTGCGTTGGCCGGACCTGTTGGAGCAGGCTCCGAGCGCCGACCAGCAGGCGGCTGCTGACCTGGGGCCGTCGGTGTGCGGGCTCGCGCTGGAGCATCTCCTGCAACGCACGACGCTGCCGCCCTTGAACGGCCGGCAGCGCCGTCGCAATGGAGAATGGCGCCCTCGAGACCATGTGCGAAGCCGGTCGCGCGGTGCTGTCCATGCGCCCATGCTCCCCGGTCTCTGGGAGCTGACCTGGCAAACGTGGCAACACCTCGGGGCTGTTCGCGCTGGCGCGGGCGATCCGCCTGCCATCACCACCCGCGTGGGGCGTGTGGTGTTTCCCTCCAGAGTTCTGGAAGAGACGGCTGTCGGATAGCCGGACGGCTCTGGGAACCCCGCTCCTGCAACGGTCTCGATAAATGTGGAGGACTTGCTGCCCTGTCAACAACCCCGTGTAGGCGCCTGATAGGCGGACACCGGTCGTGTACGCCTGATGAACAAGCTGCAGGCCTGAGGCCCGCTTCTCGCTGAGCGGCCCCAGCGCTGAGTACCTTCTGCGTGACCCGCGGGATGCAGGATGCACTGGTGGTGCCAGGAGTATCGTGTCCCGTCCTGGGGGTGAACGAGTTCTTGATCCGGTCTGACTCCAATCCACCGGGTGATGGAACGTCTGTCAGCGCTGGCCGGCTGGGGAACGGGCGAGAGCGACTCTCGTGTGAGGTCCGAAGTCGGTGGGCGGATCCGGTTGGTCAGGGGGGAAGTTGTTCAGAGAGAACAGCACACGATGCGATGGTCGTGTGAGGAGTCAGCGGGATGTTGACGAGGCCGGGGGGTGGAGAGGCAAACGCTCGGGGATCCTCGCAGCGCTTCGTCGTTCCCGCAAAGACGGCTGACATGGCCGCACGAACTCACTCCGTGGCGTTCAGGCCGCGCGCCCGCCTGGTCAGTGTTCTGGGTGAACACCTGATCAGCGACCAAGCCGTCGGTCTCGTGGAGTTGGTGAAGAACGCCTACGACGCCGACGCGACCGAGGTGACTGTCGAACTGTTGGATCTTGCCCATCCGGCGACCGCACTCGTTGTCGTCGAGGACAACGGTTCGGGGATGACACTCGACGACCTCGTCGGGAAGTGGCTCAGTCCCGCGGTCGACCACAAGGAACGGAAGAAGCAAAGGGCGGAACGAACCCCGCGGGGACGGTTGCCGATCGGGGAGAAGGGCGTCGGGCGGTTCGCCGTCCATCATCTCGGCCGACGCCTGAGACTCGTCACGCGGGCGGCCGACAGCGAAGAGATCTGTCTTGACATCGACTGGGACCGGTTCGATGCCACCGACACGTTCCTCGACGGGCTCAGGCTGACGGCCGTGGAACGTTCCCCTGAGGTGTTCGTGGGGGAGTCGACCGGCACGCGACTCGAGATCCGCACCAGCCGTGGCCCGTGGAACGAAAAGCTCGTTCGCAAAGTACACCGGACACTGAAGCGGCTGCAGAACCCGGTCAGCGAGGTGGCGGACTTCCGGGTGGGACTCGTGTGCCCGGACTACCCCGAACTCCAGGACATCGACCCGACCGACATCCTGGATCGCGCCCACTACGAGTTCCGGGTGCTTGTGGACGCTGACGGTGGGTGCGACTACGAGTACACCTGTCGGCACCCTGCAGTGGCATCGAGATCCCGATCCGGAACCGAATCCCTGCTCGCTCTGGGCGGTGACGAACTGGCCGGCCGAGTCCCTGACTGCGGTCCGTTCTGGGTGAACCTCTACGTGTGGGACCGGTCGAGCAACTTCCTTCAGACGAGCGGTGTGTCCCGTCGCGAGCTCGACGCGCACTGCGGGGTGTCGCTGTTCCGGGACGGTCTGAGGGCGCTGCCCTACGGTGAGCCAGGTGACGACTGGCTGTTCCTGGACCAGGAGCGGATCCAAGCCCCGGCCGAGCGGGTCGGGAACAACCAGGTGATCGGGTTGGTACTCGTCGACCAGACGACGAACCTCCAGTTGCGGGACAAGACGAACCGGGAGGGGTTGATCGAGAACCAGGCCTTCCAGGACCTGCGGACCCTGGTGCGGTCGGTTGTCAGACTGTTCACCTCGCACTGGCGTCGGGACCGGCCGACAGGTGGGGCGGGGCGACGGCCGGTGACCGCAACTGACGGCATACGGACGGCCAAGGCGCTCGCCTCGGCTATCGAGAAGACGGCGCGCGATGACGTGCCGGTACGTTGGTCCCCCCGGCCCGCTCATCCCTCTGAGGCACAGACCGCGGTGGAGAAGCACGGCCCCGAGCGGGCAGCTGTGTTGACGCAGCGACAGGCGTTGTCCGAACTGGTCAACGAACTCGACGGAGTCAGCGCAGACCTTCAGGAGCGGCAGCGGCGGCGGGACATCATGCGCCAGCTTGCTGCAACGGGGCTGGCTGCCGAGAGGGTTGTCCACGAGTTCGGGCGCCAGGTCGCCGCCGCCACGACGCATGTGCAGCAGTTGGAGGGCTTCGCGCGGGGCGACGACAGAGCAAGTGACATGCTCAGAGCTGTTGCGGTCAGCCTGCGAACACTGCGCAACGAGTTCCGCGTGCTCGCTCCGTACGAGTCCGTCGGGCGGGCCGACCGTGTGCGGTCGGCCAGTGTGGCCGACGCAGTTCGTCTGGCCCTCCTCCTGAACCAGCACAACCTGGATGCGGAGGGGATCGACGTATCGGTCGAGGGCGACGACTTCGAGGTTCGCAGCCGTCCCGCAGCAGTCGTTCAGATCCTCGACAATCTGGTACACAACGCGAGCTACTGGGCGTCGGTGGACGAAGCTGCCGACCGACGGATCGTGGTGAACCTGAGGTCGGGGGAGCGGCAGGTCCTCGTCGTCGACTCGGGTCCGGGTGTCCATCCGGAGATAGTTGACCAGCTCTTCCAACCCTTCAGCACCCTGAAGGTCGGGGGCACTGGGCTCGGCCTTTTCATATCGGCTGAGCTGGCCCGGAGTCTCGGATGCACGTTGCGTCTTGCGGACCAGACCGAGCAACCGGACGAAGTCGGCGGCGCCGCGTTCGTTCTCGGGTTCCCCCACGAGGAACAAAGCGAGAAGGAGCACCCCGATGAGTGAACGAGACCATCTTGTCGAGGACCTCGTAGCTGAGATCCTCGGTCCCCGGGGAGGGCCGCGGGAGAGGTTGGGGGGCGACGAGGACCCGCTTGACGAGTACATCGTCGGTGTCCTGGCTCCGTTCTCATCCCCTTCGGTCGAGGTCGACTCGGACCAGGAGCTCGTCGGCGACGAGCTATCGGGCGGTGATGACGACCTCGATCCAGGCGAGTCCGTGTCAGGACACCAGCCTGCCGACGCCAGCCTTCCGTCGCTGGTACTCGACCCTCGCGCCAGGCCGTCGTCGATGGGCGTGTCCCTGGCGGTCAGTGCCCCTGACAGGCCACGCCTCGACATCTGCTGTACGTGGGCCAGGTACCGCAAGGAGGCCAACGGGGAATGGAGCCGGGAGCCACACGGGGCTGTCTGGCGCGACGTGGACTGTTCCGCCGACAACCCGCTGAGTGACCCCACGGACCCAGGAGTCGTGGTGAGGGTCCGTAGCCGAAGGGACTCCCGCGGTATCTGGAAGATCTCGGTGTTCGTGGTCAACCTGAGCTCTGTGGAATCAGACCACCCCTCCCTGTCGGACCACGTGTTCCAGCCCCAGGTACGTCTGCGCTGTCAGGGCGGAGCCGAGTTGGTTCCACTGGAACACCAGCACCTGGCACAGGACGAGGAGGACGAGAGTCTGGCGCTTCTCTACGAGGACCGTCCCGTCCTTGCCCGAGGGCACCTCTGCTCCGCCGTCTGGCGTCAGGTCGATCCAGAGCGCCCTCATCCGGGAGGGTTGGAAGGAACCAGGCCCCCGTTCAGGTGGTCCGATGGACGTCACCTGTTCGACGACGGGACAGTGGCCGAGTTCGAGCCGGCCGACGTCCGGTCCGAGTTCGTTCCTGTGGTTCCCGTCAACGCTCCGGACAAGGGCTGGCCGACCGACGCGGGAGATCCACCTGAGCTGGACCCGATGGAACTGGCCCAGATCACGGATGGTGCCGTACTCCGCCTGAGGCTGGAGCCGCTTGCGGACGCCTACGAACGCTGGATCGAGGGCCAGGCCCGCGGTGTTGAAGGCCATGCGCCAGGTACACCGGCCCAACGGCACCTCTCCGGGTGCCGACGCGCGCTGGACCGGATCCGCGAGGGGATCGAGCTGTTGGCAGGGGACCGCGACGCACTCCTCGCGTTCTGCTTCGCCAACCGGGCGATCGCCGTCCAGTCGCAGTGGACCAAGGGGAGGGTCAACCGCTGGTGGCCGTTCCAACTCGCGTTCCAGCTGGTCAACCTACGGGGAATCGTCGACGACGCCCACGAGGACCGGGACGTGTGTGACCTGCTCTGGTTCCCGACCGGTGGAGGCAAGACCGAGGCTTACCTCGGACTCGCTGCCTTCACCCTCGCGCTTCGGAGGCTTCGTGCCCAGCGAGGGCAGGAGCCCGGGGGAGGAGCAGGAGTGACCGTCCTTTCCCGGTACACACTTCGGCTCCTCACCATTCAGCAGTACAGGAGGGCGCTCGCGATGGTGACGGCGTGCGAGTTCCTCAGGGTCAGCGGCTCGCCCGGACAGCGTGGTTGGCGGCCGTCCGGGTGGGAGGACCTCGGTGACGTGCCGTGGGGCTCCACCAGGTTTTCGGTCGGGCTGTGGGTGGGCGGCAACGTGACCCCGAACAACCTGCAGGACCTCCAATACCGTGACGCGAACAACAGGATCATCACGGCCCACGGCGCCATCTCGATCCTGGAGGGGAAAGAAGGCGAAGGTGACCCGGCGCAGATCCTGAACTGTCCGGCCTGCAGGTCGACACTGGCGATTCCCCCGGAAGGCCTGCGCGAGGGCGACACGGGTGTGCTGCACTTCGTGGTGGGCGACCCGGATCCGGCTCTGGGCCCGGACGGTGCGTCGCAGCTGTCGGAAGAGCCGTTCGACGTGACCGCGATCACGGTCACCCGTCATCCGGACCCGTCGTTCGCGACCGTTTCCGTTCGGTTCCGTGTCACTGCGGACGTGTCCGACCAGAGTGTCGACAAATGGTTCAACGGGCATGCACGTCGTCTGCTCGGTTCCAGGTCCTGGCTCGTCTCCGCCCGCGCGAGCCGACCTGGGTACTTCGTGCGGACAGTCGAGTGGGGCAGGCAACGAAGCGAGAAGCCCGTCGAGTTCGAGATCTTCTGCCCGAACCCGAAGTGCCCGCTCAACTCCGACCTGGCCTGGTCCGAAGCGACCGAGGTCGGTGCCTGGCCTGTGCCGCCGGCCTTCGACCGGGGTGACGGTTCTTCGACGCACTGCCCTGTCCCGGCGTGGACAGTGGACGACCAGGTCTATGCCAGGTGCCCGTCGATGGTCGTGGCGACGGTGGACAAGTTCGCCCGCTTGGCGTTCGAACCGAGAGCAGGTGCGTTGTTCGGCAACGTCGACAGGCTCAACGAACACCTGGGCTACTACCGGGGCTGGGCACCTCCGGCAGGGCCGGCGACACTCCCACGAAACGCCCGCGAGGAGGTGACGTCGGGGAACGACGTTCCCGTCCGTGGATTCCGCCCACCCGACCTCGTGTTGCAGGACGAACTGCATCTCATCGAAGGCCCTCTGGGCAGCATGGTCGGTCTCTACGAGGCTGGCATCGACCTCCTCTCCACGGTGCATGACGGCGAGAACACTGTCAGGCCGAAGTACGTTGCCTCCACCGCGACCGTCCGGAGGGCGGAGGAGCAGGTCCGTTCGCTGTTCGACCGGAGCCTGCAGGTCTTCCCTCCTCAGGGCCTCCGTGCCGAGGAGACGTTCTTCTCCTCGACCGGTTCCTCGCACCCGCTCGACGCGCAGCAGGCGGGTCGTCTGTACGTCGGAGTGATCGCCCCCGGACGAGGAGCACAGACACCCATCGTCCGGATGTGGTCGCGTCTACTCCAGACACCCCGCGACCGACTCGAGGCCGGCGTCGCACAAGCGGAGTTGGACCCGTTCTGGACGCTCGTGGGCTACTTCAACGCTATCCGCGAACTCGCCGGAGCCGTAGCGCTGGCCCGTCAGGACATCCCCCAACGTCTCGGGAGCGTCGCCGCGTCGCCGCGCACTCTGGACGAGCAGGAACCGATGGAGCTGTCGAGCCGCACCAGCTCCCTGAGGCTCCCGGGCATGCTCGAGGAGCTGGGAGTCCGGCTGGGGCCCGGCCGGGAACCGGCGAACGCGGTCGTCGCCACGTCCATGTTCGGCACGGGTGTCGACGTGGACAGACTCGGACTCATGGTCGTACACGGGCAGCCGAAGACCACATCCTCCTACATCCAGGCCACCGGTCGTGTGGGCCGGGGCGTCGGCGGGCTCGTCGTCACCTTCTACCGGGCCTCGCGTCCGCGGGATCTCAGCCACTACGAGTACTTCACCGGCTACCACACCACGCTCTACCGCCACGTCGAGCCGGTCACCGTCAACCCCTTCGCACCCCGGGCAAGGGACAGGGCCCTTGGACCGGTGATGGTCAGTGTCCTCCGCCAGGCGGCGAGGATCCCGACCGCGACGGGCTCGGTGGAGGTCGACGAGCGGTGGCGGATCCAACAGCGGCTCAGTAACGGGGGCTGGTTCTGCCGTGCCCACGAGATGAGCGACGCCCACACGGACCCAGAGGTGGACCTGCTCCCCGGCATCCTTGAGGAACGTGCCGCCCAGCAGCCGCCCCTCCGTCGTCCACCGTCATCGGAGACGGAGAACCATGCTCGCTCGGAGTTGGAGCATTGGCGGGAGGTCGCTGACCGTGTTGGTGATGCCTTGCTGTACCACGAGTCGACGGTCACACGTCCGGCCTCTCGCCCGGTCGTCCTAGGCGACCTCGCGCATCTTGTCGCGAACATGGATGAGGCTTATGGAAACGCGCCAAACTCCCTACGAGAGGTGGAGGCCACCACCACGATCAAGGGAAGGGGATGAACCGTGAGCCGTCCCTACCAGGAGGTCCGCCCCTCCCAGTTCGTCATCACCCTCGGCCCTGGAAGCATTCTCGAGACAGGATCCGGGCCGGTCGTACTCAAGTCGGTGGACACGCTCTTCAACGAGATCGGCCGTAACCCCCAGGACTTCGAGATCGTCGACAAGCGGCTCTCACGACTCGAGCTGGACAATGCACGCATCGCTCGTGTGCCAACCAACGCCGAACTGGGACTTCCCTCGGACAGAACGATCTACCCCACGCACGCGTTTCCGTTCTGGTCCCTGTGCACACAGCACCGACCGCACCAGGTTCTGTACGAGACGAAAAACGGATGCCCGGAGTGCCCATCGGTGTCGGCTCCGCAGCGTCAGGAGAAGGCGGGGCGTGAGGCGATCCGCTTCGTGCAGGCATGCGAGAACGGTCACCTGGACGAGGTCCATTGGCACGGACTCGTACACGAGGGGGGAGGCTGTGGCACGAAGCACTACCTGTGGCACGGAGGTGGCCGCGCCCTCCGGCTCGTCCGCATCGAGTGCCCCCGTTGCCACGCGACCGCGAACTTCGGCCAGGCGTACGCGAAGTCCTGGCGCTGTAGCGGTCGCATCGTGGAGCACGGGGGGCGTCCGGCGCCGACAACGGCGCGGTGCGTTCAGAAGGCGCGCATCATCCAGCGAGGAGCTGCCAACCTACGGCTCAACCTGCTCCAGAGCGCACTGACGATCATGGATATGCCGACCCGGCTTCACGACATCCTGAACGACCCGTCCCTTTTGGGAGCAGTCGGTGCACTCCATCGCCGCGGTCTCCTGGACCAGGTCGCTCTTATGGAAGAGGCCGAGCAGGTCGGGCTTGCCCGGGGTGCGATCGAGTACCTGAAACAGACGAACTGGTCCGAGATCAGCAAGGCGTTCGACGAACTACTGGGGGCTGGTAACACAGGTTCGTCGTCACTACGTGACGACGAACTCGACCGCCTTCGCCAGGCGGCGACCTGTGGCGTTCCGGCAGTTCCCCACCCGCATCCCGGCTCTCCTCCGCTGTTCGAGGTTCGCCAGGATGATGTGCGCCTCGTACAGGGACCCGCCCGCCGACACAGGCTACGCGTCGCACCTGTCAGCCGTCTTCGCATGGTCATGGTCCAGACCGGTTACCAGCGGCTGGACCCGCAGAAGGCCCAGAAGATGTCCACCGCTTTCGACTGGAACGGCACCACCTGGTACCCGGGCATCGAGCTCTTCGGCGAGGGCGTCTTCATCGATCTTGCTGGCGACTCTTTCATCCTTGCAGGCAGCCGGGCCAACCAGTGGAACGATCAGTTCAGGGGTGATCCCCACGGTGATCCGTCGCTCCACCCCGCACACGTCTGGTGGCATACCCTCTCCCACCGTCTCCTCAGGTCGCTCTCAGTGGACTCCGGCTACTCGTCCGCAGCGATCCGTGAGCGGGTCTATCTCAGCGTGCAGGACGGCAGGGTCACGGGCAGTGGACTCCTCCTCTACACGGTCCAGCCCGGAGGAGATGGCACCCTTGGGGGGCTGGTCGCCCTCGTCAACCGGTTCGAGCACGTTCTTTCGCACGCTCTACGAGACGTCGAGAGCTGTTCGAACGACCCGTTGTGTCAGGAAGCGCCGTCGGTGGGGGCAGAGGGAGTCGCCTGCTACTCGTGTCTCCTGGCGTCGGAGACCTCGTGTGAGCACCGTAATCAGGGGTTGGACCGCCTTCTTCTCGCTGAGAACCTCCCGTGACCCGCTGATCGGGTGGGGTCGGTGTCACCGATCGGTCTGCGTGGGCTGAGGGGCAGCCGACGCAGAGGCGGTGTGCTGTCGGACTACGGGCGGCTCTGGTTGCTTGACCAGTAGCTGGAGTACCGCTTGTAGGCCAGTTGTCCGCTGAAACGGATGTTGTCCTCGAGGTCCACAACCAGGCAGCTCTCTGTCCCACCGAATCGTGGTCCCCGCATGCCGCGACCGATCATCTGCTCGTACAGGACCGGGCTGGTGGTGGGACGACCGACTACCAAGGCTCGTACCGCCGGAGCGTCGAAACCAGTCGTGAGGACGCCGTAGTTGCAGAGAACGGACAGGCGTTCGCCGCGGAACTGTTCAATGAGTGCGCGCCGCGTCGCACTGCGCGTATTGGAGGTGACGACCTCCGCGGCTCGGCCGGCGCGTCGCAGCAGAACAGCCATTGCTATGGAGTGTTCCACGGTGCAGCCGAAGAACAGCGTCGGCCAGTCCGGCGGTAGTTCGAGCAGTTGCTTGAGCAGAGCACGGTTCCTCGCGTCCGATTCACCGATCTCACGGAGGAAGGCAGGGTGGAAGTCCTCGAACTGGTCGAAGTACTCACGGTAGCTTTCGACGTCGTCCATCGGGAACCCAGAACCGGCATAGGAGAGCACCTTGTGCTCAGGCCGTGACAGGACATCCCTCCGACGGAGCTCGGACACGATGTCGTCCCCCAAGGAGCGGGAGCTGAGAAGCCTGCTGTGGAACCTCTCCGCCAGCTGGCGAGTCTCGGTGTCGACCCTCCGAAAGGGGGTGGCTGTCAGCCCGATGACGGGAACCGGGGCTTTCTGTCCGAGTTCGATTCCCAGGAACCGCAGGACTCTGCTGTAGCTGGGGGCCAGCATCCGGTGCGCCTCGTCCACAACCACCGCACCCAGGTTCTCGCGCAGCAGCTCGAGTTCCTGTTGTGTGTCGTCATTGGTGCCTCGAAGAACCGCGTCAAGCTTCTGGATGCTGGCCACCACGATGTCGGGGTCGCTCGGGACCGAGGCGCTTCCCCAAAGTCGGGCAATCTCCATGGTGCGCCGTACCTGGTCATTGCGGTGCCCCAGGTCGGTCCACACCTCACGGAACGCCTGGACCGCCTGCTCGCACAGCTCCTCGCTCTGGGCGATCCAGAGAACGGTCTGACGGCGTGGCTGGGAGAGGCGCCACTCGATGAGGCTCTCCACCGCGGTCCTGGTCTTGCCGGCTCCTGTGGGTAGCGTCAGAACACCACGGTTGGCGCCCGGTGCCCCGGAGAGTACCTCGATCACCTGCTCCTTGAGGTCCTGTTGGAAGTCCTCCAGGTCTCGGAGAGGCACGAAGGGGGCGACTTCCAGCGTGTCCGGCTCCCGTGTGCTCCCCGGCAGGCCGGCAAAGGCAGGCGGGATATCGAGGACTCGTGCGAAGTGGCGAGGCCAGCTCTTACCGGGCTTCCACGTGCGCTCCGCGATCTTCTTGGCTTTGGCTCTGCTCCCACCACGGCTGCGTTCGGCACCTCGGTAGTCGTGCAGCGTCTCCAGCTCGTCCTCCGACGCAGAAAGTGCAAGCCGTTCCCGTAGCGTCCGGGACTCAAGAAGACCGAAGCCCGACCTGTCGACCAGGAACTCAGCAAGCTCGTCCTCGGGAAGCTTTGACCGCAGCCTTCCGGATCCGTTCTCGACCGCCGCGATGATCCACTCCACCGACTTCCTGGAGCGAGATCTCCCTCCGCTCTCGAGATCCTCGATTACCGTTCGCAGATCCCGCGGGGCGAGGCGCCGACGCAGTACTTGGATCGCCTGGGAGCGGTCCTGCTCGCTCAACTGGCCGAAGGCTTCCACCGAACACTGTCTCCCTGGACCAACTAAGAGCCGACCGTGTTGAGTCGTTCACGGACGGCCAATCAGTGCAGTGGGGGGTGTGTAAGTCTCTCATGGCCAGAAGGGTGTTTCTTTCAGGCGTAGGTCTCCTGATGTTGTGTCACGCCACCGCAACGGCGGGCCGGTTCGTCTTCTGGAGTGTGGTCGTCGTGGCGCGGGGATCCTGATACCTCATCCCCGAACGCTGTTCAGCAGCCTTCGACGCATCGCTGGACGAGGCTGGTGGCCCTCGCGAGATCCTCCTGGGACCGGATCCGCACCTCCAGAGGGCCCGTCCCCAGACAGCCGATTCCCCGGAGGTCGCGCACGAAGCCGTCGCTCAGCTCGACCGTGTCCGGATCAACCGTGAGTGTGAGCACGAGAGTATGGCTGCGAGGCTGGAACCGGACGGTGGCCACGTTCCTGATTCGACGGTAGGCGATGTAGTGCAGCTGGAACTCCTTCTGCACCTCGCCAGAGGCGATCAGCAGGGCATCGAGATCGGCGTACAGATCCTTCAACGACTCCGGCGATTCGTCGTAGATCTGACGGACCGACCTGACCCTCGCACCACCGCTTGTGACGTTCGCGGCCGTCGTTGGAACTTGAGGCGTTGGCGTGGAGCCGGCCGCGGACGCGACAAGCTGCAGAGCCAGCAAATCCGCCACCGAAGTCTCGGTAGGTCACAAGATCGATGCGGCGCCCGATCTCCTCCAGGGCATGCGCATCGTGTAGGGTGAAGTCGCCAGCAACGCAAACCAGCCGTGGGTTGCTCCAGTCGACCAAGCCGACGGCTTGGTCCCCCAGCCGGTCCTTCACAAGACTCTCGAACTCGTGCCGATGGTCCCGCAGCCACGACAGGTATGACAGGGCCTGCGTGATCACCGCCTTGCCGGTCGACCTCTTGTACTCGACGATCACCGGATTGCCGTCCTCGTCCAAGCCGAGCGAGTCGATCCGGCCGCGGTGCCGCGCACCAGTCGCATACTCCGACGCAAGGAACCGAATCCCGAGCATCGTCTCCATGTTCCGTTCGATCAGCGTCTGCAGCCGCCGCTCCAGAGTCACGACCGCGCCCGGGATCTCGGACGCCTGTCCGTCCGCGATGCGGAACAGCTTCAGATCGTTCACGACTCCCCCGTTCGCTGCTGGTCTTGATCGAACAATCGATCTCGGCATGCAGGTATTCCGGTCAGGGTGCGTGCCTCGGTCAGGGCACAGGCTGCGTTCTTCCCAGCTCGCGGCCGTAGTGTCCAGATGCGCAGTAACCCGTCAGTAGTAGTTACGTAGTCCCCGCTCCTCGTGCCACACGCGTCCCCTATGCTTGAGACCGAAGAGTGCACCAGGCCGTTCACGCGAAGTCAGGGGGCTCCGTACACCTCCACAGCTCGTACGAGCACCGACAGATGAATGCAGGGCAGGCAGAACATCGAGGTCAGCGACCTCCGAATCTTGCTTTGACCAGCCCTTGTGTGATGTCCTGGTGCTCGTTTATGTCGTTGTGACGGAGGTCGGACTGTGGGTGGCCACTACGGTGTGCCTCTCGAGCGGAGCGATCAACTAAAGCTTGACCCGCACGAGAACAGCTGCACCCCAGAAGGCTTCGGGAAGTGGCTGAAAACCTTCGGCAGGGGCAAGAGGCTTGCTGTTGATCTCTTCTCGGGAGCGGGCGGGCTGAGTTCCGGCCTTCAGCAGGCCGGGTGGACGCTAGCCGCTGCAGTCGACTTTGACGAGCGAGCGCTGGAAACCCATCGCGCGAACTTCCCGGGTCTGAGCCTTCACATGGACCTCGGGGACCCGGCCAACCGCAGGGAGCTCCTCAAGCTCCTCGAGCCGGCGGACATCGATCTGGTTGCCGGAGGGCCTCCGTGCCAGCCCTTCAGCAGGGCCGGCCGTAACAAGATCCGGGATCTCGTGGCCAACCACAACCGGGACCCGGAGGACCACCGTAAGAAGTTGTGGCGGTCCTACCTGGACGTCGTCAAGGAGATCGGGCCCAGGGTCGTTCTCATGGAGAACGTCCCGGACATGGGCCTCGGCGATGACTTCTCCGTGATCCGCACGATCGAGGAGGAGCTGGAGGAGCTTCACTACGCAACCCAGGTCCGGCTCGTCGACGCATGGAGTTACGGGGTTCCCCAGCACCGCAAGCGGCTCATACTGCTGGCGAGGAAAGACGTTGACCGGTTCGAGTGGCGCGCCGCTCAGCCTGGCCGGACCACGCTCCGAGACGCCATCGGTGACCTCCCCGAACTCGAGGTCGAGCCGCTGCAGCGGGTCGGGGAGCGCGAGATGGCCTACAGCGAGCCCTCCGACATCTCGTCCTTCGCCAAGAAGATGCGTAAGGGCGCCCCGGAGGGGCTGGTCTGGGACCACATGACCCGGAGGGTGCGGCAAGACGATCACCGGATCTTCGCCGTGATGGACTCGACCACGCTGTACTCGGAGCTGCACACGAAGCTCAAGCCCGAGGAACGGCAGTTCCAGCGGTACAAGGCCGACCAGTACACCGACAAGTACAACAAGCTGTCCTGGGACGAACTCAGCCGGACGATCACTGCTCACATCGCCAAGGACGGTTACTGGTACATCCATCCCGAGCAACTGCGTACGCTCACGGTGCGCGAGGCAGCCCGTATCCAGACCTTCCCTGACGGCTTCCGTTTTGCGGGTACCCGAAGCGATGCGTTTCGCCAGATCGGGAACGCGGTGCCGCCCATGCTGGGCAAGGCAGCGGCAGAGGTCCTCAAGCCGCTCAAGGGGGCCGAGCCTCATGCGGACGGTGGGCTCAACCCTCACTGGCAGCAGGTCCGCCAGGCACTCACCAAGTGGGCGCTTGAGCGACGCGAAGTGAGCGACTGGTACGAGTTCCCCGGCGCGGAGCCCGTGCCGTTCCATGCTGCTGTGGCGGCTGTGATCTCCGGAACGAGGATGAAGCCGGAGGAGCGGGCCGCCCTGATGGCGACGGTGCGGCGGTCCAAGCAGCTCACTGCGACGGGCTTCCAGAAGCTGATCGACGCGGCTCCCAACGCTGTCGTACGAGCTCGCATCGACCGCCTGGAACCGCTGGTGGACCAACCCGCGGCCTGGAAGACGGGCAACCAGTTCGACATCCCAGGCAAGCTCGCCATGAAGCCCGCCGAAGAATCGCTGTACAGGTTGCTGATCGGCGATGACATCATGTTGGTGGGACAGGGCACGATCCGCGTTGCGGCTCGGATGAACGGCGTCAGGACGGATCACGAGAACCGTCTCAGTGAGGGCAGGGTCAACCTGGTGAAGCTTCTGGGCGCGGGGGAGCATGCTCCGCTTCGCATGGCTGCGATCCGGCTGATCGGCTCAGAGCTTTGCCGGGAGCGGCAGACACTCTGTGCGGAGTGCCCGCTCGCCACGCTCTGTCCTCGCCAGGAAGAGACGCCGACGATCTTCTGACATCGTGCAGTCAGACGGAGTCGGAGGGCAGCGGGCGTGTGGCGGCGCTTCCTGCACGGGCGACCTCTGCCACCCGCTGTGCCGCAGCCTCGGAGTCCTTCCGGATCTCGCACTCCCAGACCCGGACCACCTCCCAGCCGGACTCCCGGGTTGCCTGGTCGTTGCGCCGGTCGCGGGCCTGGTTCGTCTGGATCTTCTCGGTCCAGCGTGACGCGTTCGGGCCGCGGAACTCACGAGCCCCGTGCTCCGGACAGCCGTGCCAGAAGCACCCGTCGACGAACACGGCCACGTGGTGCTTCGGGAGGACGAAGTCCGCGGTGCACCGAGGCGCCACGCGTCGCTGCAGGCGGAACCGGAAGCCGAGCCGGTGCAGAGCGCGGCGGAGCGCTACCTCTGGTGCCGTGTCACGCACCCGCCGACCCTTCAGGTGTTCGCTCTTCTCCGTCTTCACCCAGCTTCCGTCGGCTTCCACACCACGGGACGACAGCTGGCTCCCGCCCCGCTGCTCCCCGTCGTCACCATCTGTGGCCGGATTGCAGAGGGGGGCTAGTGACGGCCCGGGCGTCTTGGACGGGGAGGTCACTGAACACTCGCGCTTCCTGCAGGGGCGAATCCCAGACGCACCGCCTCGCTGCGCACGTGCAACAGCTGTGCCGCCTGGGTTTCCGAAACCGACTCGTTCACGTTCAGTCGCCGCCCCACAACCTGAAGCAGCTGACGCTGCCAGGGTTCCAGGCTACGCGTCGCCCTCGCCCACTGCTCGATGTCGGCCCACTCCTGCGGCGGGACCCGGGTGACGGCTTCTCGGGCCACGGCGGTGCCGACCTCGTTTGCGTCGTCGGCAGGGCGATCCTCCAGAGGAAGATCCAACAGTTCGGCCTCCAGAGCCCGGGGCATCGACCACCTGACCCGGGACACGGCCTCCCAGCAGGCCGGCTGCTTGGCCCACTCGCCGACGTGTGTGCCTCGGAGCGGGTTGGTCACAGCGGCCATGACCCTAGGGCAGAGGTCGTCAAGAGCATCGGTGAGGGCCTCGGACGCCTGCTGCCGACGCCAGATCTCGTCGAGGTCGATGCGCTTTCCCACAGCCAGGGAGAGACGTGCCACCGTGTACGTCGTGATGGCGCTCTTGTAACTGCCTGCGTCGTGATCACGGGCGATGTTGTCGGCTGTTCTGAAGAGGATGGCCTTCGCGATGATTCGCTGGCAGTACGCCGTGTCCACGTGAACAGGCTGCCTGCGGAGGTTGATCATGAACTCGTTGAAGTTCTTCTGGGCTCCCCGGCTCACCAGGAACGGCAACTGGTCCCAGGAGTGGGCGTATTTCGCCAGGTCCGCCTTCGTGAACTTCTGCCTCGTGGGCCAGATCGTCTTGAACCGCTTCTGGCCTGCAGCGCTCAACTCGGCCAGTGCGTCGGCGTACTGTCCACGGGCCTTTTCGTAGAACCAGCGTGTCTCATGACCGCTGCCGTCAACGGCAGGAGCCCAGAGGGAACGGGTGACCCGTTGCACGTCGACGTGGAACTCGTGGTTGGAGCTGAAGTCGACGGCGGTCACCTTATTCTGGGTGTTCGAGTACTCGGAGATCCTCGGGACGATCTCCATCAACCTCTCGGGTGAGACCACCGTCAGCTTCATCTGCACGCACACGTTCGACAGGTCGGCCTTGTCCCGCTTCTTGGCATGGTGGAGCGAGGCTGTGGTCTGGCCACCGTTCACGATCTGAAGCCCGTGAATCCTCGAGATCCCGAGGTGTTGGCCGTCCGCGCCCTCGGCGAACTCCACCTGGGAGGCCGTGGCCGTGATGCCGTTGTTGTAGGCGAGGAACCGGCCGGGCGAATGCAGCAGCGACTCCCGGATTCCCTTGTTCACCGCGCCCCTTGTCTGTAGGAAGGAACGTACGTTGAGTTCGAGCAGGCGCGTGCCGTGCTCCGCGTAGAGGTCCGCGAGCCTGTCCCCGGGCAACACGGTGAGCGCCACGGAGTGGTCCGCCTCAGTACTCGGTGCGGAGAGGCAGGGGAGGGGCGGGTCGAACGTCACGACTATGGGCTCGCTCAGGGTGCCGGACGTCGCGTGCCGGTGCAGCCTGGCCAGATCCCATATCTCGTGGACGACCGGGATGCTTTCGAACTCGGTGGGGGGCGGGGCAGTCGACGTGCTGACGCCGTTGCTGAGCAGGAAGAGGCGGATCTGCGTGACGTCGGTGAGGGCCTTCTCGACCGCGTCGCACATGTCGTAGACGTCCGACGACTCGTCGATGTGCTGACGCAGTCCGTTCTGACAGCGGCGCAGGAAGGTCAGAAGCCTCTTGAAACGGGACTCGGCCTGCGCTTTCGTGAGCCTGTCCTCAAGCGGCGACAGCCGGAAGTCGGTGATGAAGAGGTCAAGCCTGCCGGAGTCCTCCCCTGCGCCGTAACCGTGCACCTCCAGACCGTGCGACCTGTGGTAGGCGGTGTACGTGTTGGAGACGACGCCCGCCTCCTCGAGCTCCTCGAGCACACGCGCCGTGAACGCCTCCGGCGTGGTCGTGCGTTCGGCCTCCGCGGTCGCCAGGACGTCGCCCACGAGCTGGCGGGCATACGCGCTCTGGTCGAGCTCACTCATTCTTTCCCCTGATCAGGTTGCACACCTCGGCGTCGCTGAGGCGGTACTGGTCGAGCCCTGAAAGCGCCAGACTGTAGGAACAGTCGCTTACGCCGGCGGGCAGTTCGGATTCGACGACCCTGGGAAAGCCGTCGCGCACCTCCCAGAACTGCACATCACGAGCTGTGTAGCGTGGTTCGTCATACAGGTCCCGCTGGCCTGGCAGGTAGCCGGCCTGGATCAGCAGTCCGTCGAAGCGGGCTCGTGCACCTGGGTTGGCGAGATGGTGCCGCACCTGGTCGACGAGCACGTTGAGGCTCTGCCCGAGCCCTCCACGCCTTTCGTCGAGTGTGACGAGTGCCAGCAGGAGCGAGGACGTCCCTGTGCCGTCAAGCTGCCGTTCGCTCGCGATGCGTACGGTTCCCACGTTTCTGGCGTTGGTCGTCTTGACCTCGATGGCCACATCCGGGCACTGGAAATCCTGGTTGGCGCCGGTGGGGCCGGTCCAGGCGGCCACCGCCTCGGACTGTGGCAGTGAGGTCACTAGCTGTTTCCTGAGCACCAGGATCTCGCCGAACAGGCCGCGCCGCGCCTCCGCCCCGAGACCGTCGCGCCCTACGGAGCGCAGCAGGTTCTGCCAGTGACCGAACCGGCTGACCACCGCGGTGAGTGCCTCGAGACTGGTCAGTTCGTCCTTCGCAGTCGCGGCGATGTCCGTGACGAGAGGGGTGAAGACCTCCTGTAGGTCGTCCGCGGTGAGCACCACCTGCAGTTCGTACTGGTGGCGCGACAAGGAGGTGAGCGACAGCTCAAGGCCGGCCGTCTGCGGAAGCCGTCCCAGGGAACGCACCACACCCTCGGCGGCGGTGGCGTCCGCCTGGAACACCAGCATCCGTCGGCGGCCGGGGTGGGAGACGGAAAGGAAGATGTCATGCGGCGACCTTGCGTGGATGCGACGCATGGACCGCCCCGACGCGGCCTCGGGGGCGTCTTCCAGCTTGATCCAGTCGCTCTCGTTGATCGTCACTCGTCGTCCTCCTCGTCGTACGTCTCGATGTCCTCCTTGATCCAGATGTCGTTGACCACGTATTCGGTTTTCTCCTGGTGACTCGAGCGGGGGAAGCTCGCCGCGAAGCCGACCAACGGCGTATCGGGGTCGAGCTCACCGAAGGCGGGCGGCTTGATGGGGTAGATCAGGAGCAGAGGTTGGTCGGCGCGCCTCTGGTGCCGGATCTGCGGGCCGGCGGGCACCCTCGGGTCCCGTGGCTCGCCCTTGCTGTTGGTGGTTCCCTCGGCGGCCTTCTTGGTCCTGGCCAGAGCGGTGGCGTACTGGCTCTCGTCCAGGTCCCGGCTCTCGTCGGTCGGGCTCAGCACCCGGCGGATCGTGTACCGACCCTCGCTCTCCGGATCGTTCAGCGGCTGGCGCGTGACCATGCCCACGAGGTGTCCCGAGACGTCCACGGGGAGATCCGCAGGGTTCTTGCCCACCAGCCTCACGGTCCACCTCCCCAGTTCCCCCACCGCAGCGCACTTGCGGATGTACTCGGCGATGAACGCCGGTCGTACCCGCTGCGCCGCACGGTCGGGCTGGTATGCCGCGAAGAACCCCGAAACGATCTCCTCCGGCGGAACGTCCTTCCAGACCACACTGTTGCCGGGCATCTCCACCGAGGGGCTCGAGATGACGTCCAACCTGCTGACGAACGCCTCCAGCGTCTCGAAGTTCTGCCGCACGGCCCTCTTCGACAGGTTGAAGAGCACGGTCTCAGGGCCTTCGGCAGAGAAGCTGAGCAGGACCTTCGTGCCGTTCCTCATCTTGTTGGCCGCAGTGACTCCGAGCCCCAGGGAGGAAGCCTTGACCTTCAGTCCGAACTGACGAGGAGTGAGGCGAAGGGCCGCCATCTCCTCCACCTCCCTGCGGAGTTCGTCCGTCGCGGCAGTGATCTCCACGTACGCCCTCTTCAGGGATGCAGTGGTGTACAGGCGGCAGAGGTCCTCGTAGCCGGGCCGGTACCCGAACCACCGGCCCATCTGGAGCAGTGTGTCGTAGGTCTTCGAGGCACGGAGGTAGTAGCTGACCGTGAGCCCTTCGAGAGTCAGCCCCCGAGAGAGCTTCTCACCACCGACGGCGATGACCGAGAGCCCTGTCCTGCGGTGTTCGTAGTAGTCGAGAGCGTCCCCGGCCGCCCCGTTCACCGCCTTCACCTCGATCTTCCGCAGCGCGGGAAGGACGTGCGGGGCAACCTCCTCCCAGGTGAGACGCGCTGCGTCGTCCGCCGTGAAGTAGCTGGTGGTGGGGACGTGGTCCTTCTCCCAGAGGTCCCGGAACTCCTCCATGCGTGTGCTTGCGGCGCTGCCGTGGCGGTCGCGGAGGCTGTCCTTGATGAGGCGGAGGAAGTCGTCGATCTGGGTGCGCACGATTCCCTGGACAGCTGTGAACCGCGTGACGTGCACGAGCATCGAGTTGTGGTCGGTCAGTTGGCCTCGGGCACGACGCGCAGCGCAGGAGACGACGAACGACTGGATCGCCTGCTTCAACGAGGCGGGCAGCACGTCGGCCGGCTCGTGCCCGGATTTGTGCTTGCCCGGCAGCCAGCTGTCGGCGTCCTTCACCTCGCGGACGAGGGGCAACGGCTCGACGTCGTCATCCTCCACGTCGTCCGTCCGGAGACCGAAGACCCTCTCGGGGCCCAGGTAGTTCGAGGGGGCACGCAGCGTCCGGATGAAGCCCTCGGGGAAGAGGTCCTGTCCGTACTCGTTGTGCTTCGCGTCCGGGTCTATGTAGATGTTCGCGAACGGAGTTGCCGTGTAGCCGACGTACGAGGCCTTGTCGAAGCTGTTCAGGAGCTTGCGAACGGCGGCGTTGATCTTCGAGGGGTCGGTGTCGGCGTCCTTGGACGTGTTGATCGACGCGTTGTCCGCCTCGTCGTCGATCACGAACAGCGGTGCGTTGCGGACGATGTCCCGGCCGGTCTCGGGATCGTGATGGCCATGGGTGCTTGTCACCCACTCGCGCAGGTTGTCGATGATCTTGCGGTGTTTCTTGATCACGAGGATGACAGGGAAACTGCCGATGGGCAGGTTGGCCTTGGCCGCGGTCCTGCGGTCGAAGTCGCCCTTCTCGGAGCTGTTGGTCAGCGACGCGCTCGGAAGCTGTTTCGCGTGGGACATGGCCCCCGCACCGATGCGTCGGCGGCTGGCCCCCGCCTCGTCGGAGCGCATCAGGTGCTGGGTGTCGAATCCGAGAAGCCCCTCGTCCACACGCAGTTGGGTCTGGCTGCGCAGGTCGTTGTGGATGCCGGCGAGAATGACGATCAGCCTGTAGCCGGCGTCCACCGCCTTGGCAGCGAGACCGATGTAGTGACCGGTCTTGCCGGACTGGACCTGGCCGATCACGAGGCCGGAGCGGCGCCACGAGCCTTCGCGCCGCGGATCCTCCAGCTCCCCCAAAACCTCGTCGGTGCTCTCGTCGAGGCGCCACACGACCCGGCGGGGCATGTTGCGCACGTCTTCGAGGTAGAGCCGATAGCGATCCCAGAAGTCCCAGTTCCGGTCGTTCTTCGCATCCGGCAACCACGCCTTGTGTCCGGTGTCGTCGTGCAGCCCGGCCGAGGTCTCCTGGTAGACGGCGACCATCTCCTGGAGGTCCTTCGTGAACTGATCGCGGTCCAGGACCTTGCCCTGGGCGGCCATCATGCCCATGACGGCGTTGACCGCTGTGGTCACTTCCTCCGGCGACGCCTGGCGGTCCACGGGCAACATGGCCAGGGCGACGCGACGGGCCACCGTGAAGGTGTCGTCGGGGGTGGTGCTCACGAACGGCCTCCGCAGGGTCTGGAGTTGCTTGAAGGAAGGGTAGGGGCGCCTACTGACAAAACAGGGGTCAGGTGTTCCAGAACCCCTGCATCTGGTCGAAGGGCGGCATGACCCGGATCCGATCCCGGGCCGCGCTGGGGGAGCGCCCCTGGGCGACGAGCGACTTGAACACCTGCTCGGCCACCTCAACCGCTTCCGGCGGGGCCATGGAGCCTCCCCCGAACGGAACGGGGTCGTCCTCGGAGTCCGTCTCATGGAGGGCACGCAGTGCTGTGACGGGCACCGTCTCCTCCAGCAGGCGGATCAGCGCCCGCGCTTCCGGTGCCGAGTCCCCACCGCGATGCAGCAGTTCTCGTACAAGTGGGTGACTCCGGTTGATCCGGCAGTTGACCTGCCCGTTCTCACGTTTGACGGTCCAGGTGTAGAGGAGCGGGTCGCCATGGGTCCGGGCGGACACCCGGCCCCGGTGCCGGAGGACCTCTGCGGCACGGGTACGGGTCTTCGCGGCGATCCGGCGCAGGTGCCGTCGCAGCGCGACGGGGGGCACAACGCTGGCCTTGCGAACATCGACGCCCCAGTCCGCATCCGTCTCGGCTGGGATGTCGATCGTGATCCGCGCCAGGTTGTACCTCTCCTCCCGGCGCATGCCGGCCAGCCCCAACCACTCTCCTGCGAGGATCAGCCGGTCACGACGGTAGACGTAGAACCCCTGCTGCCCCAGCCACCCGGCAGGGCCTGCTGCACGTGCGTAGTCGTCCTCGGACAGGCGCTGTGCGCTCGGAAGAACGAAAGCCTCCACCCTGACCTGCTCTTCGGCCAGCGGCAGGTTCTCAACCGGCAGACGCTGCACGGACGGATGCGTGACCATGAAGGGATCCCAGGGGTCGACCGGGGTTCCGGAGACGCGGATGGTCCGCCTGCCCGATCCGGTGAGGAAGCGGGCGAACACCATCCCCAGGTGGGACTCGGTGCGCTCGGCCTCGTCGTAGAACTGCTGCTGCACCTTCTCGTCGTCCTCGCCCACACCCTCGGAGTGGAATCCCTTGAGGCGCCGCCACAGCACGATCGTGCCCTTGTCCGCACTGTCACGAAGTCCCTCGACGAGGGCGGCTGTCTCCGGATCCGTACCACGGCGCAACAGCCACCTGCCCGAGGCCTCGACGACGTCCAGGTCCCAGGTCCGGACGCTCCATTCACCGCCCGCGGAGCTGGCCACGGTCAGCTGCCGGGCCTGTGAGAAAGAGGCGGACTTGAGGCCGACGCCGAACCTGCCGAGATCGGTACTCGTACGCACGGTTCCCGGGCCTCGCGCCGCCACCGTCATGGCGGTCACGAGCTGGTCGCTCGTCATCCCGTCACCGTCGTCGACCACGGCGATCCAGGAGTCCCCTCCGACCCAGGTGAACTCCACGTCGATGCGTCGGGCCTTGGCCGAGATGCTGTTGTCCACGAGGTCCGCGACAGCTGCCTCCAGCGAGTAGCCGAGCGAACTCAGCGAAGCGACCATGCCTGCTGGATCCGGCGCGGCGACTTCGTAGTCCTCGTAGTTCACAGTCATGTTCGGCGTCATGTCCCCGTTGGCCAGTGGTTGCGATGGGCGGCCGTCCGGTATTCCAAGGACCGTGACGGGCACGGTCTCCGTATCGGGACCCTTTCCCCTGCATGCCACATCACCGTGAGCTCGGATGCCCCACCCCGGGACGATGATAGTTGCAGGGTGCGCAGAAGCGTCCATTCGTGGTGCAACGATGCTGCCGTCACGAAACGGTGGAAGTGCCCCGAGACCGCACCCCAGGCGCCCGAGGTCCGGTTCCGCCCGCTGAACCAGGATCTGCGGCCAAGCCCCCGGATCGCTGCCACCGGTAGCGCTCATCCACTCGTGCTCGTCCACCTCGTCAACCCACCTCTACCGGAATCGGGGGCGCCAACGGTCCACGGATATCCCGAGCACGTCCAGGTGCACTTGGCGACGTCCCACGGAGAAGGATCTCTTGGCGACCTCGAAGTGCACGCCTTCGACCGGCAGGTCGGGCTTTACCAGTACTCCCACCAGGGCGCTGAGGTCGGGAGGCGTTTCCAGGGCCTGTACGTACCGAAGGGACGTGGAGTGCATCTCCGGCGTCGGGAGCGGACGCAGGCACAGCTGTTGCGGAGTGCCGACGCACCAGGTCCAGTCGATCGACTCGAACGGCGGCCAGTCGCCCGGCAGGTGGGCTGTCGCCGTGCCCGCCCGGAGTTCTGCCCTCAGACGGTCCAGTTGGTGGGCGGCGGAAGTGGCCCAGTTTTCCACCTTCATCGCCTCGGGCAGCGAGAGCGCCTCGATCGGCCACTTGATCTCGAGGCACAGGCCGACACGGCTGGACGGGTCCACGACGACCACGTCGAGGTCGCCGGCAGACCGGCCGTCAGTCCTGGTTGTTGTGACCCGTTCTGCGACCACGGTGCCCGGGGTCGCGCGCAGCCACTCGGCCCACGCGGTCGCACGATCCCCCTGTTCACGGCCGATACGACCGAACCCCCTGGGGTCGTGGGCAGCAGAACGAAGCATGATCGGGTCCACGGCTCTGGGAGTCACCAGGGGCGGACAGATGATCACGGTGTCACCGTGCCGAACGAGCGGGGACGTCCTGCACGAACGTCCGACCCGGTAGGTGAGCCTCTCCACCGCCAGGGCTCGATGAGCCTCCGACACGGTCGGGCACATCTCCGCGAGGAGGGCCATCAGCTGGGAAACCGGCATGTGAGCGAGGGTTGTCTCCAGCCTCGACAACCTGTGCGCTGTCTCCTCACAAAGCGAGGCGACGCCCATGAGCACTGCCAGGACGCGGACCATGTCCCCGGCGGTCATCCCCTCACCGAGGGGGAAGGAGTCGGGAACCTGCGCCTCGGGCACCGCCTTCCGGTACGCGTCGATCGTCGTGGCGGCGCGGTCGACGGCAGCCCGCAGCACCTCCGGGGTCGGTCCCGTCCTGGAGCCGACGCGCCTCGTGGAGATCCACCGGCGTTCCGTCTCGGACAGCTCCGGTAGCCGTGCGGGAACCGCGGCTTCGGCGAGGAACGCGTCGGCGACCTCGACCGACGCGTTCCAGCGGTGACGCACACGGAAGCCGCCCCCGGTCAGGCGTACCTGGTAGGCGCCGGCGTGTACACCCGTCTCGAGGAGGTCCCAGTGATGGGCCGCCGCGGCGAGTGTCGTGATCTCGGCAGCTTCGGCTTCCGAGCACGGCCCCGTGCCGAACGGGAACTCGTGGTGCCAGACGACGAGTTGGGCTAGGACGCTTTCCCAGGGCAGGTCGGACGTCATGCCTGCGGTGATCTCCATTGCCCGCAGCTTGGTCGCCGTCCGGAGCAGGTCGTAGATCCGTTCTGGCCCGGCCTGCCAGGCCGGGTGTGCACGGACACGGGCACGCGAATCGGAGACGGTGTCCAGAAGATCCAGCTCGGGCTTCACGGGGACTCCTCACGGTCCACGACCGTCGGTTGGCTGGGGCCTCCAGCCACTAGGGCGAGGCGGTGGGGAGGGCACCGGTCCAGCCCCCTCCCCACCGGTGATTCACAGCGTCGGATCCCAGTACCCGACTTTGGAACCGTCCGGAGAACCGAACAGGTGCCAGCGGGAGAGGTTCCGGTTCCAGGACTGGCAGGCTGTCTCCGGGAGCTGGAGACAGCCGTGGTCCGCGCCCTCGTTCGTGATCATGCAGTTCGGGTCGTACAGACACGCGTCGTTGTCGACAGCACGACTGACGACCGCGTCCAGATTCTGTTCGAGCACCGTCCGCATGGCGCCGAGGCTGAAGTCGCTGCCACCGTTGGGGTAGATGGCGAAGGCCAGGTCGTACGGGAAGAGGTACTCGGACAGGCTCGTCTCGCTGTAGCCACTGTCGACGGCCAAGGCCCGAAGGAGCTGGTGGGACAGGGAGTGAAGCAGGCCGAACAGTTCGTGGACGGGAAGGTCGGGGTGTCCGGGTTCCGGCCGGGTCTCGTGCGAGAGGGCCTTGCCGTCGCTCGGTCCGAGCTGGTGCACCAGCCATCTGGTGACACCGCCGGCGTCCTCCAGGGTGCTGCGGCTCACGAGCTCGTTGCGGACCAGCCACCGACTGACCCGTTCCCGGTCCACAGGGAAGAGAAGAGCCTCAGCCTCGGTGGGGTGGGCGTAGAGGAGGGTCTTCTCGGGGGTGCCCCGCGCAGCGCGTCCCCGGTAGGGCACCAGGTCCGCTTCCTCGGGGCTGAACCCGGTCCGGCTGTAGCCGATCGCGAGGTAGGTGATGGGGAGATCGCTCACCAGACAGGTGTCCTGGCCGAGTCCGGCAGATGCGAGGACACCGGGGTACCGCTCGTAGAGGGCTCGGCGCTCGGGGTTGCGGGCTTCCCGTTGGAGACGGGGAACGCCCAGACGCTCCAGGTTGAGGACCCGGCGGTAGGTGTGGAGTTCGGCCGCGAGCCCGCGGGCGTCGTCGCTCTCGACATCGAGGCTGAGAGCCTTGCTCACCTGGTCGCGCAGATGATCCACCGCGACCGGCATGAACCGTGATCGGAGTGCCCGTGCCTGGTCGTGAAGGCCGGCCTCTTCCATCACACGGATGCTCTCGACGACCTCGTCGGGGACGTCGACCGTGTGTCCGTCGGTGAGTCGCCGGAACTCGTCCTCGGTGATCTCACCGAGCCACCAGCCGAGCACCGCGGCGGTGTAGAGGGGGTTGCTCTGCCGGGCGGCCTCCTCGGTCGTGGTCACGTTCACGAGTGTCAGGCCCTGGCCCACGTGCGCGGTCCCCGCGGTGTGGAGCAGCGGACTCATGAACTTGTCGGGGTAACTGCACGAGGAGTTGCTGCAGCTCCACTGCACGGAGAGAGGGAAGCCGCAGGTCATGCACTCCCATCGGAAGTCACGGAACCGACTGGCGCGGTCGTCGAGCCTGAACCGGGCATGTCCCCTGGGGCACTTGCCCGGCGGGTACATGGGTGACATCTCCCCGCATTTGTGCGCGAAGACGAACTGCAGCTGCCGGTTTCCGACACCGTTACCGCAGGCGGGGCACTTCGGTGGCCAGTCGTCGGTTCCGGGGCGCGGATCACTGGCTGCCCAGACGTGGCCGCACCCGCCGCTGGCGCACCGCACCACCCGAGGCCAGATGCGGCAGAAGACCTTGCCGGGGACGACGACCTCGTAGTGACGATCGGCGAGTCGGTCCTCGTCCCCGGGAAACTCCGGTGCCCGATCGGCCCCGGCGGAGAACGCGCGTCCGGCGGCCCGCCACCTACGTACGAACCGCGTGGCCTCCTGGACTAGATGCTCGCGGTCGAGCGAGGGGCCGTCGAACTCCTCGTCACGTCCGAACTGCACCACCTGAGCCGTGTATCCACCCCTGTGGTCGAAGGTCTGGCCGGGTCGGTACCGGTAGAGGACCTGGCCTCGGGCGCGGGCCATGTCGTCGTTCCGGGGGTTGAACGCCATCACGACCTCCTGCCGTCGGCGACGATGTGGAACGGGATGCCCTCGGAAACGTCACGGAGGCTGGTCATCGGCCTGTACTCAAGCCCCAGGAAGTCCCCGGTGGCGCGGTATCCGCGGTTGTTCCCGCCGGCGAGACCGGCAGAGGCGCCGGCGGAACGGAGGCTGGCAAGGGCGTGCTCCACCATGTCCTCGAGATCGCCGCGAAGTTCCTCCCCCTCCGGGCGTTCCGACTGGAAGACCGTGTGCAGGACCTCTAGGAGCCGGGTGAGTTGGGCCCCTTCGAGCCCGCCGCCCGAGGGATCACGCATGGCAGCCTGCATCTTCGAGAGGTCATGCAGATGGCCCGGGGCGTTACCCGCCTGCCACCAGTCGTGGTTGGCGATCTGGAGGAGATGACCCATCAGTATCCCCGGGAGGGTCTTGCGCACGGCGAACCGGCTCCATCGGTTGATGGCCACCGGTTCGACCATCCGGTCCAGGTACTCGTGGAACTTGCCGTGGTACCGGTAGTGCGACCGGTCTCGTTCCCTCACGGGGTTGAAGAGCATGAACACGAGGCCGTGATACGCGCGGCCGACTCGTGACGAGGCCTGGATGTACTCCGCCATGGACCTGGGCATCCCGTTGAACAGCATGAGGTTCAGCCGGTCCACGTCGACCCCGTGGCTGACCATGCTCGTTGCGACGACCATGCCCGTGCTGCCGTTGGTGCTGCCCAGGTCGTCCAGAACACCGCGGACCTCGTCCAGGCGCGTTTCGCCCTTCAGTTCGGCCACCCTGAGGTCGGGGAAACCCTCCCTCCGCAGGGCCTCGTTGACCTGGGTGTCCAGTGAACGGCGGATCCGGCCGAAGTCGACGAGCGTGGTGGCGTACGTGAGGCTCGTACGGTACAGGTCAACGACTGCTCGGAGCTCCTCCTCCGGCCAGCTCGCGAGAGCGGGAGGCAGGTCCTGTCGCCGGTCGAGCTTCCACAACGCGCGGTGTGCGGACGTCAGGATCCTGACCAGCGTCATCTCCGCCGTTCCGCGCGTCGGCATCACCCCGACGAAGCGGCGGAGGGGGAGGCTCCGGTCGAGCCGCCAGTAGAAGCTCTCGTCGAGGTTGGGCCCGGGGAGCGGTACCACCACCGACCTCAGACCGAAGAGGTGCTCGCTCTGGCGGTCCTCGCCGCGGATGGTCGCGGTGGTGGCGACCACCTTCATCCGGACACCCCGCCCGTCACGTCGCTGTTTGGAGGACAGCGTGCGCTGCACCTCGGCCAGGAGGCCCTCGTAGTGCCCCGAGAAGGCTCCCAGTTCCTCGTTGACCATGTGGAGTTCGTCGATGATCTCCAGAGAGGGGGAGGGGTCGTACAGAGGGGCGCCCAGGGGCTTGAGCGGGGACTTCGGGTGGCCCGGCGCGTGGCGTTCATGGCACTTTCCGCCACGGCCGAAGCCGTGGGGAGGGCACCAGCAGTCGACATCGCCGAAAAGGGCCCCGAACCTGTCCGACAGCCCGATGTTGGCTAGCTTGTCCAGGGTTCCGACGACGACCGTCGGCAGGTAGCGGTAGATCTCGGTGTCCACGACGACGATCGGCAGGACCTTGCCGCACCGCTCATTGCCGCACACGTGTTCCAGTCTGAGTCGCTGCGGGTCGGGTGCCGGGATGTGGACCGACCGTTCGCCGCAGTACGGGCAGTCGTGGACAAGCCGGTACGCGTGCCGCTCCTCCTCGCTTGACTGGAGGCGGTCGAACATCCGGTCGGATGTGAGCGAGTTGGGCGTGTTGCCGCCACCGGCGTAGAAGCCGATGAAGAAGGGCCACCCCGGCTCGCCGCCGACCTCCCTGAGCAGATCGGCGCTCCGTTCGCGGACGGTGTCGGCAGCGGCGACTACGTCGAGCTGCCGTTGTGTCTGCTGGAGCGTCAGCAGCCTGAGCGGGAAGCGGCACCAGGCGGAGACTCCGACTTTCTTGCCTCGGGCCCGGTCGTAGAACATGCACACCAGCACCAAGCCGAGGTACGCCTCGGTCTTGCCGCCTCCGGTGGGGTACCAGACGACGGTTGCCGCCTCGGTCGGATCCACGTCCTCGTCGTCACCCCAGAGCCCCGGGGTGAAGAGGTCCTGTGGGTGTTCCCGCCACGCCAGGGCACCGAGCTGGCTGACGATGGCCACCAGCTGGAACAGGCGCCACCCCCGGCTCGGCCGCTTCCGGCGACGGTTGAGCTCCACCATGGACTCGTTCGCGAGCTGGAAGGCCGTCAGCAGACGCCTGTCCCGTCGCAGCCACGTAACGCCGTCGCGGAAGCGGGCGATCTCCAGTGCGGCGGCCTTCCGGTCGGCTTCCTTGCGGTAGGCCAGTTCAGGTCTGTCCTGGAGGTCCGCCGTACTCCAGGCGGGGGTCTCCAGATACGCCTCCATCTCGTCGGCGAGATCGTCCAGAACCGGGAGTGGGTCGGAGGCGAGCACCGCGTAACCCCAGCGTTCGGCGGTCCGGGCCACGGCGCGGTGGGTGTCGTGTTGTGGAACCGGCACACTGCGCACCGCGACGAGCTGGCCCTTGTGCCATCGGGGCTCCACCCCGCAGTTGTTCGCGTACGCACCGAGTTCACCGGAGTAGCGGTAGGCGTCGGCACCGAGGTCCATCACGATGGGCAGGAGGTGGTCGCCCTCGACCTCCAGCCCGGCGCGGAACAGCGCGTTGTCCCTCGCCTCGTCGCGACGGGTACGGCCGGCGTTGCTTCCGCGCCCTTGGACGGTCACGACGGGGTCTTTCGCAAGATTCTGCAGCGTCACGGTCACCCGCAGCCGTCCGGACGCCACGGGCCTTGACGTGACGACGACATGAGCAGCTGGGGTCGGTACGACAGGCGTCCCGCCGACCTCCTGGGCCAGCCATCGCTCGAAGGCTTCGTCGTCCGCCATGGCAGCGGGAGGAACCAGGCGTTCCCTGCGGTCGCTCCCGACACGACGGTCGATTCGCGGGTCCTGGAGGGTCAGCTTGACCGCCTCGTCGAAGGCGTGCTGGAACTCACGTTCCAGCGTCTTACGTAGCCCGGCCTCGTTCTCCAGGACGATCTCCACTGGCCCGACCGTCACGCCGAGACGCCGGAACAACGGCGCGAGCCTGTACGGCTCCTCGCGCTCGCCGGCCCACTCGAGTTGCTGGGCGCGGCTCGGAAGAGCCGCATAGTAGAACGACGCCCGGGCCGTGACCGTGATGGAGCTGGCGTTCTCGGCCTCGAACTCGAACCCGAGGCTGTCCGGGGTGGTGCGGCCGTACCGCGGCGCGGCACCGCCCGGTTCCACTGTGTGAGGGCCGAGACTCTCCATGAAGTAGCGAGCACTCGGAGGTTCGCCCAGGCAGGTGTCGCCCTGGGCCTCGCCCGTGGCGTCGCTGACCACTGCGCTGACGAGGTGGTCGACGAGCGCGGTCTGCTGCACGACGCTCGGCTCAAAAGGGGGTGTGGTCACTTTGCCTCCCGGTCGGCACCGACACGTCCTGCCGACAGAGGCGGGAGGGGATGGGAGGGCCTGCTCGGGAAGGTGTTCTGGTCGCTCGACCACACTGAGCGACGGCCGAGCCCAGACGGCTCGGAAGGGCGTGCCGGTCTTGGCGGACATGCCAAACCGGCCCGCAGGACAAGGGCGTCCACGGGGATCTCCAAGGTCCGCGAGTCAGAAGCCGCCATGGCACGCCGCCATGGCCGGTGGTCCTCTGCTTCTTCGAACCTCAGCAGCATCAGGCGCAAACCTCTGAAGTCACAAGCGACTATGCCAAGTTGATGAAATCTGTCTTGATCCAGTTTGTTCGTGCCCGAATCTGACCCCGTTCGGATCATGTGTGAACCGGCTAGGGGCTACGAGGCCGGGGTGCGTGGCATCCTGAAACCATGATCAGGGAACCTGCGGAGGTCCGGCTTGGCGAGGACGGGACGGTCGAGATCCCGCTGGGGATCCTGGCCGAGGCCGGTCTGGATCCCGGTGCCCTGCTCATGGCCTACAGCGACGGTGACGGTCGAGTGGTGCTGCGCCGTCAGGAGGACGCCATCCAGGATCTGCTCGAGCGCGGAGACCTCTGAGCACGACGATCCTGTAGGCATTACCGTGCGCGTGGGCCAGCTCCCCGTCGGGCTTTCCACGAGGCACTCCACTCGAACCGCAGTTCTGCCCTGAACCGCCTGCGCCTACAGGCGGGTTGCTCCCTCGGTCTTCGCAGGAGCCTGTTGCAGCAGCTCCAGCACCTGGTCCATCACACCCTCGGAGTCCTGGGTGCGGTCGATCTCGCTGAGGACGATCCCCCAGATTGCCCGCGCGCCCGCCGCGTTCGCCTCGTAGTAGGCGTCGCGGACGCCCTCGCGGATCGGGTCCTCGGTGAAGGTGGCGTAGATGCCGAGGAACTGGCGCACCATGAGCCCGCTGGTCTGCCGCGGGTCGTAGACGATGTAGTGGCCGTCGCTGTCGAGCCGGTGAGTGAAGTACTCATCCGGGCCGAGCGGGGCGTGTTCGACGTGGAGGCGCTGGTTGCCGAGCCCGTCGGGCAGCTGTCCGAAGTGGTCGCACATGCGGTCGCGGAAGGCGTCGAAGCCGGCGCGCGTGGTCAACGTCGTCATACCGTCACCTCCGCCGGCGCGCTGAGGAGGTTGCGCATCGCTGTTTCGACGGCGGCCTTCGGGGACCCGCAGACCATGATGTGGACGATCACCTCGTCGGCGAACTTCTCCACGGCCGGGGAGCACGAGCCGAGTTCCCGCATCTTGGTGCGGAACGTCTCCACCTCGGCGATGGCGCGTTCGGTGATGGCCGTGGTCTTCATGCCGCCACCTCCGGTGGGTTGAGGTACGTGGTGCGGACGTTGACGAGCTGGGCGTGGGCCTCGCACAGCGAGTCGACCTGCTTCTGCAGGAGGCGGATGACCATCTCCAGCGTGTCCGGGTCGAGGTACTCGATGTAGTGGTCGTCGATGGCCTCAATGGCAACGAAGGGCAGACGCTCCGCCGGCCGAACCGAGAAAGGGAGGGACTGGATCTGCCAACTGAGGAAGCGGAAGTCCTCCGGGCTGCCCGTGTCGCACAGCGGGCCGTAGAGGGGCAGCTCGCCGGCTGTGCCGGGGATGTTGCAGTAGATGTCGTGCGGGTGCTCGGGCGTGTTGCTGTCCGCCTCGTGGTCGACCGTGCAGCCGGGCATGCAGGTCACGGTCACCTTTTCACCGGTGACGGCGCTGGTGAAGGTGAATGTCCGCCGGACAGCCGACGCTCCCACGGCGGGCTCACTGTCGGACGAGGCTGCGGGGACGGACTGGAGCCGGGCGGCCTGGCCAGCGCTCCCGGGAGGCTGGGTGGTGTGGTCCTCGGTACCGCCGTTGTCGGCGGCCGTTGGTAAGTTTTTCATGCTCTGTCTCCTCCATTGCAGGTGTCGGGCTATGGCCTCACCTCCGGTGTTGAACCCACCGGCCGGGGCCCTCTCTTTGGTGATACGCGTCCTGTCGAACGGGGTCGAGAGCGCTGTCCCGTTCGAGGGGTCCAGGCCTGGAATAGGGGCATTTCGCGGTAACTGCTGCGTAGAATGCGCTGTTTCGCTGGCGGGGTGACTCCCGGGAGATCTCCCCGCCTGCCCCAGACGGCGGTCTAGGCAGCCAGGGCCGCAGGAGCGACCGCGACCGAGGTCTCGACATCGGCCAGCACCTTGACACGCTCGACCTTCAGGGATGGCGCGCACGGCTTCTTCGGCACGGGGTCGAGACCGTTGGCCTTGAAGATGCGGGTGGTCTCCGCCAGGTCCGGGGCCTACGGGGAGGGGGGTGCTGCGAGGCCGCAACATCCCTGTGGACCCGTCCTGGGAGGCCCCGTCGTGGGGAACAGCAGGATTAGCGCGGCCACGATGAGAGGGCGCGACGCGTGGCGAGCCGGGCACGTACATCTGTCGGCGCAGTCCACAGCCTTGAACGCAGCAGACGATGCCCGTTTACCTTGCGCTATCACGACAGGACAGCCACACCAAATCGCGGATTCTCCGGAATCTGGTCCTGCTCGCCGGCAGTTATCCGCGCGGCTTCGCCACGCGGTAGGCGGGAGGACTAAAGGTCCGCTGCCTCGGCAGCCTCTACCTCGGAGACACACGATGCGTAGCCAGTCCAAGCCTGCCGTTGAGGCTGCCTTCCTG
Organism: Streptomyces sp. NPDC012510; assembly: GCF_042955065.1. Classification (NCBI taxonomy): domain Bacteria; kingdom Bacillati; phylum Actinomycetota; class Actinomycetes; order Kitasatosporales; family Streptomycetaceae; genus Streptomyces; species Streptomyces sp. NPDC012510. The sequence continues at coordinate 52,265 of NZ_JBIBEN010000023.1, forward strand.
AACGTTCAGGACGCTGCGAAGTACATGGGTATCTCGGTGAACACTCTCTACGTCTGGCGGCACCGCCGGCAAGGGCCGCCCAGCTTCCGGATGGGACCCGGCGGGAGGGTCATGTACCGCCGGGACCTGCTCGATGCGTGGCTCAGCGAACAGCAGCAGGCGGACTCGCGGTCGAACCAGGCTCTCAACCCGCTGAACAAGGCCCCGCGGCAGCGCGAGCGACGCCGGGCTGATTGACCTGGGAAAACGGTTCTGAAGAGTTCAGCAGTACTCGGAATTTCATGCACACGGACATCGTCTGTGTGTCTGATCGCGACGCAGATCGCGCCGAGAGAACCATGGCGAGGTTAGGGCAAGACGAGTATGGCGGGTTACATCGAGGACCGGTGGCTCAAGAAGCGGCCGAACAAGGAAACGGGCAAGCGCGAGCGCACCACACTGTGGGGCAAGTGCACGCGCTACCGCGTCAAGGGGATACCGGGGGTCCGTGACCGGTCCTTCGATACGGTCGCGGATGCCAAGGCGTGGCTGGCCGAGACCCAGACCGACTCGCGTCGAGGGGACTTCGTCGACGCCCGCGATGGTGCGATCAGCCTCCGTGAGTACGTCGAGAAGCACTGGTGGCCGTCCCAGGTGCATCCCGCCCAGACGCTGGAGAGCATGAGGCACCGGATCTGGGGGCAGGTGCTGCCACAGCTCGGGGAGCTGGCGCTCAAGGACATCGGCGTCGCGGAGCTGCGCAAGTGGTCGGCCGATGTGCAGCGGGCGGTGGCTTCGAGCACTGCCTATGTCGCCTGGGTGTACCTCAAAGCGATCATGCAAGCCGCGGTCGAGGACAAGCGGCTGTACCGCAACCCGTGCAAGGGCAGCAGCTCGATCAAGCCGCCGAAGAAGCCGGAACGCAAGGCTCGGGCCTGGCAACAGGATCGTGTGGACGCGGTACGGGAGGCGCTGGCCGACCGCTACCAGATCGCGCTCGACCTCGGGGTCGGGTGTGGACTCCGGCAGGGTGAGGTGTTCGGCTTCAGTCCCGGCGACATCCGCGGCGACTCCGTGCACGTAGAGCGGCAGATCCTCATGTACAAGTCGCAGCTGTACTTCGGCCCGCCCAAGGGTGGCAAGGAGCGCGACGCGCCCTTGCCCAAGGTGCTTGCGAAGCGGCTCCTCGCGCACCAGGAGCACTTCGAGCCGATCGACGTGACCCTGCCGTGGCTGGATCCCGAGGAGCCCGACCTCGCACGCGAGGACCGGCGTAGGGTGACCGTCCCTCTGCTCGTCTACACCGGGCGGCGCGGCGCGATCAATCGCACCACCTGGAACACCAAGGCGTGGAAGCCGGCGCTCGCGACTGCGGGGGTCATTCCGCCGCTGCCCGAGCGACAGCCGGGTGACAAGCCGTCGCGTGTGTGGGAGCCGAGCCGCGAGCACGGCTTCCACATCTTGCGCCATACGTACGCCTCAGTGATGCTCGAAGCCGGCGAGTCGATCGTCTCGCTCGCGAAGTGGCTGGGCCACTCCGACCCGGCGTTCACGCTCCGGACGTACACGCACTTCATGCCGCAGGCCGGCGCGCGGGGACTGTCCGCCATCGAAGCGTGGCTCACGGACCTCGGCTAAAAGTCCCTGAGAAGTCCCAGAGGGCGATACCAGCCGCCGGATGCCCGCAAACGTGCAGGTCAGAGCATGATCGCTTCTTGAGTGGGACTCTACCCGGCGTACAGCCCGACTCGTCTGCCGCCACCTGCGGCTTTACCATGCCGTTCGCGACTTCCTCGGGACGCGCCAGTTGCCGTATGCGGTTGCCCCAGACCAACGGGACCGTGTCGTCGCGTCTGGGCCCGGTGGAATGTCGTCCGGCTGGTGGAACGCCGCGCAAGCACCCGAAGAGACGCCCGCGTGGATGGCGGACCGTCGAGGCCGCCGGGCGCTCAAGGTCTTCGTGACCACCGAGAAAACCGTTCCGTAGTGAACACATCACGCATTGGTGAACTGACCGTAGGATTCCGCATCCAGGGGGGATCAGCGGAATTGTGCGGCCACCAGGACAGTACGGATGTCTGTGGCCGCGCTTTGCGTTGGTGGCAGCGGGGACTGCCATCGACGCCGGTGCTCCGTTGGCCCAGAAGCGACAACATCAGGGACCAGCGTGACGAACTCGGGTGACTTCGGGGGCAGCCAGGAACTCGACCGCCTCAAGGAGATGCCTGAGACGTGGCGCACCTCCCTGGTAGACCTGAGCGGCCGTAACCGGCTGCTCGATTTTCGCCACACCTAGTCGGCGATTTTGGAGATTTCGACTCCATCCGCACAAGAGCTCATCAAGGGCTTGGCACGCGGCTGGGACTTCGCGCCGCTCCCGGACGATGAACCGGAGGCCGGTGAGGGCTTGCGATCCGGCGATGTGGTCCTCGCCAAGAAGGGCGACCACACCGACGGAATCGTCACCCAGAAGACCACCGGTCCTTCCCTCCTGCGCGCGTTGAACAGCCTTCGCGCCAAAGCACGAATCCCAGCACCCCCGAGGAAGCACGTCATCTGTGTGACGTGATCGCCGTGGCCGGTACCGAACACCGTCCTCTCGAGCAGTGGTTGGTCCCTGATGGCCCGCCACGCGCAGAGGAGGCGGCTGTCCGGGGCGTTGCCGACGCGCTGAGCGACTTCTTCGCTCGACGGGACCAGGTACTCTCCGCCCACGCCGTACGCCTTCGCATCGACAGGCGTGATCAACTTCCGCTTGCTGTACAGGGTGAACATCCAGATCCATGGCGAAAGTGCCCTGAAGCAGGCGCTCTCCTTGGCTGCACTGGCTTACGAGTTCGATCATGAACGCCGTGGCCTGGAGGCGATCCGGGAGAAGCTGCCGGACTCCGACCCCTGGCGTGCCTGGTCGAACTTCACCTTCATCGCGAACACCGGACACGTCCGCGAGGTCGACCTGCTCGTCGTCGCGCCCCCGGCGGCGTCTGCATGATCGAGCTGAAGGACTGGCACGGCTCGGTCACCTCCGAGAACGGCACCTGGGTACAGACCACCCCCGGCGGCCGCCGCCGTACGCATGGCAACCCGCTGCACCTGGTCAACCGCAAGGCCAAGGAACTGGCCGGCCTGCTCGCGCTGCCCGGCAACAAGCGGGTCTGGGTCGCCGAGGCCGTCTGTTTCACCGACAACAGCCTCCGCGTACGGCTGCCCGCCCACGACCAGAACGGCGTCTACACCGTCCACCAGCTGGTCGAGATGCTCAAGGCACCCCCACGCGACGAGCGGCGCCGCGTCACGGCGATCGGCTCGCGCGAGGTCGAGGCGGCCCTCAAGAGCATCGGCATCCGCAAGAGCGACGCGCAGTACAAGGTCGGCCCCTACGAGCTGCAGCGGAAGTCCTTCGACTCCGGGCCCACCTGGGCCGACTACCTTGCCCGCCACAGCGACCTGCCCGAGGCCGCCCGCGTCCGCATCTACCTCAGCGAGCGCCGCTCCGACGCCTCCCTGCGCCAGTCCGTCGAGAACGCCGCCCGCCGCGAGGCCGCCGTGCTGGGCCGGTTCAAGCACCAGGGCGCCGTCCAGCTCAAGCAGTACTTCGCCTCCGGGCACGCCGCCGGTCCCGCGCTGATCTTCGACTACCACCCGGACACGCTGAAGCTGGACGAGTACCTGGTCCAGTACGGCGAGAAGTGGACATCCTCGGCCGCATGGCACCGGTCCGCCAGCTCGCCGAGACGATGCGCTCCGCGCACGCCAGCTGCATCCACTACCGGGCGCTCGCCGCCCGCTCCGCGCACGTCGTCCCCCGGCCGCGCGGCCGCAAGGGCCGGGCCGTCGGCGAGGAGGCCGCCTGGCTGACTCCGGAGCTGCAGATCTCCGACTGGCAGATCGCCACCCAGCGCAGCGGCGACTCCTCCCACGACTTCCTGGAGGGCGAGGGCGTCTGGCACCGCGACATCAAGCCCGACAACATCGCCATCCGCATCCGCCCCAACCGCACCCGCGAACTCGTCCTCATTCGACGAGACTGGTCAGCCCGCCATCCTCACCCTGGCTCGCCTCACCGACGCCCTCTCGCATGACGAGGACTTCGTCTCCGTCGCCAAGCTCTACGCGCCCCGCAAGGAACTCGCGAAGGTCGTCGCCGAGCTGATCAGCGACGAGCACGTGCCGTTCCTGTCCGCCCTGCGCTATAAGCCCTCCGGGCTGAAGAAGCGCGCCGACTGGGAAGAGGTGTGGGACCTCCAGCGCAAGGAGGACGCCGCGCCCGACGAGCCCGCCAAGCGGAAGATCCGGGACTCCATCCCCGTGCCGCCGAAGTACAGCTCGGCCGACTTCCTCCGCCCCTCCTACTGGAGGGCGCGCGGCAAGCTCGACGTGCCCAAGGAGCGATTCATCTCCTGCGGGCAGACCAACGCCGCCACTCCCGAGCTGTACGGCTGGGCCGGCTGGGACCACCGGGAGCAGGCGCAGGCCCTCCCCACGTACTTCACCAACACCGCGCTGTCCACCGAGGAGATCACGCCCTTCCTCGCCGGCCTGCTGGAACTCCAGCCGTGGCTGTCCCAGTGGCACAACGAGTTCGACATGAACTACAGCGGCTCCCCGGCGGACTTCTTCGCCGGTTACCGCCAGCAGAAGCAGGGCGAACACGGACTCACCGACGACGACCTCCGTGCCTGGCGTCCTGCGGCTGCGACCCGAGGTCGTCGCGCAGCAGCGAAGCCGTAGCCAGGAGTAGTTCGACGTCCGTCGGTTCAGGGGCCACCCGTTGCGTGCGCGGGTGGCCCTGTTGCTGCACGCGCAGCTCCGCCCAAACGGTTTTTCCCGGGGCGGCATGGCGAGGGGCGACGCCCCAGTCGTCCGAAAGGGCGGCGATGAGGAGCAGGCCCCGGCCCGACTCGGACAGCGAGTCGGTCACCGCAGGGCTGGACGGAGGCTCCTTCTCGGCGCGGGTGTCGGTCACCTCGACCCGGACGATGCCCTCGCCCAGGACGAGGTGAAGGTGGAAGTCCCGGCCGGGGACATGCCCGTGGCGTACGGCGTTGGCGGCGAGTTCCGCCGTGATGAGGGTGAGCGTTTCGTTGACGTGGCTGGTGTAGGGGTGACCCCAGTCGTCCAGGCGGTGCGAGACGAGTCGGCGGGCGAGACGGGCACCGCGTGGGGTTGAGGTGAAGCGCATGGTGAACTCGCGTTCGGGTGCGAGGCGCCGTGGCATATGCCCGTTCGGGGGAGTTGCTGACTTCATGGGGTAAACAGTCGCGGACTCTGCGTAGCTTTGACCAGGAGTGATGCGCTGACGAGTACGGGCTGTACACGGGGGTGGTGCGCTTGTACGTGGTGTCGGGCGTGACCGGTTCCTGGGCCCCGAGTTGGCCGACCGGGCGGTTGTACGAGAGGAGCTGCGGCGTGGAGGACGAGGTTCAGCAGCCGGAGTACGAGGTCGGGACGGGCATGCTGTGCGTGTTCGGGCGGCAGTTGAAGCTGTTCCGTGAGCGGGCGGGGATGGACCGCGCGGCGCTCGGGTCGCTGACCGGGTACTCGGCCTCGACAATCGCGTCGTTCGAGCAGGCGAGACGTATCCCGCCGCCGAAGTTCATCGGCCAGGCGGATGAAGTGCTGCAGGCTGGTGGAGTGTTGAGTGCGAGCAAGGACGAGGTTGCTCGGGCTCAGTACCCAACGTTCTTTCGGGACGCCGCCAGGTTGGAGGCCAAGGCGGCAGCCCTGCACCTGTACGCGACGAAGGCAGTACCAGGGCTGCTGCAGACGGAAGAGTACGCGCGAGCGGTGTTCTCCATGTGGCGTCCGCTGCTGGATGAGGGGACCATCGATCAGCGAGTCGCTGCTCGCCTGGCACGTCAGGAGATCTTCTCTCGGACCACAATGCCCACCATCAGCTTTGTTATCGAGGAGTTCGTTCTACGTCGACCGCTCGGGGGACAGGCCGTGATGCAGGGGCAGTTGGAGCAAATTCTGCTGCATGGGCACCGGCGCAACGTGGAGATCCAGGTGATGCCGATCGAGCGTGATGAGCATGCTGGATTGGACGGCCCCTTCACCTTGATCGAGACGCATGAAGGGCAGAGGATCGCCTACGTGGAGGCGTACAAGGACAGTCGTCTCTACACGGAGCGAAGGCAGGTACGGGAGATCGAGGAGCAGTACGGCATCCTTCGGGCCCAAGCGCTCACTCCCCGTAAGTCGCTGGCCTTCATCGAGAAGTTGCTTGGAGAGTGATGAACGCTCAACAGCTTATAAAGCCGGTACCTGAGTCGGCCTGGTCCAAGAGCAGTTACAGCACGGGCTCGGGCGGCGAATGCGTCGAGGTCGCCGCCCTCCCCGGCACGGTCCACGTCCGCGACTCAAAGGACACAACCCGCGCCGCCCTGGCCGTACAACCCACGACGTGGACCGCGTTCATCGAGTTTGCGGCACTCTGACAGGCGCACAGGCAGGGTCCTCGGCAGGCGGGACGGGCCCGCCTCCGTGTTGGGGCCGGAGACGCGTACGCCGACTTCACCCATGGCGTGAACGACGGGCGAACCCGCGAGCAGCTCCGTCACGCGTCGGCGCCCTGCTCCAACTCCGGAGCTGGGCGCCAACAGGGAGCGGGTTCGTAAAGCCCTCGGGCCCGGAAGAGCGCGTATCGAGCCGTGCGCATGGGGCGTAGGCCGTAGGCGCGGTGCTCGACGCCCATCAGTGCACCGAGGAATCAGACTTGCGAGTCTTCGGGTGTCGGCGGTGTGCCGGGTGTCAGCCCCGGCCAGGACTCCGGCGCCGGGCCGAACGCACGACGACCGGCCCGCACCGCGAGAGCGGCAAGGGCAGCGTTGGCGCCCCCACCGATCACGGCACCGATACCGAACGGCGCCACGCGACCGAGAACGATGATCCCCTGCTTGGTTCCGTACTTCGTGATGAAGTGCGGCCCGAGGATTTTGTTGATCTGGCGCAACGTCTCGACCGGCACCTTGGCGACGACCTGGCGTCCCCAGTGCTGCCCTGTACGCCCGGCGACCTTGCCGATGGTGGTGGAGCCGCTCCCGCCGAGCATGACTCCCATCACGATCGTCCGGCGGCGCTCGACCTCGTCGATGGGAACTCCGTGGACCTCGGCGACCGAAAGCGCGAAGAGGGCGCTCAGTTCCAGGGACGAGAGGGTCTCGCCTGCCGACAGTGCCAGTGCGACCCCCGTGCCGACGCCGGGCGCCGCCGCGGTTCCTCCCACCGCGGCACCCGTCCCGGTCAGAGCGCTGACATACATACGCTCCAGACTGCGGATCACCTGAGCCGGTGTCGCCTCCGGGTTCCGCTGGCGGGCACGGGCGATGTTCTTGCGCACCAGCGGGGTCTGGAGGTCGATCGCCTTGTCCAGGAGTTCGAGCACTCGCTGCCCACGTCCGGCTGCTTCCGGATCAGGTCGGTCGTTTGCGTCTGTCGTCATGCCTTGGCCCCCCAAGTCGTCATGTGGCAAGCGAAACTGTCATGTAATCAGCCGAGCGGACCTATCGCCAGACGGAACAGGCCATCGAAGGGGTAACGGACACGGCGGACGCCGACGCCTCTGCGATGCCTGGGCGCGGGCTTCGACGTCTTGCCTGTGCCGTTCCGGGAGGTCGTCGACGAGGTGCCCCCGGCAGGCCATGACATGCGACCCGGCGATCAACCGCGAGAGGTCTATGCCTCGGAGTCGCGCGCACCATGACGTTCGTCAACGCTGATTCAGAGCCCGGCGGGCCGAGTTGATGACGTGACGAGCCTCGGCCCCGTACACCGCCGATTCGCTGAGCGTGTTCCAGACCTTCTGGTACAGGGCGACGCTGTCGCCGTCGTCCAGCCACAGCTCCGCATGCCAGTCCTCGGCGATGACGAGCCTGTCATCGAGGATCCAGAAGCCGTTGGCCGTCGGGATCTTGAGCGAGGCGCGGAGCGGAATGACCCCCAGTTCCACGGTGTCCATGCCGATGACGCCCGCGAGGCGGTCGAGCTGGCCGGCGAGGACGGACGGAGGACCTATCAGGGCGTGCAGGGCGGCCTCCCACACCAGGGCTTGGAGTGTGGCCAGCCGAGTCGCCGAGCGAGTTGCGTGCCGGTGAGCCGACCTCCAGGGGCTGACAGCCGGAGTTCCGGCCCGGCGGCGTCTTCGCGTTCTCGCAGCCGCCGGCCATTCCGGGTGCGTATGGGCCGCAGGGCATGTACAAGGGAGGCTTCGCCGGAAACCGCTACAGCTACCGCCCGGCCGTCTGGGAGCGCCTGCTCACGCGGGCCGGGTTCGCCACGGCCGACGCGCGGGTCCTCGACGCGCCTCACCCCGGGCACATCGGCACGCTCCGCGTGCGAGCGGTGGCTCCGTAACAGACCCCGGTCGAGAGCGTCTTTGGTGCTCGGTGGGGGCTCGTCCCTTGCCCGATGTGTGGCGCAGCGCGTGATCCCGCCCACGGGAGGAACCGCATGGAGCTGATCTCCAGCGCTCAGCGCAACCGGCTCTTTGAGAGCTTCGCGCAGGACGCGTTCCATCTGGAGCTGAGGGACGCCTTTCCGTCCCCGACGAGGACAGCCCGTGCCGCGCCGGCCTGGCCGACAGGACGGTCGCCGTCCGGCCAGAGGCGGCCGGCTCCCGGCGGAGGCCACCTTCCCGGATGACGATCGACATCGCGACGGAGCCGACCACACGTCACCGTCACTCACACAGCGAGACCTCAAGGGAGCCTGCATAGTCCGGTTCTTGGGGCCCGGAGCTACGGTAAGTTCTTGCCATGAAGCAGGGTAAAGAGGTCGAGAACCCCGAATCGCGATTCTTCGCGCTACTGCTGGCGGCAGCGAAGCTTCCGGGTGTCCGCATCAACAGGGAGGCGTACCTTCGAAGTGCGTTGGCTCGCCGCTGCTCCGAGGACGACATCCGCTGGGCGATAGAGGAGACCCCCGCCGCGGCGGCCATCCCTGTCGAGGTTCTCGACAAGGTGGCCAACGACTCCATCCGCTTTGAGACGGCGAAGGTCAGTGCCCTCTCCGCGGCTGCCGGGATTCCCGGCATCATGGCCCTTCCCGCTACGGTGCCAGCCGACACGGCACAGTACGTCGGCCACATGCTGCGCATCGCGCAGAAGCTCGCCTACCTCTACAGCTGGCCCGATCTGTTCTCCGACGAGGGTGATGACGTCGATGACGCCACCAAGGGAGTGCTCACGCTGTTCTTCGGCGTGATGTTCGGCACCAAGTCAGCGAACGTCGCGGTGGGGAAAGTCGCCGGGATGATGGCGGAGCAGGTCGCCAAGAAGCTGCCGCAGAAGGCACTCACCCACGGTGTCGTCTACCCGATGGTGAAGAGAGTGGCGAGCTACCTCGGCGTCAGGATGACGACGCAGTCCTTCGCGACGACCGTCTCGAAGGCCATCCCCCTCGTAGGGGCCGCTGTTTCCGGCGGGCTCACCCTCGCGACCTACCTCCCCATGGCCAAGAGGCTGAAGAGGCACCTCGCCGACCTGCCGCTGGCCCAACCGTCGGACCGGGTGATGGAAGGGGAAGTCGTGGAAGACCAGGCGCCTTTCCCCACACCCCGTGCTGAACAGCACGGCGCAGAGGTCACCGACGTCGAGCTGGAGGAACCTCAGCCTTGAAGCCGCAAGCGCACTCCTGAGTGCCGAAGGGCGGCCGATGCGGCGGGCGTTCTCGTCATCGCCGCCGGGAGCGGTGATCTGTGGGCGTGAGGGCTCGTTCGTCCTCCTGCCTCGCTGGTCACCGCGAACCGCGAGAACGTGCGCTGGAGCGCCGGACGCCTGGGGCGGACCAGGGAGACGATCTCCCGGGCGAAGAAATCGTCTGGCCTGAATCGGCCGACTCCGTGAGCGTGTTCCACAAGCTCAGAAATCGCGCCTCTTCGGCTTCCCCCAGGAGCTTGTGAGAAAGTAAATCCACCAAAGCGGGTTGATGAAGTTAAGCCAATTCTTTCTGCTCTTGAGGTGGCGTTTCCAGTAGGCATCCTGCTCTTCTACGGTGCCGATTCTGTGGGGCTTGGCGTATCCGAGGACGGGAACCAGATCTCGAACTGTTGAAGGACGCCACATATGGAGAACGTAAACCATCCACGCGCCGTGTGATGCGGAGAGGACTGAAGGTCTGACGTTAACGCGTGCTCCGTTGCAGCAGAGCAACGTGTTTCTTGATGCGAGTTCTCTTCGCATGGATCGCAAAGCTTCAAAAATATTGTCGCTGCTCGCGGTCGACTCAACCCCGTTGGGTGATTCGAGGTGAAGAGTCCAGGGGCCTTCCTCTTCGATCAGCATCTTCCATTGGTCCTCCTGGCCATCTTTTTGGACACGGATCGTAATTTCTTCAGTCATCCCACATGTCGTCCTGGGTTCTCGATGATCCATCCCTTTTTTATTCCGTAGCGCCATCGTTCCGTGCGGGCAATGTTGCTCGGATCAATACCCGTTGGGGAATATCGACCCAGAAGGTCAGCCGTCAAGCTGAGGCCGGCGCGGTCGCGGCGGATCGTCGTCGTGGCGGGTCTTGCGGTTTGTCATCGGCCGCTGGACAGAAACGAAGGCGCGCTGGTCGTGATCTGTTAGGGAAGATCACGGATCAGGGGCAACCAGGCTGATAGTTCGTCGCGTGTCGGATCGTTCATAGGGATTACGCTCTCCAGGTCCCGCAGGGGGGTCAACATGTTCTTGATGCGTCGGAGGCGCAAGATTTCCGGAACCGGTCGAGTGTGCCAATTTGTGGCCTGAGCGTGCACCTCGCCCCTTGTTTCTCCAATCTCCCGGAACACCGATGTGCATAGATCTGCGGGATCGCGAATTCCACCGTCCTGCAGGGCGCCGAACTCTCGGATTGCGTAGGCGCGAATGTAGGCCTCGTCGGATAGAACGGATGCAGTGTCGAGCTCGGCATTCTCGCCTTTCCGTTTGAGTGCGGTCAAGGCAAGGTGGGCCCAGCGAAGGCGAGCGTCAGCACCCAAACCGGCATCGTGCATCCGCCCGACTGCAAATGTGCGAAGCATTTCCCATGTCTGCCATTCGATAGGAGGTCCATTTCTTCTGGAGGCGAGTTCTTCCAGCTCGCCGATTGATAGGAGGGGGATGTTCCTTGGATCCAATCCGGTGGGATCGGCCTTGGATCCCTCATTCCATGAACTCGATTCCTGCACGCTTGAACGCGTCCTTCCCTATTTCGAGACTCTCCTTGGACGGCAAATAGTGCCCACTATTATTATTGATCTCCATGTCAAAGTAACTTCCGCCGCCTCCAGCTATCTCTGCTTCCCCGGCTGTATGTACCGGACCTCCGCGGGTCAAAACAGGATGCTTAAGTTCGACACCATCCACATGTTTGGGCATGACAAGCAAATCGCCGTTCTGGTCGACCACCCACTTGACAGTTCCCGAGTTGATTGCTCCGTCAAACCCGTCATCACCCACCTTGAGCGGTCTTACGCCGAGACGCTCTGCATCCGCCAATTCTCTGTCAAGTTCCCCCGGTAGCTGATTCTTATAGGGTGCTAGACCGAGAGGGTCGATGAGCCTATGAGGGTTCTGTGTATAGGAGACCGGGTTGGGTGACGGCACCAGACCAAGGGGGTCGGCGGTGAGATAGCGGGCCGTCTCGGGGTCGTAGTGGCGGAAGTAGTTGTAGTGAAGGCCCGTTTCGGGGTCGTAGTACTGGCCGGGGAAGCGGAGGGGGGTGTAGGCGGTGCTGTCGGCCGCCCAGGCCGTTGTGCCCCACAGCGTGCTATGGGTCCGCCACGTGATCTCGCCTTGCTCGTCGACGAGTTCGCTTGGCGTGCCCACCAAATCCGTGACGATGGCGAAGAAGCGGGAGTCGATCTCCTCTTGGGGAGCGTCTGCCGCCGTTATTCGTTCGGTCTGGGTGATGGGGCGCAGCCCCTGGTGGTCCCAGGTGAGGGTGACCGGGTGGGGCAGGGTCGGGGATGTGGTGGTCTGTTCGCAGAGGGTGGTGCCGTCCCAGGTGAAGCCGATGTGCTCGGCCACCGTTTCGCCGTCGTCCGCCAAGCGGAGTTTGGCCGTACGGCGGCCCAGCGGGTCATACGTGTACCGCCAGCGCGTGCCGTCCGGGGTCGTCACGGACGTCAGGCGGTCCTCGGCATCCCACTCGTACCGCCAGGTGTCCGGTTTGCGGGACAGGCGGGTCTTCTGGCGCAGGGTGATGCGGCCCAACGCGTCGTGTTCGTAGCGGACGCCTCCCGCGCGGGTGATGCGGGTGCCCGTGTAGGTGCGGACGCCGGTGGCTTCCTGACCTGGGTGGGGCGACGGCCAGGACGCCGACGTCTGATTGCCCGCCTCGTCGTAGGCGTATCTCTCCGTCCAGTCGGCCGCGTGGAGCGCCGTCACGCGGCCTGCCGCGTCGAGGTCGAAGCGGCGGGTGCCGGAGAGTCGGTCGGCGATGCCGGTGAGGTTGCCGTCGGCGCGGTAGGTGTACGCGCGGTGTTGGATCGAGCGGCCCGACGTGCCGGTCACCGACTGGCTGGTGAGGCGGCCCACGGGGTCGATGTGTGCGCCAGGGTGACCGTCTCGCCGATCTGGCGGGTCAGTTCGCGGCCGGCCTCGTCGTAGGTGAAGTCGATGGTGTGGCCCGAGGCTGTCATCCCCGTGCGGCGGCCGGTCACGTCGTACGTCCAGGTCGTCGTCGCGCCGGTCGGCGTCGTGCGGCCTGTTCGACGGCCCAGATCGTCATACGTGTGCGTCAGTTCGCGGCCGTCGACCGTCTCCGAGCGCACCCGGCCGAAGCGGTCGCGCAGGATCGTCAGCGTCGTACCGTCCGGGCCCGTCGCCTGGGCGAGTTGGTCCGTCATGTCGTACGCGTACGTCGTGACGTCGCCCGCCGCGTTCTTGCGGAGCAACTGGCCCAGGGCGTTGCGCTCGAACGACACCACCTGGCCGAGGGCGTTCGTGCGGGACGTCGGGCGGCCCGCCGCGTCGTGTTCGTAGGTGAGGGTGCGGTCGTCGAAGTCCGTCTCGGCGATCAGCGAGCCCGCCGGGTCGTACTCGTAACTCCAGGTCAGGCCCTGCGGGTTGGTGACCTTCGTCAGCCGCAGCTCCAGGTCGTACGCGAACTCGTGGCGTACGCCGTCCGGGCCCGTGCGGGCGGTCAGCAGGTCGAAGTGGGTGTACTCGAAGCGGGAGACGCCGCCCATCGGGTCGGTGTGGGTGGTGCAGTTGCCCTCGCCGTCGTACGTCCACGACTCCGTGGTGCCGTCGGCGGCCGTGCGGCGGGCGAGGCGGCCTTCCACCGTCCACTCCAGCCGGGTCACCGCACCCGTCGGGTCCGTGAGGGTGACGGGTCTGCCGAAGGGGTCACGTTCGTAGCGGGTGACCGCGCCGAGCGGGTCTGTGATCTCCAACGGGAGACCGGCGGGATCGCAGCGGACCGTCGTCGTGTGGGCGAGGGGGTCGGTGACGGCGGTCAGTCGGCCCGCGTCGTCGTAGGTGAAGTGGGTGGTGAGGCCGGTGGGGGCGGTCACCATGTGCGGTTGCCGCGTTCGTCGTACGTCTGGCGGGTGACCGTGCCGTCCGGGTTCACCTGCCGTGTCACCAGGCCGAGGTCGTTGTACTCGGCTCTCGTCTCGCGGCCGTCCGGGCGTGTGACGACCGTGGGGTTGCCGGACTCGTCGTAGCGGAACGTGGTGGTGTGGCCCAGGGGGTCCGTCAGGGACAGCAGGCGGTTGTAGCGGTCCCGTTCGTAGCGGGTGACCGCGCCCAAGGGGTCGATGTCGGCGACCACCTGCCACGCCTCGTTGATGAGGAAGCGGCGGGTGTGGCCCTCGCCGGTCGTGGTGGTCGTGACGCGCAGGCCCGTGTCGGGGTCTGTGTCGTCGTACGAGACGCGCAGGGTCATGTGGCCGTCCGTGCCGCCCTCGGCGATACAGCGGTCCCGGTCGTCGTACTCGTACGAGTAGGCCCGGTCGTTGGTGTCCGTCCAGGAGGTGACGCGGCCGACCTCGTCGTAGGTGAAGCGGAGGGGGAGGCCGGAGGAGTTGACGACCTCGGTGAGGTTGCCGTCCGTGTAGCCGTAGCGCTTCAGTTCCTGACCGGTCGTGGCCAGGTGGAGGGCCGTGATCCGGCCGGCCTCCGTGGTGACGCGTACCTCGTATCCGGCACTGGAGACGATGCCGAGCGGGGTGCCTTCGGTGTCGTACTCGAAGGTGAGCCAGTTGCCGTTGCGGTCGTCGATCTGTTCGAGGACGGCGAGATCGTCCCGGCGGTCGGTGAAGTGCCAGGTGCGGCGCGTAGCGGGGTCGGTGACCGTGTAGCCGCCGTCCTCGCGGTCCAGGGGCCAGCGAGGGCCGTGGCTGGGGAGGGTCGGAGCGCCCGGCGCGGGGTGGGGATAGGCGAGGAGCAGGCCGTCCTCGGTGATGAAGATGACGCCCTCGGAGTCGATCTCCAGGCGTTGGTCGACGGTGGAGGACCAGGACGGGCCGAACCACTTGCCCAGGTGGTAGCCCGACTCGACGCGGCGTCTGAACACCAGAGGAAGGGTGCCGGGCAGGCTCAGGTCTGTTTGGGGGAGGTACATCCGGCCGGTGGCGAAGTCGATCGGGTCGGAACCCCGCGACTCCACCGCCTCGGGCTGACGCGAGTCCCGGCCGGGACCGTCGCTGATAATCTCTCGCGTCGGCATGTCCGGATTCTTACCCGACTCGAGCACGTCCAGCGGATACCGCCGAACTCCCCGATGAGTGGGTCGCCGTCGTCCGACAGCGGTACGAGGACCGCCGTACGCCGGAACTCACCCAGCAGAGCCGCGGCTTGGCGCCGCCGACGGCGGTGGTGGATGGCCGCCTGGTCCGTGGCAGGCCGCTCAGGAGCGGCATCCGGAACGCGTTCACGAGGGGGCGGGGGAGTGGCTTGGGCGGGCACCGCCGGGGCGGTCGGCTCCAGGTAGTCGTAGATCCTGGACCGGCGCGTTTCCTCCGCCGTTCCACCGCCTCCCCCGTGATCGGACATGCGCGCGATCATCGCATCGACGCACTACGAGCTGCAACGCCAAGGCCGCTGCCGCAGAGGCACGTCACCCACCCGGCGCGGTCGGCGCGCTGCACATCTTGCGTAAGGGCAGCAGCTGGATGCCAGGTTGCCTGCTCGTCGACGGTGCCGTATGGCTCTTCCGCGCCGGCACCGACAACACTCGCTGGCGTTGATCTAAAGCTGCTGGGGGAAAGTTGAGCGGTGAAAAGGCGGGGCCGGGCACCCATGCCCTGGCATGGTTCAAGAACAGTTGCAGTGCTGGCGACGGGGGTCAACGCCTTGAAGTCGCGGTTGGGAAGCGCCGTCCACGCCAGATCGTCGCGAACCCATGCCGTAGGCCTGGGCGTCGTCGGTCTGCAGTACAGATCCAGAGCTACCGGGCCGACGACGAGACGACCCCGACATTCGACAATGTGCCGCACGGAAAAAAAAAAGGGGGGGCCGTTCGACGCCCCTACCGCAGCGCGCCGACCTGATCCTTGGCCCACCACAGGAACGCCGCGGAGTGCTGCTGGTTGGCGAAACCCTCGCCGACGAGGGTATGCAGGAGATCGTTGCTCCAGAGGATGAGCCGACCAAGGGTCCAGTTCACCGACTCGGGTGCCGGCAACTCCAGTCCGTAGACAAGCCGCGCGATCTCGCGCTTACCTCCGGCCTCTGTCTTGTACTTGAGGATCGTGAGGAACCGGTCGGGGTGCATCACGCAGAGAACTCTGGTGAGGAGGGCCTCCTTGAAACCGGTCATGGCGAAGGGTTTGGTGCCGGACAGCAGATGCTGGAGCCGGTCTTCGAGCGGCACGTCGTCAGGTTCGTGCAGGAGGTACTCGATCGTCCGGCGGGTCGACTCCCCGGCCGCGGCATCGCCCAGGGCGTTCCACGCGGAGTTGAAGGTGGCCTGATTGCCGGGGTGGGCCCCCACCTCGGAGTTCGCGAAGTCCTTGAGGACTCGGGGGTCGCACGTCCACAGCCCTTCGGGGGAGAAGATCTGCTGGTACTTCGACCAGTAGGCCGCCACGGCGGGGTCGAAGTCCGGTTTGTCGGCGAGGTACCGCTCCTTCAGCCGAACCACGCGCGCCAGTTGCTCGGGATCGACGTCTTCGGGTTTCGGGAAACGGGCCTTGAGGTCGTCGAAGGAGCGGAGCGGGTTCCTCTGCGGGACGGTGGGCTCCTTGTGCTCCCATTCATAGCCGCACCGGTGCTTCACGCGCCGACGTCCGCCGTCGAGCGTGCGCATCACCTCGATGTCCTCGTCGTCGCTGCACAGTGGACACATGACCAACGCCATGGCTACCCCCGTTCCCGCCGTGCTTGTGCCTGCCCGGAGCGAGCACTTCTCCACCGGGGCCGCATTCTCGCATTCGGCCGCGGCCACCCGGATGCGGGTCGTCCGGCGGGACCGGGCCGGGGACCTCATGTCCGTCGTCACCGCCCGCCCCCGGCTACGGCTCGTCCGGCCCGTCGGCGGGTAAATGATGGCGGTGGTCGTTCCCCGGGTGCCACTCTTGAGCGATGCAGCCTGGGACCTCCGCCACCGAGAACGACCTGCGGCACCTGCTCAATGAGTGGGACCCGATCGGTGTAGCCGACGATGTGCAGGATGAGTACGACTGCATGCTCGCCCCTCTGCTCCAGCGGCTCCGTGGGCGAGCTGACCAGACGGAGATCGGTGACTTTCTGCGGCACGAACTGGAGGAACACTTCTGCCTGGACCCTCTGGCTTCGCAGCCGGAAGCAATGGCAGCCCGGGTGATCGCCTGGTGGACAGCTGCCGGCCGAGCCGATGCCCCAGGCAACATGTAGCCGCTCCCTCCGGGTCTGGCTGATCGTTGGTCCGGGTGCGCCGTTGACCTGACGCGTAGTGGGCGCGGATTGAGCCGTTGCATCCGGACAAACTGCCCAGGCCCATGCGGTCTTGTCGAAGGCGGCCGGGTGAGGAGTGACGCCCCAGTCGTCCGCGAGGGCGGCGACGAGGTGGAGGTCGCGGCCGGACTGTCAGTGCTGTCAGCGTGGGGAGGCACGCGTCCGCCGGCAGATGAGCGCACATCCAAGGGTGAGGAAGCCTCGTGGATGGCGGAGGCGACCGCGAAGGGATCGCGCCCGACCGGGGCCCGGAGGGTCGCATCTCACGGCCGTGCCAGTGGAGTTCGGGAGGCAAGGCGGGGAACGGTGGCTGCGCGGAGGCCCGGCGTCCGGGGGGTTTTGCGGCCTACGATTAGGGACATGACGGTCATCCCTCCCGTACGGTCGTCTGGCCGGCGGACGCCCCGCGGCCGGATGCCGAGGTTCGTCCTCGGCCTGGCCGTACTCGTCCTCCTGGCCGGGGCTGTCTTCGCCGGAGCAGCGCTTCGCCGGTCGGGCTCGGGACCGACGGAGATCACCTTGCGGATATCCGGATACTCCGACACCGTCGTGCTGACCGTGCCCGGAGCGCCCCAGGACGGCTGCGCCTTCTCCGCCGAGGTCACCACGTGTACGACGACCGTCCCGGCGAGCCAGGGAGACAGGGCCCGGGTGCGGGCGGGTACGGCGGGGTCGCCGCCGCCGTCGTCGTCGGTCCGGTTGCTGTACTGGGGGTGCGAGGAGGGGGACGGCGTCGCGTCCTGCACCGTCACCCGTACGCCGCGCGGCGTACGGGTGTGTGTGAGCACCTCTGATCCCAAGGACGAGGCGGCACGGCAGCGTTGTGCCGAAGCCATTGAAGCCATTGAAGCCATCGAAGCAGGCGAAGCGTCGGAAGCGGAGTCCGGGGCGGCAGCCACCCGCAAGGTCACCGTCGTCCCGGTGACCCCCCGGGGAAACCCGCAACCCGACTACACCGTCGTCGAGATGGAGCGTTCCTCCTCGATCCACGGCAGTTCGTGTACGACCGCTCCCGGTGCGCTGTTCCCCGACATCGTGACCTGCCCGCCCACGGTCGCCGGGGCGGGAATGTGCTGGATCGAGCGGGAGCACTCCGGTGGCCTGCTGTGCGGAAGTCCGTGGAGCAGGACGCTCTACCGCCACACCGCCGTTGATCCCTGGGACACCACTCTGCAGCGGCTCGTGCGACGCGCGGCGGAGAAACCGGCTGGCAGCGTGCCGACGGCGAAGACCAGGCCGTGGGCGCTCGAACTGGCCGACGGGACGCACTGCCAACGCAGGCTGGGAGGGCCCGCACCCACGCTGCCCGGGCGGCTGAGCGACGCCTACGGCTGCGGCGAGCGGGGGATCGTCGTCGAGGGCCCGGGGACGCCGCTCCTGGACACCCGGTCGCCGCTGTGGACGGTGCAACTGCTCGATCCGCTGACCCTGTCCTCCCCGGACAAACCGTCCGAGGACCTCAGCGGACTGCCGGAGCGTGAGAGCGTCGCAGTGGTCTACTACGCCGGGCGACCGGATTCGCTGCGATAGTGCCCCAACAGGCAACGTTCGCCCCGTCGCGAGGGGTCGGTTCGGTTCGTCGATCAGCTCGGCTGGGTGCACCTGGGCCGCTTGTCGCCGGATTCGACCAGCTTGCCGGTGTGGTGCTGCACGTACACCACGTCGTACGCGGGGACGTTGAGCCATCCCACGGTCTGGAACGGGGTGCCGTTCTCGAGCCGGATCGTCTGGGTCTCCTGCTTTCCGTCGTAGCTGAGTTCCAGCTCCAGTTCCCATGCGTACAACACCGGTTCGGCAGTGCCGCCGAGCACGATGAAGTCGAGCGGCTCACCGTGGGCCGCGTAACGGTTCTGGCCGTCGGCGAAGATCCGCGTCGTGGGATTGTTGTGCTTGTCGACCTCCACGCCGTCCTTGCCGGAGGAGTCGAGGTCGACGTAGACCGTGTCGGCGGGCCCACCGCCCTGGGGCGGGACGCACAGGAACGTCCCGGCCGGCGCGGCCTTCTTGGAGAGCACCTTGGCCCTGATCGCGTCGATGTGCACGGGTTGCAGGCGGTTCCCCGTGAGGGTGACGTGATAGCGGGAGACGGGCGTGCACACCTCGCCGCAGTTCCGGCCGCCGCGCATGCCGCCGAGTGAGGTGTACTGCTCGGCAGCCCGCTTGTCCCAGGGGGCGTCGAGCGTCCCGGCGGTCAGTCGCTCCGGGAACACCCAGAAGGTGCCGTCCTGCGGGAGGTCCCAGACCTGCCGTACCCGCACGTGGAAGGGTTTCTCCCCGGCCTTCTCCGGGTCCTGGGGCCGGTCGTCCCCCTCGGTGCCCGTGGGGAAGAGGAAGTAGCCCCCCGCCAGCCCCATACAGACCACCAGCACGGCGAGCCATACGACCACGGACCACCGCAGCCCGTTGTGGACGTTCTGGACGCCGGTGACAACGGTGTTGTTCTCGCCGATGGCCGTGCCGCTCCCGCTCCGGCTCACCCTCACCCTCACCCGGTCACCGTCACCGCGGCTGTGGCGTTGGCCCGGCCGACGGGGGCTGCCGCGGTCCGGTCTGTTCACTTCGTCCCCCTCGGTCGGTCCGGGCCGTTCAGCTGTAGTCGATGCCGGTGACTCCCTTGCTGCCCTTTCCGGTCGCGGTGGCCGGGCCGGTGTCCGTGACCGTCGCCGACCCGCTGCCGCGGCCCTTGGGGCGCTTGATTCCGGTCACCGTGTGACCACCGTCCCGTGCTACGGCCCGGCCCGTACGCGCCGCCCGGTCCCTGGGGCCCGGGCCGGGGACGGCGAGGACCGCGTAGACCAGAGCGGCGATACTCACCGCGGCCTGAACCGAGGCCCCGACCAACTGCCCCGTGTCCGGGCCGTTCAGCAACCAGAACAGGGGCGTCGAGACGATCCCCGCCGCCGACACCACCATGACCGCGGTCTTCCACCCTCGTGACACAGGGCTTCCCCCCTTCCTTTGGCTGCCGCTGGCTGCCGTCCGCCCGGGGAAGTCGGCGACGTTCCGCTGTGCGTCCGGCACAGGGTGTAACGCGCGGACGAGCCCGGCTGGTTCCAGCGGCGCCGGCGTGGTGGGGCCGGGGTCGAGTTCCGCAGGGAGTCCATCTCCACCTCGGGCCGGTCGGACGTCAACCGGATCCGGCGGCTGCGTGAGCGGCAGCAGGGCGAGCGGTCCCGGACCGTCTTGGCTGCTACAGCCAGACGTACCAACGGCAGACGTACCAACGGCAGACGTGCGTACGGCAGACATACCAACCGCCGACGTATCAACGGCAGTCGTACGCACGGCAGTCGTACCCTTCGTAGTGGTACCAAGACTGCCTGCTGGTTGGGTTGCATCGCGTACCCCACAGTGGATGCCGTGTCCCATCGAGCACCGTGTGAGCCGGCTGTGGGCCGAGTTCGGATATGGCCGCCGCGTTGCTCGGCCGACGGCTCGCCGTTCCATTCCGCGCGAACGTCCCCACACCGGCCGGCGCATGCCCCCTCGGAGGCCACCGCGCCCGGGCGCGGTGCTTCGGCCGTCTGATTCCGCAGGTCCACCTGCTCCAGCCGCCGCAGTAGCAGCGCCGCCCATCGGCGCCCATCGCCGCCCACCGGCGCCGCCCATCGGCGATGCCCCCACCGGTGAACGATGCGGGCCACAGCGTCACCTCCCCCCAACTCACCCCCCACCACCAGGGAAGAACCGTGAAAGTACCCAGAGAAGACGGACGCCGCGGCGTCAGCCGGAGATCCGTCGTCTCCCTGCTGGTCCCGGCGCTCGTCTCAGGGCTGGCCCTTGCCCACGTCCCGTCCGTGCAGGCCGCTCCCGCCGCCCCGGCACCGGAGCGGCCCGTCGGCGTGGCCGCGCGGACGTACTCCGCCGGCACCTATCTCGTCCAGCTCTCCGGCGAGCCCGTCGCCGCGAATCCCGCAACCGCACCGGAATCCGGAGAGCGGATCAACACGCGGTCCGGGGCCGTACGGGACTACGTCGGCCGCCTGACGCGGGCGCGTGACCGGGTGCTGGCCGAGGTGCCGGGTGTCCGGCCGCTGTACAACTACCGGTACGTACTCAACGGGTTCGCCGCCGAGCTGACGGCCGGTCAGGCAGCGAGGCTCGCTCGCACCCCCGGCGTCGCCTCGCTGGTGCGCAACGAGGTGACTCGGCCGACCGGCACCGGCGAAGCCGCTGGTGTGAGCGCCGCCCGTGCCGCCGTCCCCGGTCCCGGCGCGGCGGCGGGTGCGGCCGGCGGGCTCCCCGCCACCGACACCGCAGGGTTCCTGGGCCTGAAGGACCGCGGGGGCCTCTACTCCAAGTTCCGTGGTGGGCAGCGGAACGCGGGGGCCGGCGTGATCATCGGTGTCGTCGACTTCGGGATCGACAACACCAACCCGTCGCTACGGGCCCTTCCCGAGCCCCGCCCCGACGCCGAGGTCATCGCCGGGAAATGGAAGGGCGTCTGCGACCCCGGTACGGACCGCGCCCACCCGTACACCTGTAACAACAAGCTGATCGGCGCCCGCTACTTCAACAAGGCGGTGCCCGAGCTGACGGACGACGACACACCGTCCCCGGTCGACGACGAGGGGCACGGCACCCACACCTCGACCACCGCCGCCGGAAACCACGACGTGCCCGCGTCCCTGCCCGGCACCGGCATCGCCCGCAGCCGGATATCCGGGATCGCCCCGGCCGCCCGCCTCGCCGCCTACAAGGCGTGCTGGAAGGGATCCGGCTGCTGGACGGCGGACGTCGCCGCGGCCATCGACCAGGCCGTGGCGGACGGCGTGGACGTCATCAACATGTCCCTAGGCATCAGCGAACCCGCCGATGTGACCGGTCCCGCCCACATGGCCATGTTCAACGCCGCCAAGGCCGGTGTCTTCGTCGCCGTCTCAGCGGCGAACAGCGGGCCGGGCACGGTCTCCAACAACACGCCGTGGACCACCACCGTGGCCGCCTCCACCCACGATCTCGGCTACCGCACGACGCTCACCCTCGGCAACGGCACCTCGTACACCGGAACCGGCCTGAACGGCTCGGCCGTCGCGTCCGCACGGCTCGTCGACGCGGCCGACGCGGCCCGCGGCGGCGTGGACGCCGCCCAAGCGGAGCTGTGTCGGCCCGGCACCCTCGACCCGGCGAAGGTCAAGGGCGCCATCGTGCTGTGCGCGACGGCCGGCGACGGCACGGGCGCCCGCATCGACAAGAGCGCGCAGGTCGAGGCGGCCGGCGGCGTCGGCATGGTGCTGTACAACTCCCGGGCGCTCCTGGACACCCGGGGCGACGTCCACTCCCTCCCCACCGTGCACGTCGACGACGTCACCGGCCGGGCGGTGAAGGCGTACCTCGACCGGGCCGGCGCTCGCGCCACGGCCCGGCTCGGCGCGGCGCGCGCCGTACGCCAGGAGGCACCGGCCATTGCCGCCTTCTCCTCGGGCGGCCCGGACCCGGCCAGCGGCGGCGACCTGCTCAAGCCCGACATCGCGGCCCCCGGTGTGGACGTCGTCGCCGGCGCCGTCCCCGGCGGCAACGGCGGATCCTTCACGGGCCCGCAGGGGATGGCGTCCGGCACCTCGATGGCCGCCCCGCACATCGCCGGACTGGCCGCGCTCCTGCGCTCACTGCACCCGGACTGGTCGCCCATGGAGGTCAAGTCGGCCCTGATGACCACCGCGACGACCAAGACCGACAAGGGCAGGGCGATCCGGCGTATCGGCGCCGACGGCCCCGCCACCCCGCTCGACCACGGCGCCGGGCAGGTCGCCCCGAACGCCGCCGACGACCCCGGCCTGGTCTACGACTCCACCTCCGCCGACTGGACCGCGTACCTGTGTGCCCTCAACCGGCGTCCGGTGACCGGCGACGGCGGTGACCCCTGCGCCACCGCCCCGAAGACCGATCCGAGCGACCTCAACTACCCGACGATCTCTGTCGGCGACCTCGCGGGCGAGCAGACCGTGACCCGAACCGTCACCAACGTCGGCGACGCCACCGGCGTGTACACCGCCACGCTGCGGGCACCGCACGGCTACCGGGCGACGGTCTCCCCGAAGCGCCTCGTCGTGCCGCCCGGCGGGTCCGCCACCTACCGGGTGACCTTCACCCGCACCGACGCGGACTACGACGAGTGGGCCTTCGGCTCGGTGAGCTGGGGCGACCGGGACGGGCACCGGGTGCGCAGCGCCATCGCCCTGCGTGCCACACGGATCGCCGTCCCCCCGGAGGCCGACGGCACGGGCGCCACCGGCTCGCTCACCCTCCAGGCGAAGTCGGGCTGGGACGGCACCCTCACCACGGCCCTGAACGGCCTGTACGCGGGCACCGTCAGGACCGGGACCCTGACGGGCACCTCGACCGACAGCTTCACACCACCGCCGTCGCCGCTTCCGGCCTCCGCGGTCCGTACCGAGATCACGGTTACCGAGGGCACCGCGCTGGCCCGTGTCGGGATCCTCTCGTCCGACTTCCTCGGCGGCAGCGACATGGACCTGTGGGTGTACGACGAGGACGGCAACCTGCTCTCCGACCCCACCGGCGGCAGCGACGAGTACGTCGACCTCATCGAGCCGGGCAGGTACGAGGTGTACGTCAACCAGTTCGCCCTGCCGGAGGGCGCCACCAGTCAGACGTACACCCTCCACACCTGGCTGGTCGGCCAGGACTCCCACCCCGACCGGCCGGCCACCGTCACCCCGGCCGAACAGCGGGTGTCCCTGGGCGGCACCGCCGATGTCACCGTCTCCTGGCGCGACCTCCCGACCGGCCACACGTATCTCGGCCTGGTCGGCTACGGCGACGGCACCGACACGGTCGGCAGCACCCTGCTGACCGTCACTCCGTAGTTCCCCCCTGAGTTCCTCCTCCGCCGACCCACTCAGGACACGGTGGTCGTACGCGAACCGTACGGCCACCGTGTCGGCATGACGGCCCCGTCCGAAAGCGGCAGAGGTTCTCGGACGGGACCGATGAGTGGGTCGGCGCACAGTGCCGTCATGGGCGAGGGCCGGGCCCCGGCTCCCGGTTCAGCGGCTCCATCGCCCAACTGGCCAGCATCCGCAGGGCTTCCTCCGAACGGGAGCCGGGCTCGGCGTGGTAGGTCATCAGCCGTATCCGGGCGCCCCCGGACAATGCCATGGGCTCGTGGACGAGGTCGAACTCTCCCACCAGCGGGTGCCGCATCCGCAGGGACTCGCGGGCGTTCTCGCTGCTCACCTCGTGCTGTGCCCACAACTGCCGGAACTGCTCGCTCTTCTGCGACAGCTCCTGGACCAGTGAGGAGAAGTGCGGGTCGCCGGGGCTTCTGCCGGCGTTCGTGCGGACCACGGCCGCGACTCTACGCGCCACACGGTCCGGGTCGATGAACCTCTCACGCGTCTCGGACGAGAGGAAGATCAGCCGGGCCGTGTTGCGCTCCTCGGGCGGCAGCCGGCCGAAGTCCCCGAAGACGGTGGTGGCGAGCCGGTTCCAGCCCAGGATGTTCAGGCGCAGGTCGAGGACGTAGGCGGGCACACAGAGCGCGTCGAGCAGATGCTGGACGCTGGGCCGCAGCCGCTGCGGCGGCGACACGGACCGCGTCGCGCTCTGCCGCTCGGGCTGGGCCAGCTGCGTCAGATGGTCCCGCTCCTCCTCGTTCAGGCGCAGTGCGCGGGCGACGGCGTCCAGCACCTCGGCCGACATGGTCTCGCCGTAGCCCTGCTCCAGGCGCGCGTAGTACGCGTACGACACCCCCGCCAACTGCGCCAGCTCCTCGCGCCGCAGCCCCGGAACCCGCCGCCGACCGTACGAGGGCAGGCCCACGTCCTCGGGTCGGAGCCGGGCCCTGCGTGACCGCAGGAACTCCCTCAGCTCGGCACGCCGGTCGAGTCCGGACGTCACTCGATCACCGGGCGCCACATGTGAAGACATCTCTGCCCTCCGGTTGTCATACCTGCCTCGCTGATGCGGAGGAGCGTACAGCGCCGACTCCACGAATCACCCTGATACTTGGTCTCGGCACCGACCGGCGAGGTGAGGGCTCGGTGTCGTCAACCAACGGAGGATCCATGGCTTTTGCTGCGAAGAGGCGCGTCGTTTCCTTGGCACTGACAACCGCGGCTCTGTCCCTGTCGCCCGTCGGGCACGCGAACGCTGCCACCTACCCGACGAGTCCGTACGCGGTCCCGTACGGCCAGACCTACACCAAAGGGAATCTGACCTGGTACAACAGGTCAGTCCAGCTCACCGGTGAGCAAAAGTCGGTCAGCACGTCGAGCTGCCGCATGACCTACGTCGCGGCCTACCGTTCCGACGGCGGCCCCGACTACACACGGCTGAGCGAACGCACCACCAAGCCGGTGTGCGGCAAGTCGATCGACATCTCCGTGACCGTCCCCGCGGACGTCGTCGGCGGAGCGGACTTCCTGTACATCTGTCTGGGCGACACCCTCAACCACCTGAACTGCCTGACCTTCGACAGGCCGTAGGCCGGGCATCGGGGAGGAGGCCTGGTTGCCCCGGCCTCCTCCCGCACCACCGGACTCCGGTCACGACCGTGGCCGCGAAACCAGACACCGGATGCGGACCGGGTCCGTGCCGCGCAGCCGGTTGACGGTCTCGCAGAGGACGAGCCCGTCCGTCACGCCCTCGATGATCATCCGTTGGTACTCCAGCCCCTTGAACCGGAACATCGCGCCGATGTAGCAGGTCAGGGCGGTGGCCATGGCCATGGCCATGACCAAGCCTCTGGCTCTGACCGTCGTCGCGGGCCACGTACGGGATCTTGAGGCCTGCGAGCAGCCCATGGCAGGCTCATGCCGCATGATCGATGAATTCGCGAAAGACAACCTGCACGGGAGACTGCGGCGGCACCGCGAGGCGCTGCTCTGGAAACTTGACGGTTTGTCGGAATACGACGCCCGCCGACCTTTGACAGCGACCGGGACCAACCTCCTCGGCCTGGTCAAACATGTGGCCAACGTCGAGGCCAGGTACTTCGGCGAGGTCTTCGACCGCCCTTCCCCGGAACCGCTGCCCAGGTGGCAGGACCACTCCACCGGCAGTGATCTGTGGGCGACCGAGGACGAGACCCGCGATCAGATCATCGGGTTCTACCGGCGCACATGGGAACACTCGGACGCGACGATCAACGCGCTTCCCCTCGACGCCTCCGGCCACGTGCCGTGGTGGCCGGAGCCTTCCCCCAACACGAACCTGTTCGCCGTCATGGTCCATGTCCTCGGCGAGTCCATCCGGCATGCCGGGCACGCCGACATCCTGCGCGAGGGCCTCGACGGCCGGACCGGGATGCGCGCCGAATACGAGACGCGGATCGACGAGGAAGCCCGTGCGGCCTACTGCGCGAAGATCGAGCAGGCCGCCAGGTCGGCCGTACCGATCAAGGCTTAGAGAGTGCACGGAGCAGTGGCGCACGCTCGGCTACGGTGACGTGCGCGGCCCGCGAAGCCTCTACCGAGATGAGAGGGGCGCACATGACCACGGCGTCATGTGTTCGCGGTCGGCGGGGGCCGTAGGGCGTTCTCACAGTGTTGTTGCTTCTTCCGGGGGCGGCATGCTTCGCGTTGGGCGACGGTGACGGCTCCGGCTCGTGCGCCGACGGTGTCCAGTTCCGTGGCGTGATCTACCACCGGGTCACTCGAGGAAGGCGAAGGAGTTCCTCGACGAGGGGCGTTGAGCGGGGCTCGTGGAAGTCCCGGTCCGCGACAGGCCCGGCGGACCACGTGAACAGTACGGGACGACTGCGGTGAGCGAGGGAAACGTGACGCTCACCGCGGCCGCGGGCTCCGCTGTCAGCCGTGCCGACCCCCACCGGAGGCGGCCCGGCATCGGGGAGTGTCAGGAGCAGTTGACCCACTTGTTGGACTTGATGAAGTGGGTGGTGGACCAGGTCGCCTTCGACCCCTTCTTGATGACTCCGCTGTCTCCCCGGTAGTTCTTCTCCGAGTACCACTTGAAGTCGCAGGACTTGCCGTTCTGGAACCGCGACTTGAAGCTCTGGAAGACGGAGAACCGGGTCAGGTCCGCGTTGTCCCCCTCGACCTTCTGCATCCTGCCGGTGTAGTTCTGCCCGGACCAGACGCAGTACCAGCCCGACGGGCAGTCCGACGGGGCCGCGTTCGCGCTGCCGCTGAACCCGGTGCCCGCGAGGGCGAGAGCCGCGACGCCGACACCTATCCGCTGGGCGATCTTGTTGGTGTTCATGAGTGCTGGAATTCTCCCCGTGTCGCGATGATGTGATGGGGACGGTGCGTGTGACAGCCCCCGTTCCCATGCGTCAGTCTGTCGGCGGCGTGCGGTGACGGGTACCTATGACTTTCGAGGGCGCGGGGAGCCGTCGTCTTCCGTCCGTCGTCCTGCCGGCGCCGGCGCCGGCCCCGACCCCGGCCCCCACGGCCCCGGCCCCGGCAGGGCGTACTCCGCCCACACGGTCTTGCCGGGGCCGTCCATGCGCGGTGCGACCGCCCAGCGCGACGCCCGCGTCGCCACGATGAGCAGGCCCCGCCCGGCGACGTGCCCGTGCCGTACGGCGTTGGCGGCCAGCTCCGAAGTGATCAGCGACAGCGTCTTGTTGGCGTCACCGGTGTACGGGTGGCCCCAGGTGTCCAGCCGGTGCGCGGCGAGACGCCGGGCGAGTCGCGCGCCCCGCGTGGACGAGGTGAAGCACATCGCGAACTCGCGGACCAGGGCGGGGTGCGGCCCCCGGTGTGGGGGAGGTCGGGTTGTTCATGGGGTCCGCGCTCATGTGCCCGTTCGACGGTGACGAGACACGACCTGCACACGGGCGGTCGTTGTACGTGGCGGGTCGGCGGATGTGGGCGGGGCGGAGCGTGACGGTCGACGGGGGGCCGCGTTACCGGGGCCGCCGTGGTCACTCCGGGAGGTCGGGCCTTCTTCGCCGCCTCCCAACGCACCGTCAGAAACCAAGCTTTCCACGGTGTAACGGCAGATATGAAGGTCATCGGCGACCGCAACGAGGAGCACCAAGAGGAAGGCGGCGGACATGTACTCGAGTAACCGGCGTCAAGTTACCGTTCGGTTCAATCGAGATGCGGTCCCGGCGGCGTTTCGTTCTTTTCGTTCTTTGCCCAGCGCTTGACGCCAGAGACCGCTTGCTACAAGATCACGATCGCAGAAACCGTCAACTCCCTTTGCCTACTTGGTCTTTGTGCTTGCGGCAGCCCTACCCGACTCCACACTCGTGCGCACAGGACCTTCACTCACCTTCCCGTGCGCTTTTTCGCGCTTTTATTTCGTCATTCGCGAAAAGAGAGAAGGTCGCTTCAGCCTGCCCGAAAAATGCATTCTCTGTGCACTCACTTGAAATCCCTTCAAAGTGTCCGGGAGTGTTGACTGGGGTAAGTGGTGAGTGCCATATTCATCACGTCAGAAGGCGTCGCCCCTCGAATGCAGAGGTTCCGTGCTGGAACGCATTCGGAGTGATGAGGCCCCGGTAGTGCCATCATGCCCACGTGATTCCTGTCATGCAGACTCGCACCTACCTGTATACGTCAGGTTTTCCGTGGAGAGAGGACGAGAATGCACAAGAAGTTGTGGACCCGCCCACTGGCTACGGTTCCGTTCCTTGCCGCCGTTGTTCTTTTCTCGGCGGACCCTGCCCATGCGGTGGGAGGTTGCCTCGCGGACTACGACACGGCGCAGGTACGAATCGCTCCGAAAGCTTCTTCGTTCAAGGAAAAGGCCAGGGCCGTGGCGCGGCAGCAAGCCGCGAACAGCTGGCAGGACGTGGTCTGGAGGGGGACTGAAAAGAAGTGCGCAGTTAACTCCCCAGGCAACTGCAATTACTCCTGGAGCGTAAACAAGACCACAAACTTCGGTTGGGCTGTAGGTGGTCAGGCCACCCTCGGTAACGCTAGCTCGGCCCAGAGCGCGAAGTGGTACAACTTCGTTTTGTCTCTCATCCCCTCGATCCAAAAGTCGTCCACGATCAGCACCACGGAGACATTCGAGCAGCCGATCCCCCGTGGGGGGTTTGGTCAGCCGTGGCAGGTGGTCCAGCGTCGGTGGAAGAGCGGCGACTATGTGGGCGGATGGGTCAACCAGAACAGGTCATGCACCTTCGGCCTCAACCAGGCCGGTCACGTATACACCTGGGACCCGAACGTGAGATGGGGCTACTGGCAGGCCAACATCCGGGAGCGAGAGTATGACGGGATCGCGGTGAACGGCAGGCTCTGACCTCACATCCGCGCCATGCTCGTCACCCGTAAGCCGGGGTGACGAGCATGGCGCGGATCACTGACTTCGGCTCGTCAGGGCGACGCCCTCGACATGGCCTTGTGGCGCCGTGATCGCGCAGGAACTTCCGTTGCGCCGGGGCCGGTTCATCACTCGGACTCGGCGGTCGACCCAGGTTCAAGGGGTCGTTGACGATGCAACGAGATCCCATTCTTCACGCCCAGGTCAAGAAGCTGCCCTGGAACGGAACATCCCGCTCGGGCACCGCACCCGCCACCACGCCCACCACCGCGACGAGATCCGCCGGCTCAAGGTCGCCGCGTTCAGCCACCCCAACTGCCCCGGCGCCCGCCAGACGGTCCAAGTCGTGGGGTGGCGAGGCGACTTGAGCACGGTGAGCGCTTCCGCGCGGGCCACGAGGCAGGGCGCGAGGTCGGGGTACCAGCCACGGGCCACCGCTTGCAGCATCTCCGCCGAGGCCGCGAGTTCCCCGATTCGGCCGGCGGGGGTGCCGAGGACCGCTGCGAACTCCTTTCGGATGCGGGCGGCTCCGTGGGGGCCCCGGTGTGGGGGAGGTTTCGTTGGTCGTCCCGTACCAGTGTGAGGAGTGGAGCGTCAGATGCATTGACCCCTGGGCGGTGGCGCGCTTTCATCGCCTGCATCCTCGTGAGCCCTCTGCGCAGGGCCGGGGGCACGGGGGTGCTGGGGGCGGCTGTGGTCGTGCCCGGGTGAAGGGGGAGCCAGTTGAGAAGATCTTCCTTACGACTGCTCGCGAACGCCGTCGTGGTGGGGGCCGTCGTCGTGGGTTCCACCTGGCCCGCGCAGGCGGCGGGCCAGGACGCGGACGCGGCGCCGAGCGTCGCGCCGAGGACCGAGCGGATCAGTGTGGCCCCGGACGGCACCGCCGGCAACGGACACTCCGTGGACGCCGTCGTCAGCGCGGACGGGCGCGTCGTGGCTTTCATGTCGTCGGCGACCAACCTGGGGCCGGGGACCGACGTGCGCAACAGCGTGTACTACCGGACGGCTCCCGGTGAGCCGTTGCGGCGGGTGGTGGTGCCGGGGGAGACCACGTCGACACCCCACCTGTCCGAGTCGGGGCGGTATTTGACCTTCGGGTCGTTCTCGACGGCCTCCGGGGCGTCCTCCGTGCACCTCATGGACCTGAGCACCGGGACCATCCAACGCCTCGCGCCCGAGATGGACGACGGCTACGAGATGTCGTACGGCATCGCGCCGATCAGCGCGGACGGGCGTTACGTCGCCTTCGTCGCCCGGCCCGCCGCGGCCCCCAACGGGGCGTTCGCCTGCCGGGTCATGCTGCTGGACCGGAAGACGCAGGAGGTCAAGAGGGTCAGCCGGCCCTCGGACGGTTCCAAGGACTTCCACCGGTGCGAGCAGATCTCGATGAGCGCGGACGGGCGCAAGGTCGCCTACCTGGAGGGCTACTCCGGGCCGACGGAGAACGACCAGGGCGACATCCTGGTCTACGACCGCAGGAGCGGCCGTACCGTGCACGCCGACACCACCCATGACGGGGCGGCGGCCGACAGGTCGGCGGTCGGCCCGGTGCTGAGCGCCGACGGTTCCAAGGTGGGCTTCAGTTCCGTAGCCACCAACCTGGTCCCCGGCGTCGATCCGAACGGGGCGAGCGGCACGGCGTGGAACGCCTTCGTCCGTGATCTGCGCACCGGCACGCTCCAGCGGTACGACGGGCACAGCCCGACCGATCTCACCCTGCTCTCGGACCTGTCGGCGAACGGTTCCAAGCTGCTGCTGAACACGGCGGACGCCAACCGCACGTCCCTCGGGCTGATCCTGCGCGACCTGTGCACCGGTCAGGAGGAGATGTTGTCGCCGGGGCAGGACGGCAGACCCGTCACCGTGGGGGACGCGGCGCTGAGCGGTGACGAGTCGACGGTCGTCTTCGAGTCCTACTACCCCGGACTGGTGCCCGAGGACACGAACCTGATCGGGGATGTCTTCGTCCGCACCTTGCGTTGAGCGGCTGAGCGGCTGAGCGGCTGAGCGGCTGAGCGGCTGAGCGGCGCGGCGGCTGGGCGGCTGGCGTGCTGGGCGGCCCGTGCGGCCGAGAGGGCTGGGTGACTCCGCCCCTCGGCCGGGCGGTATGAGATGCGCACGGTCCGCCCGTGCGCATCTCATGTCCGTGCGCATCTCATGCCTCACCTGTTATCTCTTCGCGCTCAAGACCCGGCAACCTCGCGGGTACGCTGCGACGACAAAAGCTGCGCATCCATTGACGTCACTCCCACCTCGGCTTTACCTTCTGGCCGAAGTTACGCACAGTGTTCGTAATTTCGAACACACCCGGGCAGGTCAGGACGCCCGGCAACGAGCCGCTCTCCCGGAAGGGACATCTCGTGTTCCCCACCCGTGCCCGTCGCTGGCTGACGCCCCGCCGCAGTCTGATGTCGGGGGCAGCCCTGCTCGCCCTCTTCGCCTCGCTCCTGTCCGTGCAGACCGTCCAGACCGCGCAGCCCGCCGCCGCGGCCGACGGCAAGCCGTACACCAACCCGATCAAGTCCCAGAAGGGCGCCGACCCCTGGCTGGAGTACTACAACGGCAACTACTACCTGGTCACGACCACCTTCACGAACAAGCTGCTCATCCGGAAGTCCCCCACCCTCCAGGGACTGAGCACCGCCCCCAGCGTGGAGGTCTGGTCGGACACCACCGCCGGGCGCAACGACAACATCTGGGCGCCGGAGATCCACTTCCTCAACGGAAAGTGGTACCTGTACTACTCGGCCGCGCAGTCCGGCGTCGCCTGCTGCGACAGCCAGCGCACCCATGTGCTGGAGAGCTCCGGCTCAGACCCGTTGGGCACGTACACCTACAAGAACATCCTCACGGACGCCAGCCTCACCCCCGGGCCGGCCGCAGCGCAGGGCTGGCTGATCGACGCCAGCGTCCTCAAGCACGACAACAAGCTGTACCTGGTGGGCAGCGGCAAGATCAACGGCAGCGAGCAGAGCCTGGTCATCGCCGCGATGAGCAACCCGTACACGCTCAGCGGCCCCTTCACGATCATCTCCAGCCCCACTCTCAGCTGGGAGAGGCAGGGTGGCCCGGTCAACGAGGGCCCCGAGCCGCTGTACCACGACGGCCGCACCTTCCTGTCCTACTCCGCGAGCTTCTGCGGCACCGCCGAGTACAAGCTGGGCCAGCTGGAGCTCACGGGCAGCAACCCGCTGCTGGCCTCCTCCTGGACGAAGAAGCAGACGCCGGTCTTCCAGCGCAATGACGCGGCGAGCGTCTACGGCCCCGGCCACAACGGCTTCTTCACGTCTCCCGACGGCACCGAGAACTGGATCGTCTACCACGCCAACAGCGCCGCCAACGGCGGCTGCGGCAACGGCCGGACGACCCGCGCGCAGAAGTTCACCTGGAACGCGGACGGCACACCGAACCTCGGCGCCCCGGTCGCCACGGGTACGACGCTGGCCGGCCCGTCCGGTGAGACCGCGACGACCCCGACCGCCTACACCATCGTCAACCGAAACAGCGGCAAGTGCCTCGACGTCAACGGCGGCAACACCGCCGACGGCACCAACATCTTCCAGTGGAGCTGCAACGGCGGCGCCAACCAGAAGTGGCGCATCGAGGACATGGCCGACGACACCAGCCGTCTCGTCAACGTCGCCACGGGCAAGGTCGCGGACCTCGCCGGCTGCGGCTCCGCCGACGGCACCGACATCCGGCAGTGGTCCTGGCTGAACAACAACTGCCAGAAGTACCGCCTGATCTACACCGGCGGCGACTACGTCCGGATCACCAACGCCGCCACCAGCAAGGTGCTGGACGTCGCCGACTGCGGCACGGCCAACGGCGCCGATGTCCGCCAGTGGTCCTGGCTGAACAACAACTGCCAGCAGTGGCGCCTGGTCCCCACGACCGCCTGACCCTTCCCACACGACCCCCGGAAACCGACCGATCACCGATGTGATCGACCGATTACGAAGGACCGCAAGCATGAGACGTCTCATCAGACGTGCAGTGGTGGCCGCGGCCGCAGCGCTCGCCGTGCTCACCACCGTGACGACACCGGCCTCGGCCGCCGCCCCCGCGTCCCCCGCTGTGACCTTCACCAACCCGATCGCGCTCCAGCGCGCCGATCCGCACATCTTCAAGCACACCGACGGCTTCTACTACTTCACGGCCACGGTCCCCGCGTACGACAAGATCGTCATGCGCCGGGCCACCACCCTCCAGGGCCTGGCCACGGCCCCGGAGACCACGATCTGGACCAAGCACGCCAGCGGTGAGATGGGCGCCCACATCTGGGCGCCGGAGATCCACTTCATCGACGGCAAGTGGTACATCTACTTCACCGCCGGCTGGTCCAACGACATCTGGAAGATCCGCCCGTACGTCCTGGAGACCAGCGCCGCCAACCCGATCACCGGCACCTGGACCGAGAAGGGCCGCATAGCGCTGCCGCTCGACACCTTCTCGCTGGACGCCACCACCTTCACCCACAACGGCACCCGCTACCTGAGCTGGGCGCAGACCGACCCGGCGGTCGGCACCGGCACCAACCTGTACCTGGCGAAGATGTCCAACCCCTGGACCATCAGCGGCAGCCCGGTGATGATCTCCAAGCCCGAGTACTCCTGGGAGACCGTCGGCCACCGCGTCAACGAGGGGCCGGCCGTCATCCAGAGGAACGGCAAGGTCTTCATGTCCTACTCGGCCAGCGCCACCGACGCGAACTACTGCCTCGGCCTGCTGACCGCCTCCGCGACCGCCGACCTCATGAACCCGGCCTCCTGGGCGAAGACCTCCACCCCGGTCTTCAAGAGCAACGCCAACACCGGCCAGTACGGCCCCGGCCACAACACCTTCACGGTCTCCGAGGACGGCAAGTCGGACATCCTCGTCTACCACGACCGCAACTACAAGGACATCAGCGGCGACCCGCTCAACGACCCCAACCGCCGCACCCGCTACCAGAAGCTGTACTGGAACGCCGACGGCACCCCCAACTTCGGCATCCCGGTCGCCGACGGAGTGACCCCCGTCCGCCTCTCCTCGTACAACTTCCCGGACAAGTTCCTGCGCCACTGGGAGTACCGCGCGAAGCTGGAGGCCAACGTCACCAACCTCGCCGACTCGCAGTTCCGGATCGTCACCGGCCTCACCGGCAGCGGCACCGTATCGCTGGAGTCGGCGAACTTCCCCGGCTACTACCTCCGCCACAAGAACAACGAGATGTGGGTGGAGAAGAACGACGGCACGGCCCTGTTCAAGGCCGACGCCTCCTTCCACGAGCGGGCGGGCCTCGCCGACAGCGCCGCCGGAGTCTCGTACGAGTCGTTCAACTTCCCCGGCCGCTACATCCGGCACTACAACAACCTGATCTACACCCAGCCGGTCAGCACGACCCTCGACCGGCAGGACGCGACCTTCTACAAGGAGTAGATCTTCTACAAGGAGTGAAGGAGCAGGGTCCGCGAGGACCCAGGCAGCGTTCCGGTGCACCGTGCCCTCGCAGGGCGCGGTGCACCGCGCGTTCAGGCGGAGCTCATTCCGGCGGCATGACCTGCACCAGGCCCGACTGGTACGCCATCACCACGAGCTGGGCCCTGTCCCTCGCGCCGAGCTTTGTCATCGCCCGGTGCACATGTGTCCGTACCGTCAGAGGGCTGACGTACAGCTTCTCCGCGATCTCGTCGTTGGAGTGCCCCTCGGCGGCCAGGGACATGACTTCGCGTTCCCGGGTGGTGAGGGTGGTCAGCCGGCCGGGGGTGGCCAGGCGGCTGCCGGGGGCGGGGGCGGCGAGGAAGCGTGTGATGAGGGTGCGGGTGGCGGTGGGGGAGAGGAGACTGTCGCCCGCGGCGACGGTGCGGATGCCGTCCAGGAGCACGTCGGCGGTGACGTCCTTGCCGAGGAAGCCGCTGGCGCCGGAGCGCAGCGCCTGGGCCACGTACTCGTCGATCTCGAAGGTCGTGAGGATCAGGACGCGGGTGTCGGCCAGTTCCTCGTCGGCGCAGATCACCGCCGTGGCGGTGAGGCCGTCGGTGCCCGGCATCCGGATGTCCATGAGGACCACGTCGGGGCGGTGGACACGGACCAGGTCGACCGCCTCCCGGCCGTCGGTGGCCTCGGCGACCACCTCCATGTCCGCGCAGGAGTCGACGAGGATCCGGAAGGTGGCCCGCAGCAGGGCCTGGTCGTCGGCGAGCAGGACGCGAATGGTCATGGGGTCTGGTCCACTTCGGATGCGGATGAGGATGCTGGGACGGGTGCGAAAGGCCGGGGGCGCAACGGGAGATCGGTGGTGACCTCGAATCCGCCTCCGGGACGGTGACCGGCGCTCAGACAGCCGCCGACGGACTGGGCGCGCTCGCGCATACCGATGAGCCCGAAGCCCCGGCCGGACGCGGGCGGGTCCCCGGGGCGAGCAGCGGCGGCGCCGTCGTCGGTGACCGTGATCGTCACATGCGCCTCCTGGTACACGAGGTGGACACGGGCCGCGTCCACGGCGGCGTGCTTGCTGACGTTGGTGAGGGCTTCCTGCACGATCCGGTACGCGGTCAGGTCCACGCCCGGGTCGAGCGGCCCCGGGGGCCCCTCCGCGGTGACGGAGACCGTGAGCCCGGTCGACTTGAACGAGGCCGTCAGGTCCGGGAGCTGGGACAGTCCGGGGGTGGGCGTCAGCGGTGCCTCGGGGTCGTCGGGATGGCGCAGCACGCCGACGGTGGCCTTGAGCTCGCGCAGTGCCGACGACGTGGTGCCGGTCAGGTCGGTGAGGATCCGGTGGGCCTGCTCCGGATCGACGCGGGCGAGGTGTGCGGCGGTGCCGGCCTGGGCGTTGGCGAGGGTCAGATGGTGGGCGACCACATCGTGCAGATCGCGGGCGATGCGCATCCGTTCCTCGGTGACCCTGAGCCGGGCCTCCTCCTCGCGGGTGCGCTCGGCGTGCTCGGCGCGGGCCTGCACCGACTTCAGGTAGGCGCCTCGCACCTCGGCCAGCCGGCCGGCGGCGAGCGGCAGCAGCAGCCAGAAGACGGGGCCGATCGTCCGGAGCACCAGCGAGAGCTGGTCCATGGAGTCGGAGAAGACCGCCGCGATCGTCATCGCCGCGATGGTCGTGAGGCCGTAGATCCGGGTGGTCCGCCGGTCGGCGAGCGTGGCCAGCCAGTAGAGCGCCGCCATGATCGGAGCCAGCAGCAGGGGGGTGAGCAGATAGCCCAGCGCCACCGCGACGATCGTGCAGAGCGCGGTCACGGCGAGGACGGCACGCGGGTGGGCGCGGTGCCTGAGCAGGGCGAGACAGGACACGCCCATGAGGACGACGGCGACCCTGTCCTGATCCGGCGGCTCGGTGCCGGGCAGGGTGAGTGCGCTGCCGAAGGTGGCGCAGCCCATCAGCGCCATGGCCAGCACCAGATCGACGAGGAAGGGGCGGCGGCCGGAGATCTCCGCCAGGCGATCCACGTAGCGCCCTTCCAGGCTGGAACTGCTGGTACTCATCGGTGACTCCGGTCGGTTGCTTCAGACCATGGTGGTCGACTTGGGGTGCGAACGCCCCGGGGGCCGGGCGGGGGGGGGGGCCCCCCCGGCCCCCCGGGGGGGGGGGGGGGGGGGGGGGGGGGGATGCGAACCGCACGCGCCCGCGCA
>NZ_JBIBEN010000023.1:88924-157012 GCF_042955065.1 Streptomyces sp. NPDC012510
CCCCTCCCGTGGTTGTGGGTGGGGTACCCCTGGGGGACGCGGGGTGGTTTTATCCCGACGGGGGGGGCGGGGGGGGGGGGCCCCCCGGGGGGGGGCGGGGGGGGGCCCCCCCCCCGCCCGGCCCCGGTGGGGGTGGGGCGGTCGGTTCAGGTGCGGGCCACCGCCGGCTCGGCGGTCTCGGCCGGGGCGGGCTCCGCCCCGGGCCCGCGGGTGAGGGCCTC
The DNA here is from genome assembly GCF_042955065.1 of Streptomyces sp. NPDC012510. Taxonomy (NCBI): domain Bacteria; kingdom Bacillati; phylum Actinomycetota; class Actinomycetes; order Kitasatosporales; family Streptomycetaceae; genus Streptomyces; species Streptomyces sp. NPDC012510. Next base: position 89,146 of record NZ_JBIBEN010000023.1, read on the forward strand.
GCCCTCCACATCGACGTGGGGCAGCATCCGGTCCAGCCACTTCGGCAGCCACCACGCCTTGTCGCCCAGCAGGGCGAGCACGGCGGGCACGATCGCCATCCGTACGACGAAGGCGTCGAACATGACGGCCGAGGCCAGCCCGAACCCGATCATCTTGATCATGGAGTCGCTCTCACCGACGAACCCGGCGAACACCGCCATCATGATCAGGGCGGCGGCCACGACCACCCGGGCGCTGTGCCGGAAGCCACTGGTGATCGCCTCGTCGGCCCGGTCGCCGTGGACGTACGCCTCCCGCATCCGGGAGACCAGGAACACCTCGTAGTCCATGGCCAGGCCGAAGACGATGCCCACCAGGAAGATCGGCATCAGGCTCATGATCGGGCCGGTCTGCTCCACGCCCAGGAACTCCGCGCCGTGGCCCTGCTGGAAGACCAGGACGACCACACCGAGCGAGGCGAGCACCGACAGCAGGAAGCCGGCGGCCGCCTTGAGCGGGACGAGCAGGGAGCGGAAGACGACCAGCAGCAGGATGACGGCGAGGCCGACCACGACCAGCAGATAGGGGACCAGCGCGGACTGCACCTTGTCGGAGATGTCGATGTTCAGCGCGGTGGTGCCGGTGACCTCGAAGGTGGCCCCCGTCTCGGACTCGATGCCGGGACGCTCGTCGCGGATGACGGTGACCAGGTCCTTGGTCTTCTCGTCGGTCGGCGCGGTGGCGGGCACGGCCGAGAAGACGGCGGTGTCACCGGCCTCGTTGAAGCGGGCGGGGGAGACGGAAACGATCCCCTCGTTGGCGCCTATCTCCTTCGCGATCGTCTCGGCGGCGCCCTTGGCGTCGTCCGTGCCCTTGGCGTCCACCACGATCGTCAGCGGGCCGTTGAAGCCGGGCCCGAAGCCCTCGGCGAGCGCGTCGTAGGCCCGGCGCTCGGTGGTGGAGGTCGACTTGGCCTCGTCGCCGGGCATGCCCAGTTGCAGGTCGGTCATCGGTACCGCGAGGGCGCCCAGACCGACGACTCCCAGGAGCAGCACGGGCACCGGACGGCGCAGTACGAACCTCGACCAGCGGGTGCCGCCGTTGTCCTGGACGCTTTCCACGACACGGCCGCTCCTGCGGGCCTTCCGGGAGAGCACGGCATTCGGCCAGAGGCCGAGCAGGGCCGGGACCAGGGTCAGCGCGATCACCACGGCGACGACGACCGCGCCCGCGGCGGCCAGCCCCATCTTCGTCAGCATCGGGATGCCGACCACCGACAACCCGGCCAGCGCGATGACGACGGTGAGCCCGGCGAACACCACCGCCGACCCGGCCGTGCCCGTGGCAAGGGCGGTCGCCTCCTCGGGCGTACGGCCCCTGGCGCGCTCCTCGCGGTAACGGGAGACGACGAACAGGGCGTAGTCGATGCCGACCGCGAGGCCCAGCATCATCGCGAGAGTGCCGGTCGTGGTGGACAGCCCGAGGGCGTCGGACAGGGCGAGGATCGTGGCCATGCTCAGGCCCACGCCGACGAGCGCCGTCAGCAGCGGCAGCCCGGCCGCCGCCAGCGAGCCGAAGGTGACCAGCAGGACGACGGCGGCGATGGCGACACCGATCACCTCCGCCATACCGCCCGCACCGCCCCGCTCGGCGACCGCGTCGCCGCCGGCCTCGACGGTCAGTCCGGCGTCACGCGCCTGGTGGAGCGCGTTCTCCAGATGGGTCCTGCCGGCGTCGGTGAGGTCGTTCGCGGCGACCTTGTAGGTGACGGTCGCATACGCCGTCGAGCCGTCCCGGCTGACCGCCCGCGCCTGGAACGGGTCGACGGCGCTCGCGACCTGCGAGCCGTCGGCCAGTTCGGCCACGGTCTCCTCGATCACCTTCTTGTTCTCGGTGGCGGTGACCTTCTCACCGCTCGGCGCGACGAACACGACCCGGGCGGTGGCACCGTCGGCCGTGACACCGGGGAAGCGCTCCTCCAAGAGGTCGAACGCCTTCTGGGACTCGATGCCCGGCATGGCGAACTCCTCGTCGGAGGCTCCCGGGGCCTTGAGGGCGCCGAGACCGACGACGCCCAGGACCGCCACCCACAGAAGGGTCACGTACCAGCGTTTGCGGAAGGCCAGCCGGCCCAGTCGATGAAGGAAGGTTGCCATGGGTCGCAGGTCTCCACGTCAGAAGTCTCGGATGCCTGCCCAAGACTCCCGGCCGGGGCCCCCTCCCGTCGTCGTGCGGCTGCCGACAATCCCGGCTACTCAGAACGCAGTACGCCGGGGCCGCCGGGTCACCCCGGGGTATGACCGGGGGCCCCTACATGGCGTGCAGGGTGTCGCGGGAGGACTTGATGAAGGCCCTCAGCGCGTCCCAGAACGGCGTATAACAGGCGTCGAAGCGGCCGACGGCGCCGGTGTCGCCGTCGATCATGGCCTCGATCGCCTTGTGGAAGGGGCTCGTCGAGCGCCTGACGGTGTTGGCGAGATCGGCGACCTCGTCGGGTCCCTCCAGCGAGACGACCCAGGTGAGGTTCCGCAGCGCCGCGTACTCGTCCCGCTGCCGCTCACGCAACCGCCGCAACTCCTCGACCTGCTCGGGACCGAGCCCGCCCTCGGCGCCCCGCACCACGTCGGACACCTTCCAATGCACGTCGTTCACCCGCTGCGCCTGCTCGATGAACGCCGCGTACGCCGTCCGCCGTGTCTCCCGCAGCCGCTCCACCCGCTGGGCGCTCGCCGTCGTGTCCGCCTGTATCCGCGCCGCCCGCGCGGTCCCCCGGCTCGTCACCCAGCTGGCGAGCACGGCCGTGCCGGCGGTGAGCGCGGCGATCCAGAACGCGCTGTCAGCCACGGCGGGACCCCAGCGAGCGTTCGGTGACCGCGGCCAGATGGTCCGCGAAGACCTCCCGGGCGTCCGGGGTGAGGGTGCGCAGGGCGACCAGGGCCGTGACGACGACGTCGCACAGTTCCGACCGGACGTCGTCCCAGGTGTGGGTCGTGCCCTTGCGGGGGTTCTGGCCGGTCGCCCCGATGACCGCCTGGGCGACCTCGCCGACCTCCTCCTGGAGCTTCAGCATCCGCAACAGCAGGCCTTCCCGGCCGCCGTACGGTTGGTCCGCCTCCAGCCAGGCGTGGAGGAGGGTGATGGACCGCCAGAGCCCGTCGGGGGAGTCGAGGGAGTGGGGGGCGTCGGGGGAGTCGGGGGCGTCGGTCTGCTCGCTCATGGGCGCAGCTTGTCACGCCCCTACGACAGTGACGGCCGGTCCGCGAAAGGGCGGTCACTCCTCGAACAACGCGTCCTGTTCGCCCTCCTTCTCCTTGCGCACCCTCTTGGTGCGCAGACCCACGACCACCGCGGTGACAGCCGCCGTGCCGGCGAGCGCCGTCGGGACCATCCAGCCCCGGTCGACGACATGGCCGAACGCGTGGTCGAGGGAGAAGCGGCCGGGACCGGCGATGGCCAGGCCCGCCGCCGCCAGCCCCAGGGTCGCCGCGTACTCGTAGCCGCCCTCGGTGTTGAAGAAGCCGTTGGGCGTGTGGATCGCCGCGGCGCCCGCCATGGCACCCGCGGCGGCGGCACCGGCGGCGGGTGTCGCGAGGCCGAGGGCCAGCAGCGCGCCGCCACCTGTCTCGGCCAGCCCCGACGCGGTCGCGCTCGCCTTGCCCGGCGCGTACCCGACGGACTCCATGAACGCGCCGGTCCCCTCGATACCGTGCCCGCCGAACCAGCCGAACAGCTTCTGCGTCCCGTGCGCGGCGAGCACACCGCCCGCGCCCAGCCGGAGGAGCAGCAGCCCCAGATCACGTCGGTCGAATGAGGTCATGACCACTCCCGAACAGCCCGTGCGAATGTTCCCTCCCGCGTATCCACCGTCGCACCGCTCACACGTGCCCATCGGAGTGGGAGCCGCCGTTCGGGTGACGCCCACTCCGCCGGGCATCCTGCGATGGCGCGCCGCCGCGAACGGTGTGAGGCTGGCCGTCATGACGATCGCACCCGCCAAACTCAGGGACCCGGCCGTCCGGGCCTTCGTCGCCGCGGTGAACGCCCATGACCAGGACGCGTTCTTCTCGCTCCTCACGGAGGACGCGACCATGTCGGACGACGGCTCCGACCGTGACCTCGCCGACTGGACCGACCGGGAGATCTTCTCCTCCCACGGCCACATCGAGGTCCGTCGAGAGTCGGACGGTGGTCGCTTCCTCGTCGCCGACTACCGCAACGACACCTGGGGTGAGATGCGCACCGCCTGGCGCTTCACGGTGTCGGAAGACGGCCGGATCAGCCGGTTCGAGACGGGCCAGGCGTAACCCCTTCCGGTCAGGGGGCTTGCGTTCGTGTGCGCTCCAACTCCTAACGTCCGTGGTCATGGAGACGACCACGTACACGAGGCCGCTCGGCCGCAGCGACATCCAGGTCAGTGCCCTCGGCTTCGGCTGCTGGGCGATCGGCGGCGAATGGCAGGACACCGACGGGCAGCCGCTCGGCTGGGGCAAGGTGGACGACGAGGAGTCCGTACGGGCGGTCCACCGCGCCCTCGACCTCGGCGTCACCTTCTTCGACACGGCCGACACCTACGGCGCCGGGCACAGCGAACGCGTGCTCGGCCGGGCCCTCGGCAAGCGCCGCGCGGACGTCGTCGTGGCCACCAAGTGGGGCAACCTCTTCGACGAGTCCACCCGCACCCGCACCGGCCAGGACGACACCTCGGCCCACGCCCGCCGCGCCCTCACCGCCTCCCTCGACCGCCTGGGCACCGACCACGTCGACCTCTACCAGCTCCACATCTCCGACGCCGACGCCGAGCGCGCCGCCGAACTGCGCGACACCTGCGAGGAGTTCGTACGGGAGGGCCTGATCCGGGCGTACGCGTGGAGCACCGACGACCCGGACCGCGCCGCCGTGTTCGCCGAGGGGCCGCACTGCACGGCGGTACAGCACCGCCTGAACATCCTTCAGGACGCGCCCGAACTCCTGTCCCTGTGCGAGGAGTCGAACCTCGCGAGCGTCAACCGCAGCCCCCTCGCCATGGGTCTGCTCACCGGTAAGCACACTCCCGGGCGCGCCCTGGAAACCGGGGACATCCGCAGCACCCCGCCCGCCTGGCTGCCGGGCTTCACCGCCGACGCCGGCGCCGACCCGGAGTGGCTGGGCCGGGTGGAGGCGCTGCGCGAGATCCTCACCAGTGAGGGCCGTACGCTCGCCCAGGGCGCCCTCGCCTGGATCTGGGCCCGCAGCCCCCGGACCGTACCGATCCCCGGCTTCCGCTCGGTCGCCCAGGCCGAGGAGAACGCGGGCGCCCTCACGAAGGGGCCGCTCACGGCGGAGCAGATGGCGGAGATCGACGGGATCCTGGGGCGATGAAAAACCCTTAGGACTCTGGTTCCTGGTTCCTGGGCCCTGATCCCTGGTTCCTGATCCCTGGTTCCTGGGCCCTGGGCCACCGGCCCGCTCGGAAACGAGAAGACGGCGGGCAGCCGTCCCGTGCTCCGGTGCTTCCCTCGCGGTCCCACGCGAGGTCCGCCCCCTTCCGGATCGCGGCACGGCTGCCACCACCCCCCTCGGGTTGGCCACGGAAGCCATCGCCCCCAAGTGTGAAGCTCTCGTGGAGGCGCGTCCCGAGCATATGCCTGCCACGTGCTCGAACAGCCCGGAGTGGAAGCCTCCGTTTGTGCAGGTTGAGTTATGGGTGCGTGTGGCTCACACCTGACGGTGCGAGCGCGAGCCGGTCGTTCAGCCCCGCCCCACGTACGGCATCGTCGTCGCCATCACCGTCGCGAACTGCACGTTCGCCTCCAGCGGCAGCTCCGCCATGTGCCGTACGGTCCGGGCGACATCGGCCACGTCCATCACCGGCTCCGGCACCGACTCACCGTTCGCCTGGAGCACGCCCTTCGCCATGCCCTCGGTCATGTCCGTCGCCGCGTTGCCGATGTCGATCTGGCCGACCGCGATGCCGTACGGGCGGCCGTCCAGGGAGAGTGACTTGGTGAGGCCGGTCAGGGCGTGCTTGGTCGCGGTGTAGGCGACGGAGTGCGGGCGGGGGGTGTGCGCGGAGATGGAACCGTTGTTGATGATCCGGCCGCCCCGGGGGTCCTGGTCCTTCATCTGCCGGTACGCCGCCTGCGCGCAGAGGAACGCCCCGTTGAGGTTGGTGTCCACCACGTGCCGCCAGGCCGCGTAGTCCAGTTCCTCCACCGGCACCCCGCCCGGACCGAACGTGCCCGCGTTGTTGAACAGCAGGTCCAGCCGCCCGAACCGCTCCCGTACGGCGGCGAACAGCGCGTCCACCTCGCCGGGGCGTGAGACGTCGGTACGGACGCACAGCGCCCGCGGGGCGCCGGTCGCGGTCGCGGCCTCGGCCCCGGGCGTGGTACCGGCGCCGGTGCCGGCCTCGGCCCCGGGTGCGGTGCCGGCGCCGGCCTCGGCCGCCGTCTCGGTGAGCTTCTCCTCGCGCCGGCCCGCCAGCGCCACCGACCAGCCGGTGCGCAGCAGTTCCACGGCCACGGCACGGCCGATGCCGGAGCCCGCGCCGGTCACGATCGCGATCTTGGTTCGTTCGGTGTCCATGAGCTCGCAGCGTAGGGGAGGCGGCGCGCCCGACCGAGTACCGAGGGTCCGCCATCCGGAACTCATCCGTCCGACGTCTGGATGTTGTGTACGCGACAGAAGATCGTCGACCCTGGCCTCTCCAATGCCAAGCACAACAACCGTCAGGGGAGGGCCAAATGACACCCGCAGCCCAGAAGTCGACGCAGCCCCGCTCGTCCCACACGCCAGAACTCCGCGCCGCCGCGCGGCACTTCGACCGCCGCCGCTTCCTCACCGTCACCGGAGCCGCCGCCGCGCTCGCCCTGGCCACCAACCTGCCGGCGGCCGGTGCGGCGGCCGCCGCACCGCTCGACGCGCGGAAGATCACCGAGAACCCCTTCACGCTCGGCGTGGCCTCCGGCGACCCGCTGCCCGCCTCCGTGCTCCTGTGGACCCGGCTCGCGCCCGAGCCGTACCAGCCCGACGGCGGCCTCCCCGCCCAACGCGTCACCGTCCACTGGGAACTGGCCCACGACGAGAGGTTCCGACGGATCGTCAGACGTGGCACCGCCACCGCCCACCCCGAGTTCCACCACACCGTCCACGTCGAGGTCGGCCACCTCGCCCCCGGCCGCGTCTACCACTACCGCTTCCGCACCGGCACCTGGATCAGCGAGACCGGCCGCACCCGCACCGCCCCCGGGCGCGGCCACCTGACCACCTCCACCGCCCTCACCTTCGCGGCCGTCTCCTGCCAGCGCTACGACCAGGGCTACTACACCGCCTACCGGCACCTCGCGCACGAGGACGTCGACATCGTCGTCCACCTCGGGGACTACCTCTACGAGTACGCCGTCAACTCCGTCGGCGGCGCCCGCAACTACACCGACCGTGTCCTGCCCGACCTCTTCAACCACGAGACCGTCACCCTCGAGGACTACCGACTGCGGTACGCCCTCTACAAGACCGACCCCGACCTGCGGGCCGCGCACGCCGCGCACCCCTTCGTCGTCACCTGGGACGACCACGAGACCGAGAACAACTACGCGGGCGACAACGACGAACACGACAGCCCGCCCGAGGAGTTCCTGCTGCGCCGCGCCGCCGCCTACCGCGCCTACTGGGAGAACCAGCCGCTGCGCCGCCGGCAGCGGCCCGACGGCCCCGACATGCGCCTCTACCGCCGCTTCACCTGGGGCCGCCTCGCCCAGTTCGACATACTCGACACCCGCCAGTACCGCGACAACCAGGCACAGGGCGACGGCTGGCAGATCCCCGGCCCCGAGTCCGCCGACCCGGCCCGCTCGATCACGGGCGCCGCACAGGAACGCTGGCTGCTCGACGGCTGGGCCGGGTCCGACGCGACCTGGAACGTCGTCCCCCAGCAGGTCACCTTCTCCCAGCGCCGCAACGCCGTCGGCGAGAACTACAAGGTGGCCATGGACGCCTGGGACGGCTACCGGGCCTCACGCGAACGGATCCTCGCGGGCGCCGACGCGGCCGGAATCGAGAACCTCATGGTCCTCACGGGAGACGTCCACGTCGGCTACGCCTTCGACATCAAACGGGACTTCGACGACCGCTCCTCGCCGACCGTCGGCACCGAGATCGTCGCCACCTCCGTCAGCAGCGGCGGCAACGGCTCCGACAAGCCCGCGAACTGGGACACCTATATGACCGCCAACCCCCACCTGCGCTTCTACAACGGCCGCCGCGGCTACACGACCGTCACCCTCGGCCGGAAGTCCGCCCGAGCCGACTTCAAGGCCCTCCCGTACGTGACGACCACAGGGGCCGGTATCTCGACGGTGGCGTCCTTCGTGACGGAGGCGGGGAGGCCGGGGCTCACACCGGTGTGACCACCGGTTCGCCGCCCTGGCGGTCGCCCTCGCCGGGGTAGCGCACCCCGATGCGCTCGCGCAGCGCGTCCAGCGTGCGCATCACGGCGAGGGTGCCGTCGAGGGGGACGAGGGGCGACTCGGTCTCGCCGGCGCGGAGGGCGCGCATGACCTCGCCGGCCTCGTGGCGGAGGCTGTTGCGAGGGCCGTCGGCCGGGTCCGCGGCGAAGGTCTGAGGGTCACGCCCGTCGCGGTGCAGCACGAAACGGTCGGGGAAGAAGAAGCCCGACGGGATGTCGATACGGCCCTCGGAGCCGGTCACCGAGGCGGACGTGCCGGTGCCGCCGACGATGGAGCAGTGCACCGAAGCGATGGCACCGCTCTCCCAGGTGAGCAGTGCTCCGGTCTGGAGATCGACGCCCTCCTCCGAGAGCACCGCTCTGCCGGTCACGTCCGAAGGCTCCCCGAGCAGCAGGTGCGCGAACGACACCGGGTACACCCCGAGGTCGAGCAGCGCGCCCCCGCCCTGCGCCGGATCCCGCAGCCGGTGCGAGGGCGGGAAGGGTCCGGCGAGCCCGAAGTCCGCCTGCACGGTCCGCACTTCACCGATCGCGCCGTCCCGCACCATCTCGGCGAGCCGCCGCACCAGCGGATTGCAGTACATCCACATGGCCTCCATCAGGAACCGCCCACGCTCCCGCGCAAGCGCGACCAGTTCCTCGGCCTCCCGCACGTTCAGCGTGAACGACTTCTCGCACAGCACACCCCGCCCCGCCTCCAGGCACATCCCGGCGGCGGCCCGGTGCGCCGAGTGCGGAGTGGCGACGTACACCACATCCACGTCCGCGTCCTCGGCGAGCGCGCGCCAGTCGCCGTACGCCCTCGGTATCCCGAACCGCTCGGCGAAGGCCTTCGCCGAGTCCTCGCTGCGCGAGGCCACCGCCACGACCTCGGCGTCCGGCAGGTCGACGAGGTCCGCCGTGAAGGCCGCGGCGATCCCTCCCGTCGCCAGGATCCCCCACCGCACACGCCCGTCGTTCGACATCGCCACCCCTGTTCTCGGCCCCGGGGCGGAACAGTGGCCCCGCCCACGTCGTACGAGCTGAGAGCATAGGTGGCGGACCGAACGAAGAGGGAGGGGCATATGCCCGAGGGGCACATACCGGGCTCGGCGCGGGCCGAGTCGCACCCGGTGGCGCCGGAGTACGCGAAGGCCGACGCGGCGGCGGAACCCCGGCCGTCGCAGCAGCCGGACCAACCGAAGGCGAACCCCACCGCCCTCCGCCGCACCGGCCTCCTCGTCATCCTCGTCCTCGGCGGGCTCACCGCCACCCCGCCCCTCGCGATGGACATGTACCTCCCGGCGCTGCCGGAGGTCACCCGCTCCCTCCACGCCCCCGCCGCCACCGTCCAGCTCACCCTGACCGCCTGTCTCGCCGGCATGGCCCTCGGCCAGCTGCTGATCGGCCCGATGAGCGACCGCTGGGGCCGCAGGCGCCCCCTGCTCCTCGGTCTCGCCGTCTACATCGTCGCCACCGCGCTCTGCGCGTTCGCGCCCACCGTCGAGACGCTCATCGCGTTCCGCCTGGCGCAGGGCCTCGCCGGCTCGGCCGGAATCGTGATCGCCCGTGCCGTCGTCCGCGACCTGTACGACGGCAACGCGATGGCCCGCTTCTTCTCCACGCTCATGCTGGTCTCCGGGGTGGCCCCCGTCGTCGCGCCGCTCATCGGCGGCCAGGTCCTGCGGGTCACGGACTGGCGGGGCGTCTTCGTCGTCCTCACCGCCATCGGCATCGCGCTGCTGGCCGTCGTCTGGGCGAAGCTCCCCGAGACGCTCACCCCGGCCGAGCGCCACGGAGGCGGCGTCGGCGAGACCCTGCACGCCATGCGCGGCCTGCTCACCGACCGGGTCTTCATGGGCTACACGCTCGCCGGCGGCTTCGCGTTCGCCGCCCTCTTCGCCTACATCAGCGCCTCCCCGTTCGTGATCCAGGAGATCCACGGCGCCTCCCCGCAGACGTTCAGCCTGCTCTTCGGCGTCAACTCCGTCGGCCTGGTCCTCGTCGGCCAGATCAACGGCAAGGTCCTGGTCGGCCGGGTGAGCCTGGACAAGGTGTTCGCGGTGGGCCTCACGATCGTCGCCGTCTCCGCGACCGCGCTGCTGCTGATGTCCCTGGGCGCCTTCGGCGCGGCCGGTCTGGTCCCCGTGTCGGCGGCCCTGTTCGTCCTGATGTCCGCGATGGGCATCACCCTCCCCAACACCCAGGCCCTCGCCCTGATGCGGGTGCGCCACGCGGCGGGTTCGGCGTCGGCCCTGCTGGGTACCTCGTCCTTCCTGATCGGCGCGGTGGCGTCCCCCCTGGTCGGCGTCGCGGGCGAGGACACCGCCGTGCCCATGGCCGTCGTCCAACTGGCCGCGGCACTGGTCGCCGCGATCTGCTTCATGGCACTGTGCCGTCCTTGGAACAGGCGTACGGCGTCGGGTACGACGACGGAGGACGGGGACACCCCCGTCCCGAGCGGAGCCGAGAGAAAGGGGCAGGAGAGCTGAGCGCGCCGAGACTGCGCACGGACACCCCGGAACGGGCCGGACTCGACCCCGAGGAACTGCGCCATCTCGTGGACGAGGTGCGCGCGCTGACGGAAGGGGACCGGCCCCGGGCCCCCGCCGCCGTCGTCCTCGTCGGGCGCGGCCCCGTCGTCGCCGTCGAGGAGGCCGCCGGCTGGGCGGTCCGCTACGAGGCCTACGACGAACGCACCGACACGGCAGTGGAACTCCCCCCGGGCTCCCGCGTCCCCGCCACCCCGCACACCCCGTTCGACCTTGCCTCCCTCACCAAGCTCTTCACCGCCGTGGCCGCCGTCCAGCAACTGGAACGCGGCACCCTCGGCATCGACGCGAAGGTGGCGGCGTACCTGCCCGACTTCACGGGCGCCGCGGAACACGGCCTCACCGTCCGTCACCTCCTCACCCACACCTCCGGTCTGCGGCCCGAACTCCCGCTGTACGCCTGCCCGTCCGCCGCCCGCCTGGAGATGCTGCGCGCCGAGGCGCCGACGGTCCCACCCGGCACGGCCTACGCCTACTCCGACCTGAACCTCCTGCTCCTCCAGCACGTCCTGGAACGCCTGACCGGGCGGGGCCTCGACGCCCTCGTCCGCGACGGCATCACCTATCCCCTCGGCATGACGGCCACCGGCTTCGGCCCCTGCCCGGCCGCGGCTGCGACGGAGGATCAGCGTCGCCCCTGGGCGAAGGCGGACCGGGGCATGCTGCGGGGCGAGGTCCACGACGAGAACGCCTGGTCCCTCGGCGGTGTCGCCGGGCACGCGGGCCTCTTCTCGACCGCCCGGGACCTGGCGGTCTTCTGCCGCACCCTCCTGGCCGGCGGCTCCTACGGTCCCGCCCGCATCCTCGGCCCCGACTTCGTGGAGCTGATGCTGACGCCGCCGGGTCTCGGGTTCGCGCTCGACCAGCCCTGGTTCATGGGCGGGTTGGCGGGCCGGGGCGCGGCCGGCCACACCGGTTTCACGGGCACCTCGCTGGTCCTGGACCGGGCGACGGACACCTTCCTGATCCTGCTGACGAACGCGGTCCATCCCCGCCGCCGCGACCCGATCAACCCGGCGAGGGCGGCGGCGGGGACGCGGGTGGCTCGGGCGGTGCGGGGGGCATGAAGGCGACACGGTGGGTATGGCATTTCTGATGCCATACGGGTTCATGGCTGACGACAGTGTGGACTTCCTTCCCGGTGAAGGTCCCACCAGCGGTGTCTCCGTCACTCTCACCGCCGGAACCCTTCAGGCGATTCGTGAGCGGGTCGGCAAGCGGGGCGTGTCCGCCTATCTGGAGCGGGCGGCACAGCGGCAGATAGAGCGTGACAACCTGGATGAACTGATCGTTGACTTCGACAAGGTGCACGGCCCCGCCGACTCGGAGGCCGTGGCTGCCAAGAGGGCCCGGCTCACGGGCGGCGCGGCCCGTGCGGGCGAGGCCGCGTGAGCGGCGCGTTGGTACTCGACAGCGAGGGACTGGCGAAAGCCGTGCAACGGGACCGCGAGGTGCATGAGTGGCTGACGGCGGTCCGTGAGGCGGACCTGCCTGTGCTCACCTCCGCCGCAGTGCTGGTCGAGGTCATCCATCCCCGGATCAATGACGCCGCACTGAGGTGGACGCTGTCGAGGCTCCGGGTGGAGCCGGTCTCGCAGCTCGTCGCGCAGTCCGCGGCGGCCCTGCTGCGAGGCGCGGGACTGCACGGCCACAAGTACGCCATCGACGCCGTGGTGTGCGCGACCGCGGTGCAGCAAACGGGCCGGGTGACCATCCTGACCTCCGACGTGGAGGACATCGACATGCTCCTCGTCGACCATCCGCGCCTGGTGGCGGAGAAGGTCTGATTCCGGCATCCCGAGCCACCCATAGAATCACCACGTGAACGTCCCCCTTCCCCCCGCCGACACCCTCCGCACCGCCCTGTCCACCCTTCTCGACGGGCTGCCGCCCAAGTCGGCCGCGCAGGCGGTGGAGCGGCTGATCGCGAACTACCGGGGGCGGACGCCGACGGACGCGCCGGTGCTGCGGGACCGGTCGGACGTGGTGGCGTACGCGGCGTACCGGATGCCGGCGACGTTCGAGGCGGTGTGCTCGGCGCTGGAGGCGTTCGCGGCGGCGGTCCCCGGGTGGGTGCCCGCGAGCCATGTCGACGTCGGCGGGGGCACGGGCGCGGCGACGTGGGCGGTGAGCGCGACCTGGCAGGGCGGGCGGCCGGTGACGGTGCTCGACTGGGCGGAGCCGGCGCTGGCGCTGGGGCGGGAGATCGCCGGGGCGAACCCGGAGCTGAGGGCCGTCGAGTGGCGGCGCTCTCGTATCGGATCGGCGCTCACCATGGAGAGCACCGATCTCGTCACCGTCTCGTACGTCCTGGGCGAGCTGACCGACGCCGACCGTGCCGCCGTCGTAGAGGCGGCCGCGACCGCCGCCGAGGCCGTCGTGATCATCGAGCCGGGCACCCCCGGCGGCTACACCCGCGTCATCGAGGCCCGCGACCGCCTCGTCGCCGCCGGCTTCCACATCGCCGCGCCCTGTCCGCACAGCGCGACCTGCCCCATCGTCCCCGGCGAGGACTGGTGCCACTTCTCCGCCCGCGTCAGCCGTTCCTCCCTGCACCGCCAGGTCAAGGGCGGCTCCCTGCCGTACGAGGACGAGAAGTTCAGCTACGTCGCCGCCACCCGCTTCCCCCCGGCCCCGGCCCCCTCCCGCGTCGTACGCAAGCCGCAGATCCGCAAGGGCCAGGTCCTCCTCGACCTGTGCGAGACCGACCCCGGCCTCAGCCGCACCACCGTCACCAAGCGCCACGGCCTCCTCTACAAGGCGGCCCGCGACGCCGAGTGGGGCGACGCGTGGCCGCCACGCGGAGACGAAGGCACGCGCTGACAGCCGCCCGCGTCGGCGCTCAGCCTCTGCCGACAGTCGCCCGCGTCGCCGTCACGCGGAGACGAAGGCACGCGCTGACAGCCGCCTGCGTCGGCGCTCAGCCTCTGCCGACGGTCCGCCCGCGCTGACGGTCCGCCCCTGATGGCCCCGACTCGTCGGTGCCCAGCCGTAAATCACTTGCGGCCCCCGCACGACTTCCGGCTATCTCATTGATCATGCCCATCACTCCGCACCTCGAAGAGATCACCCCCGCCAACCTCGACGCCGCGCTCGGTATCCGTGTCCGCCCCGACCAGGAGCACCTGGTGGAACCGGTCGTGCGGTCGCTCGCGGAGGCGTACGTCCACCCCGCAGTCGCCTGGCCCCGCCTCATCCGGGACGGCGACCGGGCCGTCGGCTTCCTGATGGCCTTCCTGGACATCGACTGGAAGGGCGACGGCAGCGGTACGGACATCCGCTCAGGCCTCTGGCGCCTCAACATCGACGCCGCCGAACAGGGCCGGGGCTACGGCCGTTTCGCCGTCGAGGCCGTGGCCACCGAGATCCGCCGCCGGGGCGGCACCCGCCTCTTCGTCACCTGGCACCCCGGCCCCGACGGCCCGGAGGCCTTCTACCTCGGCCTCGGCTTCCGCACGACCGGAGAGACCAGCGGCGGCCAGACGGTGGGCGTGCTGGAGCCGGCCGGATGACCCCACGCCTCGGGTCCCTGAACGAGTTCTGCTGGATGGACGTCAAGACCCGCGACCTGCCCGGCACCGCGGCCTTCTTCGCCGACACCCTGGGCTGGCGTTTCGCGGTGGACAAGGAGGACTGGCGCAGGGCCACGAAGATCACCGCACCTAAGGGCCACCGGATCGGCGGCGTGAGCGACCTCGCGCAGCCGGTCTACCCGCCGGGGACCCCCGCCCACATCGCCTGTTACCTGGCCGTCGACGACGTCGACCGCCGCACCGACGGGGCGGTGGGCGAGGGGGCGCGGGTCGTCGTCCCGCCCTTCGACGCGGGCGACCAGGGGCGGATGGTGACGCTGGTCGACCCGGTGGGTGCCGCCGTCTCCCTCTGGCAGCCGTACCGCTTCGGCGGGTGGGCCTACCCACCGGACACCACCGGCACCCCGCACCGGATGGTCCTGTCCTGCGGGGAGCCGGGCCGGGCCCGCGACTTCTACCGCGAGGTCACCGGCACGGCCTTCGCCCACGCGGAGTTCGCGGTCGGCACCGACCCGCAGTGGGAAGTCACGGTCGGCGTGGACGACGTGGAAGGCGTCGTCGCACGCCTCCATGGCCGTGGTCAGGTCGTGTGGCTCGAAACGGGAGACCGTCCGGTACTGCGGTTGAGCAGCTCGGAGGGCCTTACGTTTCAGGTCCGGTCGCTGCGGGACCGTGGGTAGGACGACCGCGCTCCTGCTGTCGTTTCTCCCGCAGCTTGCGCACCAGTTCGCGCTTCTGGGCCTGGGCGTCGACACCGCCGCCGATGCGGCCGTTCGGTCCGCCGCCGCGCAGGGCCTCGCGGCCGAGGTTCCGGCGGGCACCGCCCACTCCCAGCATGTTTCCTGCTCCACCTCGAGTCATGAGGTGCTCCTCCCTGAGGCAATCAACGTAACGAGACGGTTCGTCTCGCTCATGTCCACCACCATGAGGCGAGACGCACCGTCTTGTCAACCTGATAAATTCGAGACATGGCCAAGAAGACCGCTCCTGATTCCGCCCGGCGCAGCGAGAAGTCGCGTCGCGCCATCTACGACGCCGCCCTCGCCCTCGTCGGCGAGGTCGGGTACCAGAAGACGACCATCGAGGGCATCGCGGCCCGCGCCGGTGTCGGCAAGCAGACGATCTACCGGTGGTGGTCGTCGAAGGCGGACGTCCTGCTGGAGGCGTTCATCGACCTGAGCGCACAGGCGGCGGAGGCCGCGGCCCGGCCCGAGGTCATCGGTGAGCGGGCCGAATACGAGATCCCGGACACCGGTGACCTCGGCGCCGACCTCAAGGCGGTCCTGCGGGCCACGGTGGACGAACTGCTCGACCCCAAGTTCGAGATCCCCTCACGCGCCCTGGCCGCCGAGGGCGTGGTCAACCCGCAGCTCGGTGCCGAGTTCGTCGCCAAACTCCTCGAACCGCAGCTCCAGTTGTACGTCAAGCGCCTGCGCGCCGCCCAGGAACAAGGCGCCGTACGCCCCGACATCGACCCGCGCATCGCCCTCGAACTGTTCGTCTCACCGCTCGCTCAGCGATGGCTCCAGTACACGGGTCCCATCTCGTACGAGTACACGGACGCCCTCGTCGACTACGCCCTGTACGGCCTCGCCCCCCGTTGAGCGGTCAACTCGCCGCCCGGGTGTGACCAAACCGACCAGGTGGTGTCGGCGAGCGGTCCGTAAATCCTGTCAAATCATGGAATAGACCACCATCCCTGTCCGCACTCCGGCATCGCCCCGCCCACCCCGGATGGGGGCTCCGGCCACGCGGGGCGCAGGATGGTGGGACGATGGAACAAGCTGTCCGCACCACAGCGAGGCGAGGCGATAGATGAGCGCGACGTTCGGCGGCCGGAACGGTCGGCAGGGCAGGATCTCCGAGTGGCTACGCGCCCGTCGTACCAGCCGCCCGCTCGACACGGCCGCCGACGAGGCCGGCCGTGAGGAACTGCTGCTCGCCGCCGCCGCTGCCGGACTCCCGCTCGCGCCCGCCGCCCATCCGTCGGGCTACCGCTGTTCCTGCGACCGCGTCGGCTGTCCCACCCCCGCCCGGCACCCCGTGTCGTTCGCCTGGCAGACGCAGTCCACCACCGACCGCGCCCAGATCGAGCGGTGGGCCCGGCACCAGCCGCAGGCCAACTTCATCACCGCGACCGGCATCGTCCACGACGTACTCGACGTACCGCTCGCCGCCGGCCAGGAGGCCCTGGAGCGGCTGCTCGCTGCCGGTATCGAGGTCGGGCCCGTCGCGGAGTCCGAGTCCGAGTCCGACGACGGGCGCCTGCTCTTCTTCACCCTCACCCGCGGCACGCCGGAGGACGAGGACGAGTGGTGGCCCTGCGAGTTGGACTGCCACCCCGAGACCATGGACGAGCACCCCGGACTGCGCTGGCACTGCCGGGGGTCCTACGTCCTCGTACCGCCGGCCCGGCTCCCCGGCGACCTCGCCGTCCACTGGGTACGCAGCATCGAGCACCCCTTGCCGGACCCGCTGAGCCTGCTGGAGATCCTCACCGACGCCTGCTCACGCCATGTGGGCGAGGAGCCGCACCACACTGACACGGCCTGGCCCTCCCGGGGCTGACCCCGAGGGGGCCGGCGGTCACTCGCCCTTCGCCCCCGTGAGCCCACCCACCTGGCTCAGCAACCTCACCTGCTGGTCGGACTCCGTCTTCGCGGGGTCGAGCACCGCCTGGTTGTTCACGAACTCCAGGGTCAGCGACTGCCTGGGCTCGCCCGTCATCAGCGCACGGACGGCCGGGTCATTGACGGGTATGTCCACTCCCGGCGCGGCTGTCTGCTTCTGGTAGTGCCGGGTGGTGAAGAAGACCAGCGCCCCGCCGTCGGTGGTGCGCAGACCGACCGGCGCGTAGTCGCCGTTGGTCAGGGCCTCGTCCATGTACTGCCGCGCCAGACCCGGCTTCTCCGCGTTCCGCTGACGCTTGGCACGCTCCTCGGAGGTGTAGGGGCCGTCCGCGAAGAGGGCGCTGTCCTCCTTCAGGTACGTCACGTATTTGTCGGGCAACTCGGCGGGCTTGACGGAGAGTTCGGGGTCCTCCGGCGTGACCACCTGGGCGTGGCCCTGCTCGTCCTTCTTGAACTCCGGCATGTCCTTGGCGGACACGATCGTGAGGAAGGACACCTCCCACAGATCGGTCAGCCCGTCCCGGGTGAAGACGAACAGCCAACGGTCCGACGCATTGCCCTTGTTGGCGGTGGCGTCCGCCACGAACCAGCGTGGCCAGGCGGCCTTCTCCGGGATGGTGTACCTGACGTCGTCCAGTTTCAGCGCGACATGGTCGGGGTTGCCGCTCGGGTTGATCTTCGCGCCCGAGCGGAGCTTGCCACCGTCGATGTCGGCGAGCGCGCCGGTGACCCGGGAGGCGTCCAGGGACTGGTCGTACGCCTTGTCCGCCTCGTTGTAGGCGGTGGTGAAGTCCTTCAGCGCCCGCGCCGCCTCCGCCTGTGTCGCCGTGGGGAGGATCTCCAGGTCGCCGCGCACGACCACGCATCCGCTCGCCGTCAACGACAGCGCGGTCACCGCCGTGGTCACCAGCGCGCCACGGCCGTACGCACGCAGTCCGAGGAACCTCCCGCGGGTACGAACCGGACGAACCTCAAGAAGCCTTCGTGGGCTCCGAATCGCGCGAACCCTGCTCATCAGGAATCTTCACCTTCCCCTTCCCGGAGGCGAACCCTACCGGGGCGAGGAACAGGGCGAGCGTCGGGATCAGGTACAGGAGCCAGACCGTGACTTGGAGGACGGTCGGGTCGGGCTGGAAGTTGAGGACGCCCTTCAGCAGGGTGCCGTACCAGCTGTCCGGCGGGATCGTCCCGGTGATGTCGAACGCCTTGTCCGTCAGACCGGGCAGGAAGTCGGCCTCCTGGAGGTCGTGGAAGCCGTACGCCAGGACACCGGCCGCGACCACGACGAGCATGCCGCCGGTCCAGGTGAAGAACCTGGCCAGGTTGATGCGCAGCGCGCCCCGGTAGAACAGCCAGCCCAGCACGACCGCCGTCGCCAGGCCCAGCAGGACGCCGACCAGCGGGCCCTCGGTGCCGTCGCTCGACATCCGTACCGATGTCCACACGAACAGCGAGGTCTCCAGGCCCTCCCGGCTGACCGCCAGGAACGCGGTCGCCACCAGCGCGCCCGTACCCGTCTGGAGGGCCGCGTCCAGCTTGCCGTGCAGCTCGGACCTCAGATGGCGGGCCGTGCGCCGCATCCAGAAGACCATCCACGTCACCAGGCCCACCGCGATGATCGACAGGGAGCCGCCGAGCGCCTCCTGTGCCCGGAACGTCAGCTCCTGGGAGCCGAATTCGAGGACGCAGCCGAAGCCCAGG
Organism: Streptomyces sp. NPDC012510; assembly: GCF_042955065.1. Classification (NCBI taxonomy): domain Bacteria; kingdom Bacillati; phylum Actinomycetota; class Actinomycetes; order Kitasatosporales; family Streptomycetaceae; genus Streptomyces; species Streptomyces sp. NPDC012510. The sequence continues at coordinate 107,964 of NZ_JBIBEN010000023.1, forward strand.
GCGAGTCCGACGGCGACGCCGATACCGATCCAGATGGGCCTCAGGGCGTCCCGGCGGTCGGTCTTCACCAGATAGGCGATGAGGATGCAGACGACGAGACTGGCCTCCAGGCCCTCCCGCAGACCGATCAGATAGTTCGCGAACACGGCCTCAGCCCTCGGTCGTCGATGCGGAGAACAGCGCCCGGCCCCACCAGTCGTCCGCGTCCCGGACGCCGGGCGGCACCGCGAAGACCGCCGAACCCACGTGCTGGATGTACTCGTTGAGCGCGTCCGTGGCGAGATTGCGCTGGATCGGGATGAACCCCGTCCGCACATCACGCTGGTACGCGAGGAAGAACAGGCCCGCGTCCAGACGGCCGAGACCGTCGGTGCCGTCGGTGAAGGAGTAGCCACGGCGAAGGATGGTCGCCCCGTGATTGGAGTCGGGGTGCGCGAGCCGTACGTGCGCGTCCGGCTTCATAGCCTTCAGGAACGGCTCGTCCCGCTCCTTCGCCCTGCCCACCGGCGCGCCCTCGCCCTTGTCCCGGCCGAAGACGTCCTCCTGCTCCTGCAGCGAGGTCCTGTCCCAGGGCTCGATGTGCATCCGGATGCGCCGGGCGACGAGGTACGAGCCGCCCGTCATCCAGGCCGAGTTGGCGTCGACGTCCTTCTCACCCACCCACACGAACTTCCTCAGCCGGTCCGTCTCCGTACCCGCGATGTTGCGGGTGCCGTCCTTGAACCCCATGAGGTTGCGCGGCGTCTGGGCCTCGGGAGTCGTCGAGGAGGTCTTGCCGAAGCCGAGCTGGGACCAGCGCACGGAGACCTTGCCGAAGCCGATGCGGGCGAGGTTGCGGATGGCGTGCACCGCGACCTGCGGATCGTCCGCGCAGGCCTGGACGCACAGATCTCCGCCGCTGCGGGCCCTGTCCAGGTTGTCGCCCGCGAACTGCGGCAGGTCCACCAGCGCCTCGGGCCGCCGCCCGGCCAGATGGAACCGGTCGAACAGCGACGGCCCGAAGCCGATCGTCAGCGTCAGCCGGGACGGCCTGAGCCCCAGCGCCTCCCCGGTGTCGTCCGGCGGGGCCTCCGCCAGACCGCCGTACGCGCCCTCACCGACCGCCCTCCCGGCCGTCATCCGGCGCGCGGCGGCCGTCCAGTCCTTGAGCATCTTCACGAACGCGGCACGGTCGTCCGTCTCCACGTCGAACGAGGCGAAGTGCAGCCGGTCCTGCACGGGTGTGGCGATCCCGGCCTGGTGGACGCCGTGGAAGGCGACGGGTCCGCCGGCCGCCGAGGGGGCGGCCTGCTCGCTCGTACGGGCCACGGCGACGGCACCCCCGGCCGCGGCGGCACCGAGCGCGAGCCCGGCACCGCCCCAGCCTATGAGTGAACGCCTCGACGGGGCGGGGGAGTCGACGGCCTCTTCGGTCTCGGCGGAGTTCTCGGTGCTCATCGTCACTTCACCACCGCCGCCGCGAGCCGCGACAGCGGCTCGGCGAGCGCGTTCACCGCGTCCGACAGCTCCTTGCGCTCCGCCTTGCCGACCTTGTCGTAGGAGACGAAGTCGTACCCCGTGCTGTCAGCCCGGTACTTGTCGAGAAGCGTGTTCAGCGCCGCGAACTGCCTGTCCAGTTCCTTCGTCAGCTCCGGGTCGTTCTCGGCGGCGACGGACTTCAACAGCTCGTACGACTCCTCGGCGCCCTCGACGTTCGCCTTGAAGTCGACGAGGTCGGTGTGCGAGTAACGCTCCTCCTCACCGGTGACCTTGCCGGTGGCGACCTCGTCGAGGAGCTCCTTGGCGCCGTTGGCCATGGAGGTCGGGGTGATCTCGGCCTTGCCGACCCGCCCCCGCCAGTCCTCCAGGTCGGTGACCAGCTGGTCGGCCAGTTCGGAGTCGCGGCCGGTGAGCTTGCCGTCCTTCCACAGCGAGCGCTCCAGGCGGTGCCAGCCGGTCCAGTCCTTCTCCGGGTCCTGGCCCTCCTCCAGGCCGTCCTCACGCACATCGACCAACGGGTCGATGTCACCGAAGGACTCGGCGACCGGCTCGGTGCGCTCCCACCCGATGCGGGAGGGCGCGTAGGCCTTCTTCGCGGCCTCGATGTCGCCGTCCTTGACGGCCTGGGCGAACACCTTCACCAGCGGGATCGTCTCGTCGGCCTGCGTCTGCGCGTACTTGCGGTAGGAGGCGACGGCCTCGTCCAGCCGGGAATCGTGCTTCGCGACCTTGCCGCTGCCGGTGGCGGTGACGTCCTGCCGGATGCCGTCGCCCTTCATGCCGGGCTTGCAGGCGATCCGGTACCGGCCCTCCTTCACCTCGGCCGTGACCTTCTGCTGGGTGCCGGGCCCGATGTTCTCGCGCTCGGTGACCACCCGGTCGTCCGGGAAGAGGAGGTAGACCTCGGTGACCTTGGAGCCCTTGTTCTCGATGTCCAGCTCGACGTGGCCCGCCGGGAACTCCTTCTTCGACACCTCGCACGTGGTGTCGGTCGCGGTCACCGCGACGGACCCGTCCGCGCCCGCACCGCTCTTCTCTGTGCAGCCGGTGACGGCGGCCAGGGCCGCGACGGTCGTGGCGGCGGTGACGACGGAGAGTCTGAGGGGGCGCATTTCGGCTCCAAGGGAGGACAAGGGGGACACAGAGAAGGTGAGGCGACCTCTTGGTTATCTGAGGCTTACCTCACCAAAGCTGTGCTCCCAGTGAAGCCCTCTCCACTGGGCGGCACGAGCACGGCTCGATCACGGTGGCTCAAAACAGCCCTCATGGTCAGGTCAAGAGCCGGTCAAGATCCCTATTTCGCGGTCAAGAGCCCCGTTTTCGGTGTGATCTGGACATCGCCGGTCCGTGGATACGGGAGCACCTCGACCGGCTGCCGGTACACCTCCGATGGAACCGGTGCCCCGGAACGGCGAGGAGGAGGGGAGCCCGACGACGGCGCCGCCGTGACCTGGGAAGCCCCGGGGGCCCGGTAGGTGTTTCAATGCGTGAGTGACCGACTTCGATGTGCTGCGGGTGTTCTGCGGACCCCGTGGCGGATACGGCAACGAACTGGGTGTCGTCCGTGAGGGCTCCGTGATGCCCGACCGCTCCGAACGCCAGGAGTTCGCCGCCAAACTCGGCTTCAGCGAGACCGTGTTCGTGGACGACCCCGAGCGCGGTGTCATCGACATCTACACCCCCTCGCGGCGCCTGCCCTTCGCGGGCCACCCCTGCGTCGGTACGGCCTGGCTGCTCGACGTGCCCGAACTGGTCACCCCGGCCGGGCTGGTCGGGGCCCGCCTCGACGGGGAGTTCAGCTGGATCGAGGCCCTGCCGGAGTGGGCCCCGCCCCGCACCTTCCGCCAGTACGCCTCGGCCGCCGAGGTCGACGACCTGCGCGTCCCGCCGCCGGGCGAGTGGGTCTACGCCTGGGCCTGGGAGGACGAGGCAGCCGGCCGCGTCCGTGCCCGCGCCTTCCCCGGCCGGGGCGACGGCATCGAGGAGGACGAGGCCACCGGCGCCGCCGCTCTCCAGCTCACCGCCCAACTGGGGCGAGCCCTCAACATCACCCAGGGCACCGGCTCCCAACTCCTGACGGCACCACAGCCGCACGGCTGGGTGGAGGTCGGCGGCAGAGTCTTCCTGGAGCGCTGAGGGCGCCCACAAGGGAACTTTTGCGGCGCCCACAAGGGAACTTTTGCGGGGCGCGGGGCCGTGACGCCTGCGGCTCCGCCGCGCGGGCGCGACCAGCCCCCACGAACCCGCACTGATCCCCCGCCCGAGCGAGCGCAGCGCTCACGCGGTCAACGGAAACTCATGCCCCAGGGCAAGAAAGACCGCGGTGTTGAGCGCGAACGCCCGCTTGCACTCACTCACGATCCGCTGCTTCTCCAGGTCATCGGCCCGCACCCGGTCCAGTAGTCCCCGGTAACCCCGCTTGAACGCGGCCGGGTTGGCGATCTCCTCGAACACATAGAACCGAACCCCGTCGCCCTTCCTGGCGAAGCCCCACGTCTTCTCGGCGCGGTCCCGGATGATCTGTCCACCGGAGAGGTCACCGAGATACCGCGTGTAGTGGTGGGCCACATAACCGCCGGGCCACGTACGCGCGCACTCGGCCACCCGCGCCGCGTACTCCTCGGTCGCCGGCAGCGCCGTGAGCGTCGAGCGCCAGCCGGGGCCGCGCAGATGCTCCAGGTCCCGCTCCAGCGCGCCCAGCCGCATCAGCTCGGGCTGGATGAACGGCCCGGCGACCGGGTCGTCGGCCAGCGCGGTCGCCGCGCTCTCCAGCGCCTCGTACACGAACCAGAGCTGCTCGGTGTACCGCGTGTACGCCTCGACGCCGAGCTTTCCGCTCAGCATGTCGCCCATGAACGTCGTGCTCTCCGCCTCTGTGTGCTGCTCGTGCGAAGCCGTGCGGATCAGCGTGGAGAACGCCGTGTCCGATGCGACCGACGCGTTCATGAAGGCCTCCGGTGCCGATGCGGGAAGGGACGAGAACCTGCTGCCAGTCTTCTTGGTGAGGCTTACCTAAGTCAACAGGATCCCGACTCCCTGTCGGTAAAAACCGTACCCCGAATCCCCACCGGCCCCACCTGGAATCCGTGCAGGAAAAAACCCGCCGCACGGCGGAAGCCGGCGGCGGGCTGCAGCGAGGCTGCGGCGAGGCGGCGGATCTAGGGCAGCGTGAGGATCTCCGCGCCGGTCTCCGTCACCACCAGCGTGTGCTCGAACTGGGCGGTGCGCCTGCGGTCCTTGGTCACGACCGTCCAGCCGTCGTCCCACATGTCGTAGTCGTACGACCCGAGCGTGAGCATCGGCTCGATCGTGAACGTCATCCCGGTCCGGATCACGGTCGTGGCGTGCGGGGAGTCGTAGTGCGGGACGATCAGGCCGGAGTGGAACGACGAGTTGATCCCGTGCCCCGTGAAGTCGCGCACGACCCCGTACCCGAACCGCTTGGCGTACGACTCGATGACCCGCCCGATGATGTTGATCTGCCGCCCCGGCTTGACGGCCTTGATGGCGCGGGCGAGGGACTCGTGGGTGCGCTCGACGAGCAGCTTCGACTCCTCGTCGACGTCCCCCACGAGGTAGGTGGCGTTGTTGTCGCCGTGGACACCGCCGATGTACGCCGTCACGTCCAGGTTGACGATGTCGCCGTCGCGCAGCACGGTCGAGTCCGGGATGCCGTGGCAGATGACCTCGTTGACCGAGGTGCACAGCGACTTGGGGAAGCCCCGGTAGCCGAGCGTCGACGGGTAGGCGCCGTGGTCGCACATGTACTCGTGCGCGACCCGGTCCAGTTCGTCCGTGGTGACTCCGGGCGCGATGTGCTTCGCCGCCTCCGCCATCGCCCGCGCCGCGATCCGGCCGGCGATCCGCATCGCCTCGATCGTCTCGGGCGTCTGCACCTCCGGCCCGGTGTACGGAGTCGGGGCGGGCTTGCCCACGTACTCGGGTCGGCGGATGTTTCCGGGGACGGTACGGGTGGGGGAGAGCTTCCCCGGTGCGAGCAGCGACTGGCCAGACATGGCAGCGAGTTTAACCAGCGGTGGTGGGGGACCATGTGGGTGGCGGATCGGTCGCTATCGGTGGTGACTGGTGAAAGGAACTCACGTCATGCCCCTGTTCAAACGGCGCACTGTCGGCAAGCCCGGCGAATGGTTCTACTGCCTCGAACACAAGAAGGTCGAGGAGGGCCCCGACTGCCCCGGCAAGGACCGCATGGGCCCGTACGCCTCCCGCGAGGAAGCCACCCACGCGATGGAGACGGCCCGCGAACGCAACACGGAATGGGAGAACGACCCACGCTGGCACGACGCCCCCACCGGGCGCTCGGACGACGCCTGACTCCGTCCTCCCCAGTCCTCCCCGGTCCTTCCCGGTCCTTCCCAGCAGCGGGCCGGTGGGCGGGAGGGCTTCGGGAGCATCGGGATCACGGTGAAGCGGTCGATGGACGGAGGCCGGACAAGCGGACAACCGGGCAATCGGACAACCGGACACGAGATCCGTCGCAGGGCGTCGCCCGCGATCGACGACGCCCTGCCACGGGAACCCGGCCCCCGTCCTGCTCGACACCGGCCGCGTCCTGCTGGTCCCGGCGGGTCCTGATGCGCCACGGCGACTCCGGACAACGGCGGCGCGAGCCTCGCCGATCCCGTTCCCCATCCCGTTCCCGTTCCCGTGCCTGTGCGCGTCGACGAGGACGCGGTCGGACGGTCTTGCGAGGCGGCCGACCTGGGCGTGTCCGTGACCGCGCTCACCTGGCCGCCACGCCGGAGGGGGGCGCACGTAAAGTCGGCCCATGACCTCTACCGACAGTGCACAGCAGCCCACCCGACAGGCCGCCGAACAGGCCTCCGCCGCCCCCGCGAAGGCCCCGGCCAAGGATCCCTGGGACCTGCCGGACGTGTCGGGGCTCGTCGTCGGCGTGCTCGGTGGGACCGGACCGCAGGGCAAGGGTCTCGCCCACCGGCTCGCCAAGGCCGGCCAGAAGGTGATCATCGGCTCGCGGGCCGCCGACCGCGCGCGGGGCGTCGCCGAGGAACTCGGACACGGCGTCGAGGGCGCCGACAATGCCGAGACCGCCCGCCGCAGCGACATCGTGATCGTCGCGGTGCCGTGGGACGGGCACGCCAAGACCCTCGAAGCGCTGCGCGAGGAACTGGCCGGCAAACTCGTCGTCGACTGCGTCAACCCGCTCGGCTTCGACAAGAAGGGCGCCTACGCGCTGAAGCCGGAGGAGGGCAGCGCCGCCGAACAGGCCGCCGCCCTGCTGCCGGACTCACGGGTCACCGCCGCCTTCCACCACCTCTCGGCCGTCCTCCTCGAAGACCCCGAGATCGAGGAGATCGACACGGATGTGATGGTCCTCGGCGAGGCGCGCGCCGACGTCGAGATCGTGCAGGCGCTGGCGGGCCGTATCCCCGGCATGCGCGGCATCTTCGCCGGCCGGCTGCGCAACGCCCACCAGGTCGAGGCCCTCGTCGCCAACCTGATCTCCGTGAACCGCCGCTACAAGGCCCACGCGGGCATCCGCCTGACCGACGTATAGGGGTCGCCGGGGCATGGGGGACACTGGATGCCGTAGCACCCCGTCCGACCGCCCTCCCAGGAGCCGACCCCCATGCCCCGCCTCGCCGTCTACGCCCTCATCGTCTGTCTCCTCGCGGTCACCGCCGCCGTGGTCTCCTTCGCCCGGGGTAGCTGGCTGGGCGTGGTGTGGGTGCTGATGGCGGGCCTGTCGTCCAACATGACCTGGTACTACGCGCGGAAGGCCAAGCAGGAGCGCGGGGCCGTCACATCCCGGTGAGGCACACGTCACTGTCCTCGCGCCAGAAGCGGTAGAGCCAGTAGCCGCAGTCGGACAACTGGTCCTCGATCCCCAGGCCCCGCATGAACGCGTCGATCACGTCCCAGAACACCCCGTTCACCGCCGGGATCCACAGCACCGCGAAGACGAGCAGCAGACCGAAGGGCGCGAGCGGCTCCACCTGGCGGCGGATCTTGTACGACAGCCAGGGCTCGATCACGCCGTAGCCGTCCAGGCCGGGCACCGGCAGGAAGTTCAGGATCGCCGCCGTGACCTGGAGCATCGCGAGGAAGGCGAGGGCGAAGAGGAAGGCCAGGGGGACGCCGTCCGTGACGCCCAGCCAGAACGGCGCGGTGCAGACCGCCGCGAAGAGCACGTTCGTCAGGGGGCCGGCCGCCGAGATCAGGCTGTGCCTCCAGCGGCCCTGGATACGACCGCGCTCGATGAAGACCGCGCCACCGGGCAGACCGATACCGCCCATGATCACGAAGACGACGGGCAGCACGATGCTGAGCAGGGCGTGCGTGTACTTCAGCGGGTTGAGGGTCAGATAGCCCTTGGCGCCGATGGAGATGTCGCCGCTGTGCAGGGCGGTGCGCGCGTGGGCGTACTCGTGCAGACACAGCGAGACGATCCACGCCGAGGTCACGAAGAGGAAGACGGCCAGGCCGGGCTGTTCGGCGAACCCGGTCCATGTGGCCCATCCCGTGACCGCCATGACGGCCACGATCCCCACGAAGACGGGGCTGATCCTCCGGTCGCTCCGGCGGGACGCGGCGGTGGTCATGGGGCTCCTAGGGCTCTCGGCGGACGACCGACACCGTGCCGAACACCTGTTCGGGGCGCTTCGACGCGTGTCGATCACTCGGATGGACTGCCCGACGGTACCGGGCGTATACCGAAAACGTCTCGCGATCGCCTCCCGGTTCCTAGGAAGGTGGGGGACGAACGGTCGACGGTCGTGCGGAACGTCCGACTCGATGTACCGGACACACGAACCCGCCCCCGACGGAGACAATGGACCCCGTGCGCTATCGCATCCTCGGCACCACCCAGGCACTGCAGTCCGACGGCACCCCCGTCCCCGTCGGGGGCGCCCGGCTGCGCGCCCTGCTGACCGTGCTCGCGCTGCGGCCGGGGCGCCAGGTGCCCGTGGCCGCGCTGGTCGACGAGGTGTGGGCGGACGCGGCGCCCGCCGACGCGCCCGCCGCGCTCCAGGCCCTGGTCGGACGGTTACGGCGGGCGCTCGGCGCCGACGCCGTGGAGTCGGCGTACGGCGGCTACCGTCTCGCGGCCACCCCGGACGACATCGATCTGCACCGCTTCGAACGCCTCGCGGACGAAGGGGCCCGCGCGCTCGCCGACGGTGACCCGGCCAAGGCGGCCGCCGTCCTCGACGACGCGCTCGCGCTCTGGCAGGGGCCGCCGCTGGCCGACCTTCCCGACCGCACCGCCGAGGCCGCCCGCTGGGAGACCCGCCGCCTCGACGCCCAGCGCGGCCGCCTCGCCGCCATGCTCGCCCTCGGCCGCCCCGAGTCCGCCCTCCCCGACCTCACCGCGCTCTGCGACACCCACCCCCTCGACGAACCCCTCCACTTCCTCCGCCTCCGCGCGCTCCGCGCCACGGGCCGCTCCGCAGAGGCCCTCGCCGCGTACGACCAGATACGCACCCTCCTGGCAGACCGCCTGGGCACAGACCCCGGCCCCGAACTACGCAGCCTGCACATCGAGTTGCTGAACTCCGCCCCCCAACTCGTCCCCACACCCCGCCAGGTGCCCGGGGCGGTGACGTCGGCGGCTCCGCCGCGCGACGGCGACCAGCCGAGCAAGGGGCGCGAGGCCGTGACATCTGCGGCTCCGCCGCGCGGGCGCGACGGGGACGGTACGGGTGGGGGCGGCGCGGGCGAAAAGCCCAGGTCGCAGACACAGCCGCAGCCGCAACAGCAACAGCAGCCGCAGCCGCAGCCGCAACCCCAGCCTGGACCCACCCGCCCCCCAGGCAACCTCCGCGCCCGTCTCACCTCCTTCGTCGGCAGGGACACCGACATCGACACCATCCGGGGCGACCTCACCTCGACCCGCCTGGTCACCCTCCTGGGCCCCGGCGGTGCCGGGAAGACCCGGCTGTCGCAGGAGGCCGGCGAGGCGGTCGCCGAGGCGATGCCGGACGGCGTCTGGCTCGCCGAACTCGCCCCCGTCGAGGACCCCGGAGACGTCCCGGAGGCCGTGCTCACCGCACTCGGCGCCCGCGAGACCGTCCTGCGCGGCGCCGGCGCCGAGGAGATGCGCGTCGCCTCCGACCGCCGGACCGATCCGCTGGCCCGGCTCGCGGAACACTGCGCCAGACGCCACATGCTGCTGATCCTCGACAACTGCGAACACGTCGTCGACGCCGCCGCCCACCTCGTCGAACAACTCCTCCAGCGCTGCCCGGCGCTGACCGTGCTCGCCACCAGCCGCGAACCCCTCGGCGTACCCGGCGAGTTGGTGCGCCCGGTGGAACCACTGACGGAACCCCACGCACTGCGCCTGCTCGCCGACCGGGGAGCCGCCGCCCGCCCTGGCTTCACCGTCGCCGACGACCCGGAGGCCGCGGCCGAGATTTGCCGCCGCCTCGACGGCCTCCCGCTCGCGATCGAACTGGCGGCGGCCCGGCTACGGATGCTGACGCCCCGCCAGATAGCCGACCGCCTCGACGACCGCTTCCGGCTGCTCACCTCCGGCAGTCGTACCGTCCTGCCCCGGCAGCAGACGCTGCGCGCGGTGGTCGACTGGTCCTGGGACCTCCTCGACGAGGACGAACGGGACGTGCTGTGCCGGCTGTCGGTCTTCGCCGGCGGCTGCGACCTCGCCGCCGCCGAAGCCGTCTGCGGCCCCGCCGCGCTGGAGGCGCTCGGCTCGCTCGTCGACAAGTCCCTCGTCGTCGCGGCCCCCATGGCCAACGGCGAGATGCGCTACCGGCTCCTGGAGACCGTCGCCGAGTACGCCGGCGCCCGCCTCGCCGAGACCGGCACCCGCCCCGCCGCCGAGCGCGCCCACCGCACGTACTACCGCGAACTGGCCCGCACCACCGACCCGTTGCTCCGCGTCTCCAGCCAGCGCCTGGCGAACGAACTGCTGGAGCTGGAGTACGAGAACCTGCGCACCGCCCTGCGGCACGCGGTCGCCGAACGGGACGAGCAGGAGGCGCTGTGCCTGACACTGTCGCTGGCCTGGTACTGGCAGATACGAGATCTCAAGACCGAGGCCCGGCACTGGGCCACCCAGGTCATGGCGCTCGGCCCGAACCCGTTCACCCCACCGGCGCGCCCCGTCCCCGACGTACCCGAGAGCCTCACCGGCAGCCCGCCGCCGATGCGCCCGGAGGTGCGGGACGAGGCCCGACGCGCGGTCCACCTCATCCATCTCGCCTGCATGGACACGGACCTCTCCGCCTGGGAGACCCCCGAGGGCCAGGAGAAGCTCCAAGTCATCCGGGACACCTACCGCCCCGGCCAGCCGCAGACCTGCCGCTTCCCGGTCTCCACGTGGTTCTACGCCGTCCTGCTCTCCGGTGACATGGAGCGCCTGCGGGAACTGCTCGACGCCTGCATCGCCACCGCCCGCGACCTGGGCTGCACCTGGGAGCTGGCCCAGGCCCTGCACATGCGGGCCAACATCCTCGCCAACCGCAGCGACTGGTGCGGCGACGCCACCCGTGACGCCGACGAGGCGCTGGAGCTCTGCGAACGGATCGGAGACGCCTGGGGTGCCGCCGAGGCGCTCGCGGCGCGCGCCATGAGCCTGGAGCACAGGGGCCGGTTCGACCTTGCCGCGGCCGACTACCGGCGGGCCATCGCCTACGCCGAACGGGTCGGTACGAACGCCCACTCGGGCGTCCTCGGGGTCCGGCTCGGCAATGTGCTCCTGGAGTGCGGCCAGGCCGAAGTCGGCGAGAAGATGCTGCTCGACGTGCTGGCGCGGCACGACACCCCCAAGGAGGCGCTGCCGGCGGCCCGCCTCTACCTCGCCATCTGGTTCGGCCGCACCGGGCGCCTGGACGAGGCGTGGCACCACATCACGCGACTGCGCGAGGAGTTCCAGGCCGTCGACTTCGTACTCTTCGCCGGCTTCGTCCTCGGCCTGGAGGCCTGGCTGATGACGATGGCCGGGCGCCACGCCGAGGCGCGGGAACGCGTCCGGAAGGCGTTCGAGCGGGCCATGGACCCGCTGGCCCTGACGATCACCCCCCAACTGCCCGCGGCCCACCTCGTGACCGCCTCGGTCGCCGTCGCGGGCGTGGACGACGGAGCCCGCGCCCGCGACGCGGCCCGCCTCCTGGGTGCCTCCGACGCGCGGCTGCCGCCCGGCCACCACTCCAGCCCGCTGGAGGTCGAGGGCCGCGCCCACGCCGAGACCGAGATCCGGGCCAGGCTCGGCGACGAGGCGTACGAGGCCGCGTACGCCGAGGGCGTGGGCCTCACCCTGGAGGAAGCGGGCGCCCTGATCTGACGTGCGTCAGCTCTTCGTACGGAATTTGTGGATGGCGATCGGTGCCATGACCGCCGTGAGCACCAGGGACCAGCCGAGCGTGAGCAGCACGTCGTGGGCGACCGGCCCGCCCGTCATCAGGCCGCGCGCCGCGTCCGCGAGGGAGGACAGCGGGTTGTAGTCGGTGAAACCCTGCAGCCAGCCCGGCATGGACTGTGTCGGCGCGAAGATCGACGAGCCGAACTGCAGCGGGAACAGCACCAGGAAGCCCATCGCCTGCACGGACTGCGCGTTCTTCAGGGTCACGCCGAGCACCAGGAAAATCCACATCAGGGACGAGCCGAAGACGACGGACAGACCCACCGCGGCGAGCAGCCCCGGCCAGCTCACGATGTCGAAGCCGATGAGGACGGCGACGGTCAGCAGGATGGTCGTGGCGAGCAGCATCCGCAGCAGTTCGACGGAGATCTTCGCGAGCAGCACCGAGGACCGGCCGATCGGCAGCGACCGGAAGCGGTCCATGACGCCTTTCTGGAAGTCCTCGTTGAAGCCCGTGCCGACGCCCATGGCGACGTTCAGGCCCAGCATGGCCATCAGCCCCGGGATCACGTACTGCACATAGCGCTCCTGGCCGCCGCCCAGGGCCTGCCCGATGGAGCCGCCGAAGACGTACACGAACAGCAGCGCGAACACGATCGGCACGAGGACCGCGTCGAAGATCGACTGTGGGTCGTTGCGGATCCACAGCAGATTGCGGCGCAACAGCGCGCCGGTGTGCCGGGCGTGGGCGCGCGGCCCGATCCGGCCGTCGGAGTCGCCGGTGCGGGGCATGGTCACGGTGCTCATACGGCGGCCTTCTCGTAGGCGGGGGACGGGGCCGGGTCCTGCGGCGCACTGGCCTTGTGGCCGGTGAGCGACAGGAACACCTCGTCCAGGCTGGGCAGTTCGGTGCTGATCGAGGAGAGGGTGACGTCGCGCGCGGTGATCGCGCCGACGATCGCGGTGAGCTGCTCGTCGCTGAGGATCGGCACGAGCAGGGTGCCGGTCTCGGGGTCCACGGTGGTGGTGGCGAGCCCCGTGATACCGAGGCCGTCGAGGTCGTCGGCGAGCGGACGCAGATGGACCGGATCGGCCGTGCGGACGCGGAGCGTCCGCCCGCCGACCTGGGCCTTCAGCTCCTCGATCCGGCCGCCCGCGATGACCTTCCCGCGGTCGATCACGGTCAGCTGGGAGGCCAGCTGCTCGGCCTCCTCCATGTACTGGGTGGTCAGCAGCACGGTCACGCCGTCGCCGACCATCCGCTTCACCTCGGCCCACACCTCGTTGCGGGTGTGCGGGTCCAGGCCGGTCGTCGGCTCGTCCAGGTACAGCACGGCCGGGCTGCCGATCATGGACGCGGCGAGGTCGAGCCGCCGGCGCATACCGCCGGAGTACGTCGCCGCCGGGCGCCCGGCGGCCTCGGTCAGCGAGAACCGCTCCAGCAGACCGCCCGCCCGGCTCTTCGCCTCCTTGCGGGGCAGGTCGAGCAGCCGGCCGATCATGTACAGGTTCTCGAAGCCGGACAGCTTCTCGTCCACCGAGGCGTACTGGCCGGTCAGGCCGATCACCCGGCGCAGCTGGCGGGGCTGGCGTACGACGTCGTAGCCGGCCACGGTCGCGTGGCCCGAGTCGGGGGTGATCAGCGTGGACAGGCACCGTACGAGCGTGGTCTTGCCCGCGCCGTTCGGCCCGAGCACGCCCATCACCGTGCCCTCACGCACATCGAGGTCGACACCGTCCAGCGCCCTGGTCTCGCCGTAGTGCTTGACCAGCCCCCGCACGGTGACAGCGCCCTTCGCGCCGCTGGCTTCCTTGTCGATTCGTGTCATGCGGACGACGGTGTCAGGCTCCGCCGACAAACCACCGACAGCCCGCCGACAGGGCGCCGATACGCGTAGCGGGGCGCCAGTGCGCGGCAGAACTCGGGGGTGCGTGTTTCATCGGCGGGTGCGGGTGCGGGTGCGGGTGCGGGTGCGGGTGCGTGGGGCTTCTCGCGCAGTTCCCCGCGCCCCTGAAAGCACGGCCCTGCGGGCCGGTGAAAAAGCAGGGGCGCAGCCCCGCTTTTTCAGGGGCGCGGGGAACTGCGCGAACGGCCCCCACGCACCCGCACCCGCCGACGAAACACGCACCCCCCGAGTCCTCCCCGCGCCGGCCACGGCAAAGCCGCGGCCCGCCGACGGGGGAAGATCGGCGGGCCGCAGTGGTACCGCTATGGCTCAGTGAACTCTCCGGGCTAGTGGACGGAGTGCTCCTCCTGGGGGAACGTCCCGCCGACGACGTCCTCGGCGAACGCCTTCGCCGCGTCACCCATGACGGCCCGCAGATCGGCGTACTTCTTCACGAACTTCGGCACCCGCCCCCCGGTCAGCCCCAGCATGTCGGTCCACACCAGCACCTGCGCGTCGGTCTCCGGGCCCGCCCCGATGCCGACGGTCGGGATGTGGAGCACCCGGGTGACCTCCGCGGCCAGCTCCGCCGGAACCAGTTCCAGGACGACCGCGAAGGCCCCCGCGTCCTGGACGGCCTTGGCGTCGCGCAGCAACTGCTGGGCGGCCTCCTCGCCCCGGCCCTGCACGCGGTAGCCCATCGCGTTCACGGACTGCGGGGTGAGGCCGATGTGGGCCATGACGGGGATGCCGGACTCCACCAGCAGCCGGATCTGTTCGTACGACCGCTCGCCGCCCTCGAGCTTCACGGCGCCGACCCCGGCCTCCTTGATCAGCCGGGTGGCCGAGCGCAGCGCCTGCACCGGGCCCTCCTGGTAGGAGCCGAAGGGCAGGTCGCCGACGATCAGGGCGCGGCTGGTGCCCCGTACGACGGCGGCGGAGAGCATGGTCATCTCGTCGAGGGTGACGGGCACGGTCGACTCGTACCCCAGGTGGCAGTTGCCCGCCGAGTCGCCGACGAGCATGACCGGGATGCCGGCCTCGTCGAAGACGGACGCGGTCATCGCGTCGTACGCGGTGAGCATGGGCCACTTCTCACCGCGCTCCTTGGCGGCGGTGATGTCGCGGACGGTGATGCGCCGGGTGCTCTTGCCGCCGTACAGCGCCCTACCGTCGTCGCCGGCCGGCCGTACACCCTGCCCAGGCTGCTTCTGGGCAGCGGAAAGCTGCGTCATCGCAACGGCTCCTTCATGTCATCTCGAGGCGCCCTCACGGCGTCCCCGGACCGCATCCATGGTGGCACCTCGTGCCAGAGACGGCTAGGGCAGGTGCGTGTGACCGTTCCGGCGCGCGGTACTCCGACAAGGGAGCGCACGTAAGATCTGGGTAAAAGAATTTCGATACGAGACGGTCTCGTATCGAAATGGAGTTAGCCTCGACCGCATGACTACCGCAGTCCCTGACCCCCGGATTCCAGCGGCGGTGCACCGGCGCCGCTGGGGGATCCTCGGTGTGCTGATGCTGAGCCTGCTGATCGTGGTGCTCGACAACTCGATCCTCAACGTCGCCATCAAGACGATCTCCACCCCGCCTCCGACCGGTCTCGGCGCCACCCAGGGCGAGCTGGAGTGGGCGATCAACGCCTACACGCTCGTCTTCGCGGGACTGCTGTTCACCGCGGGGCTGCTCGGCGACCGCCTCGGCCGCAAGAAGGTGCTGCTCGGCGGGCTCGTCGTCTTCGGCCTCGGCTCGGCGCTGGCCGCCTTGGCGGGCTCTCCGGCCGAGCTGATCGCCTTCCGCGCGCTGATGGGCTTCGGCGCCGCCTTCGTGATGCCCGCCACCCTCGCCGTCCTGATGAACGTCTTCGAGCGCGAGGAGCAGCCGAAGGCCATCGGTATCTGGGCGGGCGGCGTCGGCCTCGCCATCGCCATCGGCCCGATCACCGGCGGCCTCCTCCTGGACCACTTCTGGTGGGGCTCGGTCTTCCTGGTCAACGTGCCGATCGTCGCCCTGGCGCTGGGCCTGATGATCTGGCTGGTCCCCGACTCGCGCGACCCGAATCCGGGCCGGATCGACCCCGTCGGCGTACTCCTCTCCGTCGTAGGCCTCGTGCTCCTCGTCTACGGCATCATCCGGGGCGGCCAGCTCGCCGACTTCGCCGATGTCACGGTCCTCGGGACGATCGGGGCCGGACTCGCGGTCCTCGTCGCGTTCGTGGTGTTCGAGAAGCGCAGCGACCACCCGTCGATCGACATCTCGTTCTTCCGCAACAAGGTCTTCTCGGCGTCCATCGGCGTCATAGGCCTGGTCTTCTTCGCGCTGATGGGCGTGACCTTCTTCTCCGTCTTCTACACCCAGACCGTGCGCGGCTACACCCCGCTCCAGACCGGCCTGCTGCTGCTGCCGTTGGCCGTCGCGCAACTCGTCTTCGCGCCCCGCGCCCGCCTCGTCGTGGAGCGCTTCGGCAACAGCGCGGTGTGTACGGCGGGCATGGCGCTGATCGCCGCGATGCTGGCCGCGTTCGCCGTGCTCGACGCGGACACGCCGATCTGGATCCTCGAAGTGATGTTCTTCCTCATGGGAGCGGGCATGGCCCACGTCATGACCCCGCTGAGCGTCGTCGTCATGCAGGCGCTGCCCCGGGAGAAGGCCGGCTCCGCGTCCGCGCTCAGCAACACCTTCCGACAGGTCGGCGGCGCCCTCGGGATCGCCGTCCTCGGCTCGGTGCTCTCCACGGCCTACCGCGGCGGCATCGAGGACGAACTGCCCGCCGGTGCCCCGCACGCCGCCGCCGAGTCCATCGAGGCCACCCTCGGTTTCGCCGCCCGTCTCGGCGACCGGGGTGACACCCTGGTCGGCCCGGCCCACGACGCGTTCCTGCACGCCATGCATGTGACCGCCCTGTGCGGAGCCGGTATCGCGGTGGCCGGTGCGGTGGCCATGGCGGTGTTCCTGCCGGGACGGACTCAGGGGGGCCGGAAGGGCGAGGAGGAAGCGGAGTTGGTGGCCGCGGACCACTGAGAGGAGAATCGCTCCTGCCCCAGGACACGCAGAGCGGCGCAGAGAGACGGAGTCAGACCTTGAGCCTCGCCGAGAGCCACGCCAACGACGGGCGGGTCCCGGACGGGAGCCCCGTACGGGGCCGGCCCCGGAGCGAGGTCGTCGAGCGGTCCATCACCGAGAGCGTGATGCGGCTCCTCGAAGAGGGCGTGCCGCTCGCGGAGTTGTCCATCGAACGGGTGGCCCGCACCGCAGGTGTCGGCAAGGCGACCATCTACCGCCGCTGGAGCGGCAAGGAGGAACTCTTCGTCGACGTGCTGCGGGCCGCCGAGCCCCCGGACCCGGTGCTGCCCGGCACCTCCATGCGCGACGACCTGGTCGTCTTCCTGGAGGGGGCGCGCCGACGCGGACTGCTCAACCGGCCGTCCGCGATCCTGCACAACGTCATCGCGCAGATGAAGAGCAGCCCCAGGATCTGGGACGCCTACCAGGCCGAGGTCGTCGCCCCGCGTCGCCGCACCCTGACCGAGGTGCTGCGCCGGGGGCAGGCCAACGGCGAACTCCGAGCCGACGTGGACATCGACCTCGCCGGCGATCTCGTCCTCGGCCCCATGCTCGTCCGCACCGTCCTGCACCCGGACGCCGAACTCCCCGAGGATCTCGCGACGAGCATCGTCGACACGATGCTCGAAGGGCTTCGTCCTCCTGCGAGGTGAGTCACAGTCGATGTGCGCGTTTCGTTACAGAGCGCCTGACCCGTCCGCCGGTTCGGAACTCCGAACAGCGGGTTGTTCGTCCTCGTGCCCGAAGGGCCGCAACGGGGCGGCGGGAACCACGGCGATCATCCCCTAGGGTCTTTAGGCGCGGGGGACGAAGTGCACGGCAGGTTGTGAGGCGACGGTATGGCGCAGGCGTACATGACGGAGACGGGCGGCGGCGGCACGGGCGAGGGCCGCGAAGGATCCCGGTTCCGGCGCCTGCTCGGCCGCCTCTTCGGCGGTTGGAGAGGAGATCCGCTGATCTGGCGGCGCGGCATCGTTGTCGCGGTCCTCGCGCTTCTCGTCGCGCTGATCATGGTGCTGCACGCCCAGGTCCCGAACGCCGTCGGCAACCTCGGCAGTCTGACCGAGACCTTCCTGCCCTGGCTGGGCATCGCCATCCCGCTGCTGCTGGTCCTCGCGCTGGTCCGGAAGTCGGCGACCGCGCTGATCGCGCTCCTGTTGCCCACGGTCGTCTGGCTGAACCTCTTCGGCGGACTCGTCACCAGCAAGTCCGGCGGCGGCGGCGACTTCACCGTCGTCACCCACAACGTCAACGCGGACAACACCGACCCGGCCGGCACGGCACGCGACGTCGCCGCCTCCGGCGCGGACGTGGTGGCCCTGGAGGAACTGACCGAGTCCGCCGTGCCGGTGTACGAGAAGGCGCTGGCGGCGACATACAAGTACCACGAGGTCGTCGGCACGGTCGGCCTGTGGAGCAAGTACCGGATGAGCGACACCGAGCCCGTCGACATCAAGCTCGGCTGGGAGCGCGCGATGCGCTCGACGGTGGCGACACCGCAGGGCCCGGTCGCCGTGTACGTCGCCCATCTGCCCTCGGTGCGGGTGAAGTTGGAGGCCGGCTTCACCGCCCGGCAGCGCGACAAGAGCGCCGACGCGCTGGGCGAGGCCATCGCCGACGAGCCGATCCGGCAGGTCGCCCTGCTCGGCGACCTCAACGGCACCATGAACGACCGCGCCCTCAACGCCGTCACCGCCCAGATGCGTTCCACCCAGGGCGCGGCGGGCAGCGGCTTCGGCTTCAGCTGGCCCGCCTCGTTCCCGATGGCGCGCATCGACCAGATCATGGTCCGGGACATGGAGCCGACGGCCTCGTGGACCCTGCCGCAGACGAGCAGCGACCACCTGCCGGTGGCGGCGCGGGTGACGATCGACACGTCCGGAAACTGACCGGAGCCGGCGGAGCGGGTGCGCAGGGGCGTGCCAGGCCCTTGAGAGCCAACACGGGCACCGCCTGGACCGGCGGCCTCGCCCTGAGTGCCGGCCTCGGCACGACCGCCCCGGCGGTCGTGGGGGCCGGGCTCCCGGTGATCGGCCTGGGCGTCGCGGGCATGGCCTACGCGGTCGACACCCGCCGCCCCACCACCACCCCCCCCGCGACGATCGCCCTCGCGCCCGGGTGGTGGCGGCCCAGGTACCGGAAAACGCGGAGCAGGCACACGTCTGAAGCGACCGGGCACGGGCCGGGTTGAGGCGCTGACCGGACACGGGCCGGGTTGAGGTGCTGACCGGACGCGGGCCGGGCCGACGTGCTGGCCGGACCCGGGCCGGGCCGACGTGCTGGCCGGACACCGGCCCGGCCCCGCGATGGCGCGGCTCCGGCGTGCCGCCGAGGCGGTTCCGAGGCCTCCTCGCGAAACAGCGTCCTCATGGCGGCGAGCGCGCACGGCACGCCGAGGGCGCCGAGCGGGGGCGGCGAGCCCGCGGACTGCTCGGCAGGTGCGAGTGCCCCGCTTGCACCGTGCTCCAGCCGCCGCCCACCCAGGGGCGCGGGGAACTGCGCGATCAGCCACATCCCGCCCGCACTCGCCGAGACCCGACCGCCCCCTCCACCGGTAGGCGCCGGAGGGGGGCGAAGGGGCACAGCCCCTGGGGTGGGACGGGCAGGGGCGGCGGGGGCGCAAACCCCCGGCGGCTACGCCTGCTCGCGCCACCGATTCGTGATCGGCAGCCGGCGGTCCTTGCCGAAGCCCTTCGGCGAGATCTTCGTGCCCGGCGGGTACTGGCGGCGCTTGTACTCGGCGGTGTCGACCATCCGCAGCGTCCTGGTCACCAGCTCCCGGTCGAACCCGGCCGCGACGATCGCGTCGGCGCCCTGGTCGCGGTCCACGTACAGCTCCAGGATCGCGTCCAGGACCGGGTAGTCCGGCAGGGAGTCCGTGTCGACCTGGCCGGGGCGGAGTTCCGCGCTCGGCGGCTTGGAGATGGAGTTCTCGGGGATCGGCGGGGTCTGGCCCCGCTCCTGAGCCGCCCGGTTGCGCCACCGGGCCAGCCGGAAGACCGACGTCTTGTACACGTCCTTGATGGGGCCGTACGCGCCCACCGAGTCGCCGTACAGCGTCGAGTACCCCACCGCCAGCTCCGACTTGTTGCCCGGCGCCAGCACGATGTGGCCCTCCTGGTTGGAGATCGCCATCAGCAGTGTGCCGCGCAGCCGCGACTGCAGGTTCTCCTCCGCCAGGCCCGTCAGCTCCGTCGACGCCATGTAGGCGTCGAACATCGGGGCGATCGACACCGTACGGAAGTTCAGGCCCGTGCGCCGCGCCAGCTCCGCCGCGTCGCCCTTGGAGTGGTCCGAGGAGTACTTCGACGGCATGGACACGCCGTACACGTTCTGTGCGCCCAGCGCGTCGCACGCGATCGCCGCGACCAGCGCCGAGTCGATACCGCCGGACAGCCCGATCAGCACCGACGAGAAGCCGTTCTTCGCCGCGTAGGCCCGCAGGCCGACCACCAGCGCCGAGTAGACCTCCTCGTCGTCGTCGAGGCGCTCCGCGTACCCCCCGGTCAACTCCGGCTCGTACGCGGGCAGCGGCTCCTCGGAGATGACGAGCCGGTCGATGCGCAGCCCGTCGTCCACCACGCCCGTGACCGGCTCGGCGGCGCCCGCCGG
The DNA here is from genome assembly GCF_042955065.1 of Streptomyces sp. NPDC012510. Lineage (NCBI taxonomy): Bacteria > Bacillati > Actinomycetota > Actinomycetes > Kitasatosporales > Streptomycetaceae > Streptomyces > Streptomyces sp. NPDC012510. The sequence goes on from NZ_JBIBEN010000023.1 coordinate 128,310, forward strand.
GAGGTCGAGGTCGAGGACGACACACCCCTCCGCGAACTGCGGGGCCCGCGCGACCACTTCACCGTGCCGGTCCACGACGATCGAGTCGCCGTCGAAGACCAGTTCGTCCTGGCCGCCGATCATCGCCAGATAGGCGGTCGTGCAGCCGGCCTCCTGGGCGCGCTTGCGGACCAGTTCGAGCCGGGTGTCGTCCTTGTCGCGCTCGTACGGCGAGGCGTTGACGGAGAGCAGCAGCCCGGCGCCGGCGGACCGGGCGGCCGGGACGCGCCCGCCGTCCTGCCAGAGGTCCTCGCAGATGGCGAGGGCGATGTCGACGCCGTGCAGCCGTACGACGGGCATGGTGTCGCCGGGCACGAAGTAGCGGAACTCGTCGAACACGCCGTAGTTGGGGAGGTGGTGCTTGGCGTAGGTGAGCGCCACCTCGCCCCGGTACAGCACCGCGCCCGCGTTGCGGGGCGCGCCCGCCGGCTGGCCGAATCTCGGCGAGGCGGACTCGGAACGGTCGAGGTAGCCGAGGACGACCGGCAGTTCCCCGAAGCCCTCGTCGGCGAGCCGCGCGGCGAGCGCCTTCAGCGCGGAGCGGGAGGCCTCCACGAAGGACTGGCGCAGCGCCAGGTCCTCGACGGGGTACCCGGTCAGCACCATCTCGGGGAACGCCACCAGATGGGCTCCCTGCTCGGCGGAGTGCCGGGTCCAGCGGACGACCGCCTCGGCGTTCCCGGCGATATCGCCGACCGTCGAGTCGATCTGATTCAAAGCGAGACGAAGTTGAGGCACCCGCCCAGTGTAATCGTCAAAGCGACGCAATGGGGTGTGGGGCGCCCCACGTTTGGAACACCCCACGTTTGGAACACCCCGGGTTTGCGGCTACCGGGGCGCGGCGCCCCGTTCCTTGAGCATGCCCGTCATCAACGAGATCTCGGACTCCTGCCCGTTGACCATGCCCTCGGCGAGCTTCTTCTCGACGCCGACCGTGCACTTGGAGACACAGCCCTCCGCCATGTGGATGCCGCCCTTGTGGTGGTCGGTCATCAACTGCAGGAAGAAGATCTCGGCCTGCTTGCCGTCGAGCTTGCCGAGCTTGTCCATCTCGGCGTTGGTCGCCATGCCCGCCATCAGCGAACCGTCCTCGCCGGAGGCCATGTCACCCATGCCCATCCAGGCCATCGGCTTGTCCGAGGACACCTTCGGCAGACCCCACAGATCGAGCCAGCCGATCATCATGCCGCGCTGGTTGGCCTGCGTCTGCGCGATGTCGTACGCGAGCCGCCGGACCTCCTCGTCGTCCGTCCGGTCACGCACGATGTACGACATCTCGACGGCCTGCTGGTGGTGGACGGCCATGTCCCGGGCGAACCCCGCGTCCGCGGAGTCGGCGGCGGGGGCCTTCAGCCCTGACTCGTCGCCGTCGGCGACCGCGTACGTGATCGCCCCGGCCGCGACGAGCACCGCCGCGGCCCCGGAGGCGATCCAACCGATGTGCTTCATGCTTCCCACTGTGCCAGGGCCGCCGTCGTCAGTCGTCACGGTCGGCCGTCAGGAGACGCCGTTGGTGCAGGCCGCACCCGGTTCGGGCGTCTGCTTGCCCTGGACGTAGGTCTCGAAGAACTTGTCGACGTTCGGGTCGGTCGCGCTGGTCACCGTGCGCTGGTGGCCCCACGCGCTGAGCATGATCGGGTCCTTCTGGTCCTCGACCGGGCTCATCAGCGTGTACGGGGTCTTCTTGACCTTCTCCGCGAGGGCCTTGACGTCGGCCTCGGAGGCCTTGCCGTTGTACGTCACCCAGACCGCGCCGTGCTCCAGGGAGTGCACCGCGTTCTCGTTCTTGACGGCCTTGTCGTAGACGTCGCCGTTGCAGTTCTGCCAGACCGGGTTGTGGTCACCGCCGACCGGCGGCACCATCGGGTACTTCACGGTCTTGGTGACGTGGTTCTGGGTGAGCTTGCTGCTCCAGGTCTTCACGCCGTCCGACGCGGTCTTCCACTCGCCGGGCGACTTGGAGTCACTGGCCACGCTGCCGCTGCCGTCGTCGGACTGCGAGCGGATCAGGACCGTCCCGCCGACGCCGAGGCCGGCGACTATCAGCACGCTGGCGCCGATCGTGAGGATCCGGTTCCGACGCTCGCGGGAGCGCTCGGCACGGCGCATCGCCTCTATGCGCGCCTTGCGCTCGGCGCTGCTGTTGCTCTTGGCAGCCATGGGGTGCGTCCTTAGTGGGGGATGGGTCGGTTGGGGCGGTCGGCTCGACTGATCGTAATGTGAAAAGACGAGTATTTTGCAGGCGGACCCAGGATTGGCCGGGGAACCCTGCTCCCGAGAGTCCGCACGGCCTCCGGCCGGGTCTCCTGGTGTCCTACGGGACACGGCCTCCGACCGGGTCTCGTAGGGAGTGGTCGGAGGGGCCCGTACGGATAATTTGAACCCCGGATGCGCATTACCTACGCTGCGGAACATGCGGCTGTTGCGCTCCACCGACCTCGCCCTGCGCGTCTTGATGCGGCTCGCCGTGGCGGGCGATTCCAACCCTACGACCCGTGGCGTCGCGGCGGACATGGAAGTGCCGTACACGCACGCCGCGAAGGTCGTGGCCGAGCTCCAGCACCTGGGGCTGGTCGCCGCCCGGCGCGGCCGGGGAGGCGGCCTCGCGCTCACCGACGCCGGCCGCGAGGCGTCCGTCGGCCATGTCGTCCGCAGCTTCGAGGGCGACGGCGACGTCGTCGACTGCGAGGGCGGCGCCGCCCCCTGCCCCCTCAGCCCCGCCTGCCGCCTCCGCGGCGCCCTGCGCCGGGCCCAGGAGGCCTTCTACACCTCCCTGGACCCCATGACGGTCGGCGACATGGTCACCGCCCCGACCGGCCCGCTGCTGCTGGGGATCTCCAAGGCGCCCTGACGCGGCGGAATCCTGCGCGGCCTCGCGAAACGCCCCCCTAGCTTCGGGCCAGCCAGAGGTCCGGGCCGAAGACCTCGTAGTGGATGTCGGCCGGGGAGACGCCCTTGGCGAGCAGCTGTGCGCGTACCGCGCGCATGAAGGGCAGCGGCCCGCACAGGTACGCGCGCGTGCCCGCCGGTACGTCCAGGCGCGACAGATCGGCCAGGCCCGTGCGGTCGGCCGGGTGCCCCGGCTCCGGCTCCTCGTACCAGAAGTGCACGGAGGCGTCGGCCAGCTTCGCCGCGTACCCCTCCTGGTCGGAGCGGAGCGCGTGCCGGGTGGGGGAGCGGTCGGCGTGCACGACGGTCACCGGGGCAGGGTGTCCCGACAGGGCGAGCTGCTCCAGCATGGCGACCATCGGGGTCACCCCGATCCCGGCCGAGGCGAGCAGCAGGGGCGCGCCCGTGTCCTGGTCGAGGACGAGATCGCCGTACGGGGACGACACGGGCAGCCGGTCGCCGACGCGCACGTGAGCGTGGAGGTGGTTCGAGACCTCGCCGTCGGGTGCCGCCCCGCCCCGGACGCGCTTGACGCCGATCCGCCAGGTGTCCGCACCGGGCGCCCCGGCCAGGCTGTACTGCCGTATCTGCCGGGCCCCGTCCGGGAGTGCGACCCGCACGGACACGTACTGCCCCGCACGGTGGACGGGGGCCGGCGAACCGTCCGCCGGACGCAACTCCAGCGCGACGACGTCGGCCGTCTCCGCCACCCGCCCGACGACCTCCCACTCGCGCCAGCCGCCCCCGGCGCCGCCGGTCTCGTACAGCTCCCGTTCGATGGCGATCAACGCGTTCGCCATCAGCCAGTACACCTCGTCCCAGGCGGCGCCGACCTCGGGGGTGACGGCCTCGCCCAGCACCTCGGCGATGGCGGCGAAGAGGTGCTCGTGGACCACCGTGTACTGCTCGGGGGTGATGCCCAGCGACGCGTGCTTGTGTGCGATCCGGCGCAGCACGGCGTCGGGCCGGTCCTCGGATCGGCTCTCGGAACGGTCCCCGAGTGGCTTGACGAGATGGCCGGCGAAGGCGGCGATGGAACCCGCGAGGGCCTGGCGCTGGGTGCCGGAGGCCTGGTTGCCGCGGTTGAAGAGATCCCGCAGAAGCTCCGGACTGGCCGCGAACAGCCTCTCGTAGAACCGTGCGCTGATCTCACCGATGGCCGCCCCGACGGCGGGAAGGGTGGCGCGCACGGTGGCGGCGGACTGCTCGGACAGCATCGCGACTCCTCGGGTTCGACTGCTCCGCGACTGGGCGGCACGCTATTAAAACTTGCATCTGAGATGCAAATTAAGGGGGATCGGGGAAGGGATCGGGGGATGGGACCGAGCCGAGGCAGGTCGGCCGTTACGGATGCGCGAGCGAGCAGGCAAGATGGGCGGCAGAACGGTTGAGCGGCGCAGCGGGCGGTACACCTCTCGTGCGCCGGGCGTTCAGCAGGAGGTCGGTCTGCCGATCAAGGTGCGCAACGCGCACGAAATGGTGTTGTGGTGGGATGCTCAGGTGCCCGACCGCCTCCCGTGGCTCGGGAGCCAGGCGGCCTGACCAGCAAGGAATGGGTGGAAGCGGAAGATGGACAAGCAGCAGGAGTTCGTGCTCCGTACGTTGGAGGAGCGCGACATCCGTTTCGTACGCCTGTGGTTCACGGACGTGCTGGGCTTCCTGAAGTCCGTGGCCGTGGCCCCCGCCGAGCTGGAACAGGCGTTTGACGAGGGCATCGGCTTCGACGGCTCGGCCATCGAGGGCTTCGCCCGGGTGTACGAGTCCGACATGATCGCCAAGCCGGACCCGTCGACCTTCCAGGTCCTGCCCTGGCGGGCGGAGGCCCCCGGCACCGCCCGGATGTTCTGCGACATCCTCATGCCGGACGGCTCCCCCTCCTTCGCCGACCCGCGCTACGTCCTCAAGCGCGCCCTGGCCAAGACCTCCGACCTGGGCTTCACCTTCTACACCCACCCCGAGATCGAGTTCTTCCTGCTCAAGGACAAGCCGACGGACGGCTCCCGTCCGACCCCGGCCGACAACTCCGGCTACTTCGACCACACCCCCCAGAACGTCGGCATGGACTTCCGCCGCCAGGCGATCACCATGCTGGAGTCCATGGGCATCTCGGTCGAGTTCTCCCACCACGAAGGCGCCCCCGGCCAGCAGGAGATCGACCTCCGCTACGCCGACGCGCTCTCCACCGCGGACAACATCATGACGTTCCGCCTGGTCATGAAGCAGGTGGCGCTGGAACAGGGCGTCCAGGCGACGTTCATGCCCAAGCCCTTCTCCGAGCACCCCGGCTCCGGCATGCACACCCACCTCTCCCTGTTCGAGGGCGACCGGAACGCGTTCTACGAGTCGGGCGCCGAGTACCAGCTCTCCAAGGTCGGCCGCTCCTTCATCGCGGGCCTCCTGAAGCACGCGGCAGAGATCGCCGCCGTCACCAACCAGTGGGTCAACTCCTACAAGCGCATCTGGGGCGGCTCCGAGCGCACCGCCGGCGCCGGCGGCGAGGCCCCCTCGTACATCTGCTGGGGCCACAACAACCGCTCCGCCCTGGTCCGCGTCCCGATGTACAAGCCCGGCAAGACGGGCTCGGCACGGGTCGAGGTCCGCTCCCTGGACTCCGGCGCCAACCCCTACCTCGCCTACGCCATGCTCCTGGCCGCCGGCCTCAAGGGCATCGAGGAGAGCTACGAACTCCCGCCGGGCGCCGAGGACGACGTCTGGGCCCTCTCCGACGCCGAACGCCGCGCCATGGGCATCGAGCCCCTGCCCCAGAACCTGGGCGAGGCCCTCACTCTGATGGAACGCAGCGACCTCGTCGCCGAGACCCTCGGCGAGCACGTCTTCGACTTCTTCCTGCGCAACAAGCGCCAGGAGTGGGAGGAGTACCGCTCCGAGGTGACCGCCTTCGAGCTGCGCAAGAACCTGCCGGTGCTGTAAGGGCAGGTCAGAACAAGTTTCTCGCTGTGACAGCACGTGGGGCCGACGGTCATGGACCGTCGGCCCCACGGTGTCTCACTGGCCCTGGGCCGTCTGTGGGCCGTCCGGCCCCGGAACGGTGCCGTCGTACAGGCTGTCTACGGCCTTGCGGGCCCGCGCGTCGCTGCTCGGCATGAGGTGTGTGTAGACGCGAAGCGTGAACCCCGGGTCGTTGTGTCCGAGGTAGGCGCTGAGTGCTTTGACGTTCTCGCCAGCGTCCAGCAGAACGGACGCGTAGAAGTGCCTGAGGGCGTGCATGCCATGTTCGCGGGCGGCCTGGTGACGCTCGCCGGGCTTGGGCTCGGGGATGACGCCAGCGGCGACGAGCGCGGGCTTCCATGCCCGAAGATTGAAGTCGGTCCGTCGGACTGCACCGGCCCCGTCGAGGCGGGTGAACACGAGCCGCTTCGTGACAGGCGGACCGTCCGGCCGCAGCCAAGGCAAGGTGACGTCGACCGGCGGGAAGTCCTCCATGTGCTGCTTGAGGATCTGCGCTACGCGGTCCGGCAGGGGAACATCGCGCTCCTTTTCCCGCTTGGGCGGGGCAAACACGAGATGGCCTCTGGCCACCTTCACCTGATTGGCGATGTGCAGCCATCCAGTGTCGAACCCGATCGCTTCGACAGACAGGCCGAAGATCTCGCCTTGCCGCAGGCCGCATCCGCCCCCGACGTCGACTGTCGCGCGGAAGCGCTCGGGGAGGGCCGCACGTATGGCGAAGGCGCGCTCGGCGTCCCACGGCACAATGCGGCCCGTCCCGGGTGCCGGGGGACGAACAGATTGCGCGTGGCACGGGTTCTTCGACAGGTGACCGTCGTCGACGGCGGCGTTAAGGACCGTCGATACGTTGTTGTAGATCACGCGCCGGTACGACGACGCGGGTACCGCGGACTCCAGGTTGCTCAGCCAGTCCCGGATGTGTTCCGGCTTGAAGGAACCGAGCGGGCGCGGCCCGAGGTAAGGGATTGCATGACCCCTGAGGGACGATTGGACGGATTCCCGGGTCGTCATGGCGGTGGTCTGCGTGCTCAGCCACTTCTCCGCATACTGCCGGAACGTCACGCGACTGGCGGCGGGGTCGACGTACTGGCCGCGCGACATGTCCGCCTCGATGTTGGTGAGCCACTTCTCGGCGAGGCGTTTCTGTCCGTCGGGGAAGCTCTTGGACTTCTCGGTTCCGTCGGGGCCGATGTACCGGGCCCGGTAGCGCAGGCCGCTTCCGTGGCGGTCGCTCTTGACGCGGACAGTCTTGCCGTCGGTGTTGGTCTCGGTCTTGAACCAGCGGTCTTGGATGTGGCCTGCCATCTGGGGCGTGGTCCCTTCTGGGCATGAGGAAGGGAGGGGGCACGGTGTGCCCCCTCCCTGGTGTCTGTCATGCGGCGTTGCTGTGTGGCTGTGTCAGGCGGCGGCCTGGTCCGCGTGCTTGCGGTTGGTGACGTAGGCGTGCACGTCGGCGGGGTCGTAGCGGACGTGCTTGCCGATGCGGAATCCGGGCGGGCCGGTGCGCTTCTTTCGCCATTGGTAGACGGTCTCTTTGGGCACCTCGAAGATTTCGGCGATGTCGTCGGGGGTGAGGTACCGGTCGGGGAGGCCGCCTCGGAGAGTGGCGAGGGGGCTGGGGGCGGTCGGCTTTGCCATAGGGACTCCAGGGGGAGGGCATGGCCGTGTCTGTCCGAGGTGCGGATTTCTGCGTCACCGCGTCACCTGCGTCATTCAGGGCTTCTGGCCTGCGGGTTTGGGGTGACGCAGCGGGTTGGGCGTGCGTCATCGGTGACGCAGGCTGTGCGTCACCGTGACGCGGGTGACGCGGCGTGACGCAGCAGAATCCGTCTGCGTCACGGGCTGTATGTGCAGGTCACCCGCTGTTTTCCGGGCGCCCGGTGACGCTGTGACGCAGCGTTCCCCTACTTAGGAAAAAGAGAGGGGGTGTCTGTGGTGGTGCGGTGCGGCTCAGGTCGTGAAGAAGGAGCCGCTTCGCGGCGCGTCCATGGCAGGGCGGCGCCGCCGCCGAACAGCAAGAAGAGCACGCCACGGCGGCGGGTGCTCTTCTTGCTTGTGCGGTCGGGGCGGTGCCGGTCAGAACGCCTGTTGTTCGTGCGGGGGCGGTGCGGGTGAGCGGGTCATCTCGATGTAGCGGCCCTCCCGGGTGCGGCCGGAGTCGATGAGTACGCCCCGTGCGGCGAGGGTGGGCCGTAGGCGCTTGAGGCGGTCGGAGAGGACTTTTCCGGTGGTCGGCCACCCTTTGGGCAGGGGGCGGAAGTCCTCGCCTGTGTAGAGGCGGGTGAGGCAGTGCAGCCACTCCGTGGAGGTCATCCGCTGCTCTGCGCCCGGTTCGATGTCTGCGGCATGCCGAAGGACGGTCTGTGCCAACAGGTCGCCCTCGATGACGTCGTCGTTGAGGTCGTCCAGGCTGGCCCGGTAGGCGTTGAGCGCTCCGAGGCCGGTGGCTGCGTCGAGCTGCGCGCACAGGTGCGCGAAGTCCGCCATCCGCAGGTCGGTGGGAGTCTCCGCATCGACCACGCGGACCTTGACCGTCAGGTCCAGGAGCGAGCCGAGGACGACGGGCAACACCTCCGCGTACTCCGCCCACAGTTCCGCCTCGGTACGCCGCACCCGTGGCCGCTCCAGGCGCAGCGGCAGGAGCCGTTCGGCGAGGTCGGGGCGGATGACGCCGACGTCGATACCGGTCAGGAGTAGGGGGCGGCGGTAGCCGACGCGGAACACGTCTCCGTCGGTGAACAGGGCCCGTTTGACGTTCTCGGCGCCGGTGACGATGCAGCACATGGCGTCGGACAGGTCGGGGGTCATGTGGGAGAGGTTGTCCAGGGCGGTGACCCATCCGGCCGCTACAGCGGCGATCAGGTTCTCCTCGTCCTTCGGCGCTCGGCGCAGGTCGCCGCTCATGCCCTCGATGATCCGTACGAGCATCCGCCCGCCGGTGGACTTGCCGGCGCCCTGCGGGCCGGTGAGGAACGGTGCGGGAACGGGCACCGACGGCCCGAGACAGCCGATGAGCCACGCGATGGCCAGGCACTCGGTTTCTGCGTTGGCGAAGTTGCACAGCCGCATCAGCAGGTCGATGCCCTTGCCGTCGGTGTCCTTGACGGGCAGGGGCAGTTCGCCGGTGAGCTGGGTGCGGCGCCAGCAGACTTCGCGGGGGTCGGGGGTGAGGATGTCCCAGCCGGTGGGGTGGATACGGACGGACTGCCCGTCGGCGCGGCCCAGGTCCAGCCACGTCGCCCCGTCGAATCCGGGGGCCACGCGGATGTTCACGGGCTGCACGTCCTCGGTCAGCGCGAGCGCTTCGATCAGGTCCAACGCCTCTTTGAGCGCGGTCCCGTTGAACACGCCGACCCCGTCCCTGTACATGCCGACGATTAGTTCCTGGCGGTGGCTGCCCGTCGTGCCCTGGGAGCGCATCGGCCGGGCTACGGGGTGGCCGTTGCGCTGCGCGTAGACGGTTCCGTCGGCGGTGCGGAAGTAGCGGAAGTGTGCCTGTGCGTAGTCGGTGATGATCTCGCGGGCGGGGTTCTTCTCGTCGTCGGACATGGTCACAGTCCCAACGTGGTGCGGGCGTTGGTCCACGCGTCGGTGCAGTGCCTCGCCGATTCGCCCTTGGTCTGAGCGGCGGTGAACAACCGCGACACGTGGGCGTCGGTGAGGCAGCCGCACCGGCCATGGGTGGACAGCACGGCGAGGAACGTGCGGTACACGGTGGCGTGGACCGCGCTGCGGGCCTCGGTGATCCGCTGCTCGGCCATGGCGATGCCACGGGCCAGATAGGCAGGCGTGCGGTGGGGGCACTCGCCCTGCCCGCCCCTCAGGGGCACTGTGAGCGCCTGTGGCGCCCTGCGAGCCGTGGACGGTTCCTTGACTGCCAGCGCGCGCACAGCGTCCGGGAGAGCGGCCATAGCGCCGGTGCCGGGCCCGAGCCAACGGGCGTAGGACATCGAGGACTTGATGTCGACCCCGTCACGGACGCCGTTCACGGACCGCATGGCGCCCTGGTAGATCCAGTGTTCGCCGCGCGTGGTGGCCACGGTGAGGGTGGCGGGCAGGGCGGCGCGGGCCCAGTCGACGGCGGCCGGGTTGTCGAGGTCGACGACGGTCATCCCGGCGCCGCCGGGGTGGTAGGCGACGGCGGCGGCCTGGCGCCACGCGAACGCCCATGACTGGGAGTTGAGGACGTGAGGGTCGGTGGTGGCGGCGGCCCAGCCGTGGCACGGGCGCGGGCAGGCGCAGGGGCCGGGAGTCTTCATGTTCGGCCGTCCACCGCACGCGTTGTCGGCACAGGTGGGGCAGTTGCCGAACGGCACCTTTCCCGCCCGCAGGGGCAGCACGGGCACGCCGTGCGCGGCGAGGGCGAGCGCTCGCCGGATGGGGGGCGGTTGCGTCATGCTGGGAGACCTCCAACAGGTCTGTTGAGGACGGGTTGGACAAGGGCGGCCCTGGCTTTGGCGAGACGGGGGCCGCCCTTGGCGTAGCTACTGGTAGAAGCGGTTGCGCTTGATGACGGCTTTGCGGATGTTGACGGTGGTCCCGCCGCTGTGGCCGCTTCCGCTGAACACCTGGACGGCGATCCAGCCGCCGAAGATGACGGCGGCGAGGGTGATGAGCTGGGTGATGAGCGCGGTCAGGGCGGTGATGAACGTGGTGAGGATCAGCAGTCCGCCGCACACGGCGAGGAACCCGATGCCCCCGAGGGCGACATTGACGGCCGCGCGGGAGACGGGCGGCTTGGCCGCGACCGGTTCGGTCTTGGTCGGCTCGATGGCGTAGCCGGTGACGATCCGCCCGTCCGGGAGGACGATGCTCGCCACGGCCGGGATGGTGCCCGGCTGGAGGGGAACCATCGGCGCCGGCGTCACGGCGGGGGTGATGGGGGTGGGGTGGTGGACTTCCACGGCCCGTTCGGTGGGCGTGTGGTGGCCGTTGTCGGGGAACATGCGGAATCCCTTCCGGCAGTGGGTCAGGGAGGCGGAGACACCCCCTGCGGGGTGGTGTGTGGAGGGGGTTTCAGGGGTGCTGACCTGCGGGCCTCCCTGCCTCCCTGACTGATCATTCGTGCAGGTCAGGTGCAGGGAGGCGGGTCAGGGAGGGGGCCAGGGAGTTCTCCCTGCCTCCCTGACCGGCCGGGGGTCGGCTCCCTGTCATTCGGCGGTGGAAGCGGAACCGGTCTCGTCGCGGTTGGCGAGGGCGCGGGTGAGGCGGTCGCGGCCGACGACCATGCGGCCGTCGGACTTGTACGGCTCCGCCCCGGTGCCGTCCAGGACGCGCTTGAGGTCGATGAACGACCAGCCGCCATAGGCGTCCGTGTTGAGCGTGGCGAGCCGCTTGAGGACGTCCTGAGTCAGGACGCGGGAGGCCTCCCCGACCACGTTCGCGATGTCGGCGAGCGGGTCGCGGTCCTCGCCCCGCTCGATGGCGTGCAGGGTGGTGACGCCGTCACGCAGGGCCCTGGCCCGGTCGGTGATGGCTTCGGCGTCGTCGTCGTCGATGTAGTGCGTGCGCACGGTGATGGACGACTGTCCGGCCGGGATGGTGATGCCGTCGGAGGCGACGACCAGCGTTCCCCTGTCCAGACCCGGGCGGAGCAGGTTCGGCGCCGCGCCGCCGTCGACGGCCTTGTCCCCGAGCGCCATGCGGGCCTGCGACTCGGTGCCCAGGGCGAGGGATGCACGGGTGTGGGCACCTTCGCGGACCAGCTTGGGAAGGTTCTCGTTGGTCGGGTCCTGGGTGCCCTGCCACATCAGCACGTTCACCGCCCGCCCTTGATTGTGGATCTTGCGGACGGCCATGAAGTACCGGGAGTTGGCCTTTGACCCGCCGTACGGGCGCTTGTCGGCGTCCTTGGCCGGGCACATGAACGCCACCTGTGCCTCGTCGACCAGCACGATCAGCGGCGGGAAGGTGGTGCCGGGCGGTGCCTGGATACGGTGGTTCATCTCCTCCACCGCGCCCTCGACCATCTCGGTCACCTGGATCACGTGCTCATCGGTGGGGCCCTGGATCAGGGTGGTGGCGAGTCCGTCGAACATGGCCCAGTCGCCTACGCCCTTGAGGTCGCCCATGAGGAACTGCACCGACTTGTCCAGCGACAGCCACAGCGCCAGAGAGCGCAGGGCCACGGTCTTGCCCTGGTTGGACAGACCGGTGATGAGCAGGTGGCGCTGGTAGAGGCTGAGTGCGGCGGCGTCGCCGCGCAGGTCCTGCCCCCACGGCGCCTTGCCCTTGGTGTAGTCGGCGGTCATGGTGTCGTCGGTGACCAGCGGGGACGGGCCGATCGGCTCGTCCAGCGCGCCGGAGTCGGCGACCCACAGCCGCACCGTGCGCGCGGCGGTGGGGATGGTGATGAACACTTCGTGTTCGTGCCGGGTGAGGTTCTCGGCGAGCTTGCGGCGCCGGTTCTGCACTTCGATGGTCGACACTCCCGACGGCAACGTGACGTCGACCTCGATGCCGCATCCGGCGATCCGGATCGGACCGAGCATGGAAGCGCCGGCGTCGCCCATCTCCTTGATGGCGTTGCGCAGCGCGGGCACCCCGAGGTCGCGCAGGGCCTTGACCACGATGGACGGGGTGATCGGCTCACCCTCGCCCGAGCGGACGTTCGCCGGAAGCGCCCAGTTCGGGGCGGCTTGCTGCTTGCTGCCGACGGCCCAGAGGGCGAGCAGGGCGAGGAACGGGCCGATCGAGATGAGCGGGCCCCACACGATCTGAACGATGCGGATGAGCAGGGCGATGAAGTCGATGGTGGCCGACAGCGGGGTGATCACGTCGCCGATGTCGCCGTTGCTGATGGCCATCACGACCCCGAGACCGACCAGAACCCCGATGCCCATGCCCGCGCCGACGGCCACGCCCTTGGCGGCCTCAACCGGGGAGTGCAACAGGTCCATGCGGCGGTGGTGACGGGCGGCGCGGAAGCGCTGCAACCGCTCCTCCCACTCCTCGGCCGCTTCCAGGTTCCCCGCGGCTTCCGCCGTGCGGATCATCCGCTCGTAGCGGGACCCGGTACGGCCGTCCCAGGTACGGCGGGCCACGATCCGCACCCCGCCCACGACATAGGCGCCGTGGCGGACGACCACGCGCCCGGTGTTCTTGGTGCGCTCGTCGGTGGCGACCCGCTTCACGGCGCGGCCGGAGCGCACCCACAACGGCACGGGCCGGGTCGGCGGGGCGTCCGGGACGACGGTCAGCACCGTGGGTGCCGCGTCCGCCACGGGCTCAGCGCTGGGGGCGGGGGTGGTGTCTTTGTGCAGGTGGATGACGTTCTCGGACATGCTGGAACTGCTCCTGACTGCCCCGGCAGGGGCGGGAGGTCGAGGGCGCCCCGCCCGGCAACCGGGCCGGGCGGGGCGGGGGTGGCTCAGCGGCTGTGGCGGGTGCGGTTCTCGGCGTGGCTGAGCTGGGACGGCTCGGTGCGGGGGCCGTCCAGCCAGCAGAAGGGGCGGATGCCGTCGGCGGCCTTGAACACGCGGATGGCCGTACCCGGCGCGGCGTGCGGGAGGCCGTGGACGCGGCCCCGGTCGAGGGAGGCGAGCAGGCGGGCGCCGTGGTGCTCGCATCCGTCGGCACCTGCGCCCCCGGCGTCCAGCACGCTCACCACGACCGGGCCGCCGCAGGGGGTGGGGTCTTCCGGGTGCGCGGCCGGGCAACGGTCGTGGGTCATGTTCACCACCAGCTCGACTTCTTCTTGGCGGCCTTGGCGCGGGCGGCCTCGGTGATCAGCCGCTGACGCTCGCCGTGCAGTGCCATTAGTTCGGCGTTGAGCCGGGTCTCGGCGGCGGAGCCGATGGAGTCCATGCGGTCCTCGGCGCCGGTCGTGCTGCGGCCCTTGTGGACGCTGCGCGCGCCGCTGGCCATGGCGCGGGTCATGGACAGGCGTTCACGGCTGGTCAGCGGCCACCACTCACCCCGGCGGACCGCTTCCAGCTTCTTCGCGGTCCGCTCGATCTCGCGGTCAAGGCGGCGTATCTCGGAGTTGCCCATGGTCAGTGACTCCCTTCCGACCCGTCCGGGTCGACGAACGCGGCACGGGCGGCCATCAGGCGACCCGCTTCCATGCGGCCCGCAGACGGACCTCGGAGGCGGAGTGGTTTGCGCGGAAACGGACGGCCATCTCGCGGTAGGACAGCGGGGGCGTCTGGCTGTGACGGATCTCGTCGACCAGCACGTCAAGCGCGTCATCGGTGAGCGCGGGACCGGTCTCCAGCGCGGGAAGGGTCTCGGTGGGGCCCCATACGGGCAGTTCCCACCGGGGCGTGACGTCGGGTGTGACGCGGGTCGTCACGCTGGTCAGCGCCCTGCCCGTGTCCTCGCCGGTCCGTGCTTTCTCCAGCGTCGACCAGGCTTCGGCGAGGGTGGCGGCGGTCTTGGACTGGACGCGTGCGACGCGGGCACCGGCCTGCGTCACGGCCGTCAGCCGGGTCTCCTCGGTGGCCGCTTCCGCCCGCAGCCGGGCACGGGCCACGGCCGCTTCGTCGCGGGCCTCTTGCTGGATTCCCTGGATCGCCTCCAGGGCGGCGGGGGTGAGCGCGGTCCGCTCCCACAGACTGTGCACCAGCCACAACGCCTTGGCCGCCAGCGGCAGCCACGCAACGGCCAGCCACGCACCCGGGGACGCTTCGGTCATCAACGCGTGGACGACCAGGACCCCGGTCGCCACGGCGCCGAACCCCCATCCGACTCCGGTCACCCACCAGTTGTGATCCCCCTGTGCGGCGAGACGGCGTTCGTAGGCGAGGGTGGCCAGCCATCCCCCGTCGATCCCCAGACCGACGACCACAGCGACCTGCCACGGCATCGCCGTGCCCAGCCACATCACGACCACGGCCAGAGTCAGGACCATGGACACCGCCGTCATCGCCACAGCGGGCAGAACGGTCCGGGCGCTCACTACGGCGGACCATGCGGCCTTACCCCTGCTCATGCCGCACCCCCCACCACAGCGATCACGACCGCCAGGACGAGCAGGGCACCGCCGGCGCATGTCAGATCGACCGCGCGGCGCAGACCGGTGAACTTGGCGACCGCCAGCCGGGACAGACCCGCGACGTCGGCACTCAGGGTGTCCTCGGCGAGGGTGGCCGTGATCTCCTCGGCGGTCAGCGTCGCCCATAGCGGGAAGCCATGGCGTCCCTTGATGTTGGGGCGCACCGACCGCAGCAGCAGACCCGCCGCCGCGACCAGCAACACCATGCCGACCCCGCCCACGATGTACGCGGGCAGGTTCAGCGGGGTGTCCTTGGCTACCGTCCACGCACCGGCCAGCACCGCGCCGATGAACGCCAGCAGCAGACCGGTCTTGGTGTCGGTCCGCGCGATCTCCGCCTTCACCTCGGCGTGCGCGGCGCTCAGGTTCCGCTCGGCGGCGCTCACGCGGCACCGCCCGCCGTGCGGTCAGCGGCGGTGCGGTTGGCCAGCGTCCGCCGCTCCTGAAGCACCTTGCCGAACGCCCGGCGCAGACGCTTGGCGTCCACCTCGTTCGGCGTGTGGTTGAGCGCGATGATCTGCGCGTCGAGCAGGTCGACCTCCGCCAGGATCAGTGGGGACTCCACCTCGATCGCGTCCAGCTCGGCGTTCGTCGGCTCGATGAAGTCGGCGAACGCGGTAACAGCTTCCTGAACAGTGACGATGGGACTCATTGGGTCGTGTTCCTCTCACAGGGTGGAACGGCCCGAACGCGGTCCCCGGGGTGCCACCCGGGGACCGCTCGCCGTTGGAGTCGCATCCGGCTCCCCGCGCCCCCGTCCGTACGACCAGCGCACGAAGCGCGGACGGACGGGCGGGGGAGGCAACCGGCCGCAGCGCTAGCCGCTGCGATGGCAGGTAAGGGGCGGACCGGCTCAGCCGTGAGCGCGTGCGCGCTGTTCACTGGCTCGGGTGTCACACAGACGCCGTCGGCCGGTCCAACACGGCGACGCCCACAGGGTTCGTCGAATCATCAGAAACTCCCAGGTCGAAGGGGGTACGGAACATCACTGCAAGGGGGACTGAATCCCCACACTCCGGCCGTTGCTCGCGGTCACCGGGCCACCTCGCCAGTACGGGCCGAAACCCTGTTCTGCCTGGCCTTTAGCGGGATTGCAGCGTCCCCGCCCTGTGCACGGGAACGGCCTTAGAAGGCCGCTCACCGGTTTTGCGTGATGCAGTACCTGTATTACAGGTACTGCTTAGGGGTCCCGTCAAGTCAGCCGACGGGACTTCTTGGCTTCACGCCAGAACTTCTTGGCGCATAATCAGAATCGCCCCAGGTCAGGGGAGTTGGTCACCCCGCCCGTGGACACCTCAAGTAGATCTGGATACCTTCGAGAAGTCCCTAGACGTCCCATCGGGGGTGAAGATGTCCAACGAGCGTTTGAGGTCGGCCCTGTTGGCTCGCGGCCTGTCGGTCCACGACCTTGCCGAGAAGATTGAGGTGAACCCGAAGACGGTCGAACGCTGGATCACGCAGGGGAAGGTGCCGTACCGGCGACACCAGTACGCGACGGCCTCGGTGCTCAAGGTGGACGTGACGACTCTGTGGGACGACAGCCGTGCCGTCGACAGCGCTGCAGATCTCAGCAAAGCGGAGATCGTCAACGTCTATCCGCACCGTCACATGGTCCCGGCCGGGCTCTGGCGCGAGATGTACGGGCGCGCAGAGAAGTACCTCGATGTCCTTGTGTACTCGGGACTGTTCCTGTCCGAGGACCCCCAGTTCCTTGCCCTGCTCCGCAAGAAGGTGGAGTTGGGGGGAAACATGGGGCAGACGCAGGTGCGCATCCTGCTGGGGGACCCTGATTGCTCAGCGGTGAAGCAGCGCGGCATTGACGAGGGCCACGGATTCATGGACGGCAAGGTCCGGAACGCCCTGATCAACTACAGGCCGCTCTTCGAAAGTCATCCCGAGATACGGTTCCGGCTGCATCAGGCAACCCTCTACAACTCCCTGTACCGCGCGGATGACGAGATCCTGGTGAACACCCACGTCTACGGCGTCGCGGCGTACATGGCTCCCGTTCTTCACCTGCGGCGACTGCCGGGCGGCGGGTTGTTCGACACCTATGCGAATAGCATCGAACAGACCTGGGGAGGCGCGCGCCAGGCGACAGAAGACGACTTCAAGGGAGCCTGAACATGGGTCGCATCGACCACTTCCACAACCCCGACGCCCCGCCGGCCAACTCGGTCGTTCCGTCCGTGGTGGCATTCGTGCAGAACGCTGTGGGACAGGTGCTCCTAATCAAGCGCTCCGACAACGGGCGTTGGGCGCTGCCCGGCGGGGGCCACGACGCGGGTGAGTTCATCAGTGACACCGTGGTGCGGGAGGTCTGGGAAGAGACCGGCATCAAGGTGGAGGTCATCGAGTTGTGCGGGATCTACACGGACCCCGCGCACGTGCTTCAGTACGACGACGGCGAGGTGCGGCAGCAGTTCAGTATGTGCTTCCGGGCCTATCCGGTCGGCGGCGACGTCCGAACGAGCAACGAAACGACACAGGTCCGCTGGGTCGACCCAACGGACCTGTCCGAGTACGACATCCACCCCACCATGCGGCTCAGGATCGAGCATGCGATGGACCGGACGCGAACGGCGCCCTACGTCGGCTGAAGCTTGGTGGCGGCGAGCCGACCGAGGACGCGAGCCGTGCTGGCCAAGATCTCAGGTTCGGCGCGACGGATGAACGTGCCAATGAGACTGTCGGGCCCGTACCGTCCGGCGATCTCGTTCACCCGGTCCACGGGATTCGTCGGGGTGCCGTCCGGCGTGGTGTTCATGTCGCAGAAGCAGAGAGCGTCGATGAGTTCGGGAGTCTCGCGGGGGAACTCGCTTTCCAGCTCACCGCGGAGCCCTCGCGCTTCGGCTTCCATCCACGCACACGAGTGGTGCGCGACCAGCCGTACGACCCGCTCGTCTGCCTGCGCCACGTCGCGGAGATACCGGGCACCGTCCAGCGGGTGAAAGCCGGTCTTGGCCAGGTCCGGCGCGTAGCCGATGTCATGGAGCACGGCGGCAGCTTCCAGTAGCTCGGCGTCCGGGCCCAGCACGGCCGCAATAGTCCGCGCTCGCTCTGCGACCCCCAGGGAGTGCTTCCAGCGGCGCGGCAGCGGCTCAGCGAGCAGCGACTCAGCGAGGGAGTAGGCCCATTCTGGCAGTCCTGTGGCGCTCACTGCTGGGCGTGCCCCTCCCGACTCGGTACGGCACGCACCGTTCGCACCTTGCCCTGTCTTCCCTCCGACAGCCACCCGGCCGCCTCCAACTTGTCTAGAGCCTTGCTCACTGTGGGGCGCGATACGTCGAACCTCGCGCTCAACGCCGACGCGCTCGGAAACTCTGCCCCCACCTCAAGGCCGTCATCCGTGATGACGGCCGCGATGCGGTCGACGAGGGGACGACGATCCTCATGCTGACCTTCGCGCACAACGCGCCACCGGCCGCCGGGTACAGGCTCAGCGATCCCGTTCTTCTGAAGCACACCGAACACGCGGAGTGCGACACCGCGCGACACTCCATGATCGCGCATGAGGTCTGCGGCTGACGGAAGCTCCGTCATCGACGGATCAGACTCGATCTGACCCTGCACCGCCTCTGCGATCTTCAGGAACGTCCCCCGAGGGCTCGCCTGCTGTGACACTCGCTCTCCCTCTCCGTTTGCCCATCCACCAAGCCCAAGCCTTGCACGCCACGCTACCTGCGTCGCTCACTGGCCGAACCGCCCGCCCGAAACCGGATACTGACGCGACTTCGCTGAGACGCTGGAACTAGTCCCGATCGGCAGATCGCGATCTGCGGCTGGGCCTTCCCGTCCTGACAGGCCTCCCCCAGACGAACTGCGGAAAGCTAGTGCGGCATCGCCCACCTACTGCCAAAATGGAGCGCGAACTACTGGCAGGGGGTAAGTGCATGAGTGAAGTCTATGGAGAGTCCCCGAGACCCTGGACTCTGGTAATCGGCAAGCCGCTAAGCGATAGTGAGAAATTGCTAATTGAATCGTTGCCCGGAACGGTGACGCAACGTGAAGATCCCGACCAAGTCGGAACTGTCCGGCAGGCGGATTTTGATGCCGCCATCGTATTCGGCAGCGCCCCAGTTCTTGACAGCCATCTGATGGTCATGCAAATCGGTGGTAACGATGTGGGGGAATGGATCAGACTGTCAAATGCTGTCCCCTATCGATTTGTTGTGCATCTCACGGGTCGTGCTGCCCTGCTGACAATAGAGTCGGAGAATATCCCGGACGGTGTTTCCGTGGCCGCGCAACGTGCGCTCGCCGAGCATATTAGAAGCCAGCAACCGCACGGGTTGATCAACCGTGCCATCGGGAACAATCTGGATTCAAATGGCGTAACCCCGCTCGTTCGCGAGAAAGATGGTTCTGCATGTGCAGGATGGTGGCTGAGAGGAGAAAAGGGAGGGGCTGAGTGGTGGTGGTTCCCCTGGCATTCTCCTAATCTCTCTGAATGGCGAGAGGCTATCTATGCGAGCTGGAGTACCGTCTCCCCTCAAGCTTTCCCGAACCCTTCGGAGAGCTGGGCGAAGTCGCCGGAGTGGATGACGGTTAAGGAGATTTCCGCTGCTCGGGCCGTAGAAGAATACAGGAGCGAAACGGAAGGAATTCTTTCCGTCAGGAAGTCCGAGGAAGAGCGCTTGGAGCAATTTTGCCAACAGGTCACTGCAGAGGCTGATTCTGCAGACAGGCTCTTGGTGACGGCTCAAGGGAAACCGCTGGTTTCTGCGGTATCGGCCATGCTGGGCGGCATCGGATTCACGGTAGTGGATTCAGATGAGCAGAAAATTGAGGGTGCAGCCCTGCTTGAAGACCTTCAAGTAATCTACGGGAATTGGATTTGCTTGGCGGAAGTGCGCGGCTACGCAAAGGGTGCTAAGACAAGCGATTTTCAGCGCATTGAGAGGGCCGTGCGTCATTATGAGCGTGAGCACGGGAGTGGTCCTAGTGCGCGATGGTATGTCGTTAACCATAATTTGAAGAATTCGCCCAATTTGCGCCCAGTTGTGCTTGCTGGAGCAGCTGACGACGTTGACGTATTCGCCGAAGAGTGTGGGCTGGTGATTGACACTAGAGAACTGTTCAAGCTTGCGAAACTTGTCGAGGGTGGCGCCATAAGCAATGAGAGAGCCCGTGCACTTCTTATGAGTAGTACTGGCGTCTTCAGTGCTGTTGTTGAATCGGACAGTTAGGGTTGATCCGCCAGGCTGACGGATTCAGGCAGGCAGTGACTCGCACACTCGGATTGCTCTTGGAGCCATCGGGGCAACACAGGAGCAAGCGCAGGTTGGGCGGGGACCTTTAAAGCCGAAGGGCTGACGCGATGGAGCAGCTTGGCAGCTTCCCCCTCATCGAGGCCACCGGGCCGTCTGCGGGCCGTCAAAGGGTGGCCAGCAGCGCCCCCCAATGACCAATGACGACCGCCTGATTGCAGGTCAGGAGCACGTCTACGTCGATCGTGCGAGGTCGCTCCGGGCCGACGTCACTTCCTGCGCAACAAGAAGCAGGAGTGGGAGGAGTACCGCTCCGAGGTCACCGCGTTCGAGCTGCGGAAGAACCTGCCGGTGCTGTAGGCGCAGGTCAGGTCAGAGAGGCAGGTCAGGTCAGAGAGGCTTTCCTTGCGCTGGAACACCCGTGGGGCCGACGGTCGCGTACCGTCGGCCCCACGGGCGAAGGCACGGCCTAGAAGGGTGTGGGAGCAGCTCCAGCCAGTGCGGCCCTCCGACGCAGGCACCTCGACACCTTGGCAAAGCCCAGGGCAGCGGCCCCGTCGGGTCAGAAACCGAATACGCCGCTGCAGAAGGCGTCGTCCCGTGCCAGGGCCCGGTAGGTGACTCCTTCCCATCCGTTGAGCCGATCCGCGAGGCGCGTCTTGGCTTCGTCCGTTAGGTAGGCGCGCACCGTGTCCTTGCCGCCGGCATCGAGCATCGCGGTCAGCTGACGGCGGATGCTGTGCAGGGTCGGTCACCGATGAAGTCGCCGGGGCGGCCCTCGACTCGGCGCGAGATCGAGCAGCTGTTCTGGGGCGAGATTGCCCATGGCCTGACCGGTGAGGATGCGGCGGTCGCTGTCGGAGCCGCGCCAGCGGTGGGAACGCGGTGGTTCCGACACGCCGGCGGGATGCCGCAGATCAACCTGACCGTCTCGGGCCGTTATGAGTACCGGGCCTCGGTCGCGCAGTGGAAGGCCGGCCTCGTGACACGGCGCCCCAAGGAGGCGAAGCCGGCCGCGAATGAGCGTCTACGGGAGTACGTTCGGACCGCTTGCTGGGCGTGATCCGAGCCCCGGACGGTAAGGCGCTACCTCTGCGACGGTGACCGGCTGGTGCTGGGCCACCGCCTCCAGGACACGGAGTGACCTGGAGGCGGTCTTCAACCGGCCGGGATCCCACCGCGCGCCGACGTCTACCCGGGCACGGGCGGCTGATCCAGTACTTCGGTCACGAGAGGTCTCCCGGTTGTTCGGGGGCGGAATCGAGGAGTTCCACGAGGTGCAGGGCGCGGATGTCCCGGTCACCGGCGAGGTGGGCGATCTGGGTGGCGCAGCTGAAGCCGTCGGCGACCACGGTCCGTCCGTCGAGGTTGTTCAGGCGGGGCTTGAGGGCCAGCTCGGCGACGGCGATGGAGGTGTCGTAGTGCTGGGCCTCGAAGCCGAAGTTGCCGGCAAGTCCGCAGCAGCCCTCGGCCTCGTCGACGCTGCGTACGCCCAGCCGGCGCAGGAGGTCAGCCGGCCGGCGGCTCTTGAAGGTGGCGTACTCGTGGCAGTGCGTCTGGAGCACGACGTTCTCGGGCAGCGGAGGCGGGCTCCAATCCTGGTCGGCGAGGTCGGTCAGGGCACCGGTGAGGGTGTGGACGCGGTCGGCGACGCGCCGGGCGGCACGCGTGCCGAGGAGTTCGGGCAGGTCGCGTTTGAGAGCGGCGGCGCAGCTGGGTTCGGCCACGATGATCGGCCGGTCGTCGCCGTTGTCGAGAGCGTTGACGGTACGGGCCATGATCTGGCGGGCGACGGACAGCTGCCCGGTGCTCACCCACGTCAGCCCGCAGCACAGGTCGTCCTTCGTGGTGCAGGGGACGCCGGCGTCGGCCAGGACGCGACTCGCCGCCCCGGCGATCTCGGGGCGGAAGGCGCGGGTGAAGCTGTCCACGAAGAGCACGGCCTTCGCGTGTCCCGGCGTTCTGGCCGCGCGCAGGATCCTGCGGAGCGTGCGCCGGGAGGCGAAGGCGGGGACCCTGCGCTGGGTGGTCACGCCTCCGAGGCGGGCGAGGAGCCTGCCGAACGGCCCGCGCAGCAGAGCGTTGATCGGGCGGGCTGCGTATCCGGCGAGAGCGGAGGTGAGGGGCAGCCAGCCCAGGGAGTAGTGAGAGCGAGGCCTGATCCTGCCCTTGTAGTGTTGATGCAGGAACTCCGCCTTGTACGTGGCCATGTCCACGCCGACCGGGCAGTCGCTGGAGCACGCCTTGCAGGACAGGCACAGATCCAGGGCGTCCCTGACTTCGGTGGAGCGCCAGCCGTTCTGAATCGCCTCGCCGCGCACCATCTCCTGCAGCATGCGGGCCCGGCCGCGGGTGGAGTCGTTCTCCTCCCCCGTGGCCCGGTAGCTCGGGCACATCACCCCGCCCACGTCACTGCGGCACCGGCCCACGCCGACGCAGCGGCGGACGGCGCCGGCGAATCCGTCCTCGTCATGCGGGAAGTCGAACGACGTGTCCATGAGCGGCAGTTCACGCGGAGCGAGGTCCGCGTCGAGCGGTGCCGGGTCGACGATGACGCCCGGGTTCAGCAGCCCCTCGGGATCGAAGATCCGCTTGAATGCGGCGAACGCCGCGATCATGCGGTGGCTGTACATCACTTCCAGCAGTTCGCTGCGGGCCCGACCGTCACCGTGCTCGCCCGACAGTGTTCCGCCGTGCTCGACGACCAGTGCCGCCGCCTCGGAGAGGAAGCGGCGCATGACCGCCCGCCCGGCCTCGGTCGCCAGGTCGAAGTCGATGCGCACGTGGACGCAGCCGGCGCCGAAGTGCCCGTAGAGCACGCCGGTCAGCTCGTGCGAGGCCAGTAGCTTGCGGAAGTCGCGCAGGTAGGCGGCGAGGTTCTCGGGCGCGACGGCCGCGTCCTCCCAGCCCGGCCAGGACTCGCCACCGTCGACGAGGCGGGCGGCCAGCCCTGCCCCGTCCTCGCGCACCCGCCACAACGAACGCCGCTCAGCAGGCGTCTCGACGACCCGGCCGCCGGTCATGCGCCCTCGCACCTTGAGCGCGTCCAGCAGCTCGGCGGCCCGGCCGTTCACCGCTGCCTGGTCATCACCTTCGAGCTCGACATACAGCCAGGCCCGCCCCTCCGGCAGTCCCGTGACGGAGTCCGGGCCGCGGCGGACGCGCATGGTGGCCACGATCGCCTCGTCCATCCCCTCCACGGCGCTGGGCGACCAGCGCAGGATCTCCGGTACGTCCTCAGCCGCGGCGACCACGTCGTCATAGCCGAGGGTCAGAAGTGTGGATGCCTGTGCGGTCGCCACCAGGCGGACCGTCGCGGCGGTGACGACCGCACAGGTGCCTTCGGTGCCCACCAGGGCACGAGCAAGATCGAATCCGTTCTCCGGCAGCAGGTGATGCAGCTGATAGCCGGAGACCTGACGCGGAACACGGCCCAGCTCGGTACGGATCGTTCCGAGGTGGTCCGCGATCAGCCGCTTGAGGTCGGCCTCGAGACGTGCGACGAGAACGCCGTCGCGAGGATCCACCGGGTGCAGCCCGGAGCGGTCAGCCACGGCCCGCACGCCATCAACCGTCACGATCTCCAGGGCCTCGACATGCCCGCTGGTCCGCCCGTCACGCACCGACCGGTTCCCGCACGCGTCGTTGGCGATCATGCCTCCGAGGGTGCAGCGGCTGTGCGAGGACGGGTCGGGCCCGAAGTCGAGTCCGTGGAGCGCGGTCGCACCCCGCAGCGCGTCGAGGACGGCACCCGCCTCCACCCGCGCGGTACGCGCCTCGACGTCGATGTCCAGGATCCGGTTCATATACCGCGAGAAGTCCAACACCACACCGGACCCGACGGCGTTGCCGGCCATGCTCGTGCCACCACCCCGCGCCGTGACCGGCACGCCCGCCTCACGGCAGGCCCGCAGCACCGCGACCACGTCGTCAGCGGTACGTGGGAAGGCCACCGCCCGCGGCAGCACACGGTAGTTGGAGGCGTCGTAGGCATACGGGCCCGTCGCCCCCGGCCCGGTCTCCACCCGCAGACCGGGCGCGAGCCCGGCGAGCCGCACGACCAGGGTCGCGACGGCGGCCTTCATCGATCCACCGCCCTCGATACGCGGGCTTCCCGGGGCGGGTCGGTGGAGAGAACCCCACGGCGCCCCCGACATGTACTCAGCATCTCTGTCCCACGCCTACTTGATGACGTCGAGGAACTTGTAGAAACCGCCCGCGAACGGCAGGAACCAGGGCGGGCCGAAGTGGCCCGGGATCCGCTTGAAGGGCAGGTCGCTCCAGGGGTTGGCGTTGGAATCACCGTTCATGTACTCGGCCATCTGCTTGCCCATGTGCGTCGCCATCTGCACGCCGTGGCCGGAGTAGCCGAGCGAGTAGAACAACCCACCGTGCTCACCCGCGTGCACCATGCGGTCCATACTCATGTCGACCAGGCCGCCCCAGCAGTAGTCGACGCGCGCCTGGGTGAGCTGCGGAAAGACCTCGGTCATCGCCTTGTGCAGGATGCGGCCGCTCTTCGCGTCCGACTGCTGGTTGGACATGGCGAACCGGGCGCGGCCGCCGAAGAGCAACCGGTGATCCGGAGTGATGCGGAAGTAGTTCAGCAGGTTCAGGGACGTCGATGCCATCCGCCGGTTCGGCAGCAGCAGGTCGCAGACGTCCTTGCCCAGCGGCTCGGTCACGATGATGAAGCTGCCGACGGGCGCGATCCTGACCTGCTGCCAGCGGAACGGCCGACGGGTGTGGCCGCTGGTCGCGACGAGTACCTGGTCGGCCTGGACGCTGCCGCGCGGCGTGACCAACTCGTGCTTCGTGCCACCCAGCCTGTTGACCTTCTCGACCGGTGCCTTCTCGTGAATGGTGACACCGATCCGCGCGGCGGCCTCGGCGAGCCCCTTGGTGAACTTGCCGACGTGCAGTCCGGCGCTCCTGGCGTCGACCATCCCGCCGTGGTAGAGGTCGGAGCCGATCTCAGTGTGGAGCTCGCTCTTGGAAATCAGCCGGGTCTCGATCCCGAGCCGGCCGGACATGATCTCGTGCGTCTTGCGCAGACCCTCGAAGTGAGCCGGCTTGGACGCCAGGTTCAGCTTGCCCGTGCGAGCGAAGTCGCAGTCGATGTTCTCTTCCTTGACGAGGTGCTCGATGGTGTCGACCGCGTCGTGGTAGGCCATCAGATACCGTCTCGCGGTGTCGAAGCCGTACCGGGAGATCGCGGAGCGGAATCCGATCGACATGCCGAGGGTGGCCATGCCGCCGTTGCGGCCCGATGCGCCGAATCCGACCGTGTCCTTCTCGAAGACGTGCACGTTGGCGCCCTTGCGTGCCAGGTGCAGTGCCGTCGAGAGGCCGGTCAGGCCGGCACCGATGATCGCCACGTCGACATTCCCACCGATCTCGGTCCGGGACCGGTCCGGACCCTGGGGAGCGGTGTCGAGCCAGTAGGGGGTGAACTTCATGTCGCTGCTCTCTCCTGCCAGTGCCGTCAGCCGCTCTGAACGCACGTGAGTCAGGCTTTTCGAGGTACGCCGTAACCAGGGATTCCGGCCGCCGCTCGACGACTCGCTGATCTGTCGAGGGTGGTCTGAAGGTGCTCGCTGCTGCGCTCCGACCCTACCATCATTCGTTCCAGTTCCAACCTGAAATAAGAATCTTTGTTGTCTGCTTTGACAGTCGGCTGGTCAGGGTTTGCGTACGGCGGCCGGGGTGATCCGCGGCGCTCCGATTTTGTCGATAGCGCCTCAATCTAGACGCCGCACCGACAAGCGACCAGCGTCCTGCGCAAAGGGGTGTCCCCTGCGGGAGCGCTCGGGGCAGCGAAAAGGCGCAGATGGCGAGTAGTACGCTCGCCCGCATGCGGTCAACTCGCCCCGCATGCAGGGCGATCAGCCCGACGACGTCAACGACGTTCCGGCGGCCGACCGCAGAGGGGTCCACCGTCTGATCGATGCTCGCTGCCGACAGTCAGTTGGTCATCGACCCCCGGCCCTCCTGGCATGCGCCGCAACGCGGCGATCCTGCCCGGAGTGTTTTGGGGACCCTGCGGAGTGCATGACAGATGAGCCGAGAACAGTCCGGCAAGACAAGTGACGACGGCGAGGCCCCCCTCCCGCCCGCCCAGGCGGAAACGACAGGCGCACGGGAAGAGCCTCGCGTCACCGCGTCCAAGCCCACGATCATCACGCCCAGGCCGGTCCCGGCCCGATCGGTGTACCAGGCTCGCTATGGTCATCATGTGACCACCCACCCAACCTCTCGCGACTACAACAAGGCGTCGGTCCTCGACGCGGTCCTCTCCCACGCGCCTCTCACACGGAACCAGCTCATGGAGCTGACGGGCCTGAGCAAAGCCACGGTCCACAGAGCGGTGGAGGAACTACGGGCCGACGGTTTCGTCGTGGACGGTGGGGTCGACGAGGCCACCGGCCGTGGCCGCCGCTCCACCTATCTGGATCTGCCCGGCACGACCGGGCACGTCGTCGGAATCAGCTTCGGCGCCCAGACCACCGGTGTCCTGGTGACCGACCTGAGGGGCCGTGAGATCCAGCACCTGACGGTTCCCACCCCCGATCACCAGGAGGTCGGGGCCGCCGCACGCTGGCTGGTCGACCTGATGGCGCAGGCCACCGAACCCGCGCGGGGCCCCCTGCGCCAGATCGTGGCCGCGGTGCCCGGCCGGGTCCGCGACGGCACGGAGATCTTCGGCCCCGCGGAGTCGATGAAGATCTTCGCGGGCTCCGACCTCCACAAGGCCATCGAGGACCTGGTCCAGGCCCCTGTGCTCCTCGACAGCGACGCCAACGCGTCCCTGCTCGGGATCCTCACGAACGACGCCACGATCACCAACGCGGCACTCTTCAGCGTCAGCACCATACTCAACTTCGCCAGCTGCACCGATCACGAACTCGCACGCGGGAGCACGCCCACCTTCGGCGATATCGGAGTGCTCTCCTCCGGAGTCGGCGACGAGATCCTCGACGAGCTGCTGAGCACCCGAGGTCTCCTCCGGTTCGCCCGTAAGCGGGGATTCGACCTGGAGCGCATCGAGGATCTCTGGCAGGAACCGCAAGACGCGGCATCGCGCGCCCAGGTGCTCGAGGCGTTCACCACGGCGATAGTGACCGCCGTCAGCGTCGTCACCGTGACGCTGGATCCGGAGTCCGTCTACTTCGTGGGCCGCCTGCGCCCGCTCGTCGACGAAGTGCTCCCCGAGGCGCGCAAGCGACTCGACCAGAGCCTTCCGGCAGTCCCGGAACTCAGGACGATGCCGCACCTGATCGGCCTGTCGACGGCGCAAGGAGCGGTGTACGCGTGCCTGACGATGGTTCACGATCGCCTGCGGGACGCGGTGCTCGGAGCGCGTCACCAGAGCCAGGCCGCCGAGCAGTCCGCACCAGCCTTCTGAGCTGGCCGTCGGCAGACGCCACGCGCCGGCTCACTCAAGGACATGAGGCCTGCGGGGACTGCATGGGACGGCCGCCGCAAGTCGATCCAGGCCGTGGCCTCGCGGCTGCCGGACGGCAACGAACAGAACCTGCAGCAGTTCGTGAACCAGTCCACCGATCTTGCCGGGCAGGGTGCCCGGTCCTTCAGGGCCGGGGTGAATGCCCGTTCCCGCGTAGCGGGGCGTGGGATAGAGCAGTCGCCTTCAGGGCGATTGGTCGTCGCCATCCACGGCGGTGAGGGCGGCCTCGAGCAGATGCAGGATCTCGGAGTTGAGGGAGCGCCGGTCGGTTGCTGCTTGGGAGACCAGTCGGGCGTGAAGCTCGTCGGGGAGGCGGACGGTAACTTTGACCATGCCGCCATCATGCCACTATGGTGGCGGCATGTCACGTTTCCGGATGTACCCGACGCGCGAGCAGGAAGAGCAGCTGCTCTTGCACTGCGCACACGCCCGGTACGTCTGGAACCTCGCCGTCGAGCAGCACTCGCACTGGCGCAGGTGGCGCAAGTCCGCACCCGGCTTTGCCGAGCAGTGCCGTCAGCTCACCGAAGCCCGACGCGACAACGAATGGCTCGGTGCCGGGAACGCTGACGTGCAGCAGCAGGCCCTGAAGGACTTCGGCAAGGCCAAGAACGCCCGCTTCACATCGGGGTTCGGCGAGCCGACCTGGCGCAAGAAGTTCCGGCACGAGGGCTTCCGGGTCATCGGCACCGACCGCACACCCGAGTACGACGAGGACGGCACGCCGAAGCTGAACGCGAAGACCGGCAAGCAGGTCTTGGGCCGCTCCGTCGTGGTGCAGAAGCTCAACAAGCGATGGGCGCAAGTCAAGGTGCCCGGCTGCGGCTGGGTCCGCTTCCGCCTCACCCGCCTGGAGCTGCCTGCGGCGAAGACGTTCCGGGTCACCTTCCGCAACGGGCAGTGGCACGCGGCGTTCGCCGTCATCCCCGGCCCCGTCGACGCGCCCGCCACGGGCGAGGTCATCGGCATCGACCGGGGCGTGAGCATCACGGCCGCCCTCTCCGACGGCCGCACCCTCAACTGCCCCCAGCTCACCACCCGCGAGCGTGCACAGATCCGCAAGCGCCAACGCCGGGCAGCCCGCGCGCCCAAGGGCAGCGACCGCAAGACCGCCGAGTACGCCAAGGCCGCCCGC
>NZ_JBIBEN010000024.1:0-156423 GCF_042955065.1 Streptomyces sp. NPDC012510
GTACCGCTTCGTGTACTTGCTTCCCACCTGGTGCTACTTCCTCTGGAACCTCAAGATCCCAGTCTCCAGGTGTCCACGATCAAGGGGAAGCTTCAGTGGCGGAGTTGGGCCGTCTCTGGGCCGTCCGAGGACGCTCACCAGTGGCCAACAACGACCAACGACCACCACCAGGTGGACGAGCCCACGGTCCCTGACAGCAAAAACCCAGCTCTTCAAGATCCCAGGCAAGACCCAGGGCAGGAAGAAGTAAGCCCGCACCCACAAGGCCCCCTGTCCGCAGTTCTTCCGCCGGTGGGAGACCTGTCGCCGTACCGGAGCTCCCAGGCCCCGCACCCTGTCTGCGTTTTACCTATGGGCTCGGCATGCCCTAACTGGTTGGCACGGGTGCGACCGGGCGGAGCGCAGTGAAGTCCTGGAACGCGTCGCGGGTGGCGGAGAGCAACAGCAGCCACTCGTCGCAGCCCTGCCACGGACTGAGGTCGCCGCCGCCTCCGCGCACCACCCGTGGTCCGTCCCCAGTGCGGGGGCGTGCGTCCACCGGCGCGTCCGTGAAATGCGGGATCCACACGTCGGCGCAGATCTCGTTCGCCGACCCCATCGCCGCCAGCCCGAAGGCGTTCTCAGCCGCGGCCGTACGCTCCTCGTCGGCGAAGTCGTCGAGCACCTGGTCCTCGTCCGGCCTCCTGTCTCCGCGGAAGGTCAGAGTGGTCGTACCTGCCCGGGCCGCATACTCCCACTCCGCCTCGCTAGGCAGCCGGAAGGGCAACGCCCCGAGCAGCTCGTCCAAGTCGTCCTCGAACCGGGCCGTGCTGGTATCCGATTCGGCGAAGCTGTCCTCGTACTCGGGCAGCCAGTGCCGTGCCTGCGCCACCGTGAGCGGATGCCGGGCAATCAGGAACGGCTCGACCCGCACTTCTCGCACCGGCCGGGCCAGGTCAGCGTCGGCGAAGAACGACTCAAGGTTGTCATCGGCACCGTCGGCCCGCTCGATGGCACGAACCGCGTCCAGTTCCGCGTCGGACAGCCCCATCCGGAACGTCCCACCGGTAACAGCCCGGAAGACCACTCCAGAAGGGATATGCCGCCAGGCCGGTCGGTCGGCCACGATCTCTTGAGCCCACATGGTGCCGGACGCTAGCAGCCGGGCATCCCGGACGGCGCCCGGGACGGGAGTGTGGTCAGCTGATCACCTCCGGGACGCCGCAGCTCTGCACCACTACCGCAGATGGCGTCCCGCCGAGTGGTGTAACCGCGATCACCGCGAAAGTGCAGGTCGTGGGCCCGATTCTGGCACCCGCCGACCGAACAGGCCTGACGCTACGTCAGTTGGTCGGGCCTGTGGCACGGCGTTCGCTGTCGACCTTGACGCGACCTTCTCCGAGGCCAAGGCCATGGGCTCCGCGCCGGCCGCCTCGGCCACTCCCCTCGCCTGATGGGCAGTCAGGTCGGCAAGGGTGTCGTGCAGGCTGATTGAGCACGCGACCTGCATCTTCGCCATCTCTCTGCAAGGTGGACTCCGACACCCACAGGGAGGATGAGGGGTAGGATGAGCGAGCCTACCGGCAAGTATTCGATCACTATGTCGCGCGACATCGCCGAAGCCGCCAAGGCCCGCAGCGGCCCCTCCGGGCTGTCCGCCTACGTGGCCGCGGCCGTGGCCCGTCAGATCGAACGCGACAATCTGAACGAGCTCATCCAGGTCGCCGAGGCCGAGCACGGGCCCGTCACGGACGAGGAGATCCAGACTCTCCGCGACCAGCTCCACCAGGCCCGATCGGAGCAGACACAGGACGGGGCGAACGCCACGTGACCCGCTCTCCCGCCGTCCCCGGTGGCACTCTCGTCCTGGACAGCGAAGGGCTGGCCAAGGCCGTGCTGCGCGATCGCACAGTCACCGGCTGGCTCGCCCTCGCACGCGCCGACGACTTGCGAGTGATCACCTCTGCGGCAACCCTCGTCGAAGTGGTCCACCCCCGGATCAACCGGCCGGCCCTGGAGTGGACACTGTCCCGCCTCATCGTCGAGCCGGTCACCGAACCCATCGCCCGCCACGCCGCCGTCCTCCTCGCCGACGCCGGCCAGCACGGCCAGAAATACGCCATCGACGCCATACTCAGCGCCACCTCCCTCGCCGCCCCCGCCCCGGTCGCGATCCTGACCTCCGACCCGGAGGACCTCACCGCCCTCTGCGGTGGACGCGCCACCGTCATCAGGATTTGAAGCCGCGGCGTAGTGGACGAGCCGCACCGCCGACTGATCCGCAGCGGGCTCGACGCGCTCGACGCCGACTTCGGCTACGCCCTGGCAGGCGGCTACGCCGTCCAGGCCCACCAGATCGTCAACCAGGTCAGTGGCGACATCGATCTCTTCGCTCGGCCCAGTAGCGAGCCGGGGCATCTCCGGAGTGCTCAGGAAAACCACCTGTGGGACGAATCCTCGTAACGTGCACGTGCGCGCTCCTGATGCAAATGTCCGATCCCGCAGAGCGCTTCGCGCGGGACATTCGCGGGACGGCGAAACACGCGATGCAGCCGCAGCAGAAAGGCACCTGCTGCGACCTGCGTGTTTTCCGATATGGACGGCTCCGAATGAGACGGAGGAACACTCCGTCTCACTTTCGCGGGCCAGCACGTACGACACGAACGTGAGAGCCCGTCGCCGCAGCCACCGCTTACGCACTTCATGACACAGGCCGCCGGGGGAGCATGCGAGCCACGGCCTCCGCGGGGACGACCGGTGGTCTGGTTCAGCGACGCTTCTTGCCCCTGCTGCGACCGCCGCCCTTACGTCGCGTGGTCGGCTGCGTTTGGCGTACCTGCGCCAGGTACGCCTTCTCACACTCCTCGTACGCCAACGCAGCCGGCCCGGCGATCTCCTCGTCCGGGTGGTCCGAGAGCAGTTGAAGGGCATGCGATGCAGTGGCGGGGTCGGCACGGGCGAGGTCCGACACCAGCGCGGGTGCACCGCCCGGCCAACCGATGGCCATCTGTTCCAAGCCCTCGTACAGGGCGCCGAGTTCCGGGGTGGGGCGGCTACCGCCCGTTCCTTCCTGCGGCTCCTCCTCGTCCTCCGGGACTTCGTAGAGGGCGAAGGAGGCGCGCCGGGCCGGGACCGCGAGGGCGTGCAGCCGGTCCAGCCTCCACAGCAGCCGGGACGAGAGGGGCACGGCCTCTTCCTCGACCGTCTCCCCCACCGCCCGCAGCACCTCGGCGGCCCAGGCGCCGAGTACCGGGTCACCGAGGTGACCGGCGAGCAGCTCGGGCGGGGCGTCCGGCAGGGTCAGCGCCACCAGCCTGCGGTGGTCCCGCAGCTCCGTGGGCGGCGCAGGGGCCGCCAGCGCCGCCAGCAGCGACGGCCAGCGCAAGGGCCCCTCGCCGCCCGCGACCCACTGGCTCAGCACCCGGTGGGCGGCGGGATCGTCCCACTGCCGCGCTGCGGGGACCAGCCGTGCGGCATCCATGGCGACCACCGCTTCCATGGTGGGGAAGCGGTCCGCCACGCTCGAGGGCGTCCACCCGTGCCCCTCGCTGTCACCCGCGGCGGCCCCGTCTGTCTCCCGCGTCGGCTCACCGGCTCGGGGTGGCCAGCCCCCGCCGTACGCCAGCAGCAGCGCCTCTCGAAGTACGGCAGCAGCCAGCGGGGTCAGCCCGTACGCGTCGCCACGCCGCCACACCGCACCGGCCGCGGCCAGCAGATCCAGGCGGTCGACCAGCCGCTGAGCCTCAGGCGCCAGCTCGATGGCGTCCTGTCCGTCCAACTGGCCCATCTGCAGCAGTCGTTCGAGCTCCGGCAATGACGGCAGCCGGTACGTCTCCACCGTGCACCCGGGCTCCTCCAGCTCCGTGGAGTCCTTGGGGCCACGCACCGGTGCGGCGAGCGACGCCTCCGGGGGGACCACCCAGTCGGCTGCCACAGCCGCATCCCGCGCCACCGACCGGGTCTCGCCCGCCGCGCAGTGGAGTGCCATCAGATCGCCCAGGGTCTTGCCCTCGAAGCCGTCCCCGAGGTCCGGATCGTCGTCCAGCCGTGCGCACAGTTCCACCAGGGCGCGCACCGCGAGAGCCGCGAGTTCACCCACGTCCCGCTCGCGCCAGGCTTCCAGGGACGGCCCGGGCCGGGGCCTGCCCTCAGGATCCAGGACGAGAAAGCCGGTCGTGAGCGCGCTGTCGACCCCGTCAGTGTCGACGTCAGCGGGCGGGGACGCGGCGAGCTGCGCGGCGGGCGCGAGCAACCCGCTGCCGCACAGCGCGGCCACAAGGCCGTCTCGGTCCCCGGGCAGCGGGTGCGGTGGCGCGAAGAGTTCTTCCCCTCTCAGGATGTCGTACTGCTCGACCACCTGGCCCACCGCGGTGACCAGCGCCATGTCGTCCGGACGCGGACCGGGGGCGGGAAGCGCCGCCGACGGCAGTTCGGCCGGCCCCAACGACCAGCGGCGTCCCACGCGCAGCCCGGCTTTCGTGACCGCCTCGGTCCATTCGTCAAGACCATCGGCATCCATCAGGCGTGCCACCTGTTCGGAGCCGAGCAGGTCCGGTGCCCAGGGCGCCTCGTCCGACTCTGTCAGCGACAGGGCGAGGCGCTGTCCCAGCGCCACCGCGGCCGCAGCCTGCCGTTCCATCGCCAGTCCGCGCCGGTAAGGGCCGAGCGCCCACGCCGCCGGGACCGCGGCCGGGGAGCCCGCGTCGGGCTCCCCGGCATCCGTCGCGTCCGGCAGGGACAGCAGCCTCACACGCTCCGCGTACGGCAACCGCCCGAGTTCCTCCAACTCTCCCCGCACCGCCTGCGCGTCTCGTACGTCGACGCCGCGTGACCGCAACAGGCCGCCCCAGAAGCGAGGGAGCGTCAACTCGCATGGGTCACACATCACCCGCAGGTGTTCCTCTGCGCACTCGTCGACTGCCTCGCGGAGTCGCGCGTGCCGCTTGGCGTTGAGCCGCCCGCCCGCTCTGGTGCGGTCCGCCAGCGCGCGCAGCACCCCGAGTGCCGCACCCTCCTCGCCCGGTGTGACGGAGAGGAACTGCGGCAGCGCCTCGAGCAGCACGGCCCGTACCAGGTCAGGAGTGGCCTCGGGCAGCCCGTCGCGTACCTTGGCGCCGCTCAGGGCGAGCAGATGCAGGACCGCGTCCGCGGCCACTGGATCAAGACGTTCGCCACGCTCCGTACTCCAGGAAAGAAGAGCGTGGGTGGCCAGACCGGATTCCGCTTCGCGTGTCACCCGAGCACCGTACAGATCCGCTTCCGGGGGTGAAGTCGCTTCTGTCCGTCGCATGCGGCTCACAGAATGCCAGCAGAAGGAACACTCCAATGCCCTGCAGGCCTACTGCTGTTCACCGAGCAGGACCGCACAGATGCCGACGCATCCGCCCGCGAACCGCCAAGCTGGCGGCCCGTCCTCGACCTGTTCGAGCGGGTGGCGGCCGCGCGGCATGTGTCGAGGTGGGCATCAGCGAGGTCCGTACCGATCGTTTCGCGCCATGCCTGGGGCTGGCCCCTGGAGGTCGGTGACACCGTGTGGGGGGAGAAGCAGCACGGCAAGTCGGTGGCCGCGGCCCCGTACGTCTGCCTATGCGTCTCGCCCCGTGATCTGAGCACGCCTACTCAGGCCCGCCCGGCGCTTGGCGTGAAACGATCCGCGCATGATCAGACAGGCAGAGGGCCCTCGGCAGAGGGCCGGGACGGGCGGGGCCGGGACGGGCGGAGCAGTCGGGATCACCGCCGTGGGCAGTCTGTTGCCGGACGAGGTCGTGTCGTCGGAGCGGCTGCAGCGGGAGGCAGTGGGAGGTCTGCGGCGGGAAGCCGGGCAAGGGGGCGGGGGCTCGTTCCCGCCGGGCCTGCTGAGCCAGGTGACCGGGATCGACACGCGGCGGGTCGCCGGTGAGGGGGTGTTCGCGTCGACGCTCGCGGTGGGGGCGGGGCGGCGGGCGCTGGCGGGCGCCGGGCTCGATCCGCTGGACGTCGATCTGCTGCTGTTCGCTTCGGCCACCCGTGATGTGGCAGAGCCGGCCACGGCGCACATCGTGCAGGCGGAGCTGGGTTCGAAGGCGCACGCGTTGGACGTCACCAATGCCTGCAACAGCTTCGTCAACGGCATCGACCTGGCCCGTTCCATGATTCTCGCCGGGCGGGCGCGCCGGGCGCTGGTGGTGACGGGGGAGACGCCGAGCCGGGCGGTGCGTACGGCGCCCGCCGATGTCGCCGAGTTCCGGGACTCCTTCGCCGGTTACACGTTCGGGGACGCGGGCGCGGCCGTCGTCGTGGAGGCGGTGGAGCGGGGCGGGATCCTCGACGTGGACGGCGAGACCTGCTCAGAGCACTGGGAGGTGGGCGGGATACCGGGCGGCGGGTCGCGTCATCCGCGCGGGGACGAGTACACCTACTTCCGTGGTGACGGGCATGAGTTGCGGCGCGTCTTCGAGAAGGCGGGGCCCGCTGTCGTCGACCGCACTCTGCACCGCATGGCGATGGAGTGGGACGACTTCGCGAAGGTGCTGGTGCATCAGGTGACGGTGCCGTACCTGGAGCGGTTCGCCGAGGTCACCGGGGTGCCCCGGGAGAAACTGGTCGTGACCGTGCCCGAGTTGGGCAATGTCGCCAGCGCGAGCATCGGGGTGCAGCTCGACCGAATACACGGGCAGTTGGCGCCCGGGGACCGGGTGCTCTTCGTGGGACTCGGCGGGGGCATCAGCATCATGACGATGGTGTGGGAGAAGTCGTGACCCTCCCGGAACAGACGGAACAGACGGAACAGACGGGACAGGCGGACCCAGCGGCCTCGGAGGCCCCGGCGGACCCGGCGGACCCAGCGGACCCGGCGGACCCAGCGGGCCCGGCAGACCCGGCGGACCCGGCGGACCCGGCGGACCCGGCGGACCCGGCGGACCCGGCGGACCCGGCGGACCCGGTGATGTGGGTGATCGTGCCCGCTCATCAGGAGGAGGCACGGCTCGGCGGCACCCTCGCGGCGCTCGCCGCGCAGCGGGACCGGGACTTCACGCTTCTCGTCGTCGACAACGGCTCGACGGACCGCACCGGGGCCATCGCCCGGTCCTTCACCGCTGAGGCGCCGTTTCCGGTGGAGGTGATCGAGGAACCGGAGAAGGGCGTGGGCTGCGCCGTGGACACCGGGTTCCGGTACGCGATGGGGCGGGGCGCGACGCTGCTCGCCCGTACGGACTCGGACTGTCTGCCCCGGCCCGGCTGGACCGCCGCCGCCCGGGCCGCACTGACGGACCGGGCGGGCGCGGGGATGGTGTGCGGGCGGATCGTCGCCCGGCGTGATGAGCACGGGCCGTTCGGGCGGGCCGGGTTCCAGGCGCTGGTGGCGATGGCCGCGCTGTTCGGGCGGCTGCGGCCCGCGCACGCCCGCAGGCACGGCTACCTGGCCCCGTACCGTATGCACGCCGGCAACAACATGGCCATCACCGCCGAGCTCTACCGGGCCGTCGGCGGCATGCCCCGGCGCCCCTCGCCGACGGACCGGCTGTTCCTCAACGCCGTACGGCGGCACACCGCACACATCGTGCGCTGCCGGGCGATGGTGGTGGAGAACTCCACGCGGCGGCTTCGGGCGTACGGGATCGCGGGCACCGCCCGCTGGTACCTCGACCTGGGCAGTGGCGGGCACGGGGAGGATCCGCGCTGATGCTCGACCGCCTCGACCACGCGCTGCGCACCGACCGGCCCGAGCGGCCCGCCGTGCTCGCCGCCACCCGCGCCGGGGCCGTGCGGGTGCGTGCCAGGCGCGGTGAGCTCGCGGAGCTGGCCGACGGGTACGCCGCCGCCCTGCACCGGCGCGGGCTGCGCGCCGGTGACACGGTCGGAGTCGCCGTACGGCCCGGGCCCCGCGCCCTCGCCGTGCTGCTCGCCCTGTGGCGGCTGGGGCTGCGCGGGGCCGTCCTCGATCCCGGTGCGGGAGCGGAGGTGCTGCGCGCCCGGCTGACGCTGGCACGGCCGTCGCTGGTGCTCGCCGACGCGACCGCGCAGGCCGCCTCGGGCTGGGCGGGCCCGCTGGCCCGGCGGGCCGGAATCGCGCTGCCCGACCTCGGAGCACTGGGGCCGGTGGCCACCGTCGGGCCGCGCCTGCCCGGCTGCGGGCCCGCGCTCGAGACCACGGGCCGGGTCGCGTACCGGTACGACGGCGACGGCGACGCGGTGATCGTCTTCACCTCGGGCACGACCTCACGGCCACGGGCCGTCGTGCACAGCCGGGCGAGCCTGACCGCCGGTATGGACACGGTGGCCGCCCTCTTCCGGGCACGGCCGGGCGAACCGGTGCTGGGGGGCACCTTCTTCGTCCTCGTCCCGTCCCTGGGGCAGGGCGCCCCGGTCGCTCTGCCGGCGCGCCGGCCGCGTGTGCTCGCCCGACAGCTGTGTCGACTGCGGCCCGCGGGAACGTATCTGACGCCTCCTCAACTACGCGACGCCCTGCGGGCGGGAGCACGCTTCCCGGTTCACGGGCGCGTGTGGACGGGGTCGGCCCCGGCGAGCGCCGAACTGCTGACGCGGGTGAGGCGGGCGGGCGCGGCCGAGGCGTGGGGGGTGTACGCGCTCACCGAGCTGTTTCCGGCCGCGGCCGTGGAGTCGCGGGAGAAGGCGGCGTACGAGGGCGACGGCGACCTGGTCGGCGCCCCGCTGCCCGGTGTCGAGGCCACGACGGACGCGGACGGCCAGTTGCTGCTGTCCGGCCCGGCGGCCCGCCACCGCTATCTGGGCGAGGACCCCGACCCCTGGGTCCGTACGGGCGACCGGGCGCGGCTGGACGGCACGGGCCGGATGGTTCTTCAGGGCCGTTGCAAGGACATGGTGCTGCGCCGGGCCGAGAACATCTACCCCGGGCTGTACGAGCCCGCCCTGCATGTGCCGGGCGTGGACCTGGCCGTGCTCGTCGGCGTGCCGGCGGACGACGGTGACGAGCGGCTCGTCGCCGTCGTACAACCGCGTCCCGGCGCCGACGAAGGTGCGCTGCGTTCGGCCCTGGCCGCTCCCCTGCGCCGCATGGGCTCCGCCCGTCCCGACGCCCTGCTCTTCGCGACCGTCCCGCTCGCGGGCCGCTCCCGCAAACCGGACCGCGCGGCGGCGGCGCGTCTCGCGACGGCACGGTTGGGGAACCTCGGATGAGCGAACGGCCGACGGCACCCGCGGGTGAGGGGCACGGGCACACGGGATACGTGCCGTCCTTGAGCCGGCGCGCCGCACGCGTGCTGAAGCCTGCCGTGGACCGGGTCATGGTGGCCCATCGGCGCTACACCTGCGCCAACGGCGACGCGCTCGCCGGGGCGTTGACCTATGCGCTGCTGGTCGGGACGGCCCCGGCCGTGCTGTTGACCGCCTCCTTCGCGGCCGGGACCGGGGTGGCGGGCACGGCCGTCCATGGGGCCGTACGGGATCTCGCCGCCGCCGTGCTGCCCGCGCAGGGTGCGGCGCTCGCGGCTCGGCTGCCCGTGGCGGCGGAGAGCTGGCGGCCGATGCTGGTGCTCGCGCTCGGCTGGTCCGTGATCCGGACGACGCGTGCGTTGCGCACCGGTGTACGGGCGATGTGCGGGCAGAACGCGGGCAGCGGCAACCCGTTCCGGGACGCGCTGCTGGACGCCGTGCTCGCGGTGGGGCTGTTCGGCTGCCTCCTCGCCGTCGGCGTGGCGGTGTCGGTGGGCGGGCCCGTGCTGGGCGTCCCCGCGGTCTGGGCCCTGTTCACGGCCGTACTGCTGTTCGCCCCATGGCGTGCACCCGGGCGGCCGACGCCGGCCGCCGCGGCGCGGGCCGCGCTGGTGACGGCGCTGGGCTGCCACCTCCTGGCTGCCGCCGGGCGACACTATCTCGCGGCGACCGCCGCGCTGCACGAGGAGCTGTACCGGTCGGCCGGGCTGCTCGTGGGACTGCTCGTCTGGTGCGGGCTGTGCGCGCGGGCACTGCTCCGCGCCGCCGCCTGGTCCTCCACCACTCAGCCTGCAAGGAGAACGAGTTGACACTGTGGGTCGTCGTCCCCGCCTACAACGAGGCCGCCTCGATCGGTACCACCCTGGCCGCGCTCGCGGCGCAGCACGACACCGCGTTCTCGCTGGTGGTCGTCGACAACGCCTCCACCGATGAAACGGCGGCCGTCGTACGGGAGTTCGCCGCCACGGCGCCGTTCCGCGTCGAGGTGATCGACGAGCCGCAGGCCGGCGCGGGCGCGGCGGCCGACACCGGCTTCCGCCACGCCATCGACCGTGGCGCGTGCCACCTCCTGCGGACGGACGCGGACTGTCTGCCCGCTCCGGACTGGACGGCGGTGGCGAAGGCGGAGTTCGAACGCGGCGCCGAGATGGTCTGCGGTCGCAGTGTGCCGCGCCGCGACGAGCGGCCCACGTTCGCCGAGGCGCGGCTGCTGCCCGCGCTGATCCGGCTGATGGCTCTGTACGGCCGTCACCGCCGCGCCCACCGCGATCCCCGGTACCGCACCCCCTACGTTCTGTGCCACGGCCACAACCTGGCCATCACCGCCGGCCTCTACCTGCGCTGCGGCGGCGCCCTGCGGGTAGCGCTGCACGAGCGTTCCGAGGACGTGGCGCTGCTCAACCGGGCCCGGGAGCACAGTGACCGGATCGTGCGCGCGGAGCGGCTGGTGGTGCACAACAGTCTGCGCCGACTGCGGGCCTGGGGCGCACGCCGCACCCTTCTCTGGTACTGGGACCGGCGCTACCGGCCCGTCGACCTCACGGAGATCCACGTTCGATGACGCTCGCCTCGACTCATGGCAGGGCCCGGCGCCGCGACCGCCGGGTCTATCTGCGCAGCCATCCCGTGCTGTTCGCGCTGCTCGCCGCCACCCGTGGCCGCCCCGTGCGCCGGATCGGCCGGACGCTGCTGGTGCACGACGCCGACGCGTACCGGGAGGCGCTGACGAGGCTGCCGCTGGACCGGGCGGCGGCCGGCACCACGGGTGGTGCGGCCCGTGCGGCCCTCGCCGACACCGCCGTGGGCGGGGTGCTGTTCGACCAGGAGGGCGCCGCGCACCGCGCGGGGCGGCGTGGCCTCGCCGAGGATCTCGGGGCGGCTGGGGTGGAGCGGCTGCGCGCACTGTGGCGTCCTGTGCTGGTCCGGCGGCTGGCCCCGCTCGCCCACGGCGGAGAGGTGGAACTGGTCGCCCTGGCACAGGAGTTGGCGGGCGAGGTGGTCTGCGCGCTGCTGGGGTCGGGGTCCACCGCCGATCCGGTGACCGTGGCGGAGGCGGCCGCCCGGGCTGCGGCCGCCTCGATCCGAGACCATCTGCCGGGCCCGCGCCGCAAGACCGGAGACGGTGGAGCAGACGCCACGGCCCGGCTCCGACAACTTCTGGGTACGACCGACCCGTTGGACGCCATGGTCGCCGTGGCCGCCGTCAACACCACCCTCGCGGCGCTGCCCCGGGCCGTTGCCTGGTGCGCGGACGCCGGCCTCTGGGGGGAGGCGGCGGACGAGGCGCAACGCCCCGCCCTGGCCGATGAGTTGCTTCGGCTCACCGCCCCCTCTCCCCTGCTGCCCCGGGTCGCCGGCGCGGACGGGACCGTCGGCGGCTGCCCGGTGCGCGGCGGGGACCGGCTGCTGCTGGTGGCCCGGCACGCCGTGGGCGCGCACCGGCGATCTCCCCGACCGGAACTGGCCCACCTGGTGTTCGGCGCCGGACCGCACACCTGCCCGGGCGCCCGCCTGGCCCGTGCCCAGGTGGCCGATGTCCTGGCCGCGCTCGCCCCGCACCGGCCGGTCGTGGTGCGGGCCCGGGTGAACCGCCGGGCGGCACTGCCGAGTTGGCGCACGCTGACCGTACGGGCCGCCTCATGAGGCCCGGGCTCGGCACACGCGTCGCGGTGACCGGGGCGAGCGGCTTCTGCGGC
This sequence comes from Streptomyces sp. NPDC012510, assembly GCF_042955065.1. Lineage (NCBI taxonomy): Bacteria > Bacillati > Actinomycetota > Actinomycetes > Kitasatosporales > Streptomycetaceae > Streptomyces > Streptomyces sp. NPDC012510. Next base: position 11,850 of record NZ_JBIBEN010000024.1, read on the forward strand.
GGCCGGATCGCCCGTGCGGCCGCCGCGGCGGGGGCGGAGGTCGTCTGCGTGGGGCGCAGGCCGGGACCGGCCGGTACGCACCGGTTCTGGGACGCCGCCCGCGACCGCCCCGACCTCGCCGGCGTCGACGTCGTGGTGCACTGCGCGGCGGCGGTCGGCGACCCGCTGCCCGGTTCGGCGGCCGAGGCGGAGATGTTCGCGGTCAACGTCGACGGCGCGGCGCGACTGCTTCGGGCCGCGGCCGGCCGGCCGGTGGTGTGGGTGAGCAGCGCGAGCGTGTACGACCCCCGGCGCGACCGCGGCCATGTCGCCGAGGACCATCCACGCGGCGGACACCTCAACGCCTACGGCCGCACCAAGGCGGCCGGCGAGGACCTCGCCCTGGCGGCGGGCGCCGTGGTGCTGCGCCCGCGCGCCGTCTACGGCCCCGGCGACACCCAGCTCCTTCCCCGCCTCCTCGCCCGCGTCCGAGCGGGCACGCTGCTGCTCCCCGGCCCCGACGTCCGGCTCAGCCTCACGGCGGTGGAGAACCTGGCCGACGCCTGTCTGGCCGCGACCACCTGGCCGCCCGGCGCGTACAACGTGGCCGACGACAGCCCGTACTCCCGTGACACCGCCCTGCGCCGGGTACTGCGGGCGCACGGGATCGCCGTCCGCATCCGTCATCTGCCCCTCGGGGTCGCCCGGGCCGCCGCGCGAACCGCCGAAGCCCTGGCCGCCGTGACCGCCCGCACCGAGCCCGCGCTCAGCCGCTACGCCGTCGACCAACTCGCGCATCCGGTCGTGCTGGACCTGAGCCGGGCCAGGGCCCAGGGCTGGGTTCCGCGTCGGTCCCTGGACGACCATCTCGCCCGCCTCGCCGCCGACCGCAGCTGATCGGAACGGTGCCGGGCGGCCGCCCGTTCCGGTCTGCCGAGGTCAGGTGAGGCCGCGGCGGCCCGGTGGGGTGAAGACGTAGAGGTCGAGGATGGGGGGCATGGGGCTTACTCCGGGGCCGCCGGAATTCACCCAGGTGGCTATGTCCTCGGTGGCTTCGGGGTCGTTGACGAGGCCGAGCCAGACGGGGCGGGCGCCGGCGGCGCGGCCGGCGGAGGAGGGTTGGACGACGATGACGTTGGCCTGGTCGCAGGCGTCCAGGCAGGTGGATATGCGGGTGGGGACGAGGGCGTGGAGGCGGGTGGTCTGGGCCTCGTGGTCGACGCCGGGGAGTTTGGGGGTGCCGCAGCAGCAGTCTCGGCAGACCGTCACCCGGCAGGGCGTGGGGGGCGGGGCGGGGGGCTCCGGGGACTGGTTCGTCTGGTCAGGGGTCACCAGGGCGTCGGGTGAGTCGGGGCCGCGTGCATCGGGTGACCTGGCCTTACGGATGTGGCGAATTGATCTTTTCCGCCGGGGAGTTTACTTGCCGCCGCCGCGCTTTCCCATCCCGTGGTCGGGGTCGGTCGGGGGCGGCCCGGCCGACCGCCACCCCCTCGCCTGCCAGGCCTCTCACCGTAGACCTTGCGTGACGGGGGCGTCACAACCGACGCCCGATCCCCACGACGCGCCCGCGACCCAGCCGGGCCGGGGCGGGCCCCGGACGGGTCGCGCCAGACAGTCACCAGTCACACACCGCCGCAGGCCGGGGAAACCGCCGAGCAGATGCACAGAACCCGAAACCGCCACCCCGGCACGCACCGGTCGAAGGCCTCGGCGCGGATGTGGGCGCGGACGCGCCCGGCAGCCGCAGCGAGGGCGAGGCGGGGCGGTGGTGGAGGTGACTTGTGTCTCATGTGGGGACGGTGAAGTTCGGGAGGTTTTGCGGGAGAGCGGCTGTTCGGAGGCGGTGTCGTCGTTCTGACGGCGGCAGGAGTTCGGGGGGTGGATACCGGGGATCCATTTGGGGTGGGAACGGTCCTGGGGTTCCCTTCGTTCTTGACTTGCCCTGCCTCCGTCGGTGCGGTCCCCCGCCGTACCGACGCGACGCGGAAGGACGACGTGCACTTTGTTTCCGCTCCCGCTCGACGCGCCGCCCCCCTCGCGGCCCACCCCTTCCCCGGTCCCCGACCCCCTCACCCTGATACCCGGCCAGGCCTCTCCCCCGGACCTCACCCACGTCCCGGGCCAGGCCTCCACCGCCGGTCTCACCGCGGCCCCCGACCGCACTCACCCTTCCTGTCCCGCACCGGGTACCGGCCTCACCAGGGCCTGTGACACCGCCCTGGCTTTCGCCGAGGCCGCCTCCCTGCCCGCCCCCGCCCCCGCCTCCATCCCCCTCACCGGCCAGGAGCCGACTTCCGAGGAGGAGGCGTCCGCCACCCGTCGGAACCGCTACCCGGCGTTCCTCCCCGCCCGGCTGCAGGCGCTTCTCCCCGCCCGCTCCCCCGGCAACGCCAGCCGTCTGCGCCTCGCCCTGGCCCTGCTGCCGTTGGTGCTGCTCGGGGTGTGGGCGGCCGTCGACTGGCGTACGGTCCACGGCGGTGCCCTGCGGCTGGCGTCGGCCGACTGGCGATGGCTGCTGGCCGGGGTCGTCTTCACGGGCCTGTGCTCGGTGGCCTCCGCGTCCGTACGACAGGGGGCGGTGCCGGAGCGGCTGCCACCGGGTCAGTTGCTGGCGACGCAGTTCGCCGCCGGGGCGGCCGGGCACGCGCTACCGGGCAACATCGGGGCGCACGCGGTCGTGCTGCGCTTTCTGCGGCGCCAGGGCATCTCCCTCCCCCGCGCCACCTCCTCGCTCGCCCTGTACTCGGCGGTCAAACCGGTCGCCAAGACGCTGGTGATCCTCGCCTTCCTCGTCGCCTTCCCCGGCACGCTGCAACTGGCCGAACTGCTCCCGAAGGGCGAGACGCTCGCCCTCGTCGGCGCGATCACCGGCGTCAGTCTCGCCGCCGTGGTCACGCTGATCACGACCGTACGACCGCTGCGGCAGCCTCTGATCGGAGGGCTGCGCACCGCCCTCACGGACACCCGGCTCGTGCACAGCCGGCCCGTTCGCGCGGTCGCCCTGTGGGGCGGGGCCGCGGCCTTCCCCCTGTGCCAGGGAGCCGTGGTGGCCTCGGTCGGGTCGTCGCTCGGGCTGCCGCTGTCCTGGCCGCAGATGCTGTTCGCCTATCTCGTCGCCAGTACGGCCGCCGGTGCGGTGCCCGCGCCGGGCGGGCTCGGGCCCATGGACGCGGCGCTCGTCTTCACCCTCGTCGCCTTCGGCGCGCCGGCGGCCCTCGCCACCACGACGGTCATCGGCTACCGCGTCCTCACCGTCTGGCTCCCCCTCCTCCCGGGGACGCTCGTTCTGTCGGCGTTGGTCCGGGCGAAGGTGCTCTGAGCGCAGGGCCGAGGGGTGGGGCGGGCCGGCGGGTGGGGAGTGGGGTGGGCGAGCGGGGTGCAGGGGGCAGTTGAGCGGGGAACCGTTTGGGGGACGGAGGGTCGGGCGGGGCTGGGTGGCTGGGGGCTGGTTCATGTCGTACTCGGTGGGGCGTCGGGTGGTCGTCACGGGGCTGGGGGCTGTGACGCCACTCGGGGTCGGGGTGGGCGAGTTGTGGCAGGGGCTGCTCGAAAGGCGTTGTGGGATACGGGAGTTGGAGGGGGAGGAGTTCGCGGAGTTACCCGTGCGGGTGGCGGGGACGGTGCCCGTGGATCCCGCCGACCTGCTTTCCCGGCCCCGGGCGCGGCGTATGAACCGGGCCGCGCGGTTCGCCGTACTGGCGGCGCGGGAAGCGTGGCGGGACGGGGGCCTCGATGTCGCCGGTGCGGCGGAGAGCGGTCTCGATCCGGAGCGGGTCGGGGTGTCCACCGGGGCGATCCTCGGTGACGCGTCGGTCCTCGTGGCCGGGGACCGGCGGTTACGGGAACGGGGGCTGCGTGGCGTCTCGCCGCTCACCACGCCGATGTGCGTGCCCTCGCAGGCGGCGTCGCAGGTCTCGCTGGACCTCGGCATCACCGGGGAGGCTCGGACCGTGACCAGTGCGTGCGCCTCCGGTACCGAGGCGATCGGACAGGCCGTCGACCGTATCCGGTACGGCCGGGTGGACGTGGCGCTCGCGGGCGGGGCCGAGGCGGTGGTGACCCCGGCGATCATGGCGTCGTTCGCGGCGATGCGGGCGCTGTCGCGGCACCGGCTGAGCGGCGACGGGGAGAGCCCGTCCCGCCCCTTCGCCAGGGACCGGGACGGGTTCGTGAACGGGGAGGGGGCGGGGTTCCTGCTGTTGGAGGCCGAGGATCACGCGAGGGCTCGGGGCGCCCGGGTCTACTGCGAGGCGGCGGGGTGGGGCCTGTCCGCCGACGCGCACCACTTGGCGGCGCCGGATCCGTCGGGGGCGGGGGTCGCGCTCGCGCTGCGGCGGGCGTTGCGGGACGCGACGGCATCGGCTGCCGATGTGGTCCACGTCAACGCGCACGCCACCGCCACGGTCGACGGTGACCTCGCCGAGGCGAACGCGCTGGCCGAGGTGCTGTCGGGGCGCCGCGTTCCGGTGACGGCGCTCAAGGGGAACCTCGGGCATCTCCAGGGGGCGGCCGGGGCGGTCGAGGCCCTGGTCACCGCCCTCACTCTCCACCACGGCCTCATCCCGCCGACCCTCGGCTGCGCCGACCAGGACCACGCCATCACCCTCGACGTCGTCACCACCGCCCCACGCCCCCTCCCTCCCGACGGTGACCTCGCCCTCTCCAACTCCTTCGGCTTCGGCGGCCACAACGCGGTCCTCGCGCTCCGCCGCGCTGTCTAGTGCCGCGGCAGGCAACGTTCGCCGGTCAAGGAGCGGCGTCCGGTGCGTGCTCTCGGCGTGCCGGGCGTCGCGACGGGCAAACGTTGCCTGCCGCGGCACCGGCCCCACGCCCCCGTCGCCCCTCCGGCCGACTCGGCTCCGCGGCCGACCGCCGCCCGGCGGCGCACACCGGCGTATTACGGCGCATAGGCTGCGCAGCGGGCACAGCGGGCACAGCGGGCACGCAGGCGGTCGCCGTCCGCCCTGCCCCAGCCGCACGCCCATAGCCCGGCCGCACGATCGTCCAGCCGGTCGGGGTCACGCGGAGCGTTTGCGGGTGGCTGTCTTCTTCGCGGGGGTCTTCTTGGCTGTCGACTTGGCCTCCGCGGACTTGGCCTCCGCGGACTTCGCTGCCGTCGTCTTCTTGGCGGCCGACTTCTTGGCGGCGGTCTTCTTCGCGGGCTGGGACGTCTTCGCCGTCGACTTCTTCGGGGCGGCGGCCGTCTTCCTCGTCGTGGTGGTGGACTTCTTGCCGGAGGGTTCCTTGGGGGTGGGACGGGACGCGAGGGGGGTGATGTCGGCGGTGTCCTCGCCCCGGGACTCCTTGGCGTCGCGGACGCTCTTCTCCAGGGCGGCCATGAGGTCGAGGACCTTGCCGCCCGGGGCCGGGGAGGGGACGGCGGGCGGCTCTTCGCCGGAGGCCTTCGCGGCGATGAGTTCCTCGACCGCCTCGCGATAGTCGTCGTGGAGGGATTCGAAGTCGACCTCGCCGAGCGTGTCCATCAGGGCGTCCGCCAGGTCGAGTTCCTTGTCGCGGACGGTGACGCTCGCGTCCGGGGCGACCCCCTCGGTCGTACGGATCTCGTCGGGCCACAACAGCCCGTGCATGGCCAGGACGTCGTCCACCACCCTGAGCATGCCCAGCCGTTCGCGCCCCCGCAGGGCGAACTTGCAGATGGCGACCTTTCCGCTGCGTTTGAGCGCCTCGCGCAGGAGGGTGTACGGCTTGGCGGCGGGAACGCCGTTCGCCGCGAGGTAGTACGCGGCGTCCACCTGGAGCGGGTCGACGCTCTCGGCCGGGACAAAGCCCTCGATCTCGATGGTCTTGGCCGTCGGAATGGGCAGCGACGACAGGTCCTCGTCCGTGATCGGGATCATCGTGCCGTCCGCGTCCTCGTACGCCTTGCCGATCTCCCCCTGCGTCACCTCGCGCTCCTCCAGCTCACAGACCTTGCGGTAACGGATGCGTCCGCCGTCCTCCAGGTGGATCTGGCGGAAGGAGACGGAGTGGCTCTCGGTCGCGTTCACGAGCTTGATCGGGATGCTGACCAGGCCGAAGGAGATGGCGCCGTTCCAGATGGATCGCACGAGCAGCACGCACCTTTCGGGTCGTAGCCGTGGGGCATGTCGTCCCCGCCCCCCGACCGCCCCCGAGCACCCCCTCCGGGCTTCCCACACCGTAACTCCGACCGATCACACCTGCCCGTCGACCACCGGGCGCGGCAGCGTCCGGTGCCTCACCGCTTCCGCAGGACACCCCCCTCGCCGTACCGGTCAGGATTCGAGAAGCGCGGGCGACCCGGCCGCGCCTAGCGTGAAGGGCATGGACCTGGATACGGACCTGGACCTGGACCTGGACCTGGATCTTCAACGCGTCGAACTGATGGCCAAAGGGGGTGTACGCCCGTGTCCTCCTCGCCACCGCCGACCTCGACGGCACCTTCGCGCGGCTGGAGGCCGCCGGGGCCGTGATCGTCCAGGAGCCGACGAGGCAGCCGTACGGTGTGCGCGACTTCGCCGTGCGTGATCCCGCGGGCAACCTGATCCGTGTTCACGAGGTCTGACCTTCGGGGTCCGAGGGACCGGCGGGACGGGGCCCATGGACACCCCCCTCAACGCGGATCAGATGACGAACACACGATCTCCGTCGTCACCGCGCAGAAGACGCACAGCCGCACGTAGTGTTCCCAGCGGATCGGATCCGGTCGGGCGACGCCGGCGGGGACCGCGAAACGCGGCCCCGCCCGACAGATGGAGGAACGATGACCAAGGCCACGAGGGCGCCGGCGCAGGCGCAGTCTCCCGGGCCGCACCCCGCCGACAGTCATGATCTGATCCGTGTGCACGGGGCGAGGGAGAACAACCTCAAGGACGTCAGCATCGAGATCCCGAAACGCCGGCTGACGGTGTTCACCGGGGTGTCCGGCTCGGGCAAGAGCTCGCTGGTGTTCGACACTATCGCCGCCGAGTCGCAGCGGCTGATCAACGAGACGTACAGCGCCTTCCTGCAAGGCTTCATGCCGAACCTGGCGCGGCCCGAGGTAGACGTGCTCGACGGACTGACCACCGCGATCACCGTGGACCAGCAGCGGATGGGGTCCGACCCGCGTTCCACCGTCGGTACCGCCACCGACGCCAACGCGATGCTGCGCATCCTCTTCAGCCGGCTCGGCGAGCCGCACATCGGGCCGCCCGGCGCGTTCTCCTTCAACACCGCCTCGGTCTCGGCGAGCGGCGGGTTCACGGTCGACCGGGGTGCCGACAAGACCAGGACCGAGAAGGTGACCTTCAGCCGCACCGGCGGCATGTGCACGCACTGCGAGGGCCGGGGCAAGGTCTCCGACATCGACCTCACCCAGCTGTTCGACGACACCAAGTCGCTCTCCGAGGGCCCGTTCACCATCCCCACGTACACCGGGGACGGGTGGGTCGTACGGATCATCGCCGAGTCGGGGTTCTTCGACAAGGAGAAGCCGATCCGCGAGTACACCAAGAAGGAACGGCACGACTTCCTCTACCGCGAGCCGACCAAGGTCAAGGTCAACGGCGTCAACCTCACCTACGAGGGACTGATCCCGAAACTCCAGAAGACGTTCCTGTCCAAGGACCGCGAGTCGATGCAGCCGCACATCCGGGCCTTCGTGGACCGGGCGGTCACCTTCGCCGAGTGCCCCGACTGCGACGGCACCCGGCTCAGCGAGCTGGCCCGCTCCTCACGGATCGGCAAGGTCAACATCGCCGACGCCTGTGCGATGGAGATCCGGGACCTGGCGGAGTGGGTCCGCGGCATCGAGGAGCCGTCGGTGAAGCCGCTGCTCGCCAAGCTCCAGCACACCCTCGACTCGTTCGTGGAGATCGGGCTCGGCTATCTCTCGCTCGACCGGGCCTCGGGCACGCTCTCCGGCGGCGAGGCACAGCGCACCAAGATGATCCGCCACCTCGGGTCGTCGCTCACGGACGTCACGTACGTCTTCGACGAGCCGACCATCGGGCTGCACCCGCACGACATCCAGCGGATGAACAACCTGCTGCTGCGGCTGCGTGACAAGGGCAACACCGTGCTGGTGGTGGAGCACAAGCCGGAGGCGATCGCCATCGCCGACCATGTCGTCGACCTGGGCCCTGGTGCGGGTACGGCGGGCGGCACCGTCTGCTTCGAGGGGACCCTGGAGGGGCTGCGGGCGAGCGACACCGTCACCGGGCGTCATCTCGACGACCGGGCGGCCGTGAAGGAGACGGTCCGCAAGCCGACCGGCACGCTCGCGATCCGGGGCGCCACGGCGAACAACCTCCAGAACGTCGATGTCGACATCCCGCTCGGCGTGCTCACCGTCGTCACCGGTGTCGCCGGCTCCGGCAAGAGTTCGCTGCTGCACGGCGCGATGCCCCGACAAGCGGGGGCAGAGGGTGTGGTGGCGGTCGACCAGACTCCCATCCGCGGCTCCCGGCGCAGCAACCCGGCGACGTACACCGGGCTGGCCGACCCGATCCGCAAGGCCTTCGCCAAGGCCAACGGCGTGAAGCCGGCGCTGTTCAGCGCCAACTCCGAGGGCGCCTGCCCCACCTGCAACGGCGCCGGCGTCATCTACACCGACCTCGCGATCATGCAGAGCGTCGCCACCCCCTGCGAGGAGTGCGAGGGCAAGCGGTTCGACACGTCGGTGCTGGAGTACCGCTTCGGCGGCCGCGACATCAGCGAGGTGCTGGCGATGTCGGTGACCGAGGCCGAGGAGTTCTTCCGCGCCGGTGAGGCGCGCACCCCGGCGGCCCACAAGATCCTGGAACGGATGGCGGACGTCGGCCTCGGCTATCTCACCCTCGGGCAGCCGCTGACCACGCTCTCCGGCGGTGAGCGGCAGCGGCTGAAGCTGGCCACCCACATGGGCGACAAGGGCGGCGTCTACGTCCTCGACGAGCCGACCACCGGGCTCCACCTGGCCGATGTCGAGCAACTGCTCGGGCTGCTCGACCGGCTCGTCGACGCCGGAAAGTCGGTCATCGTCATCGAGCACCACCAGGCCGTCATGGCGCACGCCGACTGGATCATCGACCTCGGTCCGGGCGCCGGCCACGACGGCGGCCGCATCGTCTTCGAGGGCACCCCCGCCGACCTCGTCGCCTCCCGCTCCACGGTCACGGGCGAGCACCTGGCGGCGTATGTCGGAGCCTGAGAAGTGACTGCCGGGGGCCTGGGGAAGGGATAGTCAGGGGCCCGAGGAAGGGACTGCCGGGGGCCTCAGGCGTGACTGCCGGGCCTGGAGCATTCCCTTTCCCCCACTTTCGCCCCTTACATACGCATCCTCGCGGCGGTCGTGGGACTCTCTTCCCATGACTCCGATCACCGAGGTGGAGGGCCGCAGGGTCGCCCTGTCCAATCTGGAGAAGGTCCTCCACCCGGCGACGGGCTTCACCAAGGGCGAGCTGCTGCACTACTACGCCACGAGCGCGGACGCCCTGCTGCCGCATCTGCGGGATCGCCCGGTCTCCTTCCTCCGTTACCCGGACGGGCCGGGCGGCCAGGTGTTCTTCACCAAGAACGTGCCGCCCGGCACACCGGAGTGGGTCACGACCGCCGAGGTACGGCGGATGGAGGGCCCGGCCCGCATGGTGCTGCTCCAGGACCTGCCGAGTCTGATGTGGGCCTCGAACCTGGTCGCCGAGTTCCACACCCCCCAGTGGACCGTCCACACCTCCGACGACGCCGACCGGCTGGTGTTCGACCTGGACCCGGGGTCGCCCGCGACGGTCGTCGAGTGCTGCGAGGTCGCCTGCTGGCTGCGGGAGCGGCTCGCGGCGGACGGGATCGAGGCGTACGCGAAGACGTCCGGGTCGAAGGGGCTGCATCTGCTGACGGCGGTGCGCGGGGCCTCCTCGGAGCGGGTGACCGAATACGCCAAGGCGCTGGCCGTCGAGGCCGAGAAGGCGATGCCCCGCCGGGTCGTCCACCGGATGACCCGCAGCCTGCGCCCGGGCAAGGTCTTCGTCGACTGGAGCCAGAACGCCGCCCGCAAGACCACGGCCACGCCCTACACCCTGCGTGCCCGCCCCGAGCCCACGGTGTCCGCCCCGGTGACCTGGACCGAGGTCGAGGAGTGCGGCTCCCCCGCCCAACTGACCTTCCGCGCCCAGGACATCGCCCCCCGCCTCCAGGACTACGGCGACCTCCTGGCCCCCCTCCTCGCCCCGGACGCCGCTCACGCACTGCCGTGAACCGCCCCCGCGCTCCGCGGGCCATGAGCCCCGACAGCCCGGCTGGGGCCGCGGCCCGCCACCGCCTCACTGGCCGGCCGCCACAGCCCCACAGCCCGCCTCAGCCCCGCAGCCCGGTCGGCCTTCGTGGCCCGTCCCGCCGCCCCCTCCAACCCGTCCGGCGCTTGAGGACGAGGCCGCAGGCCGACAGGGGGGTCCGGGCGCGCAGCCCCCAAGGGCGACACCCCCACCCACGTCCGCACCTGGGCACCGGCACCCGCACCCGCACCCGCACCCGCACCCAAGGGACGCCCTACACCCGCACCCGAGGGACGCCCTACACCCGAGTCCACGTCCGTCGGTCCCGAGCGACCGCGTGCAACCCCTCCACGTCCGCCGGCTTCAGCACCCCGCCCGTACGGGCGAGCTCCGACAGATCCGCGTCCCGTACGACACGGACCTCCCGCGGGGGCGTGGTGAGAGCGAGCGCGGACGGTTCGGCGAGGGCCAGGACGGGGCGGACCTCGGCGGTGAGGGCATAGGACGCGCGGTCGGCGTCTGCCCGGAGCCCGCGCAGCAGCGCGCGGGGCTCGTGCCGGCCGACGGCGACCATGGGGTCGGTGACGACGACACGCCGCCTGCGGGCGTAGAGGGAGCGGACGCAGTACACGCCCCCGGGGCCGATGACCAGGTGGTGGACGCGGTCGCCTCCGGGCAGTGGCACGGAGTGCAGGGTGTGCCAGCCGGCGCCGTCCAGCCGGTCCAGCGCGTCGCCGACGGTCTGCTCGGCGGCCAGGGCGCGGCGGCGCGGGTCCGGGCGCAGCCGGCGCGGTGGTCCGGGGTCGCGGTCGAGGGCGATCAGCAGGGCCTCGCCGGGGCGGTTCGGGGCGAGGTCGTCGTCCGGGTGCAGGCTCAGCCGGGCCAGTTCGGCAGGGCTCGGCACCGGTGGCGGGCCCACCGTGACCGGGCCGGTGATGAAGGGCTGGAGGACGGCGAGCACGTCCTGTCCGAGCTCCTCGCTGAGGAGGTTCACCCGGCCCGCCTCACGGTCGTACCAGGCGATGTTCCTCCCGTCGGGCCGGCACACGTACAGGCGTTCCAGTCCGTGACGCCAGGCCGGTACGACGCGCAGTCCGCTCATGAGCCATCACCCCACGAACCATGGGACCAGGCGGGGTGCTCCATCGGCAAGAACCCGGCTACCTTTGTGGGGACGACCCGTCGTCGGGGCCCACGGCCTGGGGGAGGTGCCGTTGCGGACAGACAGGAAGCGACCCGGTGTTCCGGCTCCGGACGAACCGTGGAGCGAGATCGTGCCCGGCCTGTGGATGGGCGGACACGAGTTCTCGGGGCGGGCCGGTACCGGCGACGTCGCACTCGCGGTCGTACGGGACGAGTTCGATCTGGTGCAGACCCTGCTGCGGCTGCCGGGATACGGGCCGGACGACGGCGTCGAGCACCATGTGTGGCCGATCCCGGACGGACCGTTGGACGGTACGCAACTGGCGGGTGTGATGCGGCTGGCGCAGGCCGCGTGTGACGCGCTGGAGGACGGCAAGCGGGTCCTCGTCCGCTGCTACAGCGGGTACAACCGGTCCGGTCTGGTCGTGGCGCACGCGCTGATCCGCGACGGGCACTCCGCCGAGGAGGCGATCCGGCTGATCCGCACGCGTCGTTCGCCGTGGGCGCTGCACAACGAGCTGTTCGTGGAGTACCTGCACACGGGACTGCCGACGGTCCGGTTCCTGGAGGAGCTGGCCGAGTAGCGCGGGGCCGGAGGCCGGGGCGTCAGGGGAAGGAATCCACCGCTCGAATAGGGTGTACGGGACCACGACCGCCCTCCCCCGTACCCGCACACCCAGGAGTCCCGTGTCCCCCAGCCGCCCCACGCGCGCTGCCGTCGGCGTCTCGGCCGCCCTGGCCGCCACGCTGCTGCTGGGTGCCTGCGGCGACGCCGGGGGCCTGGTGAGCGCGGGCGCGACACGCACCGCGAGCGGCCCGACCCGGCTGTGGCCCGGGGAGCCGCCCGCCTCTTCCCCCGCCAACTACTACGGCGAGGCCGAGAAGGAGGTCGTACGGGGAATCAAGGCCCCCGGTGATGACATCCACAAGGTGGACCCGGTGGCCGTCGTCCGCGCGGAGATCGCCGCGGACCCCGACACGTACTCCGGGCCCGAGCCCCTGTACGGCGGGACGAGCGCACGCATGGCCGACTGCGGCGAGGGCGGTGACCGCGCCGAGTGTCCCGTCCTCAAGGCCTACTACCGGGATTTCACCGGTGACGGGCGCGACGACCTGGTGCTCGGCTTCCGGCTGCTGCCCGGCAACCAGACGGCGGTGCGGATGTACACGTTCCGGGCGCACCGGCTGGTGCAGGTGCTGGCCCACGACGACGCGATGCTCGGGGTCGAGCTGGCCGGCCGTACCGTGATCATCCACTCCCCCGCGGGGATCGTCGGCTACGAGTACCGCACACGGTGGAGCTGGGACGAGAAGCAGCGGGCGATGCTGGTCACCCGCGACGAGATCCTGCGCGTGGACGGCCCGGCGAAGCCGTCTGCCACGGCCCCCTCCGCCTCGTCGTCGGCGAGCCCGGGGTGAGCGCGGTGAGAATGTCGCGGAAACGGTTCGACCTGCGTCGCTGGACCTCCTCGCTCATCTGGAAAGCACTGGCCTTCATCACCGTCATGTGCTGCGGGCTGGCCGCGCTGCTCGGCGCCCTCGTCCATGTCTCCGTCACCCACCGCACCGTCAGCGACGCCCGTTCCCGCGCGCTCGTCCGCCTCGACGAGGCCGTGAAGGCGTACGAGGCCGGGAGCCGGCTGCCACCCCAGTCCGGGATCGACACGCGAGAACTGCCGGAGTCGCTGCGCGACCTGGCGGTGAGCGGGCAGCGCGGCACGATGGTCGGCGTCGTCGACGGCGACCCCACGATGTGGGCGGCCGCCCCCGCCGACGGCCGCGCCCTCGCCGTACAGCTCGACTACGCGCAGAGCGCGGCGACGATCGAGAACCTCGACCGGGCCATCCTGGGCTCCTCGGCCCTGGCCATCGGGGTGACGCTGACGGTGGGCGCGCTCGGCGTCGGCGGAGTGACCCGGCGGCTGCGCACGACCTCCCAGGTGGCCCGGCGGATCAGTGCGGGCGACCTGGACGCCCGGGTCGGCGACCCCCTGACGACGGACCCGGCGCGGCACCGCGACGAGGTGGCCGCGGTGGCCGCCGCGCTGGACACCATGGCGTCCACGCTGCAGCGCAAGCTGATGAGCGAGCAGCGGTTCACCGCGGACGTCGCGCACGAGCTGCGCACCCCGCTGACCGGGCTGCACGCGGCGGCCGAACTGCTGCCGGCGGGGCGACCGACGGAAATGGTGCGGGACCGGGTCGCCGCGTTGCGGACGCTGACCGAGGATCTGCTGGAGATCTCGCGGCTGGACACGGGGAGCGAGCGGGTGGAACTGGACGCGATCCGGCTCGGGGTGCTGGCGGAGCGGGTGGCCGCGCACGCGAGCGGCGAGACCGAGGTGCGGGTGGTCGAGGACGCGTTCGTGGAGACGGACCGGCGGCGGCTGGAACGGGTGTTGGGGAATCTGGTGGCCAACGCCCATAAGCACGGGCGGCCTCCGGTGGTGCTGACCGTGGAGGGGGCCGTGGTGAGCGTGCGGGATCACGGGAACGGGTTTCCGGACTATCTCGTGGCCGAGGGGCCGCAGAGGTTTCGGACCGAGGGTTCCACCAAGGGGCATGGGCTCGGGCTGACCATCGCCGTGGGGCAGGCGGAGGTGTTGGGGGCGCGGCTGGAATTCGAGAACGCCGCCGACGGAGGCGCGTCGGCCGTTCTGCGGCTGCGGGGCGACGGGAGCTGACCACACGGTCCCCCTACCCGTCGAGGGCCGCGCCCGCAGGGGGCGCCTTCCCCGATGGCCCATCGCAGAAGGCGCCCCCTGCTCCCTCCTCCTACTGTGGCGAATAGTCAGGTTCGACCCCTTATGGAGGAGCATCAATGTCCCTGCGGAGTCTGCTCATGCGGTTCGGCATAGCCGCTGCCGGTGGCGCCCTTCTGGCCTTCGCGGCCACGAATCCCGCGCTCGGCGCCGACCGGGAGGCCCCCGGAGAGAGCATGAACGTGGTCACCGGCGAGGTCACCGCCCCCGACGGTCCGGTCCTGCGCAGCGCCGATGCGCGGTAGCGAGGTGGTTCGGGTCGCGAGGTGCGGCGAACACGTCGGCATCCACTGCCGGCCCCGGGGCCAGACCGCCGACGGCAACCAGCGGTGATACCCGCTCACCGACGACACCTGGGCGCGGGGGCCGGCTCGCTCCATCGTGGCCTGGGCGACGCCACGCCCGTGCCGAGCTGAGCGGCAAACCACGCAAAGCATCCCTTTTGGGTAAGTTCCGGGCATGACCACCAAGGCCGGACCGACCCTGGCGGCGGATCCCTCGGACCCGTCCCCACCCGCCGTACGCCTGCTCCGGCGCCGAGGCGTCGAGTTCACCCTCACCGTCGCGGCCGTCCTGCTCTCCGTGTACGGCTACTGCGCCGTCGGTATGGCGAAGAACGGCACCGTCCCGCCCGGCGCCGCCGACTACGGCGCCGGGCTCGGCGTGCTCGCGCTGCTGGCCCATCTGGTGGTGCGACTGCGGGCGCCGTACGCCGATCCGCTGCTGCTGCCGATCGCGGTGCTGCTGAACGGCCTGGGCCTGGTGCTGATCCACCGGCTCGACCTGGAGACACCGGCCGACCTGGCGGCACCCGCGCAGCTGAACTGGTCCACGCTCGGGGTGGCGCTGTTCATCACGGTCGTGGCCCTGCTGCGCGATCACCGGGTGCTCCAGCGCTACGCGTACGTCTCGGTGGTGGCAGCCCTCGGACTGCTGGCCCTGCCGATCCTGTTCCCGCCGGTCAACGGGGCCCGGATCTGGGTGCGGATCGCCGGGTTCTCCCTCCAGCCGGGCGAGTTCGCGAAGGTGCTGCTCGCGCTGTTCTTCGCGAGCTATCTCGCGGCGAACCGCAACGCGCTGGCGTACGCCGGGCGCCGGATCTGGCGGTTCAAGCGTCTGCAACTGCCCACCGGGCGTGTGCTCGGCCCGATCGTCACCATCTGGCTGCTGAGCGTCGGCGTTCTGGTCCTGGAACGGGACCTGGGCACCTCGCTGCTGTTCTTCGGCCTGTTCGTGATCATGCTGTACGTCGCCACGGGGCGCACCGGCTGGATCGCGGTGGGGCTGCTGCTGGCGTGTGTGGGCGCGGTGGCCGTCGGCTGGCTGGAACCGCATGTGCACAGCCGGGTCGAGGACTGGCTGCATCCGTTCGCGTCGATCGAGGCGGGCCGAGGTGCGGGCCAACTCGCCCAGTCCCTCTTCGCGTTCGCCGCCGGGGGGCTGCTCGGCACCGGTCTCGGGCTCGGCCACTCCACCCTGATCGGCTTCGCCGCCAAGTCGGACTTCATCCTGGCCACGGCGGGTGAGGAGCTGGGCCTCGCCGGCCTCGCCGCGATCTTCCTGCTCTACGCGCTGCTGGTGGAGCGCGGTTACCGCACCGGCCTCGCGCTGCGCGACCCCTTCGGCCGACTGCTGGCCACGGGCCTCGCCTCGATCGTGGCCCTCCAGGTCTTCGTCATCGCCGGCGGCGTCACCGGCCTCATCCCGCTCACCGGCATGGCGATGCCCTTTCTCGCCCAGGGCGGCTCCTCCGTGGTCACCAACTGGATCATCGTGGCCCTGCTGATGCGGCTCAGCGACTCGGCCCGCAGACAGTACGACCGCTTCGACGGCCCCGAGGACAGGGGCACGACCCTCGCGAGAGGCTCCGCCCGCGGGAGGGGCGCGTGACCAAGTACATCCGCCGTGCAGCCGCCCTGTGCGCCCTGTTGCTGATCGCCCTCCTGGTGAACGCCACCCGCGTCCAGGTCCTCCAGTCGCGGGCGTACGACGACAATCCCGCCAACCGCCGCCCGTCGATCGCCCGTTGGGGCCAGCCACGCGGGAACATCATGGTCGAGGGAGAACCGGTCACCGGCTCGAAGGACACGGGCGAGCAGCTCCGCTTCGAACGGACGTACAGGGACGGGCCGTTGTACGCGCCCGTCACGGGCTTCGCCTCGCAGGTGTACGGGACGACGTTCCTGGAGCACACGGAGGACCCCGTCCTCGACGGCAGCGACCCGCTGCTGTCCTTCCTCCCCCTGTGGAACGACGTCACCCGCGACCGGAACACGGGCGGCGAGGTCGTCACCACGCTCCGGGCGGCCGCCCAACGCGCCGCCTACGAGGGGCTCGGCGCCCGCCGGGGCGCGGTCGCCGCGCTCGAACCGGCCACCGGACGCGTCCTGGCGCTGGTCTCCCGGCCGTCGTACGACCCCGGAGCGCTCTCCGGCAACGGCCCCTCGGCGGCGGAGGCGTGGGCGCGGCTGAACGGGGACGAGAGCAAGCCGATGCTCAACCGGGCGGTGCGACAGACGTATCCGCCGGGTTCGACGTTCAAGGTGGTGACGGCCGCGGCCGCGCTGGACGCCGGGGTGATCGACGACCTCGACGCCCGCACCCGCTCGCCCGCCCCGTACACCCTGCCCGGCACCACGACCTCCCTCGCCAACGAGGTCGAGGGCTGCGAGAACGCCTCCCTGCGTTACGCCTTCGAGTGGTCCTGCAACACGGTCTTCGCCAAGCTGGGAGTGGACGTCGGCCTCGACGCCATGACAAAGACGGCCCGCGCCTTCGGCTTCAACGACCCGGACCTGCGGATCCCGTTCTCCGTCGCCCCCAGCAGCTTCGACACCCGGATGGACCGGGCCCAGCTCGCCCTGTCCTCCATCGGCCAGTACGACACCCGGGCCACCCCGCTGCAGATGGCGCTCGTCACGGCCGCAGTCGCCAACGGGGGTTCGGTCCGCTCCCCGTACCTCGTCGAGCGCACCACCACGGCCACCGGCCGCACGGTCGCCACCACCCGCGCCCGCCCCCTCCGCCAGGTCATGACCCCGACCACCGCGAGGCGCCTGCGCGACCTGATGCGCGGCGTCGTCGAGCACGGCACCGGCGCCAACGCCGCCCTGCGCCGCGCGACCGTCGGCGGCAAGACCGGCACCGCCCAGCACGGCATCGGCAACTCCGGCACCCCCTACGCCTGGTTCATCGGCTGGGCCCAGTCCGACGGCGCGCGCGAACCCGAGGTGGCCGTGGCGGTGGTGGTCGAGGACGCGGAGTCGGTGCGGGGCGACATCAGCGGGGGCGGCGACGCGGCCCCGATCGCGAGGGAGGTGATGAAAACGGTGCTGAAAACCGCCGCCCGGGGGCAGCGCCCCTGAAGGGGCTCGGGGCTGTAACGCGCTGCGGCTGCGCCACGCGGACGCGACCGGCCTGCACCGGCGCGCGCCGGCGCGCGCCGTACGCACCATGACCACCAGCCGAGATAAGCGGTGTACCCCCGAACCCGTTCTGCCTACCGTTCGGTCATGACTCCCACCACGTACGAACTCGCCCAGGTCAACATCTCCCGCCTCAAAGCCCCGCTGGAGTCCCCGCAGTTGAGGGACTTCGTGGACGCCCTCGCCCCGGTGAACGCGGTCGCGGACCGATCCGCCGGCTTCGTCTGGCGCCTCCAGAGCGACTCCGGCAATGCGACGGACATCCCCGTCCTCGGTGACGAGTGGCTGATCATCAACATGTCGGTATGGCGGGACACCGACGCCCTGACCGCGTTCATGTACCAGGGGCAGCACCGGGAGCTGCTGTCCCGACGGCGGGAGTGGTTCGAGCGCCTGGCCGAGGCGGCGACCGCCCTGTGGTGGGTCCCCGCCGGCCACCGCCCCACCGTTGCCGAGGCGGAGGAGCGGCTCCTCCACCTGCGCGCACACGGCCCGACCCCGTACGCCTTCACCCTGCGCACCTCGTTCCCGGCCGGCCCGGCGGAACCCCTCCTCGACGCCGTCAGCTGATCGGCCGGCGCACCTCGGAGCGGACCTGGTGAACGCGCTCGGCGAAGGCCTCCAGGTCCACGTCGGACGGCTTCTGCGTCAGCGAATCGGCGGTGATCTCCAGGACGATCGCACCGGTGTTCCCGTCGGCCCAACTGCACATCGGCACGGTGGCCTCGGTGCCCGCCTCCTCCATGACACCGACCTGACAGGTGAGCGTGGTGTCCGAGCCGGACGGGGTGAAGTCCTCGGGCTGCACGGCCACGGTCGCGCCGTCCGACTCGGCCGCCCCCTCCAGCATCCGCTCGCGGGCGTCCTCGGCGTTCTTGAACCGGCCGTACATCCCCGAGACTGCCAGGACGGAGATGTCGTCCCCCGAGCCGTACTGGCCGATCACGGCCTTGATGTCCCGCGCGTCCCAGGCGCCTTCCGCCTCCTTCTCCAGTTCCTGCCCCTCGGAATCGGAGAGGTCCTGGTCCAGCCGGTACTCGCCGTCGAGCAGGGTTTCGGGCAGCGTCAGCCTGTACTCGGCCTCGGGGAAGCTCTGCTCGTTCTTGAACCCGATGACGCCGAGCCCCACCACGCCCACCACGATCAGGCCGACGACCCCGCCCACGACGCCGAGGGCGATCTTCACACCGTTGTTCTTGGGCGGTGGCGGAGGCGGCGGCCACCCTGCGGGACCGGGCTGCCCGTACGGAGGGGCGGGCTGCCGGCCGTACGGTCCCTGCGGCTGCCCCTGGGGCGGCTGCTGCGGGTACGGCTGCCCGTAGGGACCCGGCTGCGGCGGCTGTTGGCCGTACGGATACGGGTACGGGGGCTGGGGCAAGGGCTGGGGCTGCTGGGGCGGTGGAGGCATGGACACGCCAGCACGCTACTGCACAAGTGGTGCGCGAGGGATTGACGACCTTGCTGACAAGTAGTCTCATAAGCGGTGACCGCTGGTAACTCCCTGAACTTCCGTACGAGGAGCTGCGACGCCATGACTACGGTGACCTCGGTTGATTCGACGAACCCGGTGTCGGAGGCGGATGTGCTCCGCGACGCGCTCGGGGTCCTCAAGGACCGGGAGCAGGTGGCCGAGCGGCTGCTCGTCTCCTCGGCGAAGCACTCCTTCGACCCGGACAAGGAGTTGGACTGGGACGCGCCCTTCGAGGGGGGCAAGTGGTTCTGGCCGCCGGAGCTGGTGTCCCTCTACGGAACGCCGATGTGGCGGCGGATGTCGCAGGAGCAGCGGATCGCCCTGTCACAGCACGAGGCGGCGGCGCTGGCCTCCCTCGGCATCTGGTTCGAGATCATCCTGATGCAGCTCCTCGTGCGGCACATCTACGACAAGTCCGCGACCAGCGCCCACGTCCGCTACGCGCTCACCGAGATCGAGGACGAGTGCCGGCACTCGAGGATGTTCGCCCGGCTGATCGCCAAGGGCGACACCCCGTACTACCCGGTGAGCCGGTTGCACCAGAACCTCGGCCGCGTCTTCAAGACGGTCTCGACGACCCCCGGCTCCTTCACCGCGACCCTGCTCGGCGAGGAGATCCTCGACTGGATGCAGCGGCTCACCTTCCCGGACGAGCGGGTGCAGCCGCTCGTCCGGGGCGTCACCCGCATCCATGTCGTCGAGGAGGCCCGGCACGTGCGGTACGCCCGCGAGGAGTTGCGACGCCAGATGGTGACCGCGCCCCGCTGGTCGCGGAGCTTCACCCGGGTCAGCTCCGGTGAGTTCGCCCGCGTCTTCTCCGTCGCCTTCATCAATCCCGAGGTCTACTCGAACGTCGGCCTCGACCGACGGGAGGCCGTCGCCCAGGTACGGGCCAGCGCCCACCGCCGCGACATCATGCAGACCGGTGCGAAGCGGCTGACGGACTTCCTGGACGACATCGGGGTCCTCCAGGGGGTCGGGCGCCGCATGTGGAAGTCCTCGGGGTTGCTGGCGTAGTTCTTTCCGGCCGGGCGCGTCGGGGGGTGGGAGTACGGTGCGTCGGCGGGTGCGGGTGGTCTGTGGTTGCTCGCGCAGTTCCCCGCGCCCTTGAAGACACGGCCCTGCGGGCCGGGCCGAAAAGCGCGGGGCGCAGCCCCGGCTTTTCAGAGGCGCGGGACCCGGTCTCTCAAGGGCGCGCGACCGTGTCTTTCAGGGGCGCACGCCCCGGTCTCTCAAGGGCCAGCGACCGTGCCTTTCAGGGGCGCGGGGAACTGCGCGACCAGCCACGACGTACCCGCACCCACCCACACACCCCAGCCCACAGAACCGTCTCCACCAGACCCGCAACGCCCGGCCTTTCAAGGGCGCACGCCCCGGTCTTTCAGGGGCGCGGGGAAATGCGCGAGCAACCACAGACCACCCGCACCCGCCAGACCACACGCACCCCCGAGCCACCAGGCACCCGGCCCAGCGGCGCAGCCCGTACGCTGCGAGGTATGACGTCCGAGGCCCCCACCCGCGCGTACCGTCGACTGAGTGTGGAAGAACGGCGCAGCCAGTTGCTGGACGCGGCGCTGGAGCTGTTCGCGCACAACGCGCCGGAGGACGTCTCCCTCGACGACGTGGCGGAGGCGGCCGGGGTCTCCCGCCCCCTCGTCTACCGCTACTTCCCCGGCGGCAAGCAGCAGCTCTACGAGGCGGCCCTGCGCTCGGCCGCCGAGGATCTGGAGCACTGCTTCGACGAGCCGGCCGAAGGCCCCCTCACCAGCCGGCTGACCCGCGCCCTCGACCGCTATCTGACCTTCGTCGACGGACACGACGCCGGCTTCAGCGCCCTCCTCCAGGGCGGCAGCGTCGTGGAGACCTCTCGGGCGACGGCCATCGTGGACGGGGTCCGGCGGGCCGCCGCCGACCACATCCTCCGACACCTGGAGGTGGCCGAGCCCGGTCTCCCGCTGCGGATGACCGTCCGTATGTGGATCACCTCCGTCGAGGCCGCCTCCCTCATCTGGCTCGACGAGGGAAAGCGGCCGGACGTCGGCGAACTTCGGGACTGGCTCGTGGACCAGTTCGTCGCCTGCCTCACGGCCACCGCCGGCCGCGACCCGCAGACGGCGGCCGTCGTCCGGCACGCCCTCGCCATCGAGACCTCCGACGGCGCCGTGGGCGCCCTGGCCCGCCGCGTCCTCCCCCTCGTCGGCGACGCCGGTCACCTGCTGTGACACTGGTCCGGTGAAGAGCCAAGACACCCCCTTCGTGGGCGGCCCCCTCGACGGGCGCGTCCTGCCCGTACTGCTCGGCATCACCGGCCACCCCCCGAAGACGTACCGGGTCCCCGTGCCCGACGCGGCCGGCGGCCCCCCGACCGTCCTCGTCTACCGCCGGGTCGACGCCGGCCGGGGCGGCTTCCTGCACCAGCTCTGGAAGTACGAGTACGCCCCCGACGCGGACCCCGCCCGCCGCCCGAGGTGGCCCTGGTCGAAGCCGGGCGAGTCCGCCGGCGCCGAGACCCCGGACGCCCCGGACGGGCAATCCGCCACGCCGCCCGCGAGGCCGCGCCCCACCGACGAGTGACCCCCCGGGCGCCGAACGGTTCACCCGGCGCGCGCCTGCCCCGCACGCCCCCCATCCTGCCGATGCGAGGTGGAAGGCCCACCTCCGCACCGGAGGTGATGACGTGTCAGGAAGGCTTCGACGCCTGGTAGGGACGGCAACGCTCACGGCGCTCACCGCCGGCGCCCTCCTCGGCATGCCCCTCGCCCCCGCAGTGGCGGCACCGGGACCTCCAGCGGCCGACGAGAGCGCGGACGCGGCCACCGCCGGGGACGCGAACACCACCGAGGACGCGAACACCGACACCGGCACCGGCACCGGCACCGGCCCTGAGGCTTCCTCCTCCGGCACCCGCTCGCTCGCTCGCCTCCTCGCCGACCTCCAGCGGCTCCACCGTGAGGCGGAGCAGGCCGCCGAGGCGTTCACCGCGACCGACGAGGAGCTGGCGAAGCAGCGGGGCAAGGTGGCCACGCTCGATCAGCGGCTGGCGGTGGCCAGGCTCTCGTTGCACCACAGCCGGGGAGCGGCCGGCCAACTGGCCCGGCAGCAGTACCAGAACAGCAGCACCGCCCTCTCCCCGTACGTACGCCTCCTCATGGCCCGCGACCCGCACCGGGCGCTGGAACAGGGTCATGTGATCGACCAGGTCGCACGGGAACGCGCCCGGACGGTCGAGCGGATGGTCGGCACCGAGCAGGACACCGACGCACTCGCCCGCAGGGCCCGCGTCGCCCTGGACCGCCAGCTCACCCTGGCCGAGCGCCGCAAGAGGGAACACAACGACGTACGTGACCGCCTGGACGAGATCGAGGACATCCTCGCCGCCCTCACCCCCCGACAGCTCACCGCCGTCGAGAAGTGGGAGAAGAGCACGACGGGCGGGGCAGGGCTCGGAAAGGTCGCCCCGCCGAAGCCCTCGAGTCCTCAGCCCCCGGCAACCTCCGAGAGATACGCCCGGGTCTTCTCCGCCTCGTAGAAGTAGCTCTCGAAGTCCGACGGGTCGTCGAACCCGTTGGCGAATCGATCCGCCACCACCGGCAGCCCCTCCGCCGCCCCGACCAGCCCCAGCACATGCTCGGCCGGCGGAGCCAGCATCGTGTTGGTCCACTTGGTGACCGGCCCGGCGATCCGCCAGAACCGCTCGAAGGTCCGCCGCATCCACGCCTCGTCGAACTCCGCGTCGCCGTGGTCGAGGATCGCGGTGAGGTAGACGGCCGCGCACTTGGTCGCCGAGTTCGCCCCTTGTCCGGTGAGCGGGTCGTTGGCGACGACCACGTCCCCGGCGCCCAGCACGGGACGGCCACCGGGCAGCCGCGCGACGGGGTGCCGGACGACCGGTGTGTAGCGGCCGACCAACGCGGCGCCCGGGTCGGTCGCCTCGGCCTCGGCGGCCCGCGCGTACTCCCAGGGGGTGTACCGCCGCATCAGTTCCAGGGTCAGCGCGAGCTGGTCCTCGGCATTGCGGACGCCCTCGAAGACATCGAGCGGACCACCGGGCAGGCCCAGCCAGAACAGGGCGTCGGCGCGGCCGGAGGTGGTGAGGACCGGCTGGACGATGAGTTCACCGAGGCCGGGCACCAGGTTGCAGCGGGCCGCGTCGAAGTCCGGGTGCTCGGGGCGCGGGCGCACGCCGTGGACGTACACGGCGGCGAGCGCGCGCTGCGGCTCGGTGTGGGGGGAGCGGGCGGCGTCGCGGCGGAACATGCGCACCAGCTCGCCCTTCCCGGCGGTGACGAGCACGAGGTCGTAGACACGGGAGAAGTAGTCGAGGTCGGAGACGGCGGCGCCGTGGATGACCAGTTGGCCGCCCCGCCGGGCGAAGGTCTCCATCCAGCCGGCCATCTTCACGCGCTGGTCCACGGCCTGGGCGTACCCGCGCAGGCGGCCGACCCAGTCGACGGCGCGCTGCCCGTCCGGGCCGACGACGGAGACCCCGACGCCCTCGATCCTCGGTGCCTGGGACTCCCAGAAGTTCAGTTCCAGTTCGCGCTCGTGGCGCAGTGCCGAGTCGAACATGCACTGGGTGGACATGATGCGGCCGGCGCGTATCTCGTCCGGGGTCCGGTTGGACATCAGTGTGACCTCGTACCCGTGCGACTGCAGTCCGAGGGCCAGGTGCAGCCCGGACTGACCGGCTCCGACGACGAGTATCTTCCGCATTCGGACAGGTCTCCTGGTTCGTCCGTGTCGTCCCGCAGGCAGGGACTACTCGGGGCTGACGGATATCGCGTGGGCGCACAGCGCCAGCAGGGTCTCCATCGCCGAGACCCTGCTGCGCGCGTCCATGAGCATGACGGGTACATGCGCGGGCACCGTCAGCGCGTCCCGTACGTCCTCGGGGTCGAACCGCACGCTGCCGTCGAACTCGTTGACCGCGACGACATAGGGAAGTCCGCAGCTCTCGAAGTAGTCGAGCGCGGGGAAGCAGTCGCCGAGGCGGCGGGTGTCGGCGAGGACGACCGCGCCGATCGCGCCGCGCACCATGTCGTCCCACATGAACCAGAACCGCTCCTGGCCGGGGGTGCCGAACAGGTAGAGGACGAGGTCGTCGTCGAGGGTGATGCGGCCGTAGTCCATGGCCACGGTGGTGGTCAGCTTGTCCGGCGTGGCGGAGAGGTCGTCCGTGGCGGCGCTGGCCTCGGTCATCAGCGCCTCGGTCCTGAGGGGGGTGATCTCGGAGACCGCGCCGACGAAGGTGGTCTTGCCGACGCCGAAGCCGCCCGCCACCACGATCTTGGTGGCGATGGGGGCCCGGGACAGATCGGACTGCCAGGGTTTCAGTTCTTCTTCGGGTTCCGCCCCGGGCGCGGGCGAGGCCCCCGCCGCGTCGGCGCACAGGGCGCCGGCGTCGGCACGAGGGGCGTCCACGTCGATGTCGACGCGGGGGGCGTCGTCGTCGACGCCCGGGATGACGCCGGCCGAGGCGTCGGGGTTGACGCCGGCCGAGGCGGCGTCAGAGACGGCGGAGTCCACTCAGCACCCTTTCCAGCAGAGCACGGTCCGGCTGTCCCGGTCCATGACCTGTTCCGTACACGCGGATCTTTCCCTGGTCCGCGAGATCGCTGAGGAGGACGCGGACCACACCGAGCGGCATTCTCAGCAGCGCGGCGATCTCCGCCACCGTCCGCATGCGGCGGCAGAGTTCGACGATGGCCCGCATCTCGGGCATCACCTTGGCGTGGGGTGATCCTCCCGCATCGCCCACCCGGGGGGAGGGGAGCCCTGCCAACTCGAGCCGCTCCGCCGGGGCTTCGAGTACGGCGACGAACGTCTCGACGAGCAGGACGTGGCCGGAGCGGGTGCGTCCGCCGGTGAGCGAGTAGGGGCGTACCCGGGCGGGTTTGCGGTCGCCGCCGCGTACGGGGAGCTTCTTCGCGCTCTTCGGCCCGCCGGGCTTCTTCGCCGGACCCGGTTTGGCGGCACGTGCCTTGGTCTTCCTCGGACCGCTCATCGCCGGCTCCCGGCCGCCTCGGCCTCCAGGGACCTGCGCAGCTCGCTGCGGAGTTCCGGGGTGAGGACATGGCCGGCGCGGCCGACGAAGAGCGCCATGTGGTACGCCACCACGCTCATGTCGCAGTCCGGGGCGCCGTGCACCCCGAGGAGCGAGCCGTCGCTGATCGACATCACGAAGAGACTGCCCTCGTCCATCGCGACCATCGTCTGCTTGACCCCGCCGAACTGCATCAGCTTGGCGGCGCCGATGGTGAGGCTGCCGATGCCGGAGACGATGGTGGCCAGGTCGGCGGCGGAGCCGCGGGGGCCCTGGGGCTGCCCGTCCTGGGCCCGGCGGGCTTCGGCGACTCTGCCGGGGTCGGAGGAGAGCAGCAGCAGGCCGTCGGAGGAGACCACCGCGACCGACAGCAGTCCCGGCACCTCCTCGACGAGGTTGGTCAGCAGCCAGTGCAGATTGCGGGCTTCACTGCTCAGTCCGAAGGTAATGGGCGCGGTCAACTGCTTTCCTCCTCGGAAGTGCCCCCCGTGGTGTCAACTGCCTCTGTCCGGTACTCGTGTGGCGCGGGCATACGCGTCTCGCCCGACTGCTCGGCGATCTCCGCCTCCACGTCGCGACGCCCCTCCCTGGCCCCCTGGTGGAATCCGCCGAGGCGGCGGCGCAGCTCATCGGCGTTCACGCCCCCGACCCGTGGCCTGGGCGTCGTGGGGGTGTGCGCGGTGATTCTGGGCGTGCGCTTGGGCAGGCCCTTGTCGGTGAGGCGGGGGGTCTCCTCTCCCCTCGCCCCCTGGGCCCGCGACACCTCCGCCTGGCGCGCCGCGTCAGCCCCGTCGGCGGCACGCTCATGGGTTTCGGCCTCGGTGCCGTACGGGTCGTCGGCGTCCGTGCCGTAGGTGTTCGCGCCGTGGATGTTCGTGCCGTGGATGTTCGCGCCGTGGATGTTCGCGCCGTCGGCATCCGTGCCATCGGCGTCCGTGCCGCCGGCATCCGTGCCATCGGCATCCGTGCCGCCGGCGTCCGTGCCATCGATGTCCTCGGTGGCCTCCCCAGGGGCCGCCGGAGCGAACAGTTCCATCGTCGTCTCGGACACGGACACGGCCTCGGCCTCCGCCGGGCCGGGGGGCGCGTCGTCTTCCGGTACGACGGTCCCGGCGGCCTGAGCGGCGTCGACGGCCGTCCCCACGGCTTCCCTCGCCAGCAGTGCCCGCTCGGCCGCCTCGATGAGCGGGTCTCCGTCGCCCTCCGGCTCACGGACGGTGACCGAACGACCGGGCAGGATGTTCGAGTTGGCCTCGGCGTCGGCGCCCGGCAGGGAGAGCGCCGGCGTGATCGAATCCGGGGTGCCCGAGGGTACGGCGGGCGCGGGGGCCAGCAGTCCCTGGGACAGGACGACGACCGCCGCCGTACCGCCCGAGTCGTGCTCCTGGAGCCGTACGGGGATGCCGAGTCGGTGGGCGAGGCGGGCCACGACGTACAGGCCGAGGCCGAGGCCCTCGCCGTCCTCCTGGTCGTAGGGGGCCTCGGGGTCGAAGTCGGTGATGCGGGCGTTGAGCCTGGCGAGCCGGTCGGGGGCGACGCCGATGCCGCCGTCCAGGACGGAGAGGGCGATCTCGCCGTTCTCCGTCAGCCGGCCGGTGACTTCGACGGACATCTCCGGCGGCGAGAAGGAGGTGCCGTTCTCCAGGAGTTCGGCGAGGAGGTGGCTGAGGTCGTCGGCGGCGAACCCGGCGACATGCGCGTGCGGCGGCAGCGTGGCGATGCGGACGCGTTCGTAGCGCTCGATCTCGCTGACGGCGGCGCGCACGACGTCGACGAGCGGGACGGGTCCGGCGTGGTGCTGGACGTGCTCGTGGCCGGCCAGGACGAGGAGGTTCTCGCTGTGGCGGCGCATGACGGTGGCGAAGTGGTCGAGCTTGAAGAGGGTGGCGAGCCGGTCGGGGTCCTGCTCGCGCTCCTCCAGGGACTCGATGACGGCGAGCTGACGCTCGACGAGGCCGAGGGTGCGCAGCGCGAGGTTGACGAAGGTGGCGTGGACGCTGTGCTGGATTTTCGTCAGATGGGCGGTTGTCTCGGCCAGTTCGGCGCGGAGCCGGTCGCGGTCGTCGGCCATGGTCTGGCGCTGGCCGATGAGGTGCTTGCGGTCGCCCTCCAGGGGCGCGAGGCGCTCGTGCAGCGCGAGGGCGTGCGCGTGGAGCGCATTCACGGAGCGCACGACCTGGGCGAACTCGTCGTTGCGCCCGGTGAACCTGATCGGTTCCTCGGCGACCGGGTCGCCCGCGACCCGCGCGGAGCCGATGCGCAGCACCGCGAGCGGGCGGGTCAGCGACCGGGCCATGCCGGTGGCGACGCCGACGGCGAGGAGCATCAGGGCGCCGAGGACGGCGATCCGGATCTCCAGGGCGGTGACGTCGTCGTCGCGGAGCTGGGCGAGGTCCTTGGTGCGCCGGTCGTAGAGGGAGGACTCGGCGCCGCGCATCAGGTCCACACGGGCGGAGAGCGCCGCGTCGACCTTCTTGGCGTCGGTGCCCTGCTCGCTGTCGGAGAGCGTGGGACGGCCGGTGAGGTCGGTCAGGTACCTGTCGGCGGTGTCGGCCTCGGGGCCGGTGACCGTGGCGTCGTACGAGGACCGGGACGCGGCGGGCGCGGTCTCGCGGAAGTCGGCGAGAGCGGCGTCGGAACGGACGCGGGCCTGCTGGGCGGCGGCGCTGAGGGCGTCGCGCTCCTTCTTGTCGGCGGCGGAGACGCCGGTCGTGGTGGTGGGCAGCCCGGTGACCGGGTCGATCACGGTCTGGGTGGTCGTCGGGACGCTGAGCGCGGCGACGAGGAGGCCTCGGGCGGCGGCGGCCTGCTGGACGGCGGTGTCGAGTTCGGCGAGCGCGTGGGCGCCGCCGCCCGCGCGGGGCGGCAGCTGCTCGGCCAGCTCCTCGGCGAGGGAGTGGAGTTCGGTGACGACGGCGGTGTACGCCGTGTGCGCTTCGAGAGCGGTGCTCTTACCGGAGAGTGCCGCTTCCCGTACGCCGGTGATGGACCCGATGTCCTCACGCAGCGCGGCGGGGGTGCCGGTGTCAGCGCTCAGCTCCTCGGCCTGGCGGTCGACACGGTCACCGTGCTGCTCGCTGGGCGCGGCGGACTTGGGCCGCCCGGCGGCGATGTACGCGGTGACCTCGTCGCGCTCGTCGGCCAGCGCGTGGGCGAGGGTGAGTGTTTCCTCGGTCCGTCCGGCGAGCGTGACCAGGCTCTGGGTGTCGTGCAGTTGTTCGGAGGCGGCAAGGATCGAGGGCGCCCCCGCGCCCGCTATGGCGGCGGCCACGACGGCCACGGCGACGATGAGCCGGTTGCGTACGTGCGCCTTGCGTCCGGTGCCGACGGTGGGGGCCTCGGCCGTCCCCCGCTGGTTCGGGGAGGCCGCGGAGGCCTTCGAGGCTGCCTGCTTGCCTGTGCGCCGAGGCCGCGTCTTCTGCACCGGTGCTCGCATTCCTGACTCGTGTACCCATGGGCCCGGGTGACGATCCGTCAACTGGTCAACTACGGCCGTCCCCCCGGTACGGCTCCCGACCCTCCCAGTGCCGGTGGGCAGTGGTCCCGCATCATCAGTCCCGCCACCCGAAGGAGTGAACATCCCCGGGGAGTTGGCGGGCAAGTTCCTCCGGCTCGTGACCGCGCCCCGCTCGGTCGACCGGTTGGACGTCGGCGACGCGCTTTGACAGTATTCGCCGCCGCGCTTCACCACTCACGATCATTCCATGCCAAACCCGGCGCCCCGTCTGGAGGGTCCGGGTCGTACGGCGACCATTGTCGGCCTTTCACAGATCTCGTGGAGGGCTCGTGCAGACTGGCCGAATGCGCACTGAACTCGTCTCGGAGCCCGGCGACCCCCTCCGCCCCAACGAGGACTTCGCGTCGGTCGCCCTGCCCGCGGGGGGACAGGGCGGCGCCCTGGTGCTCCTCGACGGCGTGACTCCACCGCCCGGCGAGTACGGCTGTCGACATTCGGTCGCATGGTTCACTTCCCGCCTCGGTGGCACCCTGACCGAACTATCCGTTTCGGAACGGGATTCACCGCTGCCTGACGTCCTCTCACAGGCCATCTCTCGTACCGCCCGGGCCCACACCCAAACCTGTGACCTTTCTCACCCACGAACCCCGCAGGCCACAGTGGCCCTGGCCCGCTGGTCGCCGACGGCCGTGGAGTATCTGGTGCTGTCGGACTCGGCATTGCTGTTCGAGAGTCCGGACGGCGTGGTGACGGCGGTACTGGACGACCGCCTGTCCCGGCTGCCGGCGGCCTCCCTGGCGACGGCCGCCATCGCCGACTCCACCGTCCGGAACAAGGAGGGCGGCTTCTGGACCGCCGCCGCCGACCCGGCGGTGGCCGCACGCGCGGTGACCGGAACCGTCCCCCTGGAACAGGTCCGTGCCCTGGCCGCGTTGACGGACGGGGCGGCCCGCTGGGTGGAGAAGTTCCGCGAGGGTGACTGGACGGACTGCCTCACCTTCGTACGGAAGGCGGGCGCCCACGGACTGGTGGAGCGGGTACGGCAACTCGAAACCACCGACGTCGACCGAGCATTCCTGGGCCGAGGCAAACGCCACGACGACGCGAGCGTGGTGTTCGTGAACTGGTGACGGCCCCACCGGCTGCCCACCTCCCGGCTCCGGCCACCGTTCTCAGGGCATCCATCCACCCTCGCTCCGCCTCACGGCTCCCGGCCGCCGGATGTCCAGTCCCCTGGCCCTCGGACGCCGGCACCACCTCTGCCGACCGCCGACCTCACCGCCTCCGAACTCCCGGACACCCCACGCCTCCGACCCCACAAGTCGCGACCTCCACGCCCACCGGCTACCGGCCCCGCTGCCAGAGCCTTCCCGGCTTCCCGGCTTCCCGGCTTCCCGGCTTCCCGGCTTCCCGGCTTCCCGGCCCCAAGCCTGCCCGCCCTCACTGCCCCGGGCCCCCCTAATCCCCGCTTCCCGCTTCCCGCTTCCCGGCCCCCCGGCCCCCGGCCCCCGGCCCCCGGCCCCCGGCCCCCGGCCCCCGGCAGCCAACGGCTCCCGGTCACGTGCGCTCCTAGCTCTCCACTCCCCGGTTCAACTGCTGCAGGAGCCGGGCCAGTTCGGCCACCTCGTCGCGATCCCAGCCGGCCAGTTGCCGTACGTACGCGCCGCGCCGTGCGTCCCGTACCGCACGGAAGCGAGCGCGGCCCTCGTCCGTGAGGTGGACGAGCCAGGCGCGGCCGTCGGCGGGATCGGGTTCGCGGGCGATCAGGCCGAGGTGTTCGAGGGCGCGGAGCTGACGGGACATGGTGGCCTTGCCGACGCCGATGTAGGCGGCGAGCTCGGTGGCCCGGAGCCGGCCGGCCTCGTCGAGGCGGGCGAGGAGGCCGTAGGCGGCGGACTCCAGGTCGGGGTGGACGGCACGGGCCATCTCCCCGGACTTGGCGCGGGCCCGCCGCAACAGGACCGTCAGCTCCCTCTCCAGCGCCAGGAACGCCTGGTCCATCCCGCCCGCAGGCAGTCCGGCCTCGACACCGCCGCCCTCGCCGTTTCCGCCCTCGTCGTGCACGTCAGCGCTCCTGATGTCCGATCTCGCCTTGTCCGGTTCCGCGGACGTCAGTATTTCGCAGGCCGGGCCCCGTCCGGACCGCCCCGGTCCACCACCCGCGTGGCCGTTGACAAGCGGAAAGGCCCGGATCTCCCTCACGGGGTCCGGGCCTCCCACCACCCGGTGGACGTCCGTCACGCCGCCACCGGAGCCTTCGACCCGTGCGCGCCGAAGCCGCTCACGCCGCCACCGGCACCTCCACCCCCGCCGGGGCGAGCGCCAGCTCCAGCACCTGGCGGACGTCCGTGACGGCGTGGACGTCGAGCTTGTCGAGGACCTCGGCGGGGACGTCGTCGAGGTCGGGCTCGTTGCGCTTGGGGATGATGACGGTGGTGACGCCCGCCCGGTGCGCGGCGAGCAGCTTCTGCTTCACCCCGCCGATGGGC
The DNA here is from genome assembly GCF_042955065.1 of Streptomyces sp. NPDC012510. Taxonomy (NCBI): domain Bacteria; kingdom Bacillati; phylum Actinomycetota; class Actinomycetes; order Kitasatosporales; family Streptomycetaceae; genus Streptomyces; species Streptomyces sp. NPDC012510. Next base: position 42,827 of record NZ_JBIBEN010000024.1, read on the forward strand.
AGGACGCGCCCGGTCAGCGAGACCTCACCGGTCATGGCCACGTCGGTGCGGACCAGCCGGCCGGACAGCAACGAGGCGAGCGCGGTCGTCATGGTGATACCGGCGCTCGGCCCGTCCTTGGGCACGGCCCCCGCCGGGAAGTGGATGTGCACGCCCCGGTCCTTGAGGTCGGCGACGGGCAGCTCCAGTTCGGCGCCGTGCGAGCGCAGGAAGGAGAGCGCGATCTGCGCGGACTCCTTCATCACGTCGCCCAACTGGCCGGTGAGCGTCAGCCCCGCCGCGCCCGTCTCCGGGTCGGCGAGCGACGCCTCGACGTACAGGACGTCGCCGCCCGCGCCGGTGACCGCGAGGCCGGTGGCCACGCCCGGCACGGCCGTACGCCGCTCCGCCGGGTCCTGGGCGGACTCGGGCACGTGGTGCGGGCGCCCGATGAGCGCGCGCAGATCGCCGTCCGTGACGGTGAACGGCAGCTCGCGCTGCCCCAGTTCGTGCTGGGCCGCGACCTTGCGCAGCAGCCGCGCCACGGACCGCTCCAGGTTCCGTACGCCCGCCTCGCGCGTGTACTCACCGGCGAGCTTGCGCAACGCGCTCTCGTCGAGCACGACCTCGTCGGCGTCGAGCCCGGCCCGCTCCAACTGCCGGGGCAGCAGGTGGTCCCGGGCGATGACGACCTTCTCGTCCTCGGTGTACCCGTCGAGCCGGACGAGTTCCATCCGGTCGAGCAGGGCCTCGGGGATCGCCTCCAGCACGTTGGCCGTCGCGAGGAAGACGACGTCGCTCAGGTCCAGCTCGACCTCCAGGTAGTGGTCCCGGAAGGTGTGGTTCTGCGCGGGGTCGAGGACTTCGAGCAGCGCGGCGGCCGGGTCGCCCCGGAAGTCGGAGCCGACCTTGTCGATCTCGTCGAGGAGGACGACCGGGTTCATGGACCCGGCCTCCTTGATGGCGCGGACGATACGACCGGGCAGCGCGCCCACGTACGTACGCCGGTGCCCGCGGATCTCCGCCTCGTCCCGCACACCACCGAGCGCGACCCGGACGAACTTCCGCCCCATGGCGTGCGCCACGGACTCGCCCAGGCTGGTCTTGCCGACGCCGGGCGGCCCGACGAGGGCGAGCACCGCGCCGCCGCGCCGGCCGCCGACGACACCCAGCCCCCGGTCGGCACGCCGCTTGCGCACGGCGAGGTACTCGGTGATGCGCTCCTTGACGTCCTCCAGCCCGGCGTGCTCGGCGTCGAGGACGCTCTTCGCGCCCTGGATGTCGTACGCGTCCTCGGTCCGCTCGTTCCAGGGAAGCTCCAGCACGGTGTCGAGCCACGTCCGGATCCAACCGCCCTCGGGCGACTGGTCACTGGACCGCTCCAGCTTGTCGACCTCCTTGAGCGCGGCCTCCCGGACGGCCTCCGGCAGGTCGGCGGCCTCGACGCGCGCCCGGTAGTCGTCGGACTCCTCCCCGTCCTTCTCGCCGTTCAGCTCGCGCAGTTCCTTGCGGACGGCTTCGAGCTGACGCCGCAGCAGGAACTCACGCTGCTGCTTGTCGACGCCTTCCTGGACGTCCTTGGCGATGGTCTCGGCGACGTCCTGCTCGGCGAGGTGGTCGCGCAGCAGTTGGGTGGCGAGCTTCAACCGGGCAACCGGGTCACCGGTCTCCAGGAGCTGGATCTTCTGCTCCGTGGTGAGGAAGGGCGAGTACCCGGAGTTGTCGGCGAGCGCGGACACGTCGTCGATGGCCTGCACCCGGTCGACGACCTGCCAGGCGCCACGCTTGCGCAGCCAGCTCGTGGCAAGTGCCTTGTACTCCTTGACGAGTTCGGCGACCTGCCCGGGCAGCGGCTCCGGCACGCTCTCGTCGACGCGTGTCCCCTCCACCCACAGGGCGGCGCCGGGCCCGGTCGTCCCGGCCCCGATCCGCACTCGCCCTATGGCGCGGATCAGCGCCCCCGGGTCCCCGTCGGCCAGCCGTCCGACCTGCTCGACGGTCCCGAGCACACCCGTGCTCGCGTACGCCCCGTCGATCCTCGGCACCAGCAGCACCTTCGGCTTCCCGGGCACCGCCCGCGCCGCCGCCTGCGCGGCCTCCACCGCGGCCCGTACATCCGTGTCATTGAGGTCCAGCGGCACCACCATGCCGGGCAGCACGACCTCGTCGTCGAGCGGCAGTACGGGCAGGGTGAGCGGTGCGGACGTCGAAGCCATGATCTCTCCCTCGGCAGTCAAGTTGAGCTATGCCGACTCAATGCACATGAGCCGGTGAATGTTCCCCGAGGGAGCGACGTTCGCTGTGGGCGATCAAAACGTGTCCTGTAGCGCTTGACCTTGCAAAGGTCAGCTTGATCCGGCAAGTGATCTCGCCAGCGTTAGCTGGTCGTGGTGCATGCGGTGGGGATCTCCTCGCAGCCGTTCTGGCTCTTCTGGCGGTCGGAGGCGGGGAAGGCCGTCTCGCACGCGCCGGATTACTTCGCCCGCCGGGAAGACGGCACGGCGGTGGTGGTCGACTGCCGTCCGGCGGATCGCCGCAAGCCTCGGGACGTGGCGAAGTTCGAGGCGACGCGGACGGCCTTCGCTCAGGTGGGTTGGGAGTTTCGGCTGGTGGGGGCACCGGACGCCATCGTGGTGCGCAATGTGCGCTGGCTGGCCGGCTACCGCCATCCCCGGCACCGGTTGGAGCGGGTTGCCTCCGAGCTGCTGGCGGCGTTCGCCGAGCCGCGGCCGCTGCTGGACGGGGCGGCCTCGGTGGGGGATGAGATCGCGGTGCTGCCGGTGCTGTTCCATCTGCTGTGGACGCACGAGCTGGCCGTGGGCCTGTCCGTTCCGCTGCACACGGAAGCTGCGGTGTCCGCGGGGGTGGCCGGTGGCTGCTGAGCGCGGGGCGGTGCTGCGGCCCGGTGACTGGATCACCTACGGCGACGGGGACCACCAAGTGGTGGCGCTCGCCGGTACGGCGGTGCGGCTGCGGTCGCAGTCCGGGGCGGAATCGGTGGTGCTGGCCTCGCATCTGATGGCGGCGCCGGACTTCTCCGTCACCGGCACGGAGCCGTTGCCCGCGCTGGAGCCGTCCGGGCTGCTGACGGCGCTCCCGGAGGCGGTGCCGACGGCGGCAAAGGAGTGGCAATACGCGCGCCGTCTGGCGGCCGAGGCCGGACTGGACGACACCAACGAGACGGCTGACGCCCGCGTTCTGGACGGCCTGCTCACCCGTGCTGAGCACGGCCCGGACACCCGGTCGGCCAAGGTGGCCGCTCGCACCCGCACCGCCCGCGCCGCCCCCGCGCCCGCCGCGGCACCCGAGACCGAAGGCTCCACACAACCGGAGACCGGACTTCAGCCGCCCGCGGCTGCGGAGGCCCGCAGGGCGTCCCCGTAGACGAAGGCCCGCACCCTGACCGGGTGCGGGCCTTCGTGCTGTCAGGGGGTGTGGTGCGTGCTGCCGGTCGGGCTGGGGCGTGCGGCGTCGTCCTGGTCGATGCACTTGTGGCCGTTGCGGGGGAGGTTCTTCACCGCTGCGGCGAGCTCGACCAGGGCGACGTCGGAGGGCACTTCGGGGTCGATGACGGCTTCGGCGGCCGGTTTGCGTCCGAAGGTGGTGATGGTCTTGTCGCCCTCGTCCTGTCCGCTGTTTTTCAGTACCCAGTCCACGCCGTTGGCGGTGACGCACATGTCGGTGGTGGGCAGCATCTCGGGCAGTCCGCAGCGCAGGGTGATCACGTTGTCGCCGTAGACGGCGGCGCCGGGGGAGGTGGCGGTTTTCTCGTGTTCGCCGATCTTGTCGGGGTAGCCCTCGGCCAGGTCGCGGCAGATGGCGCTTTTGGCCTGGGGGGCGCCTTCGGCCGATGGTGCGGCGGCGGGCAGGAACTGGATGGCCAGCAGGGCGGCGCCGGCCAGGGTCAGGACGCTGGCGAGGATGGGCAGGGTGCGGGAGTGCTTGGGCATGAGGGAACTGTAGGAGGCGGGTATTGCCCTCAAGTGCGCTGCCCCCAGGGCCAATACCGCCTGGTGATCGTCGTGCGTAGGCTCGGGCGGACTCGGGCCGCAGGGGCCGCGAGCGTGTTGTGGGAGGGGACCTGTGGTGTTGAGGACGATGAAGGCTGTGGTGGTGTCCGGTGCCGCGGTGGCGGTGCTGGGGGGTGTGGCCGCGCCGGTGGGGGCGGCGCCCGCGGGCGACCCGTACAAGAACACAGGTCTTACCAAGGTGTACGGCAAGACCGGCCTGTGTTTCTCGATGGACAACTCGAAGAAGTCCAAGGCGGCGGTGAAGCTGCGGGGCTGCAACAAGAAGTCCACGACGCAGCGTTGGAACCTGAACTGGCTCAATGCGAACAAGCCGGCCGAGCGCCCGCGTTATGCGATCCAGAACCGTAAGTCGGGCAAGTGCCTGGCGCCGACGTCGAAGAAGTCGGGTGCGTCGGTGCATCAGTACGGGTGCAACAAGAAGTCGAAGGCGCAGTGGTGGACGCTGGATGACCGGCGGATCATTTCCTACGGCTCGGGCAAGCTGGTGATGTCGGCGCAGTCGGACAAGAAGGGCTCGAAGATCACACTGATGAAGTACTCGAACAAGACGGCGCAGCTGAAGAAGCAGGCGTTTTCGCTGATCTGGAAGAAGAACGACCCGACCGCGCTGTAACAGCCCGCATGGGGCAGGGCCCGCACCGTACGGTGCGGGCCCTGCCCCATGTGCGGGAGCGGGTCAGGACAGGCCCCAGCGTTCGTCCTTGACGCTGCCGCCCTTCTTCCGAGCTTGAGCTTGGTTCCGCTCTTGTTGTTCGGGCTCAGGATGGACTTTTTGGACCAGAAGTTGGTGATCCTCATGTTGTTGAGGTTCCACAATAGTAGGAGTCGGAGGGCTTGCCGATCAGGACGCCTTCGATGTCCCAGCGCTACGTGGAGTTCTTGGAGCACTTCGCCTGGCGCAGGGTGGCGCCCTTGCCGGTCTTGCCGCTCATGGTGAAGCAGGCCGCCTTGTCCTTCGCGGCGACACACTGGCCGCTATCGCGACCGAGATGGCGGCTTTTCCTACCTGCACAGCAGCACTCCGTTCTCTGCCCTCCCGCGCTGCGGGGAAGTGTCCTTCATGCTGCGCGGCTCGAACAGGTGGGCGATGGGGCTCTTTGGGCACTGCCCCTGAGGGCAGCACCCCAACGCCGGGATGTTCCTGGGGCGTTGGGAGGATGGCAGGCATATTCCGTGACCGAGCGAGGATTTGACCTGTGAAGCGTTCCACCGTCTCCATTGCCGTGGCCGCCGTCGCCGTCGTCGGGGGTGGCGGCATCCTTGCCGTCACGTCGATGGACGGCTCCGAGCGGACCGGATACCGCGTGTCCGACAGTGGGGTTTTGACCATCGACGTGAAGAGCCGTCCCGATGCCCCGGACATCAAGGGGACGACGGTCGACGGGAAGCCGTTTCGGCTGTCGGACTACCGGGGCAAGACGGTCGTGGTCAACGCGTGGGCGCATTGGTGCGGGCCGTGCCGTCTGGAGATGCCCATGCTCGTCGACTACGAGAAGTCGATGAAGCGCAAGGGCGTGGTCGTGGTCGGCATCAACCACGGGAGCGGCATCGCCGCGTCCAAGGCGTTCATCGAGGAGTTCGACGTCCCCTACCCGAACCTGCATGATCCTTCGGGGAAGTCCACCCTGGACATGCCCAAGGGCGTCCTCCAGTCCCAGGGGGTGCCCTTCACCTTCGTCATCGACTCCCGGCACAAGATCGCCGCCTCGTGGTCGGGGGCGATCAACCGCAAGATGCTGGAGGAGATGACCTCCTGGGCGGTGAAACCGTCAAAGAAGACTGCCGGCCGGTGACGAGGCCGGGCTCTGCTCGCCGCGGGGCGCGGTGGGGTTGAGGTGGCCGGTGGCCCAGGCGATCAGAGCCCAGGCGGCGGGGAGTTGGAGCGTGAACAGGGACAGGAGCGCGACGAAGAAAGCCCCGCCGAAGGCGGTGCCGACGCCCTCGCCGTCCGCCAGGGAGCCCGCGCCGTAGCAGATCAGGAGCGTCAGCAGGTAGAGGGAGCTGTCGACGAGGATGGCCTTCCAGCGTGGCGCCAGGGGCAGGATGAGGCGGGCCGCCGTCAGCACGAGGAGGCAGGCGGCGGGGAAAAGCAGATCGCTGCTTTCGCCGTAGAGCAGCGGGTCCCAGGGACCGTCTGCGAAGGAGGCCCAGGCCCGGTCGACGACCAGGCCGATCAGCGATGAGCTGACGGTGACGTTCACGGCGTAGAAGAGGGCACTTCCCAGAGTGGCTTTGCCGAACTGGACGTTGCCGGATGTGACTTTCATGATCTTCCCTCCAGGGGCGGTCTCCCGCTGCGGGAGGCCGCCCCTGTATCATCCCACCGCCCGTACCGGCGGGCGTGGGCGGGGTCAGCCCTTGGCGGCGATGTTCTGGAGCTGGCAGGCCGGCTGCGAAATGCAGCGCAGGTCGAGCATCTTGTCCTGCAGGATCGTCTTCGTCTTGTACTTCTTGCCCGCGTAGTTGTACATGTACAGCTCGTGGTCGGGGGCCTGGCGGTGCTTGCCCGTCACGTGGAAGCTGCCGCCCCGCGTCATCTGGACGGTGGCGGACACCCCGATCCCGGCCCGCTTGACACCGGTCTTGGGGCAGAACGGGTCGGTGGCGTCGACGATGATGCGCACGCCGCGCTCCTTGCCGTTGTGCTTGTTCAGCGCCTTGAACGTGATCTTCTTCACGCTGGCCTTACGGGTGGCGACCAGCCTCGAGTTGGACTTCTTGTAGACGCGGGTCTTGCCGGTGAAGCGGTCCCATGTGACCTTGCCGCTCTTCCAGTTGACCGTCCCGGTGACCCCGGCGCGCGAGCCGGGGTTCTTCGTCGACTTGGAGAAGCCGCGCGCGTCCCCGGCGTACTTGTAGCCCGTGGTGTACTTGCAGCCCGAGAGCTTCGCGAGTTCCTTGGGGATGCCGGCCCAGGTCGGGCGGATGAACGAGCGCCAGCGCAGCGTTGACTTGTCGTACTTGCGGGCTTTGGCCTCGATGTCCTTCGCTGTGGCGTTCAGCGCCTCGGTGGTATCGCTGCTGGGGATGGTCGCGGTCATCCCCCAGGTGTGGGTGTCCTTCTTCCCGGCCCCGATGATCCGGTAGTCCGCCTCCGTGCCGGGCGTGACACTGGTGTCGCGGAAGCTCGGCTTCGACGTCGTACCGATCTTCGCGCCGTCACGGTAGACGGTGTAGGTCTTCGCGCCGACGTCCGCCCAGGAGAGGTCTGCGAACTTCGAGGACGCTGCCCACGCAGAGCGCGCGGAAGGCTCCGAGGACCGGGCGAAGGTGGTGTCCGACACGGCCCGCTCGTCCCCGGCTTTGAGGATCTTGGTGTCCGCGCCCTGCCCTATGTGGGTGGCCAGCACGCTCACGCGCTGACCGCCGGCCGCCTTCGCCGAGAAGGTCCCCCTGGAGGCGTCGAGGGTGAACACCGCTGTCGGGGCGGACGGTTCGGGGGCGGGCGGCGGCGAGGCCGCAGCCGTCGTCACGAAGAGCGCGGGCAACGCGGTGAGCGCCAGAGCAACGGGCGCGGTACGGGAAAGACGCACAACAACTCCCAGCATGATCATTTTCCGGTAAGGGAGTTGAACCGTACCCAGGCGTAACACCAGCCCGTCAGTGTCTATTTGGGCACTGCCCCCAGGTGCACCACCACCGGCTCACCAGTTCCACCCTTCGGCGCCCACGCCGGACCGCCCCCCGGCGTCGGCTTGAGATGAGGCGGCGGCTTCGCCCGCAGCACCTCCGTATCCGGATCCGGGAACGCCAGAGCGGGGAACGCCTCGGCCAGCACCGCGAGGGTTCCGGCGCGCTCCTCGGCGGGGAGTTTGGCGCCATCCTGAACCCGAGTCCGGCCTTCACATCGGCCATCCCGCCGCCGGCAGCGCTACCCCAGAGCCAACGGCATTGCGGACGTAGCCTCACGGGTATCGCCTCACAGCAACACCCCCCTACCTCCACACCGGACGGAAAGTGCAGAGTCAACCTGCACACAGCCACGCCCTCCCGATCAATCCGTTCGCTCATCTCCCAGGTAAGACACCGGCCCTGATGCAGCATCGAACGTGACGGGACAAGACGGATGGCCGCCGACGAGCTCCGGGGCAGGCCGGTGCCGGGCGGGACACCGGCCGGGCGGGCGCTGCACCAGCGCCGAGGGGCGCTGCGCGAGGCGCCGAGGGGGAGAGTGGAGGCGCCGTCGGCGCGCGCCCTTCGCGCGCCCGCGACCGGCGTGCGGGCGACGCTCACGCCACCCGCGCACACCCCCGCCCCGCCCCACAGCCAGCCACGCACGCAACCTCACACAGCGCATCGAACGATGAACTGAACGTGATGACATTGGCGGCCGCACCTGGGGACCTCGCGGCCCGATCGACCAACGAGCACCGAGGCCGCATGACCACGTTTCCCGGGTGCCGGTCCTGCACCGACCCGCCGCCCGACCCGCCCTCCCCCGAGGAGTCCGCCTGCCGCGACAACCGACTCGTACGCGCCACGGCCGAGGGCAGCACGGAGGCACTCGCGGAACTCTTCAGCCGCCATGCGGGCAGCGTCTTCGCCTACCTGCTCAACCGCGGCTTCTCCACCGACACGGCGGAGGAGGCCGTACAGGAGGCGTTCCTGTCCGCTTGGAAGGGCGCGTCGTCGTTCCACGAGGGCAACGTCCCGGGGTGGCTGATGCGGATCGCGCACCGCAGGGCCCTGGACCTGATGCGGGAGCAGGGGCGCAGGGTGGCTCTCGACGAACGCCTCCAGGCCGTCCCCACCGCGGTCGCCGTTCCCTCCGCCGAGGACTGTCTGCTCGCCTCGTCCCTGAAGTACGCGGCCGTCGCGGCCGCGCTCGCCGGCCTGCCCCGAGCCCAGCGGGACGTCATCGAACTGCGCTACCTCCACCGCCTCTCCGTCCGCGAGACCGCCGAGCGGCTGGGCGTACCCGAGGGAACGGTCAAGGCGCGGGCCTCACGGGGCTGCGAGCAACTGCGGAAGTGGCTGCGGGCACAGGAGGAGGACGGGAATGAGGGTGGTGGCAGCCGTGGCGACCGAATTCCTCGACCGCGTCCGTAGGGGACGGGGGCCGGAAGGCGGCGGTCATCTGACCGTGCTCCGCGTGGGGTTGCGGCGAGGTCCCGGAATCTGGGTGGCCGTGCTGTGCGGCACCACGATCCCCGTCTGCGCGACGCTCTTCGTGGGCCACTGGAACTGGCAGGACGACTGGCGCGACACCGGGATGGCCCTGAGTACCAGTCTCACCTTCGCCCTGCCCGTCGCCGTGGGCGTGGCGTGCCGGCAGGGGGGCGCCGAGGCGCGGGCCGGGGCCCGGTGGGTCCGGGAGTACTCGGCGCGCGGGCCGTTCACCCACGCTCTGCTGTTCTGCGCGCCGTCGGTGCTGTGGCCCCTGGCAGGCTTCGCACTCGCCGTCCTCGTGATGTTCCTGGCGGCGCTGTGGCGGACACCCGCCTCAGGCGTTCCCCCGTACTTGGAAGTGGCTTACTGCGCGGCTCTGCTGACCGCCTTCACTTGCCTCGCCCACACCGTGGGGGCCCTGTTGCCCTTCCGTGCCGTTCCGGTCCTCGCCGGTTTTCTCTGCAGCCTGCTGAGCCCGCTCACAGGCGGGGCCGAACTCGGGGCGACACAGTGGGCGATGCCGCGGATCGTCCACGCCGTCACGCCCCTGCGCCGCTATGCGGGCCCCACGGTTCCGGAGCACACATGGGGCCTGCCCTCGCACCGTCCCGACATGGGGGACTATCCCGCTCTCTGGCCCGGCTGGCTGATGCTCACCCTCATGGTGGCCCTTGCTGCCACGGCCGTCTGCGTCCTGGCACGGCGGTGGGCGCTCCCCGTGGTGCTCTGCGCGCTGCTGGTCCCGATCGCCGCAGCACAGCCCTTCGACACCACGGCGAACAGGCCCGTCACGGCTCCCTTCCAGGTGCGCTGTGTACGGGGCTCACCGACGGTGTGCGTGTCGGACGACCACCTCGCCGTCGCCCGGCGGGACGCGCACACGCTCGCCGCCCACTTCGGCGACAGACTCGCGGGCGTCGAGGGAGCGCCCTCGCACGTGCTGGCCCTCCGGGAGTCCTATGAGGCGTGTTCCTCCCCGGACCCAGCCGCGGCCTGGACGGTGGAGATCGACCTCGCCCATTCGGAGGAGAACCGCTTCCTGCACGTCGCCGATCAACTCTCCAACCCCGCCTGTCGCTGGTCGGAGCGCCACTGGACGAACGACGACCGCCACCTCATGTCCGCGGTCTCCTTCTGGCTGCTGCCCGCCGGCCTACGCGACTTCACCGGCGACGACGAGGCGGTCCCCCGCCTCACCGCACACCTCTCCGCACTCCCCCACCACATCCGAGCCGCCTGGCTGACCCGCTACCTCGCCGCCGTCCGCCAGGACGACCACATTCCCCGTCTCCCTCCGGTCCCTAAGGCGGCCACCCCATGACCGACCCCATGCCCCTGACCCCCCTGACCCCGCCCCGGGCCCTCCTCCCCGCCGACGACCGCCACCTGCCCTCCTCCTGGATCACCGACTACGCCCACGGCGCGCTCTCCCCCGACCTGCTCACCCACACCGAGGCCCACCTCCTCACCTGCCTCCGCTGCTCCGGATCCGTCAACTCCGCCGTGCTGTCCGGGACGCACGGTGCCCGGCTGGACGCCGTGCGCGGGGCGCTGTTCAACCGGCTCGGCGGCCCCCCGCCCGGAGATCCGCCGCCACCGGCGAGACAGGGGGGTGGCCGGCCATGGCGGCGGCCCCCGTGGCTGGCCGCGGTCCACGGGCTGCGCCTGCCCTGGCTGCTCGCCGTCCTGGGCGTCTGCGCGGCGGGCGTCGCACTGGCCCGCTTCGACGGCTCCGCCGACACCCTGCCCGTACTCCTGCTGCTCGCCCCTCTCCTGCCGTTGCTCTGCGTCGCCGCGAGCTACGGGGGCAAGGCCGACCCGTTCGCGGAGGTGACCCGTACGACCCCGGCCGGCGGCCTACGGCTGCTGCTGATCAGAACCGGGCAGGTGCTGGCGCTGTGTGTACCGCTGCTGGCCGCGGCCGCGTTCGCGCTGTCGGCGCGGGCGCCCGTGCACCCCCGTGCCCGACTGGAAGTCGGGCCCGCCGGGTGGTTGCTGCCCTGCCTGTTCCTCACCCTGACGACCCTGTTGCTCAGCTCGTACGTCGACAGCCGGCTCTCGGCCCTGCTCACCACCTCCGGCTGGCTCCTCGTCGTGGCCGCGGTCGCCCGGCTGCACACCCAGAAGCATCCGGTGACCGGGCTGCGCCTGAAGGAACTGATCACCGCGCTGAACCAACTCCTCGGCGAATCCGCCCAGACGGTCTGGGCCATCGGCGCCGCCGTCCTAGTCGAACTCCTCTTCCTCCGCCGCCACGCCTTCGGCACCCCCACCCCCGGCGACCGCCGCGCACCCCGAGGCCCCCGATGATCCAGACCGCCCGCCTGTCCGTACGCCGTCGCCGTGTCCTCGTTCTCGACGAGCTCACCCTCACGTTCGGCCCGGGCGTGCACGCCGTGCTCGGTCCCAACGGTGCAGGGAAGTCCACGCTCCTGCGGGTGTTCGCCACCGCGATCGCGCCCACCGAAGGCTCGGTCACCCTCCTCGACCGCGACCCGCGCGTCCCGGCCCAACGCTTGGAGATCAGGCGCCGCCTCGGCTACCTGCCCCAGGAGTTCGGCGTGTTCAGGGGCTACACGGTCCGGGAGTTCCTGTCGTACGCCGCCTGGCTGCGCGAGATGCCGGGTGGCCGCATCCCGGAGGCGGTCACCGAGGCGGCGGAGGCCGTAGGCCTGGGCGACCGCCTGGGCCACAAACTCCGTACCCTCTCCGGCGGGATGAAGCAACGCGTCGGCATCGCCCAGGCCATCGTCAACTCGCCCAGCCTGCTCCTCCTCGACGAGCCGACGACCGGCCTCGATCCACAGCAGCGGTCCGACTTCCACGCCCTCGTACGGCGGTTGGGGCGCAAGGCCTGCGTGGTCGTGTCGACGCACCTCATGGAGGACGTCGAGGGCGCCTGCGACGACGTCACCGTCCTGTCGGCCGGCCGCGTCACCTTCCACGGGCGGCTCGACGCGCTGGAGGCGGCCGGCGGTTACGCGGCGGTCGTGGCGGCCTGAGCCGGGCCCGCGCTCTCGCACGGCCCGGCCCCGGCGGACCGGGCCGCCCGCCACCACCGGCGTACCACCGGCGTACGACCGGCCAGGTGGCCACCCCGATCGCCAGGGACAGCAGATGGCCCCAGTTGGTCATCGGGTCCGTGAACGCCATCAGGTCGTCCACCAGCATCGCGCCGAACCCCAGCAGCATCGGCCACCGCAACCACGGCGGCAGCAGCCCCGCCAACGCCCCCGCGCTCGCCGCCACCCCGAAACTGATGCCGTAGTCGAGGCGGTGGAGCGAGCTGGCGGGGAGGTGGCCGGCGAGTACGGCGAGGCCCACCGGCACCTCGGTCGCGAGGGTGGCGAGGGCATGGCCCAACAGGAAGACCCCGGCCGTGCGCCACCCGCCGATCCGACGCTCCAGCGCGGTCAGCACCACCAGGAAGCCGAGGACGTACGGCGAAGCGATCCCGCCGGCGACCCACAGCGCACTCGCCGACAGCACGAGCACCGGATCGCGGACCAGGTGCGCCACATCGGTGCTGGAGCCTCGGTGCAGCGCCTGTACCAGCGCCGGGTCGGCGTACTCGGCCACGGCCGAGGTGACCACCAGGACGGTGGCGTAGAAGAAGGTGAAGGGCGTCCCCGTGGGGGTGGGCGACAACCGCCAAGGACGTAGCCACGCCGGCAGAACGCCCGAGCGGTTGAGTGAGGTGACCGGCTGACGCCCAGTCACCTGGGGGGACTCATCCCCAGCCACCCGTACGGGCGCCGCCGCCTCCCGTACGGCCTTCCGGACCGGCGCCGCCCCCGGCTGCCGTGGGATGCCGTCGAGGACGGGCCCGTCCGCAGACGGCATCACGTCGGCCCGCGCCGCGACCGCCCCGGCCTCTACAGGCTCCCTCGTCCCCTCAGGCTCCCTCGTCTCCCCAGGCTCCGTCGCCTCCACGGACTCCGCAGACTCGGCGGGCTCCACAGTCTCGGCGGCATCCAAGGTGAGGCGCTCCTTCCGTTTCACCTCACCTTCGACGTCCCGGGACCCGCCTGTCTGTGACCGTCACCACCCTCCACGCGATTCACAGCAACTCGACAGCCTCACAGGGCCTCACGCCACTGCGACCCCTCCGCCGCCGATCCTCCGCACCGACACCCGCGACACCCGCGCCAGCCTGCTGACGGCAGGCCGCGGACCGGCGGTTACACGAGTCAATCGCGTCCTCTTTCAAGCCATCTGCCCCGTGATTGTGGCCACTTGACCAAGACCTGGTACCTGCTCGGTTTTGCTGCTTCCCTGAACGAGCCTGCGCGGCGACGCCGCCCTCCTCGCACAGCCCGACACCGGCCCGCCCGGCTCCCCGTACAAGGAACGCGATGCTCCCGTACCTCGACCCCGACCGTCCCGTGGACGAACGGGTGGAAGACCTCCTGGCCCGGATGACCTTGGCCGAGAAGGCCGGCCAGCTCTTCCACGCGACGCTGACGATGAACGGTGACGGGACGCTCACGGAGGCCGGTGAAGGGCCGTTCGTCCGGCAGGGCACCACCGAGTTGGTCGCGGAGGGTCATCTGACCCACTTCAACCTGCCGGGCAGGTACGGCGTCCGGGAGACGGCCGAGTGGGTCAACCGGCTTCAGACGCTCGCGGCGGACACCCGGCTCTCCATCCCGGTCACGCTCTCCACCGACCCGCGTCACGCGTTCACGGACGACCCGGGCGCGTCCTCCCGCTCCGGCGCCTTCTCGGTCTGGCCCGAGCCCGTGGGCCTGGCCGCGATCGGAGAGCCCGAGCTGGTGGAGCAGTTCGGCAACACGGTCCGCCGCGAGTACCTCTCCGTCGGTTTCCGCGTCGCCCTCCACCCGCGGGCCGACCTGTCCACCGAGCCCCGCCGACCCCGCCGGTCCGGCATGTTCGGCTCGTCCGTCGAGGGGACGAGTGCGCTGGTGCAGGCGTACGTGCGCGGGCTGCAGGGGCCCCGGCTCGGCCACCGCTCGGTCGCCGCCATGGTCAAGCACTCCCCCAGCGGCATGCGCGACCTCCACCTCGCGCCCTCGGGGGCGGCGATCGAGGCCGACCGCTCGCAGGGGATCGAGGGCATCGTCTGCACCGACTGGGGCCTGCTCGGCGAGGCACCCATCGGCGGCGAGACGCGTCAGGCCCGCGATCGGGGCGTCGAACACCTCACCGTCGCCGAACGCGCGGCCGACGCGTCGGACGCGGCCGACGCGCTGCACGCGGGCGCCGACCGGTTCGGCGGCGAACAGTGCCCCGAAGCGATCGTCCGACTCGTCCGCTCCGGCCGGATCCCTGAGGAGCGCGTCGACGCCTGCGTACGACGCCTGCTGCGCCAGAAGTTCGTACTCGGCCTCTTCGAGCACCGGTACGTCGACCCCGACCGGGCTGAGGAGACCGTCGGCGCCGCCGACTTCACCGCCCTCGGCGAGGCCGCCCAGCGCCGCTCGCTCACCGTGCTGACCAACCACTCCCTCCTCCCGCTCTCCGACCGCCCCAACCTGTACGTCGAGGGTCTGGGCGCGCAGACCGCGTCCCTGTACGGCAATGTCGTGGCTGATCCGGCCCACGCGGACGTGGCCGTCCTGCGGCTGCGCACGCCGTACGACGAGCGGCCGGGGTCCCCCGAGTCCTCCATCCACTCCGGGTCGCCGGCGTTCGGCGAGGAACGCCTGAAGGAGATCCTGGCGCTGCTGGAGACCGTGCCCACGCTGGTCTGCGTGCGTCTGGAACGGCCCGTGGCACTCCCGGAGATCGCCGCGAAGGCCGCCGCGCTCGTCGCCGACTACGGTGCCTCGGACGCGGCCCTGCTCGACGTGGCCTTCGGGCGGGCGCGGGCCGAAGGGCGGCTGCCCTTCGAACTGCCGCGCTCGACGGCGGCGTTGGAGGCGTCCCGCCCGGACGGCCCCGACGGCCCCGACAGCCCCGACAGCCCCGACAGCCCCGATGACACCGACGACACCGACGACACCGAGGGCCCGGTCTTCCCGTACGGCCACGGTCTGGCGCTCTGATCAGGTCGACTCGCCGCCGCGTCGCGGGCCGGTCGTCACCGGGGCGTGGTGATTGGGACGCGCTCACGCCGCGCAAGAGTGAAGATGGGCACATGCCTGTCATCGACGAACCCGAAGTCATCGACCGTCACGAAGGCCCCTACGGCGAGGTCGTGCTGCGCCGCCACGGCGAGTTGTTGCAGATCATCGCCAACGGCTGCTTCCTCATGGACACTTCGGACGGCCGCTCCGAGCGGCTCCTGGTCGACGCCGCTCTCTCCGCGCTGTCCGGCCGCTCCCGGCCACGTGTGCTGATCGGCGGTCTGGGGGTCGGCTTCTCGCTCGCGCACGCCGCCGCCGACCCACGCTGGGGACCCATCACGGTTGTCGAACGCGAACGCTCCGTCATCGCCTGGCACCGCACAGGACCGCTGGCCTCGGTGTCCGCGCAAGCCCTCGCGGATCCCCGGACGGAGATCGTGGAAGCCGACCTCGTCGAGTACGTCAATGAGACATCCGCCACGTTCGACGCGCTCTGCCTGGACATCGACAACGGGCCCGGCTGGACCGTCTCCGAGGGTAACCAGAGTCTGTACTCCCCGGCCGGACTGGCAAGCTGCGCAAGGGTGTTGAGGCCAGGCGGGGTGCTGGCCGTGTGGTCGGCGCAACCATCTGCGGAATTCGAGGAATCCTTGGGGAATGCCGGGTTCCAACAGGTGCGTACCGAAGAGATCCCGGTTGCCCGAGGAGTTCCGGACGTGGTGCACCTCGCGGTCCGACCTGGATAGCCCTGGCGCGGTGACTGCCCGTACCCTGCTTCCCTGGCGCCGATCATTCAAGCGTCAATCGCAGTCATGCGCACCCACGCGCAGTCAAGGGATCACCCCACGGATTCCGGAAAGCAACACAGGGGCGGGCGATGGAGCAGACACACACCACCCACAACAGCACCACGGCGACGCCGGGCGCACAGCGCCGCGTGCTCGTGGTCGAGGACGACCCGACGATCGTCGACGCCATCGCGGCCCGCCTGCGCGCCGAGGGTTTCGTCGTACAGACCGCGTCCGACGGGCCGGCCGCGGTCGACACCGCCGAGGCCTGGCAGCCCGACCTGCTGATCCTCGACATCATGCTGCCCGGCTTCGACGGCCTGGAGGTGTGCAGGCGCGTCCAGGCCCAGCGGCCCGTCCCCGTGCTGATGCTCACCGCCCGGGACGACGAGACGGACATGCTGGTCGGGCTCGGCGTCGGCGCCGACGACTACATGACCAAGCCGTTCTCCATGCGGGAACTGGCCGCCCGCGTGCACGTCCTGCTGCGCCGGGTGGAGCGTGCCGCGCTCGCCGCCACCACGCCCCGCTCGGGCATCCTGCGCCTCGGCGAGCTGGAGATCGACCACGCGCAGCGCCGCGTCCGGGTGCGCAGCGAGGACGTGCACCTCACACCCACCGAGTTCGACCTCCTCGTCTGCCTCGCGAACACCCCGCGTGCCGTACTCTCGCGCGAGCAGCTGCTCGCCGAGGTGTGGGACTGGGCGGACGCGTCCGGGACGCGGACCGTGGACAGCCACATCAAGGCGCTGCGGCGGAAGATCGGCGCGGAGCGGATCCGCACGGTGCACGGCGTCGGGTACGCCCTGGAGACCCCGAACCCCTGACATCGTCGGCACTCGCACCGCGTGCGCAGGGCATACGCGGACACGTAGGCACAGGGGACTGGTGGCGTGATGAGCGGAGTCGGTGACCCAAGGTCGCGGAACCTCGGTGGCGCGCAGTCACGGAAGGGCGCGGGACCGCTCGGCGGTCTGCGCCCCTTCTCGATCAAGACGAAGCTGGGCGCGCTCGTCGTCATTTCGGTCCTGATCACGACGGTCCTGTCGATGATCGCGGTGCACACCAAGACGGAGCTGCGCTTCATCACGGTGTTCTCGATGATCGCCACACTTCTCATCACGCAGTTCGTGGCGCATTCACTCACCGCCCCCCTGGACGAGATGAACGCGGTCGCCCGGTCGATCTCGCGCGGCGACTACACCCGCCGGGTCAGTGAGAACCGCCGGGACGAGCTGGGTGACCTGGCTCACACGATCAATCTCATGGCCGACGAGCTGGAGGCCCAGGACCGCCAGCGCAAGGAGCTCGTGGCGAATGTCTCCCACGAGCTCCGCACACCCATCGCCGGGCTCCGCGCGGTGCTGGAGAACATCGTCGACGGTGTCACCCAGGCCGACCCCGAGACGATGCGCACGGCCCTCAAGCAGACGGAGCGTCTGGGCCGTCTGGTGGAGACCCTGCTGGACCTGTCCCGCCTGGACAACGGCGTGGTCCCGCTCCGCCGCCGCCGCTTCGAGGTCTGGCCCTACCTCTCGGGCGTCCTCAAGGAGGCCCAGATGGTCTCCTCCGCCCGCGGCGGCGTCGCCTCGGACTCCGGCAAGCACACGCGTACGGACGTGCACCTGCACCTGGACGTGCACCCGCCGGAGCTCACGGCGAACGCGGACCCCGAACGCATCCACCAGGTCGTCGCGAACCTCATCGACAACGCGGTCAAGCACAGCCCCGCCCACGGCCGCGTGACGGTGAAGGCCAGGCGCGGCCCCACCCCCGACTCCCTGGAGCTGGAGGTTCTGGACGAGGGCCCCGGCATCCCGGAGACCGAATGGCACCGCGTCTTCGAACGCTTCAACCGCGGCGCCGTCAGCTCCCCCCACGGCCCCGGCAGCGACGGCGGCACCGGCCTCGGCCTCGCGATCGCCCGCTGGGCGGTCGATCTCCACGGCGGCCGCATCGGCGTGGCCGAATCCCCCAAGGGCTGCCGCATCCAGGTCCTCCTCCCGGGCGTCCCGCCCCAGCCGGCCCAACGCCCCCAGCCGGTCTGAGCCCGCCGGGCGCGGCCGACCTCGGGACCTGGGTCTCGTCGGTGGGTACGGGGGGTGTGGTCGCTCGCGCGGCCTCCGCACCCCTGGACGGCCTCCCGGCCGATCGAAGGGCCGCAGGCCTCTTCTGGGAGCGCGGGGAACTGCGCGACCAGCCCCCACGAACCCGCACCCGCCGTCCAGCCGCGTCTCCCGCCCCCTCAAGCGCCCGATTGGGGTCGAAGGGGCGGCAGCCCCTGAGGACGGGAACGGGAGGGGCGGCGGGGGCGGAAAAATCCCGCAATACCCACATCACTCCTGGCTGAATCCCCCCACCATTGCCGAATATCGCTCATCCTCCCGGGGCTTACTTCTGTGCCAAGTTGACGTAAAGTTCGAACCGGAGCCACAAGATCCACGACAGGTTCGGCCAGCCGGACACGTGTGATCAGGTGCGTTCGAGCAGAGGGCCGCGTGCACATCCCCGCAGGCCCGCACCGACGCATGCCCCACCGGCCTTCCGCACACCCTTTCCAGACCGGAACCACGCTTGTTTCCCGCCATTTCCACCCCCGAAACACGCTTTCCAATGTGACTTACGCGACGATGGGCGGACTCGGCCTGACCTTCCCGGCCACGGAGGCGTAGCCTTAATTCCCGCTGTCCATCACCTTGTGAAGCGGAAGAGGGCGGTTGCCGCCGTGTCGCCACAGTCCCCCAGTAACTCGAGCATCTCGACCGACGCAGACCAAGCGGGTAAGAACCCCGCCGCGGCCTTCGGTCCGAACGAGTGGCTCGTCGACGAGATCTATCAGCAGTACCTCCAGGACCCGAACTCGGTAGACCGAGCCTGGTGGGACTTCTTCGCCGACTACAAGCCAGGGGCCGCTGCCGCCTCGGCTCCGGCGAGCACTGCGGCCACGGGGGCCGCAGCGACCACCACGCCCGCGGCGCCCGCCGCCCCGGCCCAGGCCGCTCCGGCAGCCCAGGCCGCCCCCGCCCCGGCTGCCCCGAAGCCCGCCGCAGCCCCGGCCGCGGCGAAGCCCGCGGCCGCGGCGCCCGCCAGGCCGGCACCCGCAGCGCCCGCCAAGCCGGCGGCCTCCGCCCCCGCGAAGCAGGCCGCGCCCGCCGCCGCCGACGGCCCGGAGCTGATCACGCTGCGCGGCCCCGCCGCCGCGGTCGCGAAGAACATGAACGCCTCCCTGGAACTGCCCACGGCCACGTCCGTGCGCGCCGTCCCGGTGAAGCTGCTGTTCGACAACCGCATCGTCATCAACAACCACCTCAAGCGCGCCCGGGGCGGGAAGATCTCCTTCACGCACCTGATCGGCTACGCGATGGTGCAGGCCATCAAGACGATGCCGTCGATGAACTGGCACTACGCGGAGAAGGACGGGAAGCCCACCCTCGTCAAGCCGCCGCACGTCAACTTCGGCCTCGCCATCGACCTGGTGAAGCCCAACGGCGACCGCCAGCTCGTCGTCGCGGGCATCAAGAAGGCCGAGACGCTGAACTTCTTCGAGTTCTGGCAGGCCTACGAGGACATCGTCCGCCGCGCCCGTGACGGCAAGCTGACGATGGACGACTTCACCGGTGTCACGGTCTCCCTGACCAACCCCGGCGGCCTCGGCACCGTCCACTCCGTGCCCCGCCTCATGCCCGGTCAGTCGGTCATCATGGGCGTCGGCTCCATGGACTACCCGGCCGAGTTCCAGGGCACGAGCCAGGACACCCTGAACAAGCTCGGTATCTCGAAGGTCATGACCCTGACCTCGACGTACGACCACCGAGTGATCCAGGGCGCCGCCTCCGGTGAGTTCCTGCGGATGGTCGCGAACCGCCTTCTCGGCGAGGACGGCTTCTACGACGACATCTTCGAGGCCCTGCGCATCCCCTACGAGCCGGTCCGCTGGCTCAAGGACATCGACGCCTCGCACGACGATGACGTCACCAAGGCCGCCCGCGTCTTCGAGCTGATCCACTCCTACCGGGTCCGCGGCCACGTCATGGCCGACACCGACCCGCTGGAGTACCGCCAGCGCAAGCACCCCGACCTGGACATCACCGAGCACGGGCTCACCCTGTGGGACCTGGAGCGCGAGTTCGCGGTCGGCGGCTTCTCCGGCAAGTCCCTGATGAAGCTGCGCGACATCCTCGGCGTGCTGCGCGACTCGTACTGCCGCACCACCGGCATCGAGTTCATGCACATCCAGGACCCCAAGCAGCGCAAGTGGATCCAGGACCGCATCGAGCGCCCGCACACCAAGCCGGAGCGCGAGGAGCAGCTGCGCATCCTGCGCCGCCTGAACTCGGCGGAGGCCTTCGAGACGTTCCTGCAGACCAAGTACGTCGGTCAGAAGCGCTTCTCCCTTGAGGGCGGCGAGTCGGTCATCCCGCTGCTCGACGCGGTCATCGACAGCGCGGCGGAGTCCCGACTCGACGAGGTCGTCATCGGCATGGCCCACCGCGGCCGTCTGAACGTCCTGGCGAACATCGTCGGCAAGTCGTACGCCCAGATCTTCCGCGAGTTCGAGGGCAACCTCGACCCGAAGTCGATGCACGGCTCCGGCGACGTGAAGTACCACCTGGGCGCCGAGGGCACCTTCACCGGCCTGGACGGCGAGCAGATCAAGGTCAGCCTGGTCGCGAACCCGTCGCACCTGGAGGCCGTGGACCCGGTCCTGGAGGGCGTCGCCCGCGCCAAGCAGGACATCATCAACAAGGGCGGCACGGACTTCACGGTCCTGCCGGTGGCCCTCCACGGCGACGCGGCCTTCGCGGGCCAGGGCGTGGTGGCCGAGACCCTGAACATGTCGCAGCTGCGCGGCTACCGCACCGGCGGCACGGTCCACATCGTCATCAACAACCAGGTCGGCTTCACCGCGGCCCCCGAGTCGTCGCGTTCCTCGATGTACGCCACGGACGTGGCGCGCATGATCGAGGCCCCGATCTTCCACGTGAACGGCGACGACCCGGAGGCCTGTGTCCGCGTGGCGCGTCTGGCCTTCGAGTTCCGCCAGGCCTTCAACAAGGACGTGGTGATCGACCTCATCTGCTACCGCCGCCGCGGTCACAACGAGACCGACAACCCGGCCTTCACCCAGCCGCTGATGTACGACCTGATCGACAAGAAGCGTTCGGTGCGCAAGCTCTACACCGAGTCCCTGATCGGTCGCGGCGACATCACCCTGGAAGAAGCCGAGCAGGCGCTGCAGGACTACCAGGGCCAGCTGGAGAAGGTCTTCACCGAGGTCCGCGAGGCCACCTCGCAGCCGACGTCCGGCGAGGTCCACGACCCGCAGGACGGCTTCCCGGTCGCGGTGAACACCGCGATCACGGCGGAGACGGTCAAGCGCATCGCCGAGTCCCAGGTCAACGTCCCGGACCACATCACCGCCCACCCGCGGCTGCTGCCGCAGCTGCAGCGCCGGGCGGCCATGGTCGAGGACGGCACCATCGACTGGGGCATGGGCGAGACCCTCGCGGTCGGCTCGCTCCTCCTGGAGGGCACCCCGGTCCGCCTGGCGGGCCAGGACTCGCAGCGCGGCACCTTCGGCCAGCGTCACGCGGTGATCATCGACCGCGAGACGGGCGAGGAGTTCACCCCGCTGATGTACCTCTCCGAGGACCAGGCGCGGCTGAACGTCTACAACTCCCTGCTCTCCGAGTACGCGGCGATGGGCTTCGAGTACGGCTACTCGCTCGCCCGCCCCGAGTCCCTGGTGATGTGGGAAGCCCAGTTCGGCGACTTCGTCAACGGCGCCCAGACGGTCGTGGACGAGTTCATCTCGTCGGCGGAACAGAAGTGGGGCCAGACGTCCGGCGTCACCCTGCTGCTCCCGCACGGTTACGAGGGCCAGGGCCCGGACCACTCGTCCGCCCGCCCGGAGCGCTTCCTCCAGATGTGCGCGCAGAACAACATGACGGTCGCCATGCCGACCTCCCCGTCGAACTACTTCCACCTCCTGCGGTGGCAGGTGCACAACCCGCACCACAAGCCGCTGGTCGTCTTCACCCCGAAGTCGATGCTGCGCCTCAAGGCCGCCGCGTCGAAGGCGGAGGAGTTCACGAGCGGCCAGTTCCGCCCGGTCATCGGAGACGCGTCGGTCGACCCGGCCGCCGTCAAGAAGGTCGTCTTCTGCGCCGGCAAGGTCTACTACGACCTCGACGCCGAGCGGCAGAAGCGCGGCGTCACGGACACCGCGATCATCCGCATCGAGCGGCTGTACCCGCTGCCGGGTGCCGAGCTCCAGGCGGAGATCGGCAAGTACCCGAACGCCGAGAAGTACCTGTGGACCCAGGAAGAGCCGGCGAACCAGGGCGCCTGGCCCTTCATCGCCCTCAACCTGATCGACCACCTCGACCTCGCGGTCGGCGCGGACGTCCCGCACGGCGAGCGCCTGCGCCGTATCTCCCGCC
Source organism: Streptomyces sp. NPDC012510 (assembly GCF_042955065.1). Lineage (NCBI taxonomy): Bacteria > Bacillati > Actinomycetota > Actinomycetes > Kitasatosporales > Streptomycetaceae > Streptomyces > Streptomyces sp. NPDC012510. The sequence goes on from NZ_JBIBEN010000024.1 coordinate 65,206, forward strand.
CGCACGGCTCGTCGCCGGCGGTGGGTTCCGCGAAGCGGCACCAGGCCGAGCAGGAGCAGTTGGTGCGCGAGGTGTTCGAGGCGTAACCGCTCTCGACGCCATCCGTACGCGGCCGGGCCGCACCCTCGCGCGGGGGTGCGGCCCGGCCGTTTTCCCGCACTTATCCTTGACCCATGTACTTCACGGACCGTGGCATCGAGGAACTGGAGAAGCGGCGCGGCGAGGAGGAGGTCACCTTCGAGTGGCTGGCCGAGCAGCTCCGGACGTTCGTGGATCTGAATCCGGACTTCGAGGTGCCGGTGGAGCGGCTGGCGACGTGGCTGGCGCGGCTGGACGACGAGGACGAGGACGAGTAGCCGCCCGAGGGTCCACTGCCGGCGGTCGTGACGGGGCGGTCAGTCGTGACAGGACGGCGGTCGTGCCGGGGCGGTCAGTCGCGCGGGTGGGACAGGTCGTACAGCAGGCTGAGGGTGCCGTGGGTGATCAGGAGGCCGCCGGCGGTGAGCCAGCCGGCGCTTCTTCGGTGCACACCCCAGGCCGTGAGCGGCAGGCCCACGAGGAGCTGTGTGGTGGCGAGGGCGCGGGCCCCGGGAGTGCCGGCCCAGGGAAGCCAAGGCCCCAGCCGACCGCGTTGGAGGGCGTCCGCTTCCGTGCGGACGGCTCCGCGCCGGCCGGTCCGTTCGATGCACTGGACGTCCGGCTGGACGCGCGCGACCTCGCGCAGGCGGTCGGCGGGTTCTCCCGGCGTGAGACCCGCGGGGAGGGCAACTCCGGCACGGGCCAGGACGGCGAGGAGTCCCAGCAGGCGGGCACGGGCGTCCGCCGCCGGGTCGGGCCTCGTGAGGTCGTAGAGGGACGGGGTGTCGAGGACCGGGTCCAGGCCCAAACGGGCGGCGAAGGTGCGCATGGCCTCGTCCTCGCCGACCGGGGTGCCGTTCGCGAGCCATACGTAGCCGACGGTGCGACGGAAGCCGGCGGCCAGGGTGCAGCCACCGCGGTCGGCGTCCCACCACAGGGCCAGTACGGGCCAGGGGGCGCCTACGGCCAGGGCGGTGGCCCAGCCGGTGAGGACACGGTCGACGGGCTCCCCGCCGTGCAGCCAGGGCTTCCCCTCGGGCACGAGGACGGCCCAGCCCGGGCCCGCCGGGGCGAGCAGCATGCGTTCGCGGAGCAGTTGGGCGACGGGGGCGACGGCGTCGGGACCCGCCCGGCAGAGCAGCAGCGCGCCGGGGGCGGCAGCGGTGGGCCGGGGGCCCCGGGGTCCCTGTGGGCGATCCGTCGACATACCCCCACGCTAGGGCGTTTTGTCCGTATGCATCCCACAGGATCACCAGAACGGGTGCCTTGACTTTCCGTTACCGAGATATATCGTGAATTACGGAAGACGCGATAGTGCGCGTATTACGTGTTCCGTCCTGTCGGGTTGTCGAGGAGGTCAGCGCCGTGTCCGAGTGGCCCATAGCCGCGTCCGGCCAACACCCTCCTCCGCATGCCCCCGGCGGAGGACGCGCCCTGGGAAGAGGACCCGGGAAACGGCCACCTGGGAGCGACGGCGGGCACAGCGCAACGCGTCCCGCTTCCGGCGCCTCCGCCGGCACTCCCGTCGACACTCCGCCCACCGACAGCGACGTGGCCGACGGTGGCACCACCTCTCGCACGACCGACAAGAAGGTGCTCTGACATGCCTCCCGTCTTCGCCCACGGACGCCTGCGGCTGTATCTGCTGAAGCTGCTGGACGAGGCGCCACGCCATGGCTACGAGGTGATCCGGCTACTGGAGGAACGCTTCCAGGGGCTGTACGCGCCTTCGGCCGGCACCGTGTACCCGCGCCTGGCCAAGCTGGAGGCCGAGGGCCTGGTCACCCACACCACCGAGGGCGGCCGCAAGGTGTATGCGATCACTGACGCGGGCCGCACCGAACTGGCCGACCGCAGTGGCGAGTTGGCCGACCTGGAGCTGGAGATCCGCGAGTCGGTGGCGGAGCTGGCCGCCGAGATCCGTGCCGACGTACGGGGCGCGGCGGGCGACCTCCGCCGCGAGATGCGGGCGGCGACCTCCGAAGCGCGCAAGGACGACGGGACGGGCGGCGGCGAGCAGGGACCGTTCGGGGAGCCCGGGGCGTACGCCGACAACGAGTCCTGGCGTGCCGCGAAGGAGGAGTTGCGACGCGTCAAGCAGGAGTGGAAGGAGCAGGCCCGGCGCGCCAAGGACGAGAGCCGACGCGCCCGCGAAGAGGCCCAGCGGGCCCGCCGCCAGGCCAAGGAGGCACAGGAACGGGCCCGTACGCAGGCCCAGGAGGAGCTGCAGCGCATCGCCAGACGGGTCCAGGATCACGTCCAGGACCACTTCACCCGGGGCGACTGGCCGACGGGGGTGCGCGAGGGGCTGACCGAACTAGCCAAGGAGTTCGGCGAGTTCGGGAAGGACTTCGGAAAGGAGTTCGGCAAGGACTTCGGCTTCGGGCGCACGGGGGCGACCGGGACGACCACAGGCACGACCGCAGGCACGAGCACGGGCGCGGGTCGTGAGCCCGAGTACTCGACGACCCCCGAGGACTTCCCTGCCGACTACGAGCCCGCCTGGGTGCACGAGGCCCTCACGGGAGACCCGGCCCGCGATCTCGACCGCCTCCTGGACCGCTTCCGGGACGACATCCGCGACGCGGCCCGCGACCACGGCGTGACAGAAGCCCAACTCCGCGACGCCCGCCGCCACCTGTCGACAGCGGCGGCCCACATCGGAGCGACCCTGAGAACACCCAAGGCGTAGGCGGGCTACGGGCTACGGGCTACGGCGCCACACAGGCCCCCGCCCCCGCCTCCGGCTCTCAGCCCGCCTTCGCCTCCCCGGCGCCGTACAGCACCCGCTCCAGCCCCTCATACGTCACCCCATGATCCGCGAGGACCTCCGCGGGGAGGCCGGGGCGGACGGTGAGGGCGAGGAGGAGGTGTTCGTCTCCGATGTGGCGGTCGCGGTGAGCGTGGGCGGCGCGGAGGGACCGGGTGAGGACGTCCTTGGCGTCGCGGGTGAAGGGTCGGTGGCCCGAGAGGAGGCCCCTCCTCTTCCGCTCACCGTCTCCGCCGCCCCGCCGGAAGGCCAACGCACCGGCGCCGTGGGCCTCTTCGACACGGCCGACGATCTCCGACAGGTCGATGCCGAGCCCGGAGAGGGCGTCCGCGTCGGCGCGGGAGAGGCCGCCCCGACGGCGGGCTTCGGCGAGCGCCCGCTCCACGGAGCCCCGCAGGTCGGCCGGCCCCAGCGCGTCCAGGGCGAACGAGGCGCGGCCGGCCTTTCGGTCCAGCAGGGAGAGGAGGAGGTGCTCTGCCGTCACCTCGTGCGCGTGGGTCCGTTCGGCGTGGTCGACCGCGCCCAGGACCACGGCCCGGGCGTCTTTCGTGAATCGTTCGAACATCAATGCCTCCCGTACTTCTTGTGGACGGCCTGCCTGCTGACTCCGAGTTCCGTGGCGATCTCCTGCCACGACCAGCCCTGGTTGCGCGCACTGCGCACCTGCACCGACTCCAACTGCTCCAGCAGCCTCCGCAGCGCGGCGACGGCCCGCAGCCCGACCCGGGGGTCGCGGTCGCCCGCACGCTCGGCGAGATCCGTTGCTTCGGTCATACCGTCAACTTACGTTGACATCCTCGTCACGTCAACCTCAGTTGACATGACGACGGCCGGCCCGGAATCCGGGCCGGCCGTAACGCGGAAAACCCCCAACATCCGTACGGAGTACGGAGTCGGTCAGGGAGTGGTGAGCACGATCTTGCCGAACTGGTCGCCCGCCGCCATGCGTGCGAAACCCTCGCGGGCGCGGTCCAGGGGCAGCACCTCGTCGATGACCGGGCGGATGCCGGTCGCGGCGCAGAAGGCGAGGAGGTCTTCCAGTTCGTCCTTGGTGCCCATGGTGGAGCCGACGACCTTGAGTTCGAGGAAGAAGATGCGGGTGAGTTCGGCGTGGGAGGGGCGGTCGCCGCTGGTGGCGCCCGAGATGACGAGGCTGCCGCCGGGGCGCAGCGACTTCACCGAGTGGGACCAGGTGGCAGCGCCGACGGTCTCGATGACCGCGTCGACGCGCTGCGGCAGCCGGGCCCCCGACTCCAGCGCCTCCACCGCGCCCAGTTCCAGGGCCCGCTTGCGCTTGGCCTCGTCCCGGCTGGTGGCGAAGACCCGAAGGCCGGCCGCCTTGCCGAGCACGATCGCGGCGGTGGCTACACCGCCGCCGGCGCCCTGGACGAGGACGGAGTCGCCAGGGCGTACGCCCGCGTTGGTGAAGAGCATGCGGTAGGCGGTCAGCCAGGCCGTGGGGAGGCAGGCGGCTTCTTCGAAGGAGAGTTCGGCCGGCTTGGGGAGCACGTTCCACGTGGGGACGGAGACGAGTTCGGCGAAGGTGCCCTGGTAGCGCTCGGTGAGGATCGAACGGGGTTCCCCGGGGCCGACACCGTGGCCGGTCTGGCCGATCACCGAGTGCAGGACGACCTCGTTGCCGTTCTCGTCGACACCGGCGGCGTCACAGCCGAGGATCATGGGCAGCTTGTCCTCGGCGAGGCCGACGCCACGCAGGGACCACAGATCATGGTGGTTCAGCGAGGCGGCCTTCACCTTCACGGTGGTCCAGCCCGGCCTGGGCTCCGGTGCCGGGCGGTCGCCCAACTCCAGTCCGTTCAAAGGTTGGTCACGGTCGATGCGGGCGGCGTAGGCAGCGAACATGCGCCTGACCATAGGGGGACGCCGGGGGCGATGGAACCGAAGACGACTGTGACACGCGTCCCGTCGCCCGGACTTCGGCGAGCAAAAGGCACGGGGCGCAGCCCTTGCCTTTTGAGGAGCGCGGGGAACTGCGCGACCAGCCCCACCGGACCCGCGCATGGGGGTCGAAGGGGCGCAGCCCCTTGAGGATGGGACGGGTAGGGGCGGCGGGGGCGAAGAAAACGCCCCCGCCGCCCCGCCGCCCCTACCCGTCCCCAGGGCTCAGCGTCGAGCGACACCCTCCGCCCGAGCCGCCGCCGCGACCGCCGCGGTCACCGCCGGAGCGACCCGCTCGTCGAACGGCGACGGAATGACGTAATCGGCGGCCAGATCGTCCCCGACGACCGACGCCAGCGCCTCGGCCGCCGCGATCTTCATCCCCTCGGTGATCCGGGAGGCCCGCACCTGGAGGGCGCCCGCGAAGATGCCCGGGAAGGCCAGGACGTTGTTGATCTGGTTCGGGTAGTCGGAGCGCCCGGTCGCGACGACGGCCGCGTACTTGTGGGCGACGTCCGGGTGCACCTCGGGGTTCGGGTTGGCCATGGCGAACACGAACGCGTTGTCGGCCATGGAGGCGACCGCCTCCTCCGGGACCGTACCGCCGGAGACGCCGATGAAGACGTCCGCGCCCGCGAGGGCGTCCTCCAGGGAGCCTGAGATCCCGGCCCGGTTGCTGAGTTCGGCGAGCTCGCGCTTGACCGGCGTGAGGTCCTCGCGGTCCACGGAGACGATGCCCTTGCGGTCGGCGACCGCGACATCGCCGAGACCGGCTTCCAGCAGCATCTTGGCGATGGCGACACCCGCCGCGCCGGCTCCCGAGATCACGGCGCGCAGGTCGCCGAGCCCCCGGCCGGTCAGCCGGGCCGCGTTCCGCAGCGCCGCCAGCGTCACGACCGCCGTGCCGTGCTGGTCGTCGTGGAACACCGGGATGTCGAGGCGCTCCTGGAGCCGCTTCTCGATCTCGAAGCAGCGGGGCGCGGAGATGTCCTCCAGGTTCACACCGCCGAAGGAGGGCGCGAGGCGGACCACGGTCTCGATGATCTCGTCGACGTCCGTGCAGGCGAGCGCGATCGGCACCGCGTCGACGCCGCCGAACTGCTTGAAGAGGATGGCCTTGCCCTCCATCACGGGGAGGGATGCCTCGGGGCCGATGTCCCCGAGACCGAGGACCGCCGTACCGTCCGTCACGACGGCGACGACGGAGGACTTCCAGGTGTAGTCGTTGACCAGTTCCGGCTGCTCGGCGATGGCGGTGCACACCCGCGCGACGCCGGGCGTGTAGGCGAGGGACAGGTCGTCCTTGTCACGGATCGGCACGGTGGCCTGCACGGCCATCTTGCCGCCGCGGTGCAGGGCGAAGGCGGGGTCGAAGGAGTCCACGGAATTGAGAGGCTCCCCGCCTCCCTCCTGACCCGTACTGCCGTCGCCGCTGCCGCTGCCGCTGCCGGTGCCGGTGCGAGGATTGACAATCTCCGCTGCCACTTTTGTTACCCCTTAGGTCTTTATGGTTTGAGGGTGACCGCTCCCGGTTCGGGGGCGGGCGGGCACCGCGTAAGTCCCAGGTCACCGATGCGTATGGCGACACGTACGGGCTCAGACGCGACGGGCGCGCCGCACACGCGCCCTGGGCCCCGGATGAGGGGTGTAAGGAACCTTCTTACCGGACGGACGGCGCCGGCGACGAGTCCACGCCTGTTCATACCTCGAAGGTCACAACTCGAAGGTCATTTGAAGACGATCACGGGTCGTTCGACTCTTCGACGGATGGCGGGACAAGTCCGAGCAAGTCATGACAAGTCCTGTACGACCATGTGTACGGAGATCAGGGCCGATCGCATCCTGAGATGCGCCGAAGATCTTCCGGCCGGAAGGAGGGATTCCCGCACAAGATCCGGCGCGATCGGCTGGTCCGCAGCGGTTCGTGGGTCATTCGGGGGTCACCCGTTATCCGATTTTGACATGGCCGGTCATCTGATTGCACATGCCCGAATGGCAAGATGCCGTAATCACACGAGGTCGCCACACTCGAAGACGCGTGTGAACCGTCGACCTGTCGGCAACTCCACACCACCCCGCCGGAGGAACCCACCATGACCGCAAGCACCACCCGTCGTACGACCGGCCTGCGCTCCCGGACAGCCGCGGTCGGAGCGATCGCGGTCGCGGGCGCCCTGCTGCTCACCGGCTGCGGTGACCAGACCAAGAAGGACAACGGTTCCGAAACCGCCTCCACCAACGCGGCCCCACTGGCCGACAAGCTTCCCGCGGCGCTCCGCGACAAGGGCGTGATCAACGTGGGCTCGGACATCGCCTACGCGCCGGTGGAGTACAAGGACGCCTCCGGCAAGGTCGTCGGCATCGACATCGACATCGCGGCCGCGATGGGCAAGCAGCTCGGCGTGGACTTCAAGTTCCAGAACGCCACCTTCGACACCCTCATCGGTGGTCTGGCGGCCAAGCGGTACGACATCGCGATGTCGGCCATGACCGACACCAAGGACCGCCAGGAGGGCATAGACGCCGACACCGGCAAGAAGGTCGGCGCCGGTGTGGACTTCGTCGACTACTTCACGGCGGGTGTCTCGCTGTACACCAACAAGGGTGACGACCAGGGCATCAAGACCTGGGACGACCTCTGCGGCAAGACGATCGCCGTGCAGCGCAACACGTTCTCGCACGACCTCGCCAAGGACCAGGCGAAGAAGTGCAAGGACGACAAGAAGAAGGCGCTCAAGATCGAGGACTTCGCCACCAACCCGGAGGCCGAGACCCGGATGCGCTCGAAGGGCGCGAACGTCGTCTCCGCCGACTACCCGGTCGCCGCGTACTCGGTGAAGACCTCGGGCGGCGGCGACTACTTCGAGATCGTCGGCGACCAGGTCGAGGCCGGCCCCTACGGCATCGCCGTCGCCAAGGACAACAACGAGCTGCGTGACGCGCTGCAGGCCGCCGTCCAGGCGATCATCGACAACGGCGAGTACGAGAAGATCATCAAGAAGTGGGGCGTCGAGGACGGCGCGGTCACCGAGGCCAAGATCAACGGCGGCTCCTGATTCGCGGCTCGGTTCTGCTCGGTTCTGAAAGGCTCCACCCGTGACTGTTGACGTCAGCAAGACGGACGGTCCCTCGGACACTCCCCCCGCCGGCCCGGAGGCCATCAAGGCCATCCCCGTCCGGCACCCGGGGCGTTATGTGTCCGCGGCCATCGCGCTCGCTCTCCTCGGCTCCATCATCTACGCGTTCGCGCAGGCGGAGAAGATCAACTGGGGCGCGATCCCCGACTACTTCTTCGACGACCGCATCATCGAGGGCGTTCTGAACACCCTCCTGCTCACCGTGGTGTCCATGGTGATCGGCATCGTCGGCGGCATCCTGCTCGCCGTGATGCGGCTGTCCAGGAACCCGGTGACCTCGTCGATCGCGTGGTTCTACATCTGGTTCTTCCGCGGTACGCCGGTCCTGGTCCAGCTCTTCGTCTGGTTCAACCTGGGCCTGGTCTTCGAGTACATCAACCTCGGCCCGATCTACAAGGACTACTGGTCCTCGTTCATGACGCCGCTGCTCACGGCGCTGCTCGGTCTCGGTCTCAACGAGGCCGCGTACATGGCGGAGATCTGCCGCGCCGGTCTGCTCTCGGTCGACGAGGGCCAGACGGAGGCGTCGCACGCGCTCGGCATGAGTCACGCCAGGACGCTGCGCCGGATCGTCATCCCGCAGGCCATGCGCGTGATCGTGCCGCCCACGGGCAACGAGGTCATCAACATGCTGAAGACCACGTCGCTCGTCTCGACGGTGCAGTTCGTGGATCTGCTCAAGGCGGCCCAGGACATCGGCCAGGGCTCGGGCGCCATCGTGGAGATGCTGTTCCTCGCCGCCGCCTGGTACCTGATCCTCACCAGCGTCTTCAGCGTGGGGCAGTACTACCTGGAGCGGTACTACGCGAAGGGCTCCACCCGGTCCCTCCCGCCGACGCCGGTCCAGCGTTTCAAGGCGGCCGTGCTGCCCGTGCGCCGTCCGAAGGGAGTCTCGGCATGACCGCCATGGTGAAGGCCGAGGGCATCCACAAGTCCTTCGGCCCCGTAGAGGTCCTCAAGGGCATCGACCTGGAGGTACAGCGGGGTGAGGTGTTCTGCCTCATCGGCCCGTCCGGCTCCGGCAAGAGCACGTTCCTCCGGTGTATCAACCATCTTGAGAAGATCAACGCCGGACGGCTGTACGTCGACGGCGAGCTGGTCGGCTACCGCCAGAAGGGTGACAAGCTGTACGAGCTCAAGGACAGCGAGGTCGCGCTCAAGCGCCGTGACATCGGCATGGTGTTCCAGCGCTTCAACCTCTTCCCGCACATGACGGCCACCGAGAACGTCATGGAGGCGCCGGTCCAGGTCAAGGGCGTCAGCAGGGCCCAGGCCCGCGAGCGCGCCCTCGAACTGCTCGACCGGGTGGGCCTCGGCGACAAGGCCGGCAACTACCCGTCCCAGCTCTCCGGCGGCCAGCAGCAGCGCGTGGCGATCGCCCGTGCGCTGGCGATGGAGCCGAAGCTGATGCTCTTCGACGAGCCGACCTCGGCGCTCGACCCGGAGCTGGTCGGCGATGTCCTCGACGTCATGCGCGACCTCGCCGAGTCCGGTATGACCATGGTCGTCGTCACCCATGAGATGGGCTTCGCCCGCGAGGTCGGCGACAGCCTGGTCTTCATGGACGGCGGTGTGGTGGTCGAGTCCGGCAACCCCCGTGACGTACTGACGAACCCGCAGGAGGAGCGCACCCAGTCGTTCCTCTCGAAGGTCCTCTGACCGGTACACCCGCGAAAGCGCGCAGAAGGGGCGGTACGGGATCTCCGTACCGCCCCTTACTCGTGCCACGACGACCCAGCGCTTCACCCGCGAGCGGCTACTTCAGCGCCAGCACCAGCGAGTCCGAGGGCGAGCACCACACCGCGCGGGCCTCGGCGAAGCCCTTCTCGCGCAAGACCCGTGCGTGCCAGTCGACGCTCTGGATGTCGCCGTCGGCGTGCTCGCCGTAGATCTCGAAACGGCGGGCCGTCGGCGCGGCGAGGACCGGGTCCCGGGCCGCGAGCCGCCACCACTGCGCCCAGTCGACGACGCCGGCCGCCTTGTCCCGTTCCCTGCCCGCGTGGCGGTGCGCGCTTTCCGCCGCGTTGATCCGGGGCGTCGTCTCGTCGATCATGTGGTCCGCGTTCATGAAGACACCGCCGTCGCGGACGAGTTCCGCGACCTGACCGTAGAGGACGGCGAGGGGTTCGCTGTGCAGCCAGTGCAGGGCTGTGGCCGTCAGGACGGCGTCGTACGAGTCGTGCGGCAGCCGGGCGGTCCAGTCGGGGTCCTTGAGGTCGGCGGTGACGAAGGTGACCCGCCGGTCGCCCTCGAACGTGCCCTCGGCGATGGTGAGCAGCGCGGGGTCGAGGTCGACACCGGTACTGACGGCCTTCGGAAACCGTTCGAACAGCCTGGACGTGATGGAACCCGTACCGCACGCGAGGTCCAGGACGCGGGGCTCCGGGCCGACGAAGGCCTCGACCATGTCCAGCATCACCCGGAAGCGCTCCTCGCGGTCGGGCAGGTACCACTCCTGCTGCCGGTCCCAGCTCTCCTGCCAGGCGTGCCAGTCGGTCCCGGTCGTGGTGGTCATGAGGCCCCTTCCTCCGCGTACCGCTTCTCCCCCAGAGCGCGTAATACCCTGTATGTACGAGCACCCGTTACTCGCCCCGCACCACGACGATAGAACGCCCCGGTAAGGACTACAAGTGGAACTGGCCTATTACTCGGACTACGCCGTACGGCTCGTGAACAGCGAGGAGCCGCTCCGGGGCAAGGACACGCTCACCGCGGTCGAGGCCGTGCGCGACCTCTTCGACGGCAACCAGTCGGCCGCGCGGCGCGCGACGGACGCCGACGTCACCCGGTTCCGCTCGGTGCGGGCCCGGCTGCGCTCGGTGTTCGAGGCCGCGGACGGCGGGGACGAGACCCTCGCCGTGGACCTGCTGAACTCGCTCCTGCTGGAGTTCCCGGTGAGCCCGCAGATCTCGGGGCACGACTTCCGGGACGACGACGGCCGCCCCCTGTGGCACATGCACCTTGCGGACCATCCTTCGAACGCGACCGCCGGCTATGCCGCCATCGCCGCGATGGGCCTCGCCTTCCACCTCACCGAGTACGGGGTCGACCGGCTCGGCCTGTGCGAGGCGGCGCCGTGCCGCAACGCCTACCTCGACACCTCCACCAACCGCTCCCGGCGCTACTGCTCGGACCGTTGCGCGACCCGCGCCAACGTGGCCGCCTACCGGGCGCGCAAACGCCTGGAGGCGGACCGCTCGCCGAACACCGGACGGGCCGCCGAGAGCGCCCAGCGGACGAGCGCCAACGGCGAGCGCTGACCCTCGGGCCTGGGCCGGTACCGGAAGCGGACCTTGCCGAGGACCAGTTCGTCGGGGACGACCCCGTAGTCCGTGCTGTCACCGCCCGCGTAGGCGTTGTCCCCGAGCACCCACCAGCCGCCGTCACGCCGGTCGGCGGCCCGTTTGACGACGAGCAGGTCCTGCTGGAAGGGGTGCCGCAGCACGACCACGTCACCGACGCCGAGGCGTGCCCCATAGTGGACGATCAACTGATCACCGTGGCGCAGCGTCGGAATCATGGAGGGGCCCGTGACCTCGGCCACCCCGAAGGGCAGGAGGGCCCTCCCGCGCTCGCTCTCCTGCGACGGCTCCGGCATCCCCGGCACCTCCCCGGTCCGTTCCTCCACCAGTCCCAGTGTGACCCCGGACTTTTGTCCTAAGCCCATGGGGGCACTCGCGTAAAGCTCTCTCGTAGGGAGTAATGTCCCACCTGAGAAGACGATCACGAGGAAGGAATGCTCCATGCTTTCCCGCCTGTTTGCCCCCAAGGTCAAGGTCAGCGCGCACTGCGACCTGCCCTGCGGTGTGTACGACCCGGCCCAGGCCCGCATCGAGGCGGAGTCGGTGAAGGCCGTGCAGGAGAAGATGGCCGCCAACGACGACCCGCACTTCCAGGCTCGCGCGACCGTCATCAAGGAGCAGCGCGCCGAGCTCGCCAAGCACCACGTCTCGGTGCTCTGGAGCGACTACTTCAAGCCCCCGCACTTCGAGAAGTACCCGGAGCTGCACCAGCTGGTCAACGACACCCTGAAGGCCCTCTCGGCCGCCAAGGGCTCCACCGACCCGGCGACGGGCCAGAAGGCGCTCGACTACATCGCCCAGATCGACAAGATCTTCTGGGAAACCAAGAAGGCCTGACCCGGGCTCTCTCGATCGCACCCGGTCCGTTTGCCGCCGTCCCGCACGGCGGTGTGACGGGCCGGGTGCGGTTGTTTTCGGGGCGGGCGGAGAATCGACCCATGACCGCTCCTCTGCCGCCCGGCCCGTTGATCCGTTCCATCGCGCGGGACGTCGCGCGACGGATGGCCGCGGAGCAGCGGTCGACCCACGCCCTGCGGTCGGTTGTCGGGTTGGTGGACGCGGACGAGGACGACCTGGCTTTCGACCATCTGGTCCACGTCGTCGCGCACCACCGGTTCCCGGTCCTCCGGTCGGAGTACGACCGGCTCCTGGCCGTGGCCGCGCGGCTGGGCGAGGTGGAGTGGTTCGTCGGGATGGGCATCGAGCGGTTGGTCGAGGCGGAGCAGGGAGCAGTGGGTCAGTTCCCGGCGGGGCCCGGCCATATCGCCGACGCGTCGTCACGGTAGGGGTCGGGGAGGTGAAGGGGGCGGACGGGGACGGTTCGCGGCCGACCCTCGGACATCGCCGTCCAGGGGGACGGGTGGCCGGAGTAGCAGAGGCTCGTGAGAACGAAGACGCCGTCGGCGTAGACCTCGACGTACTCACCGATAGTCAGGATGCGCAGGGACGTCGGGGGTTCGGCGAGGACGGTCTCGTCGAGGGGGGTGTCGTCGGGGCCGGAGACGCGGAGGTTCTTGCCGTCGCAGGTCACGGTGAGGACCGGGTGGGCGGAGCCGGGGACGGTCGTGCGCAGGGCGACTTCCACGGGGCGGCCGGAGACCTCGATATCGCCCACGGCATGGAGGGCGGGTGCCTCGGTCGACTCGCCCAGCCAGGCGTCCAGACCCGGCCACCATGCCAGGTGGGGAGCCGAATCAGCCGGTAGGACAAGGGACTTGGGCTGGGCGAGCATGCCGCGGCAGCGGTCGCCGCTGTCGGTGAGTCCGACGCGGCGGGGGGTGGTGTGCAGGACCACTCGGGAGCCGTCGGGGGCGGGGATCACGCGCGGGGCGTAGGCACCCGTGGGCCCGAGTGGGCCGCGCCGGGTCCAGGGGCCGCGCAGCCTGGGGGCCGTCCACGCCTCGAAGCCCCGGCTCGCGCCGATGGAGCCGAGCAGGAGCCACGTCCCGTCGTCGAGGCGTTCCAGGACCGGGCATTCGAGTTCGTCGACGTCGCCGGGGGAGATCAGCGGGGGGTGGACGGTCCAGTGCTCCAGGTCGGCGGAGGTGGCCAGGGCCACGCAGCCGCTGACCTCCACGGGCAGCGAAGCGTCACTCGCGCAGACGACCATCGCCCAGCCGTCGCCCTCGTCGTCGGGGACGACGAAGGGGTCGCGCCAGCCCATGCGGTCGGCGGTGCGGTACCAGCGGGGGTCCGCCTCGACGACCGGCGTCGTGCCGTGCCGGCGCCAGCCGGTGCCGTCGGTGCGGTGCGAGTACGCGAGGCCGACGGACTGGAGCGGCCAGCCCGTTGGTGTGAGCCCGCTCACACCGGTGTAGAACATGGCCATCCCGTCGCCGTGCCGGAAGGGGTGCATCGTCCACACGGCCTGCTGGTCGAAACGGCCGGGCGGGCCGTTGCCGAAGGCGGTGCCCTCGGGCCGCCAGTGGATCAGGTCGGTGGAGGTGGCCCGGCCGTAGGAGGTCTCCATCCGCAGATGGTCGAACTCCGTGGTCCAGGGGCCCTGGAGATGCAGCACGGCGTAGGTGCCGTCGTCGTCACGGAGCAGGGCGAAGTCGTTCACGCAGAGCCCGGGCGGGGCGTATCGCATGCGCGGTTCCTGTCGGCTCGGAGCGCCCAAACGCGTGCGCTGACCATGAATTCGGAATGTATCGCTTGAGAATCAGCGCAAGTAAAACTGAACGCAAACGCTTGCGCAACAAGGAGGTCGGGTTTACGGTCACGTCACCCCACAGACCACACCGACGTGAAACCGACGGGAGAAATCCGCCGTGACGGTCAGCATCACCGATGTCGCCCGCGCCGCCGGGGTCTCGGCGTCCACCGTGTCCCGCGCGCTGCGGGGCCGGCCGGGCGTCTCGGACGAGGTGCGCACCCAGATCGCGGCCGTCGCCGCGGAACTCGGCTACACGGCGTCCCGTTCGGCGTCCAGCCTGGCCAGTGGGCGCACGTACACGATCGGGGTGGTCGCCCCGTACATCGGCCGCTGGTTCTTCGGCACCGTGCTGGACGCCGCCGAGCAGGTGTTCAGCGCCGCGGGGTACGACGTCCTGCTCTACAACCTGGGCTCGGCCGAGGCGCGCAAGCGCTTCTTCACCAAACTGCCGGTACGCAAGCGGGTCGACGCCGTGCTGTCGCTGCTCATCCCGGACGAGGACGAGTCCGCGGCCCTGCGCTCGCTCGGGGTGCCGCTGGCCTCCACGGTCGGGGGCGCGCGGCCCGGCTTCACGGTGGTCGGCATCGACGACCGGGCGGGCGCGGAGAGCGCCGTACGGCATCTGGTGAACCTGGGTCACCGCCGGATCGGCATGATCGCCGGGGCAAGCGGACCTCTGCACTGGACCACCCCGGTCGACCGTCGCGCCGCCTACCTCCACGTCCTCGCCGAGGCCGGGATCGAGTACGACCCCGCGCTGGTGGCGGACGGCGACTACACCGTCGACGGCGGCGAGCGGGCGATGACCGAGCTGCTTGCCGCGTCCCGGCCGCCGACCGCCGTGTTCGCCCAGTCCGACGAGATGGCCATGGGCGCGCTGCGCGCCCTGAGACGGCACCGGTTGAAGGTGCCGGACGACGTGTCCGTCGTCGGTTTCGACGACCACGAACTCGCCGATGTGGTCGGGCTGACGACCGTCGCCCAGCCGGTCGCCGGGCAGGGAGCGGAGGCCGCCCGGCTGCTGCTGCGGCTGCTCGACGAGCCGGACGCCGAGCAGCACGGCCAGGTGCGGATGCCCATCCGCCTCGTCCTGCGCGAGACGACCGCGCCGCCCCGTCCGCGCGGACCGCAGTAGAGCGCCGTACGTCCTCGCTGGTCCCCGAGCCCCGCCCCGCCCCCGCCGTATGTCACGGCGGTGGACCGCCGTACGTCCCCGCGGGCACGAGCCCGCCCTGCCCCACCTCCCTCGAACGTCCCACCCCCGCCGGAAAGCAATCCGCACCCTCATCCCGCACGGAGGCACAGACCATGAGCCCGACCAACAGCTCCACCAGCAGAAGGTTCCGTCGCACGGCCCGTACCGGGCTGGCCCTGGTCCCCCTGGCGGCGCTGGCCGCCTGCGGCGGGGGCGGTGGGGGCGACACCTCCGCCGAGGCCGGCAGCGGCGAGGGGACGATCAGCGTCTGGGCGCACCAGGGCCAGAAGAGCGAGGCGGAGGCGCTGCAGAACGCGGTGAAGTCGTTCAACTCCTCGCAGGACAAGGTCAAGGTCGAGCTGAAGCTGATACCGGAGACCGACTACACCAAGACGATCACCGCCACGGACGCCGACAAGCTGCCGGACGTCCTGGAGTTCGACGGCCCGACCATGGCGAACTTCGTCTACAACAAGAAGCTCGCCCCGATCGACGGCTACGTATCCGCCAAGACCCTCGACAACGCCACCGACGCCAGCAAGGCACAGGGCGAGATCGACGGCAAGCACTACGGTCTGGGCATGTTCGACTCCGGCCTCGGCATGTACGGCAGCAAGAAGCTGCTGGACGCGGCCGGGGTGAAGTACCCCAAGGGCGTGGACGACGCCTGGACGGCGGACGAGTTCGACGCCGCGCTCAAGGCGCTGAAGGCGAAGGACTCCGACGGCAAGGTCATCGACCTCCAGGAGGGCACCGGCTACGCCAACGAGTGGGGCACCTACGGCTTCGCCCCGATCGTCTGGTCGGCCGGTGGCTCCCTGCTCGAGGACGGCAAGGCGCAGGGCGCTCTCGACACCCCGGCCGTGGTGTCGGCCATGAAGACCTTCCAGTCCTGGAAGACGTACACGGACGCCAACACCGACGGCAACGCCTTCGCCAAGGGCCGGGTCGCCTTGAGCTGGGTCGGGCACTGGATGTACCCCGCCTACAGCGAGGCGCTCGGCGACGACCTGGTCGTGCTGCCGCTGCCGGACTTCGGTGACGGTCCCAAGACGGGCCAGGGATCGTGGTCCTGGGGTGTCGGCGCGAACTCCAAGAACGCCAAGGCCGCCGGAACGTTCCTGGACTCCCTCCTGGGAGACACCAACGTCACCGCGATGACCAAGGCCAACGGCGCCCCGCCCGCCACCAAGTCGGCGCTGGCGGCGAGTGAGTTGTACAAGCAGGGCGGTCCGCTCCAGCTCTTCGCCGACCAGTTGGCCAAGCCCTGCGGCGCCGACGACATCACCAGGTCCTGTGTCGCCGTCACCCGTCCGGTGACCGCCGGATACCCCGTGGTGACCGCCAAGTTCAGCGAGGCCGTGAACTCGATCTACGGCGGCGCCGACCCGAAGGACGCCCTGTCCGAGGCCGCCCGCGCCATCGACCGGGACTTCTCGGACAACGCCGGTTACGAGATCCCGTAGGAACGCGGCCTGTCGGACCCATCGGGCCCAGTCGAACCCATCGGCCGGGGCGGGCGCACACAGCGTGGCCGCCCGCCCCCGCCGGGAAGAGGACCCACTCGTGAAAACCGTGGAACCCGCGCACACCGCGCCGTCCGGCCGGGACCAGGCGCCCCCCGCGACCACCTCCGCGCACCCCGACCACCCCTCCCGCCCCTCCCGCGGCAAGCGCGAGTGGCTGCACGGACTGCTCATGTCCGCTCCCGCCGTCGCCGGGCTCATCGCCTTCGTCGGCATCCCCTTCTGCTACGCCGTGGTGCTCTCCTTCTACAACGTGCGCCTCGGCTCCCCGCTGGAGCCGGCCTTCTTCGGCGTCGAGCAGTACCGGCGACTGTTCACCGACCCCGACCTGTCCGGCCCCTTCCTGCGGGCGCTGCTGAACAACCTGACCTTCGCCGTGGTCGTCGTCCCCCTCCAGACGGGCCTGGCCCTCGGCCTCGCGATCCTGCTGAACCGCAAACTGAAGGCGATCGGTCTCTTCCGGTCACTCTTCTTCATGCCGGTCGTCTTCCCGATGGCGCTGGTCGCCGTGATCTGGCGGCTGATCCTCGCCCGCAGCGACCAGGGCATGCTCAACTCGGCGCTGGACGCGGTGAGTTTCGGAAACTGGGGCGCGTTCGACTGGCTCGGCGACGGACTGACCGCGATGGCCTCGATCATCGTGCTCTCCGTCTGGCAGGGCGTCGGTTTCCAGATGGTGATCCTGCTCGCCGGACTCCAGCAGATCCCCGGCGAGCTCTACGAGGCCGCCCAGCTCGACCGGGCCTCGCGCTGGCAGCAGTTCCGCAACGTCACCCTGCCCGGTATCCGCGGCACCCTCGTCTTCGTCGCCCTGCTCACCTCGGTGCTGTCCTTCCGGGTCTTCGACCAGGTGTACGTCCTGGTCAAGGGCGGAGGGCTGGACGAGGACGCCGCCCGCACGGTGATGTACGAGGCCGTTACCACCGCCTTCGACCAGAACAACATCGGCCAGGCGTCCGCGATCACCGTCGTCTTCTTCCTGATCGTCGTCGTCCTGACCCTGATCCAGCGCCGCCTCGTCCGGCCCGACAACGAGGACTGACCATGAGCACGACTACCAGTACGAGTACGCGTGCCAGCACGCATACGAGCACGGGTGCCGGCCTGTCCCGCGGGCCGCTGCGCCGCTTCCTCGACTACACCGTCCTCTCCGTCCTGGCGTTCGTCTTCACGCTGCCCGTGCTCTACCTGCTCCTCGGCAGCCTCAAGCCGTCCGACGAGGTCCTGAACGGTCTGTCCGGCTTCCTCCCCACCCACCTGTCCCTCGACAACTACTCCGCCGTCCTGGACAGCCTGAACTCCGACAGCACGGGCTACTTCTGGCAGTTCATGGGCGTGTCCCTGCTGCTTGCCTTCGTGGTGGTGACGGGCGGCCTGTTCATCAACTCGATGGCCGCCTACGGGCTCTCACGGCTGAAGTGGCGGGGCAGGGAGGCCGTCTTCACGCTCGTCCTGCTGCTGATGCTGGTCCCGTTCGAGTCGGTGGCCGTGCCGCTGTTCTACATGTTCAACGACCAGCGGAACACGCTGTTCATCCTCGCGCTCCCGTTCATCGCGAACGCCTTCTCCGTCTACCAGTTCCACACGTTCTTCCGCACGATCCCGCCGAGCATCGAGGAAGCCGCCCGCATCGACGGCGCCGGCCCTTGGCGCACCTTCTTCGCGATCATCGTCCCGATGTCGAAGCCCGCCTTCGCCTCCGTCGCCATTCTGACCTTCCTCACCCAGTGGGGTTCGTTCCTGTGGCCGGTTCTGATGGTCTCCGATCCGTCGGTACGTCCCCTTCCGCTCGAAATGAGCGTCTTCCAGGGGCAGCAGCCCCCGGACTGGGGCCAGATCCTCGCCTTCGGCGTGCTCCTCGTCCTGCCGGTGCTCATCGTCTTCGCCTTCTTCCAGCGGTGGTTCGTGCAGGGCGTGGCCAGTTCGGCGGTGAAGGGCTGACACGGGGCGCGGGCGCGGCGAGGTTCGGGCACGTCCCTGGTGCCGCCGCGCAGCGCGGGCGGCTGGGCGGTGCGGGCGGCTGGGCGGCTGGGGGATCTCGGTGACCGGCTGCCCCGTCCCGGTGACCTCCCTCCCGGTCGTGAGGGGCGACGAGCAGGGGGAAGGCCAGCTCCGTGGTCATTCGGCCAGGTCGGCCCGCCGTTCCAGCCGTTCCTCCCACCGAGCACCACCTTCGGCTGCCCGTTGTCAGTGGCCGGTGCGATGCTGTGGGCATGAACCGGGACGACCTGGTACGGCTGCGGCGAGCGCGCGACCGCATGGACCGCGAGTACGCCGAGCCGCTGGATGTGACCGCCCTCGCCCGCACCGCGCTGATGTCCCCCGGGCACTTCCAGCGCAGCTTCCGCGCGGCCTTCGGCGAAACCCCGTACGGCTATCTCATGACCCGCCGCATAGAGCGCGCCAAGGCGTTGCTGCGCCGGGGCGACCTCACGGTGACGGAGGTGTGCATAGCCGTGGGGTGTACGTCACTGGGCTCCTTCAGCTCCCGATTCACGGAGCTGGTCGGCGAGACCCCGAGCGCGTACCGCGCCCGCTCGCACGAGGAGAGCGCGGTGATCCCGGCGTGCGTGGCGAAACGCCTGACCCGCCCCACCCGCACTCGCATACGCATACGCACGGCGGAACCGGACGAGGCGGCGTCGCGTATGCCCGGCGGAACCGAGTGAAGCGTCCTAGGGGGTGTTTTGAAAGTCCAGCGCGGTGCCCGCGGTGTTCGGTGCGTGCCCTCGGCGTGCCGGGCGAAGGTCCTCGTAGCGGAGCTACTTGGGCCTTTGGCCGGTGCGGCGAGGGTGCGTGCCGGGCGCCGTGGGTGCTGTGCGGGACTTTCAAACACCCCCTAGCGTGAGCACATGTCCACGAACGCTACGAACAACAGCCCCCGGGTTCCGGATGTGAAGCTCGCGCAGTGCTTCCTCGCCGTCGACGACCATGACAAGGCGCTCGCCTTCTACCGCGACGTCCTGGGCATGGAGGTCCGCGGCGACGTGGGCTTCGAGGGCATGCGCTGGGTCACCGTGGGCTCCCCTCTCCAACCGGATGTGGAAATCGTCCTGGAGCCTCCGGCCGCCGACCCGGACATCTCCCCCGCCGACCGCGAAACCATCGCCACCCTCCTCGCCAAGGGCGTCCTCCGTGGCGTCAACTTCACCACCACCGACTGCGACGCCCTCTACGCCCGCGTCGAGGCCTCCGGCGCCGACGTCCTCCAGGAGCCGACGGACCAGCCGTACGGCGTCCGCGACTGCGCCTTCCGCGACCCGGCGGGCAACATGCTGCGCTTCATGCAGCGGCGATCCTGATCCGACGCCGACGCCGACGCCGACGCCGACGGGAGAAACGTCGTTGCGCGGAGCGGGGCGGCGGGAGAGCGTACGAGGTGTCCGACCCGACGGGTAGGTCGGGCCGTACGAGAGGGAGGCGCTGTGGGTGGAGTGAGCGGAAGCCAGGGCGGGCACGGGCGCGAGGGCGGCGGCGGGGATACAGGCGGAAGTCCGGCTGCCGGGGCGGGAGGCGGAAAGCACGGGAGCCACGAGACCCACGAGACCCACGAGACCCACCAGCCCATCCGGTGGACGTACGCCTTCGTCGACCGGCCGGCGGCCGACGTCGAACGAGCGTGCTCCTTCTGGACGGCGGTCACGGCGACCAAGCTCTCCGAAGCCCGCGGCGAGGCGGGTGAGTTCGTGACCCTGCTGCCCGAGACGGGGGACGCGTGTGTGAAGGCGCAGGGGGTCGGGGCCGGTGACGGCGGCGCGCACCTGGACCTCGCCGTCGAGGACGTGCCCGCGCTCGTCGACCGGGCGGTCCGCCTCGGCGCCGACGTGGTCGCCCCGGACGACGGCTGGGCCGTGCTGCGCTCGCCCGCCGGGCAGCTCTTCTGCGCGGTGGCGTGGCACGGGGAGTCGGTGCGGCCGCCGGTGGTCGACGGGAGTCGGCTGGACCAGGTGTGCCTCGACCTGTCACCGGCCAGTTTCGAGGCCGAGGTCGCGTTCTGGTCCGCCCTGACGGGCTGGGACTCCCACCCCGGCTCACGCCCGGAGTTCCACGTCCTGCGCCCACCGACCGGGCTCCCCGTCCGCATCCTCCTCCAGCGTCTCGACACCCCCCACCCCACCTCCGCGCACCTCGACCTCGCCTGCTCCGACATCCCCGCCGCCCGTGCCCTTCACGAAGACCTGGGCGCCACCGTCGTGGCCGTCCACCCCTACTGGACCGTGATGCGCGACCCGGCAGGCGGCACGTACTGCCTCACAGGTCGCGACCCGGAGACGGGCGGACTGCCACTGGTCGAGTGAGGGAGGGCGGGGGACGGAAGCAGCGGGTCGGAAGCAGCGGGTCCGACGGAACGGCCGACTGCCCTGCCGCCGCGATCCGCACCTCCCGCCCGGCGTCCTCAGCGGCGCAGGGGCGCCGTCGAGCCGTACCGCCGCACGAGCGCGCCGAGGGCCCGCGGCGCACACCGGCGCAACAGGCCCTCGACCTCCTTGATCCCGACCTCTCCGAACGGCTCAGACGTCCCCCGCGCCCTCCATCACCGGCCGGATCACCACCGGGTACTCCGTGGCCCCCTCGGGCCCGGGGCACCGGGCGATCCGGGTCGCGATCTCCGTGACACGGTCCAGGCTCACGCAGTCCAGGAGCCAGTAGCCGGCGAGCAACTCCTCGTTTTCCGGATACGGCCCGTCCGTGATCACCGGCTCGCCGTCGGCGTCGACCGTGACGCACCGGGTCCGCGCCGGCTCGGCCAGTCCCTGCCCGTCGAGCATCTCCCCGGTCTCGGCGAGGTCGTCGTTGATCGCGCCCATGTAGGCGTACATGGCCCGCACCTCCTCATGGGTCCAGGCCGGGGACCGCTCGGACGCCTTGCCGCGCATGCCGTCGTAGTCCGCCTGCGAGCCCAGGACCATCACCAGGTACTTCATGAGTCCGCTCCTCCATCTTCCCTGGTTTTCCGAAGCCCCGAGTGCTGCGGTCCTCGCCGTTCAGGTCTTCTCGTCGGTCCGCACCTCAGTGGCCCCAGCCGCGCCAGCCGCGTCAACTGTCCCAGTCGTCTCAGCTTCCTCAGCCGTCTCGGCGGTCGCTTCGCCCTGCCGTTCGGCTCGCGCTCCCTGCGCATGATGACCGCCGTGCGTGGCGTGGCTTCCATGTGTCCGCCGAGCCACGGCCCGTGGCTTCTCCGCGGCGGCCCCCTCGGCCTCCACGGCCTCGTCGACATACGCCGCACACCTAGGGTTCCTGCACGGACCCGGACCCCACACGGGTACCCACGCGCCCAGCGTCTTGTGCCGCCGTACGACCGTGGCCACCGGCTGTCCGCAGACCGGGCAGACATGCTCGTCGATGCCCATGCCCTCAGGGTATGGCCGACCGGGCGGGGGCGCCCCCCGCCGTACGCCGGCGACCGGCGGCACTCGTCTCACCCCCACCCCTCCCCCCTCAGGCGCCCGGGGTCGAAGGGGCAGCGCCCCCTGGGGACGGGACGGATAGGGGCGGCGGGGGCGAAAAAAGACGGGCCCCGCACACCGTGGGGATGTGCGGGACCCACCGTTCCGAAGGCCCGGCCCCGCGCAGGGTCAGGTCAACACGGCAGCAAGGCCTCCGGAGCATCACCCGGCACCCGGCCGACACCGGACGACATCCGGCCGGCGCCCACCCGGCGCCGCCTCAGGTGCTACGACGCGTCACGAACTCCGCCAACGCCAGCAGCCCCCCGGCCGACTCCGGATCCGGCACCGCGCGAGACAGCTCATGCATGGCCCGAGCCATCCGGTCGGCGGCCTGGACCTGCGCCCAGTCCCGGCCCCCGGCCCGCTCCACCACCAGCGCCGTACGCTCCAGATCCCCCTTTTCGTACGGCACTCCGTACAACTCGGCGAGTTCCGCGGCCTCCGGGGTGCCGGAGGCCAGCGCGGCTACCACCGGAAGGGACTTCTTGCGGACCATGAGATCCGCCCCGGCCGGCTTGCCGGTACGGCTCGGGTCGCCCCAGATGCCGATCACATCGTCGATGAGCTGGAAGGCGAGCCCGGCCTCCCGGCCGAACGCGTCGAGGGCCTCGACGTCCTCCTCACCTGCCCCCGCGTACAGCGCCCCCAGCGCGCAGGCGCAGCCGAGCAGCGCGCCCGTCTTCGCCTCGGCCATGGCGAGCACCTCGTCGAGGGTGACCTCTTCCGGCCGGCGCCCCTCCATCTCGGTGTCCGTGTGCTGGCCGGCACAGAGTTCGACGACACAGGACGCGAGTCGGGCGGAGGCGGCGGCCGACGCGGGATGCGGGTCCTCGGCGAGCAACCGCTGGGCCAGGGCCTGCAGCGCGTCCCCGGCGAGGATCGCGTCGGGGATCCCGAACACGGTCCACGCGGTGGCCCGGTGTCTGCGGGTGGTGTCCCGGTCCATCACGTCGTCGTGCAGCAGCGTGAAGTTGTGCACCAACTCCACCGCGGCGGCGGCCCGTACGGCGGCGGACTCGCGCCCGCCGAGCGCCGTGACCGCGGCGAGGACCAGGGCGGGTCGTATCGCCTTGCCCGCGTTGCCCGTGGCGGGAGTGCCGTCCGCCCGTTCCCAGCCGAAGTGGTAGCGCGCGACCCGGCGCATCGAGACGGGCAACGACTCGACGGCTCGGCGCAGTTCGGGGTCGACGGACACCCGCGCCTGCTCCAGGATTCCCGCCGCTTCCTGCCCGTCGAACGGAGCCGCCCCCGGCCGACCGACCGGCACCCGACCACCGGCAGAAGCCACCGGCGCCACCGAATCCACGCCATTCGCCGACGTCACGGCCTCCGCCAGCATCACCGCCTCCGCCGACTCATCGGCTCCCGCGGCCTCACCGCCCTGCGCCGACTCCACCACCCTCACCGGCTCACCGGCTCCCCCCGTGCCCACGAGGCCCCCGGCGTTCTCCGCCACCCTCGGCTCCGGGGGGAGCGGGACGGCGTTCCGCTCTTCCGGGATCTCGCTGTTCAGAGTGGTGCCGGTCAGGATCTCGGCGGGACTCTGCTTCGTCTCCGTCATGAACTCACCCATGGGATCGCCTCGGAGAGTCAGCGGACGGTGGCGGTTCCCCGGCCGCCTGGCGCGTACTCCCGGGGTGTACCCGCCCTGTCGGGCGGGGACACGACATCGGGTCGGCCAAGGTCACCGCCAGCGGCCGATCTCGACGTTCTCCAGAACGCCCAGCGCGTCGGGGACCAGGACCGCGGCCGAGTAGTAGGCCGTCACGAGGTACTTGATGATCGCCTGTTCGTTGATGCCCATGAAACGCACGGACAGGCTGGGCTCGATCTCGTCCGGGATGTTCGCGGCCCGCAGACCGATGACGCCCTGGTCCTCCTCGCCGGTACGCATAGCGATGATCGAGGTGGTCCTGGCCTCGGTGACCGGGATCTTGTTGCACGGGTAGATCGGTACGCCGCGCCAGGTCGGGATGCGGTTCCCGGCGATGTCGATGGTCTCCGGGACGAGCCCGCGCTTGTTCAGTTCGCGGCCGAACGCGGAGATCGCGCGCGGGTGGGCGAGCAGCAGCTTCGTGCCCCGGCGACGGCAGAGCAGTTCGTCCAGGTCGTCCGGGCTGGGCACGCCGTCGTGCGGCTGGAGCCTCTGGTCGTACTCGCAGTTGTGGAGGAGGCCGAACTCCCGGTTGTTGATCAGCTCGTGCTCCTGGCGCTCCTTGAGCGCCTCGACCGTGAGCCGGACCTGCTGCTCGGTCTGGTTCATCGGCTGGTTGTACAGGTCGGCCACGCGTGTGTGGATGCGCAGGACGGTCTGGGCGACGCTCAGTTCGTACTCGCGCGGCGCCGCCTCGTAGTCGACGAAGGTGTGCGGGATGTCCGGCTCGCCGCTGTGACCGGCGGCGAGGTCGATCTCCTTCTCGCCGTACTTGTTGGTGCGCTGCGACGGGATGGCGCGCTGCTCCCGCAAGTGCTCGCTCAGGGTCTCGGCGCGCTCCGCGATCTGCTCGACGGCCTGGCGCGGCAGGACGAGCACCGTGCACGCGGTGACCGCGCGGGCCGTGTACTCCCAGATCGCGTCGGCGTCGAGCAGCGCCTGGTCGCCGAAGTAGGCGCCGTCGGCCAGCACGCCGAGGACCGCGTCGTCGCCGTACGGGCCGGTGCCGATTTTCTCCACCTTGCCGTGCGCGAGCAGAAACACCTCCTCGGCCCGACTGCCGAACTCGGCCAGCACATCGCCGGGCGCGAACTCCCGCTGCTCGCACCGCTGGGCCAGCTCGCCCAGCACCTCGACGTCCTCGTAACTCCGCAGGGACGGCAGTTCGCCCAGCTCCGCGGGGATGACGGCGACCCGGTCGCCGGTCTTCACAAAAGTGACGCGGCCGTCGCCGACCGCGTAGGTGAGCCGCCTGTTCACCCGGTACGTACCGCCCTGCACATTCACCCACGGCAGGGTGCGCAGCAGCCAGCGCGAGCTGATCTCCTGCATCTGGGGCGTGGACTTCGTGGTGGTGGCCAGGTTCCGGGCAGCGGCCGTGCCGAGACTCTGCTGCGGCCGGTCCTGCTGCGAACGGACCTCTTCGCCTACCGACATACGGATTCCCCTCCGGGTGTGCACTGATATCGCGGTCACCGATCTCGCGATCCAGCGTCCCAGCACCCACCGTGGCGGTGCTATTACCCGAAAGAGCGGGAATGGATCTTACGAGAACTGGGCATGTCCGAGGGCTGTGTCGACCAGCCGGGGCCGGCCGGCACCCAAACCGAATCTGACCGGATCGACGCGCGCGTCCCGCGGTCGACTGGCCCCCAGTAAGGCGTCAGCGGTACAAGCCTGCGTACGAGGCGGCCACGACCCGTTGCCGTCGCACAGCACAAAGGAGTCGGCCATGGCCCCACCCATGTCCGCGGGCAGATTTCTCACCGTCCTGAAGAGCGAGGGCGTCCGGGTCGTCGAGGTCGGCGACTGGGAGCATCACAACCGCAACCACAAGGGCCCCTGGGGCCCCGTGCACGGGGTGATGATCCACCACACCGTCACCTCGGGCAGCGAGCGCACCGTCCGTATCTGCCGTGACGGCTACTCGGGGCTGCCCGGCCCCCTGTGCCACGGTGTCATCACCAAGGACGGCCGGGTCCACCTGGTCGGTTACGGTCGCGCCAATCACGCCGGTCTCGGCGACGACGACGTACTGCGGGCCGTGATCGCCGAGAGGGCCCTGCCGGCGGACAACGAGGCCAACACCGACGGCAACCGCCACTTCTACGGCTTCGAGTGCGAGAACCTCGGCGACGGCCAGGACCCCTGGCCCGAGGCCCAGCTCGACGCCATCGCGCGAGTCTCCGCCGCCGTCTGCCGCCACCACGGCTGGACGCAGCGGTCCGTCATCGGTCATCTCGAGTGGCAGCCGGGCAAGGTCGACCCCCGCGGCTTCACCATGGCGCGGATGAGAGAGCAAGTGCGGGCCCGCCTGAACTAGGGCCCTTCGGGGCGCGCCCGACGCCGGCCGGTCATGTGTCCGACAATGGGCAGGTGACCGGCCACCCCTGCTCCCCCGACCCCGCGACGGCGCTGGCCCCCCTGCTGCCGTCCCCCCTCCAGGAAGTCGCCGACGACCGCTTCGCCCGCCACGGCGTCACGCTGCTCCTCAAGCGCGACGACCTGATCCACCCGCAGCTCATCGGCAACAAATGGCGCAAACTGGTTCCCCATCTGCGCACGGCGGCCGGCCGTCCGTTGCTCACCTTCGGCGGGGCGTACTCCAACCACCTGCGCGCCACCGCCGCCGCGGGCCGCCTCCTGGGCGTGCCCACCATCGGTGTGGTCCGTGGCCACGAACTGGCCGACCGGCCCCTCAACCCCTCCCTGGCCCGCTGCGCCGCCGACGGCATGCGGTTGCACTTCGTCGACAGATCGATGTATCGCCACAAGACGGACCCGGCCGCCCTGGCCGCCGTGCTCCGCGCCGCCGACGCCGAGGGCGCGTACGTCGTCCCCGAGGGCGGCAGCAGCCCTCTCGCCGTACGCGGCTGCCTGGACCTCGGCCTGGAACTGCGCGGCCGGGCCGACGTGGTGGCGATCGCCTGCGGTACCGGCGGCACCCTTGCCGGTCTGGCCGCCGGCCTGGCCCCCGACCAGCGCACACTCGGCGTCCCCGTCCTCAGGGGCGGCTTCCTCGAAGAGGAGATACGACGGCTCCAGGACCAGGCTTTCGGCGGCCCACGCGGCGACTGGCGCCTGGACGACCGCTTCCACTGCGGCGGCTACGCCCGGACGACCCCCGAACTGGACGCCTTCGCCGCCGACTTCGAGAGCCGGCACGGCCTCCCGCTGGAACGCCTCTATGTCGCCAAGTTGCTCTACGGACTTGTCGCCCTGACGTCGGAGGGCGCCTTCCCGCACGGGGCGACGGTCGCCGCGGTGATCACGGGCCGCCCGTTCGAGGACGCCTCCTGATCAGCCTTCTAGGACACCTCCCGGTAGGCCGCCGCCTCCTCCAGGTCCAGCCTGCGCAGCAGCGTGCGCAGCATCTCGTCGTCTATGTACCGGCCGTCGCGCAGCTTCACGAAGACCTCGCGTTCGGTGCCGATCATCTCCCGGGTGAGGCGGCTGTAGGTGTGGTCGGCGCTCTCCCCGGTCACCGGGTTCACCGCGCCGAGCCGCTCCCAGACGGCGTTGCGGCGTCGTTCCAGGACCGTGCGGAGACGATCGACGAGGGGCGGCGGTAGCTCGTTGTGCTCGTCGGCGAGAAGTTCGTCCAGGCGGGCCTCGGCGGCCCGGGATGCCTGCGCCTGGGCGTTGGCTTCGGCCAGGGTCTCGGCCTGCCGGTCGCGCCCTGGCAGCTTCAGCACCCGGATCAGCGGCGGCAGGGTCAGCCCTTGGATCACCAGCGTCCCGATGACCGTCGTGAAGGTCAGGAAGAGGATCAGGTTCCGCTCGGGGAAGTCGTCCCCGCCGTTCACCGTGAGCGGGATCGAGAAGGCGATGGCCAGCGAGACGACCCCGCGCATCCCGGCCCAGGCGACCACGAAAGGCCCCTTCCAGGTGGGGTCGGGCTCCCGTTCCCGGATGCGCCGCGACAGCATCCGGGGCAGGAAGGTCGCCGGATACACCCACACGAACCGGGACGCGACCACGACGAGGAAGATCGCCACGGCGTACCAGGTGGCGCGCGCCCCTTCGTACTCGTCCAGTCCTTCGAGGACGACCGGGAGTTGCAGTCCGATGAGGGCGAACACCGCTGATTCCAGCAGGAAGGCGACCATCTTCCAGACGGCCTCCTCCTGGAGGCGGGTGGCGAAGTCGACCTGCCAGGTGCGGTAGCCGAGGTACAGGCCGACGACGACCACGGCGAGCACTCCGGAGGCGTGGACCCACTCGGCGAGGCCGTAGGCGACGAAGGGGATCAGCAGGGACAGGGTGTTCTGGAGCAGGGCCTCCCTCAGGTGGGTGCGCAGCCAGTGGATCGGCACCATGAGCAGCAGACCCACCGCCACGCCGCCGACCGCCGCCACCAGGAAGTCGACCGTTGCGCCGCCCCAGCTCGCGCCCTCGCCGACGGTGGCCGCGAGGGCCACCCGGTAGGCCGTGATCGCGGTCGCGTCGTTCACCAGCGACTCGCCCTGCAGGATGGTGGTGATCCGCGACGGCAGCCCCACCTGGCGGGCTACCGCCGTCGCGGCGACCGCGTCGGGCGGCGCCACCACGGCGCCGAGCACCAGCGCGGCGGTCAGCGGCAGGCCCGGCACGAGCAGATAGGCGGCCCATCCGACGACGAGGGTGGCGAAGAGCACATAGCCGATCGACAGCAGCGCCACGGGCCGCAGTTGGGCCCGCAGATCGAGGTAGGAGCTGTCACCGGCGGCCGTGTACAGCAGCGGGGGCAGGATCAGCGGCAGCACGATCTCGGGATCGAGTTCGTAGTGCGGCACGCCCGGCAGGTACGACACCGCGAGCCCCACGGCCACCAGCAGCAGCGGGGCGGGCACCGGCGTGCGCCGGGCGGCTCCGGCGACCGTCGCGCTCCCTGCGACCAGCAACAGCAAGGGCAAGAAGTGCATCGCTCTCCGCCGCCTTCGTTTCCGCGCGAGCTTTCGCGCACCCGTCGTAACCTGGCAGTCATGAAACAGTGCACGCACACGGACGCGCTGCCGCACCCCGAACCCGTACCCCTCAGCGAAACCTGCTCGGAGTGCCTGGCCTCGGGGAACCACCCGGTGCAGTTGCGGATGTGCCTGGAGTGCGGGCACGTCGGTTGCTGCGACTCCTCGCCGATGCGACACGCGACCGCGCACCACAAGGAGAGCGGCCATCCCATCATGCGCACGTTCGAGGCGGGCGAGAGCTGGCGCTGGTGCTTCGTCGACCATGTACTCGTCTGAACGACCAGGCCGAACACGTCCGCGACATCGCACGACGGAACCATGCCACCCCGGGACACGTCGACGTACTCGTGCGACAAGGTTCGGCAGCCGGACGCCTGGGTACGTCAATCCGGCGCGCGCTCTTCCTATTTGAGTCCCGCAGACCCCTAGCCACCGAGCGTATTCATGGGCTTACTATGAGTGACAACATGGGGTGGGGTCCTCGGGACCCCGAGGACACGGCGCTCTGAGGCGCGATAGCGTCACCGCTGAACCACGTAGCGCGTTACCCCGGGGGGCGACCCTCGGCCCCCGAAAAAGCTTGTACCACCTTGGAGGTGAGGGTGTCCCAGATCGCAGGCGAGCCCGGGACCCAGGACTTCGTGGAAGTCCGGCTGCCGGCCGCGGGTGCCTACCTGTCGGTGCTGCGTACGGCGACGGCCGGCCTCGCGGCCCGTTTGGACTTCACCCTCGACGAGATCGAGGATTTGCGCATCGCGGTCGACGAGGCCTGCGCGATCCTGCTACAGCAGGCCGTGCCCGGCTCGGTGCTCAGCTGTGTCTTCCGTCTGGTCGACGATTCGCTGGAGGTCACGGTCTCGGCCCCCACCACGGACGGCCACGCCCCCTCGCGTGACACCTTCGCCTGGACCGTGTTGTCGGCCCTGGCGGGCAAGGTCTCCTCCGCGGTGGCCGACGACAAAACCGTTTCGATCAGCCTCTACAAACAGCGCGGCGCCGGACCCGGGCCGGCGTGAGGAACGGGGACGGGCCGGTGCGGGACGAAGAACGCGGCACACGGGAACTGCCCGCGGAGGAAGACGGCGGTCCGAGCGGGCCGGCGCATCTCGCGGACGGCGTCGACGGCATCCCCGAGCAGGCCCGGCCGCACCCGGAGGACGACTCCGTGGCGACGGCCGGAGCGTCTCGGTGGAGCGAGCCGGCCGGCGACGAGACGCCCTCCGAAGGGCGCAGGGATCCGGAGGGTGCCCTACGGAGCACCACGCCCTCACGAGGGCGGACTGGGGCCTCCCCCGCTCGCGCACAGTCGAGAGCTGGGGGAACGGTGACGGCGGGCGGGACTATGAGCGAGCACGAGCGACACGACGAGGCGGGCGCGCAGAGCGTGCGAAGCACGCAGCACGTCCCTCAGGACCGCAGCGGGGCGCGAGCCCTGTTCGTGGAGCTGCGCGCCCTGCCGGAGGGCAGTGCCGAGTACGCGGAGCTGCGCAACCGGCTGGTCAGGATGCACCTGCCGCTCGTGGAGCACCTCGCGCGCCGGTTCCGCAACCGCGGCGAGCCGCTGGACGACCTGACGCAGGTCGCCACCATCGGCCTGATCAAGTCGGTCGACCGCTTCGACCCGGACCGCGGTGTGGAGTTCTCCACATACGCGACCCCGACGGTCGTCGGCGAGATCAAGCGGCACTTCCGCGACAAGGGCTGGGCGGTGCGGGTGCCGCGCCGGCTACAGGAACTGCGCCTGGCGCTGACCACGGCCACGGCCGAGCTGTCCCAGCAGCACGGCCGCTCCCCGACGGTGCACGAGCTGGCCGAGAAGCTGGCCATCTCGGAGGAGGAGGTCCTGGAGGGCCTGGAGTCGGCCAACGCCTACTCCACCCTCTCCCTGGACGTCCCCGACACCGACGACGAGTCCCCGGCCGTCGCGGACACCCTGGGCGCCGAGGACGAGGCCCTGGAGGGTGTCGAGTACCGGGAGTCCCTGAAGCCGCTGCTGGAGGACCTCCCGCCGCGCGAGAAGCGCATCCTGCTGCTGCGCTTCTTCGGCAACATGACCCAGTCGCAGATCGCCCAGGAGGTCGGCATCTCCCAGATGCACGTCTCCCGCCTGTTGGCGAGGACCTTGGCACAGCTCCGGGAGAAACTGCTCGTCGAGGAGTAGCCGACGGGGCCTCGTCGCGGAGTAACCGGCGGGGCCTCGTCGCGGAGTAGCCGGCAAGGGCCTCGTCGGGAGCAGTCGGGAGGCCTCGTCGAAGGGCGGCCGTCGGGTCTCGTCGAGGAGTGGCCGACGGGAGTGGCGAAGGTGCCGGTCCGCCCGACCGGCTACCGCCTACTCCCTCCGCCCGACCGGCTACCGCCTACTCCCTCCGCCCGACCGGCTCCACCTACTCCTCCACCCGGCCCGGCCCCTGGATCCCGAGAGCCCGGGTCGTCGCGGGATTGATCAGCAGCACCAGCGCGGTCACCGCGACGACGGCCAGCACGATCCCCGCCGGGATCGCCACGCTGTCCGCCCGCAACAGGTTGTAGGCCACCGGCAGCGCCATGATCTGCGTGATCACGGCGGGTCCCCGGCTCCAGCTCCGCCGCAGCAACAGCCCTCGCGCCGCGATCAGCGGCAGCAGGGCCAGCGCGATGAGCGTGATGCCTCCGGTGACACCGGTGCTCAGGTCGTCCGAGTCGCCGGTGAAGCCCAGCACCAGCATGGCGCCCCCGCCCACCAGCAGGGCCGCCCCCTCCAGCGCGGCCAGCGCCGCCGCGGCGGTCAGCCGCCCGGGGCGGGGCTCGGCGTCGGAGGTGTCCGGCGTGGGGATCTGCTCAGAACTCACCCCTGAAGGGTAGCCGTCGCCCCTTCGCGCGCCCCCACGTGCGCATCGTCACTCCCTGATCTCCCCCTTGATCTCCACCTCGGTATGGGCCGAGTACCACCCAGTAGGTACGCTGCAACCCATGCGTGCACTTCTCGTGGTCAATCCGGCGGCAACCACCACAAGCGCACGTACGCGCGATGTGCTGATCCACGCGCTCGCGAGCGAGATGAAGCTGGAAGCGGTCACCACCGAGTACCGCGGGCACGCCCGGGACCTCGCCCGCCAGGCCGCCGAAGGCAAGGGGGACGTCGAGCTGGTCGTCGCGCTCGGCGGCGACGGCACGGTCAACG
The DNA here is from genome assembly GCF_042955065.1 of Streptomyces sp. NPDC012510. Lineage (NCBI taxonomy): Bacteria > Bacillati > Actinomycetota > Actinomycetes > Kitasatosporales > Streptomycetaceae > Streptomyces > Streptomyces sp. NPDC012510. The sequence goes on from NZ_JBIBEN010000024.1 coordinate 96,982, forward strand.
AGGTCGTCAACGGCCTGCTGCACCACGGCCCCGACCCCGACCGACTCCCCCGCCTCGCCGTCGTCCCCGGCGGCTCCACCAATGTCTTCGCCCGCGCCCTGGGGCTTCCCAACCACCCGGTGGAGGCCACCGGCGTCCTCCTCGACGCCCTGCGCGAGAGCCGGGAGCGGACGGTCGGCCTGGGCATGGCCTCCGGCACCCGGGGCACGGAGGACGAGACGGTGCCGTCCCGCTGGTTCACCTTCTGCGCCGGCCTGGGATTCGACGCGGGTGTGATCGGCCGGGTCGAGCAACAGCGAGAGCGGGGACGGAAATCCACACACGCTCTTTACCTGCGTCAGGCTTTCCGGCAGTTTCTGGAAGAGCCCCACCGCAGACTCGGCACGATCACTTTGGAGCGGGCCGACGAGGACCCCATTTCCGATCTTGTGCTGTCCATAGTCTGCAACACGTCCCCGTGGACGTTTCTGGGCAATCGCCCGGTGTACGCCTCGCCTAAGGCCTCGTTCGACAAAGGTCTCGACGTGCTCGGTCTCAGCCGCATGTCGACGCCCGCGCTCGCCCGATATGGCACGCAGTTGCTCACTTCGTCCCCCGAGCGTGGCCCCCAGGGCAAGCACGCCACCACCCTGCACGACCTGACCGACTTCACCTTGCATTCGAAGGCGCCCCTCCCCCTTCAGATGGACGGCGACCACCTCGGACTGCGAACGAGCGTGACGTTCACAGGCGTACGCCGTGCACTGCGTGTGATTGTGTGAGCGGAACGGGCAAAAGTCCTTCCACTCGAACGTTTAGGCCAGGGTCCACCCCATGGAAGTACGGCTGTGACACAGTCGACACCGAGGAATCAAAAAAAACTTTCCGGAAGGGGTTGTATCCGCCGCCGAGGTTTGCGAGTCTCTACGTGGCGCTCCGGACAGCCCGCAACACCGGCTCAAGCAAGCGCCAGAACCCCTCCTCAATCCACAGGACCACACCAGTCCGTCTGGTGATCGGCCCTTCACTTGTTGAGGGATTCGTGAAAGCGTTCACATTCACAAGCTAACGTGCATGTAATACCAAGGAGAGGTAGCAGCCATGGACTGGCGTCACAACGCCGTTTGCCGCGAGGAAGACCCCGAGCTCTTCTTCCCCATCGGCAACACCGGTCCTGCGCTGCTGCAGATCGAGGAAGCCAAGGCTGTCTGCCGTCGCTGCCCGGTTATCGAGCAGTGTCTGCAGTGGGCGCTTGAGTCCGGCCAGGACTCCGGCGTCTGGGGTGGTCTCAGCGAGGACGAGCGCCGCGCCATGAAGCGCCGCGCCGCCCGCAACCGGGCCCGTCAGGCATCCGCCTGACATCCCACCCAGCAATAGCCTGAGCTTGGCGGCGCGCACAGCGAGTGCGCTTCTCCCGCCCCCGAGCCGCAGCGCGCAGTGCCCCCGGTGCGCTTAATCAGCCACGAGCCTGAGCCCCGGACCACACGATGGTCCGGGGCTCAGTGCTGTGCCGACGTACGACGTCTGTGGTGGGAACCGGGAGCGCCGGCGCTACTTCTGGGCGCGTACCGGGATGTCGAGGATCACCTGGGTGCCGCGCTCGGGGGCCGGGACCATGTCGAAGGTCCCGCCCAACTCCCCTTCGACCAGCGTCCGTACGATCTGCAGGCCGAGGTTGCCCGAGCGGTGCGGGTCGAAGCCCTCGGGGAGACCGACGCCGTCGTCCTGGACGGTGACGAGGAGACGGGTCTCCTTGGTGGTGCCGCCGCGTACCGCCGAGACCTCGACGTTTCCGGTGTCGCCCTCGCGGAAGCCGTGTTCGAGTGCGTTCTGCAGGATCTCGGTGAGAACCATGGAGAGCGGGGTCGCGACCTCCGCGTCCAGGATGCCGAAGCGCCCGGAGCGCCGGCCGGTGACCTTGCCCGGCGAGATCTCGGCGACCATGGCGAGCACCCGGTCGGCGATCTCGTCGAACTCCACCCGCTCGTCCAGATTCTGGGACAGCGTCTCATGGACGATCGCGATCGACCCGACCCGTCGTACGGCCTCCTCGAGCGCTTCCCGGCCGCGCTCGGACTCGATCCGGCGGGCCTGGAGACGCAGCAGCGCGGCGACGGTCTGGAGGTTGTTCTTCACCCGGTGGTGGATCTCCCGGATGGTCGCATCCTTGGTGATCAACTCGCGCTCACGGCGCCGCAGTTCCGTCACGTCACGCAACAGCACCAGCGAACCGATGCGCGGGCCCTTGGGCTTGAGGGGGATCGCACGGAACTGGATGACCCCGTCGCTGGACTCGATCTCGAACTCGCGCGGCGCCCATCCGCTCGCCACCTTGGCCAGCGCCTCGTCCACCGGACCCCGGGAGGGGGCGAGTTCAGCGGTCGTACGGCCGAGGTGGCAGCCGACGAGGTCGGCGGCGAGGCCGAGGCGGTGGTACGCGGAGAGGGCGTTCGGGGAGGCGTACTGGACGATGCCGTCGGCGTCGAGCCTGATCAGGCCGTCACCGACCCGGGGTGAGGCATCCATGTCGACCTGCTGGTCGGGGAACGGAAAGGCTCCGACCGCGATCATCTGGGCCAGGTCGGACGCGCTCTGGAGATACGTCAGCTCCAGTCGGCTCGGGGTCCGCACGGTCAGCAGATTGGTGTTGCGCGCGATGACACCGAGGACACGGCCCTCCCTGCTCACGGGGATGGACTCGACCCGTACCGGCACCTCCTCACGCCACTCCGGGTCGCCCTCGCGGGCGATGCGGCCCTCGTCGAGGGCGACGTCCAGGAGGGGACGGCGACCGCGCGGGACCAGGTGGCCGACCATGTCGTCCTGGTACGAGGTGGGGCCGGTGTTGGGGCGCATCTGGGCCACGGAGACATAGCGGGTGCCGTCACGCGTGGGGACCCAGAGGACGAGGTCGGCGAAGGAGAGGTCGGAGAGGAGCTGCCACTCCGACACCAGCAGATGCAGCCACTCCAGGTCGGAGTCGCTGAGCGCGGTGTGCTGGCGGACGAGTTCGTTCATGGAGGGCACGTGTGCGAGCGTACCTGGCGGTACGGACATGACCGGAAACAGTGGTGCGCCGTCCGGAATTGCGACGCGGGAACCGCGCGACCCGGCCGGAGAACACCCGCGGGCCGCGGCGCCTGAGAGGGACCCTCAACCCTCCCGGCACCGCAGCCCGGAGCAATATCGGCCGTGGGGTGTGCGGTCCCGGTCGGCCGAAGGATGAGGATCCGGAGCAGTCAGGGCAGAGAGCGCCGGGTCCTCGGTCCGCCTTCCTGTGCGGGGAAGGCGGAGGCTCGTGTTGTCGATGCGTGATCGCCGCGGTCGGGACCGCTGATCGATCACATTCCCTACCACGCATTGTTGACTAGACCACTGCGTGTGTCCATGCGTTGGCGGATGTTTGTTGTTGTTCCCCTGCCCGGGTATCCGCCGACGGCTCACTCGCAGGGTAGCCCGCTTCGGCAGGGGGTGGGCCGGAAGGTGAGGGAGAGGACGGGCATACCCACCCGAAGCCCCCTCTGCTAGATTGGTCTAAACCACATACGTCCTCCAGGTCCCCTCGCGTCACCCCTTCTCCAGATCGGCAGGCCCAGCGTGGAAGTTGTCATCGTTCCGGATGCCGAGGCGGCTGGCGAGCTCATAGCCGAGGCGATGGCCCGGTTGCTCCGGCGGAAGCCCGATGCCCTGCTCGGCGTGGCCACGGGATCGACCCCCCTGCCCGTCTACCAGTCTCTGACGGCCAAGGTGCGGTCCGGTGCCGTGGATGTCTCGCGGGCGCGGATCGCGCAGCTCGACGAGTACGTGGGGCTGCCGGCCGAGCACCCCGAGTCGTACCGCTCGGTGCTGCGGCGCGAGGTGCTGGAGCCGCTGGGGCTCGGCATGGACGCGTTCATGGGACCCGACGGGACCGCCGAGGACGTGCCGGGGGCGTGCGCGGCGTACGACAGGGCGTTGGCCGAGGCGGGCGGCGTGGATCTGCAGGTGCTCGGTATCGGGACCGACGGGCACATCGGATTCAACGAGCCGTGCTCCTCGCTCGCCTCCCGGACACGGATCAAGACGCTGACCGAGCAGACCCGGATCGACAACGCGCGGTTCTTCGACGGCGACATCGATCAGGTGCCGCACCATGTCGTCACCCAGGGCATCGGCACGATCCTGGAGGCCCGGCATCTGGTGCTGCTCGCCACGGGCGAGGGCAAGGCGGACGCCGTCGCGGCGACCGTGGAGGGGCCGGTCGCGGCGGTCTGCCCGGCTTCCGCGCTGCAGCTCCACCCGCACGCGACCGTGGTGGTGGACGAGGGCGCCGCGTCGAAGCTGAAGCTGGCGGACTACTTCCGGCACACGTACCGCAACAAGCCGGACTGGCAGGGGATCTGAAGCGACCGGAGGACGCCTGTGGGGCGCCACGGCCCGGTGGAGACGCGGGCCGTGGCGCCCCTGTGTCACCACGCCTGTGGCTGGGGGAACGTCCGACGCCCTACCGGACCCCTGCGATGACCTCCGCCGCCGCCCGTCCGCACACCCTCGCCGCGCCATGTGTCGCGATGTGGAGGGAGCCTCGGGGCGGGGCCTGGGGGATGCCCATCTCGACGACGATGGTGTCGGGGCGGGTGGCGAGGAGGGCGTCGAGGGCGGTGGTCATCCACGGGTGCCGGTGTTCGTCGCGGACGACGGCGACGATACGGCGGGTGCCGGCGACCGCCAGGGCGGAGGCGCCGGCGCTGTCGCCCGCGAAAGTGCCCGTCTCGGTGCCCGGGAGGAAGCGGGCCAGCTCGGCGCCGACACCCCACGGGGTCTCGTCGCCGACCGCGATGTTCGCCACGGCGGCGAAGGCCGCGACGTACAGGGGCTGAGTGGGCGGCATGTAGGGCTCCACGTGTGTCGTCGTGAGGGCGCGGCGGGCGGCCACGAGTCCGACGCCCGTGCCGGTGCCGCCCAGCTCCTCGATGCCCTCGGCCTCCCCGCTCTCCCGGAGCGCGCCGTGCCCTCCGACCGCCTCGCGGCCCGTCCCTGCACCCGCGCCCCCACCGGCCCGGGCACCGGCACCGGTGCTCTCCCCCGCTCCACCGGTCGCCGACCTCGTCCACTTCGCCAGGGCGCGGACCCGGTCGGCCGCGTCCGCGAGGCGCTCCTCCGGCAGTTCGCCGGAGCGGACCGCGGCGACGAGGGCGTCGCGGAGGCGGCGGACGGTCTCGTCGTCGGCCAGGCCGCCGCCGACGCAGATGGCGTCGGCTCCGGCGGCGAGGGCGAGGACGCTGCCGTGTTCGATGCCGTAGGTCCCGGCGATGGCCCGCATCTCCATGCCGTCGGTGACGATGAGGCCGTCGTAGCCGAGCTCGCCGCGGAGGAGTCCGGTGAGGATGCCGCGCGACAACGTTGCCGGGCGGTCGGGGTCCAGGGCGGGGACCAGGATGTGGGCGCTCATCATCGCGCGCGACCCGGCACTGATGGCGGCGCGGAACGGGGCCAGGTCGCGGGAGTCCACAAGCGCGCGGTCCGCGTCGATGCGGGGCAGGGAGAGGTGGGAGTCGACGGCGGTGTCACCGTGGCCCGGGAAGTGCTTGGTGCAGGCGGCGACGCCCGCGGCCTGCAGACCGGTGATGTAGGCGGCCGTGTGACGGGCGACCAGGTCGGGGTCGGCGCCGAAGGAACGGACGCCGATGACGGGGTTGTCCGGGTTCGAGTTGACGTCGGCGGAGGGCGCCCAGTTGAAGTTGACGCCGCACCCCGCCAGACGGTGGCCGAGCGCGAAGGCGACCTCCCTGGTCAGGTCCACGTCGTCGACCGCGCCCAGGGCGTGGTTGCCTGGAAAGGAGGAACCGGTGCGGACCTCCAGGCGGGTGACGTCGCCGCCCTCCTCGTCGATCGCGACCAGTACGTCCTCGTGCTCGGCGCGCAACCGGGCGGTGAGGGCGGCCAGTTGGCCGGGCGAGGTGATGTTGCGGCCGAAGAGGCCGACGGAGGCGAGGCCCTCGCCGAGGCGGCGCAGCAGCCAGTCGGGGGCGGTGGTGCCGGTGAAGCCGGGCTGGAGGACGGTCAGCGCGTCCCGGGTGAGTGTGTCCGAGCCAGTGGCGAATGTCGTCATCGGTGGGTCATCCCTTCACGGCACCCGCGGTGAGGCCCGCGGCCATTTTGCGCTGGACGAGGAGGAAGAGGACGACGATCGGCACGGCCATCATGGTGGATCCGGCCATCATCGGGGCGTATTCGGTGCCGTGCTTGGTGGTGAAGTTGCTCAGCCAGACGGTCGCCGTCTGGTTCTGCTGGCTCATCAGCATCAGGGCGTAGAGGTACTCGTTCCACGCCTGGATGAAGCCATAGACCGAGGTCGCGACCATGCCCGGCGCGAGCAGGGGGAACACCACCCTCAGGAAGGCGGTGGTGCGGGAGCACCCGTCGACCATGGCCGCCTCCTCCAGTTCGCGCGGGATGTTGACGATGAAGCCGCGCAGCGTCCACACCGTGAACGGGAGGATGAAGGTCAGATAGGTGATGATCAGGCCGGTGAGGCGGTCGTACTGGCCCAGGTCGTTCAGGAGCAGGAAGACCGGGATGATCATGGCGACCAGCGGCACCATCTGGACCGCCAGGATGCCGACGATGACGACCTTCCGACCGCGGAAGGCGAAGCGGGAGATGGCCAGGGCGGCCAGCATGCCGACGGCGACGCCGATCACGACGACCGTGAGGGAAACCACGAGGCTGCGGCCGACCGGGCCCCAGAAGTCGGCGATATCCAGTGCCCGGCCGAAGTTGGAGAAGGTGAGCGAGGTCGGCAGGAGGCTCGGATCCGGGTCGATCGCGTCCTTGGCCGGTTTGAACGCCGTGTTCAGCATCCAGTAGACGGGGAAGCCGGCGGTGACGAAGACGAGGAGGCCCAGCAGGTTCCAGCCAAGCTTCGACCTGCGGCGCCCCGAGCGGCTTCCCGTGGTGGCGATCACGTTGGTGCCGCTCATTCGACTTCTCCGATCTTCAGCATCTGGCGCATGTAGACCCCGATCACACCGAGCAGCAACAGCACGGTCAGCAGTGCGATGGCCGAGCCCTGCGCGTAGTCGTTGACCACGAAGGCCTTGTCGTACGAGTAGGTGGTGAGCAACTGGAACTCGGCCTCCGGGTGGCCGTTGCGCATCACGAAGACCTGGGGGAAGACGCCCATGTCCCAGATGACCGAGAGGGTCGTGAGCATCACGATGATCGGCTTGAGGATGGGCAGGGTGACGTAGCGGAACACGCCCCACGCGCCGGCGCCGTCCAGGCGGGCGGCCTCCTCCAGTTCCTTGGGGACCTGGGTGAGTCCGGCGCTGAGGGTGATGACGACGAACGGCACCGCGCCCCACACCACGAGCAGGGTGATGACGGCCAGGCCCTCGGGGCCGCCGGCGAACCAGTTGTGGCCGATCATGTCGACGCCGGGGAGCTTGCTGAGCAGCGCGTTGAAGATGCCGTAGTCGGAGTCGAAGAGCCACTTGAAGACGGTGGTGGCCACGATGATCGGCATGCCCCAACTCGCCACCAGCGCGATGTTGATGAGCGTCTTCACCCAGCCGGAGACCCGCTGGAGCAGCAGGGCGATCGCCATGCCGATGACCATCGTGAAGACGACGCAGGCGGCGGCGAAGACGATGGTCCGGACGACGACCGTCCAGAACTCGCTGTCGCCCAGCACTTCGGAGAAGTTGTCGAAGCCGACCGACTCCGCGGGCTGGAAACCCCACAACTGGGACTGGCCGAACTTCTGGAAGGACAGGGTGACCAGCCGGACCAGCGGATAGCCGAGGACGACGGCGAGAATCAGCAGACAGGGGGCCAGCAGGGCCCAGGGGACGGCGGCTCCGCCCACCGAACGTGTGGCCCGCTCCTTGGTGACCGCCGGCGAAGGCGGTGGCGGCACGGACCGCGCGGGCGGCACCTTCGTAGGGGCAGTCGTATCTGCGGCACTCATCGCGCGCTCCTAAGACAAAGGAAGAGGCAGCCGATCAGCGCCCCGTCAGCGTCGCCCCGTAAGGGGCGCGGGGGAACCGCGCGGCCGGCCACGACGCACCGGCACCGACCCGGCACCGCCGCGGCACTTTTGTGAATCACCCACCGGCCGGACCCGGGTCACACCCGTGGGCCAGGGGTGGCGCCTCCGGCCGGGCCCGGCCACGACGACCGGGCCCGACCGGCAGGTCACCCTCACTCGTTGTTGATGACCTTGTCGATCTCGGCGTCCGCTTCCTTCGCGGCCTCCTCGACCGACTTCTTGCCGGTGCCGATGTTCTGCAGCATGGTCTGCAGGATCTGCGCCTTCTCGACCTGGCCCCAGCCGGGCGCCATGGGCACGAACCAGTTGGACTCGGCGGCCGTGGCCGGGACGGCCGTCGCCGGGTCGTCCTTGAGGGTGGCGAGGTCGGTCCTGTTGTTGGGCAGGTTTCCCTTCTCGATCAGCCCTTTCTGGCCGGCGGAGCCGGTGAAGGCGTTGATCCACTCGGCGGCGACCGTCCGCGCGTCGGACTTCACCGGGACGGCGAGGTCGCTGCCGCCGAGGAAGACGGGCAGGTTCTTGCCGGACGGGCCGGGCATCACGAAGTTCTCGACGTTGCCGGCGAGCTTGCCGGTCTTGTCGTTCTCCTTGGCCGCGGCGGTCGCGCCCTCCCAGGCGGGGGCGAAGATCATGCCGGACCTGCCCTGGCCGTAGACGATGTACCGGTCGGACTCGTCCTTGGTCCTGTCGCCGTGCATGTACGAGTCCACGACGTTCTTGAACTCGTCCAGGCCCTTCACGGACTCCGGTGAGGAGAGGTTGGCCTTCCACTCGCCGCCGGACTCGACGGCTATGGAGCCGCCGGCGTCGTAGACGAAGGACATGGCCGCGTACCAGTCGCGGGTGGGCTGGTACCAGGCGCTGAACTTGTCGCCCCGCTTCTTCTGGACCTTGTCGAGGGCGGAGGTGAGCTCCGCGTACGTCTTCGGCGGGGACTTGACGCCCACGGCGGCGAAGACGTCCCTGCGCCAGTTGGCGACGCGGCCACCGGCGTAGTAGGGGACGCCGTAGGTCTTGCCCTCATAGGTGACGGAGGCCTTGAGGCCGTCCAGCCAGGCGCCCGCGTTGTCGAACTTCTCCGGGTCGAGGGGGGCGAAGGCACCCTTGACCAGGTAGGCGAGCATCTCCGTGTTGCCCATCTCGACCACGTCGGGGGCCTTGTCGGTGGCGAGGACGGCGTCGAGCTTGGCGTTCTTGTCGGGCCAGCCGTAGTACTCGTGCTTGATGGTGATCCCGGGGTGCTTCTTCTCGACCGCCGCGTCGGCGGCCCTGACCAGCTCGGGCCAGTTGTTCTGCGCGTCCACCGTGAGCCAGACGGTCAGCTCCTTGGTGTCCGCCCCCGTGTCGGAGCTCTCACGCCCGCTCCCGCCGCCCCCGCACGCCGCGATGGAGACCATCATGCCCGCGACACAGATCGCGGTCGTCAGCTTCCTCTTCACGCCACCCTCCTCAGGGATGCCATTCCTCAGGGATGCCACAAACCCCCCTGCTCCCCGCGGTGACAGACGTACCGCCCATGGGGCCGGGACCTGGACCAATGGTGTAGACCAGTACGCCGGAGCTTGACCCGTGCCAATCCCCCTGTCAAGAGCCCTCGAACCACCTCCCACCAGCCGTTATGCGACCTACATATGCAAGAACCTTTATGTAATGAGCCAGCGAAAACAGCGCGGTTCAGCCACACTCTTCAGGTAGACCACTGCACCCCGCCGAAGCGGGTCGACGGAGGAGCCTTCGTGGACTAGACCAGCGGGGGCTGTGCGGGTATACAGAAGGATCACGCCACTAGGAGCCGGGAAGGCGGAGCATGAGCACCGACGTCAGCAGTGCGGAGAACGAGAACGGGGCGACCGTCCGTACCGCACGCGTGCCCAAGTACTACCGCCTGAAGAAGCACCTGCTCGACATGACCGAGACGCTGCCGCCCGGCACCCCGGTGCCGCCCGAGCGCACACTCGCCGCCGAGTTCGACACCTCGCGCACGACCGTGCGGCAGGCTCTCCAGGAGCTGGTCGTCGAGGGGCGGTTGGAGCGCATCCAGGGCAAGGGCACGTTCGTCGCCAAACCGAAGGTCTCCCAGGCGCTGCAACTCACCTCGTACACGGAGGACATGCGGGCCCAGGGCCTCGAACCGACCTCGCAGCTCCTCGACATCGGCTACATCACCGCCGACGACACCCTCGCGGGGCTGCTCGACATCACCGCAGGCGGCCGCGTGCTGCGCATCGAGCGCCTGCGCATGGCCAACGGCGAGCCCATGGCGATCGAGACGACCCATCTGTCCGCCAAGCGTTTTCCCGCGCTGCGCAGGTCGCTGGTCAAGTACACCTCCCTCTACACCGCTCTCGCCGAGGTGTACGACGTCCATCTCGCCGAGGCCGAGGAGACGATCGAGACCTCCCTGGCCACCCCGCGCGAGGCCGGGCTGCTGGGCACGGACGTTGGCCTGCCGATGCTGATGCTCTCCCGCCACTCGCTGGACAAGGACGAGCAGCCGGTGGAGTGGGTGCGGTCGGTCTACCGGGGCGACCGGTACAAGTTCGTGGCCCGGCTCAAGCGGCCGCAGGACTGAGCAGCCGGGGCGGCGGACCCGTCTTCACGGGCTCACTCCCCTCCGCCGGAGCGGCAGGACGGTGCTGCCGACAGGGCTTGCGGATCCTGCTCACCAGGGGTTCCGGCACCGCTGGACACAGAACCTCCGCATCCGTTATCCGGACAGGGGGTTCCAAACGACGGAACCCGTCCCTTACATTTCCCTCCGCGCCAAACCGTGATCAGTGGTGATCAGCGAGGGGACGGAACCGGTACATGTCAAAAGCGCCTGAAGTGGGACCACCGGTGGTCACACCTGTCAGAGTGGTCATCGCCCTGTGTTTGTTCGCCCCGTTCGTGGCGATGCTCTGGGTCGGCTCCTACGCCCAGACGGACCCCGTGCTCATGGGCATCCCGTTCTTCTACTGGTACCAGATGGCCTGGGTGCTCATCTCCACCGCGCTCACCGGCATCGCGTACGTCCTGTGGCAGCGTGACCAGCGCGCCCGCAAGTCCAAGGCACGGGGCGGGGGTGCCTCCCGGTGAAGGACGGCGTGAACGGCGTCGCGCTCGCCGTCTTCATCTTCTTCTTCCTGGCCGTCACGGTCATGGGCTTCCTCGCCGCTCGCTGGCGCAAGGCCGAGAACGAGCACAGCCTCGACGAATGGGGCCTCGGCGGCCGGTCGTTCGGCACCTGGGTCACCTGGTTCCTGCTCGGCGGCGACCTCTACACCGCGTACACGTTCGTCGCCGTACCGGCGGCGATCTACGCGGCGGGCGCGGCCGGCTTCTTCGCGGTGCCCTACACGATCCTGATCTACCCGCTGATCTTCACGTTCCTGCCCCGGCTGTGGTCGGTCTCCCACAAGCACGGCTATGTGACGACCTCGGACTTCGTACGCGGTCGCTTCGGCTCGAAGGGCCTGTCCCTGGCCGTGGCCCTCACCGGCATCCTGGCGACGATGCCGTACATCGCGCTCCAGTTGGTCGGCATCCAGGCCGTACTCGACGTAATGGGCGTGGGCGGCGGCGAGGACACCAACTGGTTCATCAAGGACCTGCCGCTCCTGATCGCCTTCGGTGTGCTGGCCGCGTACACCTACTCGTCCGGTCTCCGGGCCCCCGCGTTGATCGCGTTCGTGAAGGACACCCTGATCTACATCGTCATCGCGGTGGCGATCATCTACATCCCGATCAAACTCGGCGGCTTCGACGACATCTTCGCCAAGGCGGGCGAGGCGTACAGCCAGACCAACCCGGCGACGGACAAGCCGCGCGGTTCCCTCGTCCCGGGCGATGCCAACCAGTGGACGTACGCGACGCTGGCCCTCGGCTCGGCGCTGGCGCTCTTCATGTACCCGCACTCGATCACGGCGACGCTGTCGTCCAGGAGCCGCGAGGTCATCCGCCGCAACACCACGATCCTGCCGTTGTACTCCCTGATGCTGGGCCTGCTGGCCCTGCTGGGTTTCATGGCGATCGCGGCCGGCATCCAGGTGCAGAACGGGCAGCTGGCGATCCCTCAGCTCTTCGAGACGATGTTCCCCGACTGGTTCGCGGGCGTCGCCTTCGCCGCGATCGGTATCGGTGCGCTGGTCCCCGCGGCGATCATGTCCATCGCTGCGGCGAACCTCTTCACCCGCAACATCTACAAGGACTTCATCAAGCCGGACGCCACACCGGCGCAGGAGACGAAGGTCTCCAAGCTGGTGTCGCTGCTGGTGAAGGTCGGCGCACTGGCGTTCGTCCTGACGATGGACAAGACGGTCGCCATCAACTTCCAGCTCCTCGGCGGCATCTGGATCCTCCAGACCTTCCCGGCCCTCGTCGGCGGCCTCTTCACCCGCTGGTTCCACCGCTGGGCGCTGCTCGCGGGGTGGGCGGTCGGCATGCTGTACGGCACGGTCGCGGCGTACGGTGTCGCCTCGCCGACGCAGAAGCACTTCGGTGGGTCCTCCGCGGAGATCCCGGGGATCGGGGAGATCGGCTACATCGGTCTGACGGCGTTCGTGCTCAACGTGGTGGTCACGGTGGTCCTGACGTTCGTCCTGCGGGCGGTCAAGGCGCCCGACGGCATCGACGAGACCAAGCCGGAGGACTACACGGCCGACGCCGGTGACGCGGGCGTCCAGGTGGAACTGCCTCCGGCCACGGCAGGGGCGGGGCACTAGAAGGCTGCGGTCCCAGGGCGGCCGGGGGGTGTTCTTCGCCCCCGGCCGCCCTTACCCGTCCCGTCCCCAGGGGCGCTGCCCCTTCGACCCCAAGGGGTTCGTTGTCGGGTGCGGCCCGGCGTCGAAGGGGCGCAGCCCCTGGGGACGGGACGTGGATGGGACGGGTAGGGGCGGCCGGGGGCGAAAAACACCCGGCTAGGCTGACCCGGTGACCGTTCGCGCCCCGATCGTCCTCGACAGCGACCCCGGTATCGACGACGCCGTGGCCCTGCAGTACCTCCTCGGCACAGGGCTGTGGGACCTCAAGGCCTACACATCGGTCGGCGGTAACCTCCCCGCCGAGGCGACCTACACCAACGCCCGAGCCCTCGCCCGAGCCCTCCGTATCGACGCCGACGTCCCGGTCCACCGAGGCGCCGGCCGCCCTCTGTCCCAACTCCCCTACCGGGAGGCCTCCGCATTCCACGGCCCGGCCGGCCTCGGCGACGAGACGCTGCCCGACTCCACGGCCCCGCACCCGACGGAGTCGTCCGCGCAGGCCCTGCTGCGGCTTTCGCGGGAGTACGAGGGCGAGCTGACGGTGTGTGCCACCGGCCCCCTCACCAACGTGGCCATCGCCCTGCTGGAGGACCCCGATGTCGCCCACCGGGTCCGGAAGTTCGTGTTCATGGGCGGTGCCGCGCAGGTGCCGGGGAACTTCACACCGGTCGCGGAGTTCAACATCTGGGCCGACCCGGACGCCGCCGAGGTCGTCCTCTCCTCCGGCATCCCGTTCACCATGGTCGACCTGGACGCCTCGCACCGCTGCCTGTTCCGCCCCGCCGACCTCGGCGCGTTGGAGGCCGCGGGCCCGGGCACGGCTCTCGCCGCCCGTCTGATGCGCACGTACATGGACGCCTACACCCGCCACGGCGGAGACGGCACCTGCCCGCTGCACGATCCGCTGGCCGTGGGCGTCTGCGGGGACGAGGCGTTCGTCGAGGCGGCCGAGGGCGCCGTCGTCGTGGAGTGCGCGAGCGAACTCACGCGCGGCCAGACCGTTTTCGTGCCGACCGGTGCCCGACGCGTCTACTACTCCGAGTCCCCCGCCCTGACCGCCCGCCTCCGCACGACCGGCCGCGTCGCCCTGGGCCCGGGCACCCGCGACTTCGGCGAGGACTTCGTGACGACACTGCCGCGGTGGCCCGGGCTGGGCTGAAGGACGGCCCGCCCCGCCCACGGGCCGGGCCCTGGACGACCTCGCGCTCCGCACCCCTGAGTTGACGCCCTGACACGCTCCGAAGTCGACGGGACACAACATCTGGGGGTGGCACCGCGGCCCGGCACAAGATGTATGCTCATGCTCGCTGTCGCCGCAGGGGAATCCGGTGCGAATCCGGAACTGTCCCGCAACGGTGTACTCGCGTGCGTTCATGCCCTTTCGCGCACGCCCGTTCAGTCCGAACGCCTGCCGACAGTGCGCCCGGCCGTCCGGTCCGGGTGCCCTGACGTCCGGGCCTCGCGGAATGGGCCGGTGGACGCGACGCCCCGTGCGCTCGTGTGCTGCCTCATGCCCTCCGCGAGGTCCCCAGCCGAGCGAGGGAGAGCCCCACGTGACCATCGCGCCAGCCGAACCGGTTTCAGCCGACCCGGCGACCGAGACCGACGCTCCCGGTACCGCGTTGCTGCGGACCCTGACCGAGCTGACCGCCGACCTCCCCGACGCCGACCCCGGCCGGGTCGCCGCCGCCGCGCTGCGCGGCCGGTCCGCCCGTACGGACGCCGCCGAGATGGTCGTAGAGCTGCGCGAGCTGGCCACGGAAGCGGCCGCCGGCCTCATCTCCGAGGACCCCGCCTACTCGAAGCTGGCCGCCCGTCTGCTGGCCGTCGGCATCCGTGCCGAGGCCGCCTCGCAGGGGGTCACGACGTTCACGGAGTCCATCGCGGTGGGCCACCGGGAGGGCCTGGTCGCCGACCGTACGGCCGAGTTCGTCCGCGTCCACGCCGAGCGCCTCGACGCCCTCGTCGACCCGGCCGCCGACGACCGCTTCGGCTACTTCGGTCTGCGCACCCTGCACAGCCGCTACCTCCTCCGGCACCCGATCACCCGCAAGGTCGTCGAGACGCCCCAGCACTTCATGCTGCGCGTCGCCGCCGGCCTCGCCGAGGACGACACCGCACGGTCCGTGGACGAAGTCGCCGCGCTCTACCGGCTGATGAGCCGCCTCGACTACCTCCCGTCCTCCCCCACCCTCTTCAACTCCGGTACACGGCACCCCCAGATGTCGTCCTGCTACCTCCTGGACTCCCCGCTGGACGAGCTGGACTCCATCTACGACCGCTACCACCAAGTGGCCCGCCTCTCGAAGCACGCCGGCGGCATCGGTCTGTCGTACTCCCGCATCCGCTCCCGCGGTTCGCTGATCCGGGGCACCAACGGGCACTCCAACGGCATCGTGCCGTTCCTGAAGACCCTGGACGCCTCGGTCGCCGCCGTGAATCAGGGCGGCCGGCGCAAGGGCGCCGCCGCGGTCTACCTGGAGACCTGGCACTCCGACATCGAGGAGTTCCTGGAGCTGCGCGACAACACCGGTGAGGACGCCCGGCGTACGCACAACCTGAACCTGGCGCACTGGATCCCGGACGAGTTCATGCGCCGGGTGAACGCCGACGAGCCGTGGTCGCTGTTCTCCCCGGCCGACGTGCCCGAGCTGGTGGACCTGTGGGGCGAGGAGTTCGACGCCGCGTACCGCGCGGCGGAGGCGAACGGCCTGGCGAGGAAGACCATCCCGGCCCGTGACCTCTACGGCCGCATGATGCGCGCCCTCGCGCAGACCGGCAACGGCTGGATGACCTTCAAGGACGCCGCCAACCGCACGGCCAACCAGACGGCCGAGCCGGGCCATGTCGTGCACTCCTCCAACCTCTGCACGGAGATCCTGGAGGTCACGGACGACGGGGAGACCGCCGTCTGCAACCTGGGTTCGGTGAACCTGGGCGCGTTCGTCGACCGTGCCACCGGCGACATGGACTGGGAGCGGCTGGACGAGACCGTCCGCACGGCCGTCACCTTCCTGGACCGCGTCGTCGACATCAACTTCTACCCCACCGAGCAGGCGGGCCGCTCCAACGCCAAGTGGCGCCCGGTCGGCCTCGGCGCGATGGGCCTCCAGGACGTCTTCTTCCAGCTCCGCCTGCCCTTCGACTCCCCCGAGGCGAAGGCGCTGTCGACACGGATCGCGGAGCGCGTCATGCTCGCCGCGTACGAGGCCTCCGCCGACCTCGCCGAACGCAACGGCCCGCTGCCGGCCTGGGAGAAGACCCGTACGGCTCGCGGTGTGCTGCACCCCGACCACTACGGCGTCGAGTTCACCTGGCCGGAGCGCTGGGCGGCCCTGCGCGAGCGCATCGCGACGACCGGCATGCGCAACTCCCTCCTCCTCGCCATCGCGCCCACCGCCACCATCGCCTCCATCGCCGGTGTGTACGAGTGCATCGAGCCGCAGGTGTCCAACCTGTTCAAGCGCGAGACGTTGTCCGGCGAGTTCCTCCAGGTCAACTCGTATCTGGTGAAGGACCTGAAGGAGCTGGGCGTCTGGGACGCCCGCACCCGTGAGGCGCTGCGCGAGTCCAACGGTTCGGTGCAGGGCTTCGCGTGGATCCCGGCCGACGTACGGGCGCTGTACCGCACGGCGTGGGAGATCCCGCAGCGCGGCCTGATCGACATGGCCGCCGCCCGCACCCCGTATCTGGACCAGGCCCAGTCGCTGAACCTGTTCCTGGAGACGCCGACCATCGGCAAGCTCTCCTCGATGTACGCGTACGCCTGGAAGTCGGGCCTGAAGACGACGTACTACCTGCGCTCCCGCCCGGCGACCCGCATCGCCCGCGCGGCACAGGGCCAGGCGCCGGCCCCGGTCCGGCCCGAGAACACCGTCCCCGTGCAGCAGTCGGCCGACCCGGCTGCCGTCGCCTGCTCCCTTGAGAACCCCGAGTCCTGCGAGGCCTGTCAGTGATGCCCAGCAACCAGAATCTCCTCGACCCCGGCTTCGAGCTGACTCTCCGCCCCATGCGCTATCCGGATTTCTACGAGCGCTACCGGGACGCGATCAAGAACACCTGGACCGTCGAGGAGGTCGACCTCCACTCGGACGTCGCCGACCTGGCCAAGCTCTCCCCCGCCGAGCAGCACCTGATCGGCCGCCTGGTCGCCTTCTTCGCGACGGGCGACTCGATCGTGGCGAACAACCTGGTGCTGACCCTCTACAAGCACATCAACTCCCCCGAGGCCCGGCTCTACCTGAGCCGCCAGCTCTTCGAGGAGGCCGTCCACGTCCAGTTCTATCTGACGCTCCTGGACACCTATCTTCCCGATCCGGAGGACCGTACGGCGGCCTTCGCGGCGGTGGAGAGCATCCCCTCCATCCGGGAGAAGGCGCAGTTCTGCTTCACGTGGATGGACTCGGTGGAGAAGCTGGACCGCCTGGAGTCCAAGGCGGACCGCCGCCGCTTCCTGCTCAACCTGATCTGCTTCGCCGCGTGCATCGAGGGCCTGTTCTTCTACGGCGCCTTCGCCTACGTCTACTGGTTCCGCAGCCGGGGCCTGCTGCACGGTCTGGCGACGGGCACCAACTGGGTGTTCCGCGACGAGACGATGCACATGAGCTTCGCCTTCGACGTGGTCGACACTGTGCGCAAGGAGGAGCCGGAACTGTTCGACGACCAGCTCCAGCAGCAGGTCACGGACATGCTGAAGGAGGCCGTGGAGGCCGAGCTGCAGTTCGGGCGCGACCTGTGCGGTGACGGGCTGCCGGGCATGAACACCGAGTCGATGCGGCAGTACCTGGAGTGCGTCGCCGACCAGCGGCTGACACGCCTGGGCTTCGCGCCGGTCTACGGCTCGGAGAACCCCTTCTCCTTCATGGAGTTGCAGGGTGTGCAGGAGCTGACGAACTTCTTCGAGCGGCGTCCGTCCGCGTATCAGGTCGCGGTGGAGGGCACCGTCGACCTGGACGAGGACTTCTAGGTCCTTCCAGGTCACCCGAGCGACCGCGTCCCCGGCCGACGTGACCCTCACGGTCGTCGTCGTGCCGGGGAAGTGTCGGCGCCGGCTGCCGAGGTGCGGCCGCACGGAGGGTCGGCCGCTGCCCCGCGGACGAGCGATCAGGCGGCACGGGCGACGCGGTGGGTGGGCGCGGTGGCGCAGCGAGCGTCGGCCGGGGCGTGCCGCTCCGGGCGTGCTCCGTCGACGGCGGCGGCGCCCCGCTGTGCCTCCTTGATCTGCCGGTCGATCCGCCGGTCGTGCACGACGCCGACGAGCGCCGGCAGCACGACCAGGGCGAGCAGTCCGAACACGGCTGACATTCCGATGAGTCCTTGGAGCTGTGTCGTATCCATGGACATCACTGTCGCGCCCCACGCTCCTGACAAACAGTGGCAGGACTGCCGCACCCCCTCGAATTCCTGCCACTTCCGGGGCACACTGGCAGCATGCTGAAGAACGTGGCCGCCATCCTCCTGGACGGTGTTCATCCTTTCGAACTGGGCGTCGTCTGCGAGGTCTTCGGCCTCGACCGCAGCGACGAGGGCCTGCCGGTGTACGACTTCGCGGTCGCGTCGGCGGAGGGCCCCACCCTGCGGACCCACGCGGGGTTCACGATCTCCACGCCGTACGGCCTGGACCGGCTGGACGAGGCCGACCTCATCGTCGTACCGGCCGGGGACAGTTATGTGCGGCGGATCTACCCGGCCGAGCTGCTGGACGCGCTGCGCCGCGCGGCCGACCGGGGCGCCCGGGTGCTGAGCGTGTGCTCGGGGGTGTTCGTGCTCGGCGCGGCGGGCCTGCTGGACGGGCGGCCCTGCACGGTGCACTGGCGGCACGCCGAGGAGCTGTCCCGGCAGTATCCGCGGGCGGTGGTCGAGCCGGACGTGCTGTACGTGGACGCGGACCCGGTGATCACCTCGGCGGGCACGGCGGCCGGTATCGACGCCTGTCTCCACATCGTCCGCAAGGAGCAGGGCCCGGATGTGGCCAACAAGATCGCCCGGCGGATGGTGGTGCCGCCGCACCGCGACGGCGGCCAGGCCCAGTACATCGAGCGGCCGCTGCCGCGCTCACAGTGCGACACGGTCGGCGAGGTGCTGGCCTGGATGGAACGCCACCTCGACGAGGAGGTCACCGTCGAGCAGCTCGCCGCCCGCGCGCACATGTCCCCGCGCACGTTCGCCCGCCGCTTCCAGCAGGAGACCGGGACAACCCCGTACCGCTGGATCCTGCGTCAACGGGTGCTGCTGGCCCAGCGGTTGCTGGAGGGAACGGACGAGACGGTGGACGCGATCGCCTGGCGCACCGGCTTCGGCACCGCCGCCGCACTGCGCCATCAGTTCGTACGGTCCCTGGGCACCACGCCCCAGGCCTACCGCCGCACCTTCCGGGGCCCGGAGGCCGCCTGAGGGCGGACGCGGCGAGGGCGAGGCGTGTGCCTCGCCGTGGGGTGAGGCGTGTGCCTCGCCGTGGGGTTCCTCTCCCTCTCAGTCGTTCGCGACGACGGGGTAGCGGGGCTCGTTCTCGGACATCTGCCGCAGGGCGTCCTTGCGGTCGCGCTTGGAGAGCCGGTCGATGTACAGGTAGCCGTACAGGTGGTCGGTCTCGTGCTGCAGACACCGCGCGAAGTATCCGGTGCCGCGCACCTTGATCGGGTTGCCCTTCTCGTCCTGCCCGGTGACCTCGGCGTAGTCGGGGCGGGCGAGCGGCATGTACGCGGTCGGCACCGACAGACAGCCCTCGTTGCTGTCGTCCAACCGACGCTTCTCGGCGGGCAGTTCGACCAGCTTGGGATTGCACACCACACCGACGTGCCGCTTGCCCTCGTCGTCCGGGCAGTCGTACACGAACACCTTCAGGTCCACGCCGACCTGGTTCGCGGCCAGGCCCACGCCCTCCGCCGTCCGCTGGCTGGCGAACATGTCGTCCACCAGCTTCGCCAGCTCGTCCCCGAACTCGGTGACGTCCTTGCACTCCTTGTGCAGCACCGGGTTCCCGACGACGGTGATGGGCAGCGAGGTGCCGCGCTCGCGGTAGGCCGCTTCCCGCTCCTCGCAGTCCTGGGTGTCGATGACGAAACCCTCGTCGTCCACGGGGAGCACGCCCGCGTGCTTCTGATCGGTGTCCTGCTGCGCCATGAGCGACGTATGCCTTCCTAGAAAAACAGGGTTGTCATCCTGGTACAGGGTACGGGGGATCGCGCCCTGTCAGGGGCGCGGGGAACGGCGCGAGCGGCCCCACACGGCCCACGGGCGGCGTACGGCCTCACGACGCCCTAGCAAACCTCTTCCAGATCCCGCCAGTCCCGGGAGTCCGGACTGTCCGCGACCCACCCGTCCAGCAACCCCCGCACCAGCGAAGCCGGCGCGGCGATGCCGCATTCCCGCTCCGGCGCCCACAACTGCCCGTCCGTGACGTGCCCCAGCGGGCCGGGATGTCCCGGCTCACTGTGATCGTGGGGATCGAGGTGCTCCCCGTCGCCCTCGTCCGACGGCATCCGCGACTCCGAGCACAGCCGGCACAGCAGCCGCACCGACGAGGACCAGTCCTCGGCGGCGAACCCGGCGTCGGCCGCGAGCCGCTCCAACGCGTCACGGTCCGCCTCGGTCGCGGCCTCCAGCAGCACCACCCAGGTCGGCACCGGCGACGGCGCCCACAACTCGATCTCGTCGAACACCGGAAACGCGTGCCCGGCGGCGGTGGTCCGCTCGCCGTGCGGGACCCCGTCGTGCAGGACGACCTCGCCCCAGCGCCGCCCCGAGGACGGCAGCGGGATGGAGAGCACCTCGATACGGGCGGGGTCCAGCCGGCGCCCCCACACGACCTCCGCCTCACCTTCCGGGGAAAGCCGTACGGCGGCGCTGCCGAGGTCCATGCCCACGGGCTCCCCGGTGTCGCCGGTGCCCGCTCCGGACCTGGGCCGGGAAGCCCCCCCGGGCACCCGCAGCCCGTACGCCTGCCAGGCCCGGCGGGCCAGTGGCCAGTCCTGGAGAGCCGTCGCGGCGATGCCCACGTTCCACCAGTCGGGCGCCCCGGTCTCCCGGTCGAGCAGAGCGACGGCTCTCAGCCCGGCCGCCCGCGCCTGCTCCCAGTCGTGCCGGAACTTGTGCAGCAGAGCGAGGTTGAACCAGGACTCGGACAGCCATGGCTCCAGGTCCGCGGCACGTGTCAACAGCGCGCCCGCGTCCTCGTACCGACCGTCTCCGATCAGCGTGAACGCACGGTCGGTGGCCTGCCGCCAGGAGGCGGAGGGCCGATGCCGTCCCTTGCCGAAGATCCTCACGATTCCCGCCTGCCAGTTACGGTTCCCGCCTGCCAGTTCCATCGGAGTGGGCTGGCCGTCGCCCCCGGTACACCCTCTCCCTCGCATCCAACCACGGACGGATGCGGGGCCGCTCATTACTCATGGGTTACCCCACCGCGGGCAAGGTCAGACAGTCTCTCGACCGACCCGCGCGAGCGGTTCCACCACCTCCGGTGATCGTCCCGTGCCCGTCCCCCGCCGTAGTACCGCTGGCGCGCCGACGGGCCCCCGAGCCCTACTGCCCGCGCCTTCTCCTCGTATGCGTCCACGGCACGTACGATCCGCCCACTGACTCCTTGGAGTGAAGTCCCTTCCCTCGGTCGTCCCCGTCGTCCCCGTCGTCCCCGTCGTCCCCGTCGTCCCCTCGTTCCCGTCGTCGTGCGGGTCGTACGGGGCGTACGGGCCGTACGGGCCGTACGGGCGGTCGGGGTCGTGCGGGTCGTACGGGTCGTCTCAGTGCGCCACGTCCGCCGCGAGCACCTTGTTGAGCTGCTCCACGGTCGCCGGGGACTCGCGCTGGAAGGCGGCGATGTCGAGTCCGTCGTCGGCCATGACGGTCAGCAGAGTGCGTTCGCCGACGGCGACCACGATGACGTGCCCGGCGCCGCACCGGACGACGACCTCGCGGAGCGCGCCGGCTCCGGACTGGTCGGCCATGCGACGGCCGACGCCGAGGGTGGCGGCGGCGAGCGCGGCGACGGACTCGGGGTGGACCTTGTCGACGTCGGCCACGACGAGGAGCCCGTCCACGGTGGACAGGACGCTCTCCGAGACACCCATCACCCGGTCACGCAGCGATGTCAGGATGCCGGTCAGCGATTCGATCGACGCGTGTGGGGTCATGGGCACGTGCTCCTTGGTCCAGACATCTGCGGTGGGTGTGCGGTCCGAGCGCTCAGTCGGACAGGTGCCGGTCGGACTCGGGAAGAGCCCGCAGCCCGCGGCGGACGCGCCGCAGCACTTCGACGGAGGGTCGGTCGGCGAGCAGGTCCTCGGCCGACAGCAGGGACAGGGGCGGGAACGGGGTCGGCGCGGTCGGGGTCCCCGGCACGTCGTCCCCGGCATCCCCGGGGGCCGGCGCCGCGCCCCGCACGGGTAACGGCGGCCGTTCCGCGACCGCACCGTCCGGATCGGCGGACGGCGGCCGTTCCGCGCCCCCCTCACCCGACTCGACGGACGGCGGCCGGTCCGGGGCCGTGCCGTCGGAGGTGGTGGTGGCGGTGGTGGTGGCGGTGGTGGTGGTGGTGGCGGTGGTGGTGGCGGCGGTGACGGACGGTGGCTGTTCGGCGGACGTACGGCCGGGCGGGAGTTGTTCGGTCGCTGTACCGGGCTGTGGTGGAGCCGCGGTCGTGGGGACGGGGGCGGCGGCGGGAGGGGGGACTTCGGTGTGCGGGACCGGGCGGTCGTCCGCGACCTCTCGCGGGGCCGAACGCCGTCGCAGGCGAGCGGCCTTGCTGCGTATGCGGCGCTTGCGGGCCGGGTCTTTGTGGGGGCTCACTACCCGCCCTTCGCTCCGAGGTCTCCGGTGGGAGGACCTCCACCGGGCCTGCGTCTGGGCAGGGGTCCGGCTCTCGGTGACGGTTCGTCGGCTGCCGGCTGCCCCTGCGGGACACGGGGCGCGGTGCTGGGCCGAGCCCGGGGCGGGGTACCGGTCTCCCATCGGACGGCCTCCAGTGCCTCCAGCCGGATGAGGTCCAGCATCACCGCGTAGAGGCCGCGCCCCCGGGTGAAGGCCAGGTCGCGCGGTGTGCGGCGTCCGTTGACGCTCTCCACCAGGTTCCGGTGCCGTCGCGTCAGCCGCCCGTCGGTCTCCCGGGTGCCTCGGCCGGTCACCGGTTCGGGCCGGACACGGGCCAGTTCGCCCACGGGACCCCACAGCCGGGACAGCAGCGCCATGCGCCGGGTGGTCTCCTCGGCCAGCGGCCGTGGCTCGACGCCGGGCCGGAGGAGGAGCGTGGGCTGCCGTTCGGCCAACTCCCAGTCGCCGGGCGGACTGAGCGCCATCGCGAAGGCCCCGTCGTAGACGGCCGCCGTGCAGACGACCTCCAACTCGGCGGCACCGATCAGACCGGCCGCCACCAGGTGCGGGCCGAGCCGGTCGGCGTCGGGTTCCGCCGCGCAGGCCGCCAGCCATGCGTCGTCGTCGACGCGGCCCGAGGAGAGCAGCGCGGACGTCGCGGTCGGCGCGCCCGGTGTCTCGATCGCGCCGACCAGGCCGTCACGCAGGTGAATCGTGCCACCAGGGGAGCCCGCGACCCGGACGGTGCCGGTGTGACCCTCCTGGTGGAGCGCCCGCAGGAGCGCGGGTACGTTGCGCGCCGAGGGAGTCTTCACGTCAGCACCTCGCGGGCCCGGTCGCCGAGGCTGCGCAGGGCGAGGGCCACGTTGGCCCGGTCCCGGTCGAGGCCGGCCGCCAGCAGCAGTGGGTCGCCGGCCGCCCGGTGCACCGAGAGCAGCACCTGATGGCGTCGCCTGCTGGTCATAACCACGCTCTCGAACTCCCCCTCGGCCCCGGCGGCGCCGAGCCGCTCGGAGATGAGGGTGGCCAGATCGGAGCACTCGGTCCCGCTTCCCGCCTGGCCGGCGTCGCCCGCCGTCGCGTAGGTGAGACCGGTGACCGCGTCGACCAGCGCGACGCCGGTGACGCCGGGAGAGTCGAGAAGGCGGTCCAGGGATGCCTGGAGCGCGGTGGCCCGTTCCCCCATTCGCCCTCCACGTACACGCGCCGCACAGTACTTTGAACGCCAACTTCCGTAACACACAACAAAGTTGATGTTTGTGACCGGTGGGTCACTCGCGTTCGATCGTAGTTGGCCGGACAGTGACCGGTCAGCAGCACTGAGGAATTGGGGCAGCAAGATGAACATCGAGACCGCGCTCAAGGAAGCCATGACTCTCGACGGTGCGATCGGTGTCGCGCTGGTCGACTACGAGAGCGGTATGTCGCTCGGCGCCCTCGGTGGCGGGCAGCACCTCGACCTGGAGCTGGCCGCGGCCGGGAACACCGAGGTGGTGCGCTCCAAGATGCGCACGCTGGCCTCGCTGGACATGAGCGACGTGATCGAGGACATCCTGATCACGCTGGGCCGCCAGTACCACCTGATCCGCCCGCTGAGCAGCAGCAAGGGGTCACTCTTCCTCTATCTGGCCCTGGACCGCTCCCGCGGCAACCTGGCCCTGGCCCGGCACGGCCTGAAGCGCATCGAGAACGGTCTGGAGGTCTGACGTCCCCGTACGTCCCGCGCGCCCCACGCATCCCGCGCATCCCGCGGTATTGCACGCGCCACGCGCCACGCGCGCCCCGCACAAGACCCGAGCCCGTTGCGGGAGCGGCCGGACGGCCGCTCCCGCAACGGGCTCGGGGGCAGAGAATTCCGCTCAGGTCTCCTGCGGGGTGACCGGTGAGGCCGTCACGTCGTGCTCGGGCACGGTCTGTCCCGACCGGATCAGATCGATCCGGCCCATCACCTTGGCCCGCAGATCGGTGGGCACGTCGTCCTGCCCACAGCACCGCTTCACCAGCTTCTTGACGGCCTGTTCGAGCCCGTACTTCTCCAGACAGGGCGAACACTCCTCGAAGTGGTGCTCGAACTTCGTGCAGTCGGCGTCGGGCATCTCCCGGTCGAGGAACTCATAGAGATGATCGAGGATTTCGCTGCAATCCGTCTCGTGCGGCTCTCCGCAGCTCATGAGCCCGAGCCTTTCGCTTCGTTCGACTCCCCGACGCCGGCCGGGACCAGCCCACGGTCACGGGCGTAGTCCTCGAGCATGCCGCGCAGTTGACGGCGGCCCCGGTGCAGCCGGGACATCACCGTACCGATGGGTGTCCCCATGATGTCGGCGATCTCCTTGTACGCAAAGCCCTCGACATCGGCGAGATAGACGGCGATGCGGAATTCCTCGGGGATCGCCTGAAGCGCTTCCTTCACGTCCGAGTCCGGCAGGTGGTCCAGCGCCTGCGACTCCGCGGAGCGCAGCCCGGTCGACATGTGCGACTCGGCACGCGCCAGCTGCCAGTCCTCGATCTCCTCGGCCGCGGAGCGCTGGGGTTCGCGCTGCTTCTTGCGGTACGAGTTGATGAAGGTGTTCGTGAGGATGCGGTACAGCCAGGCCTTCAGGTTGGTGCCCTCACGGAACTGGTGGAAGGACGCGTACGCCTTCGCATACGTCTCCTGCACCAGGTCCTCGGCGTCGGCCGGGTTACGCGTCATGCGCAGCCCCGCCGAGTACATCTGGTCGAGGAATTCCAGAGCATCCCGCTCGAACCGGGCGCTGCGCTCCGCGGCGGTCTCGGTGCCCTCGGGCTGCTCCGCCTGGCCCCGTTCGGTCCCTGCGTCGGTCCCAGTGACCGGACCCACCTCCTCCAGCGTCTGTGCGGTACCGAAACCGGTACCACCAGAATCGGAGGATAGACGACGATCCACGCCCGCCGCCGCCCGAATAGGGCCGCTCTTGGCCGCGTGCAGCACCGTCCAGTCCAGGTCAGCGCGGCTGCTGCGGCTCGGGCAGAAGGTCGAACCCATGCGGCGGACTTCCTCTCTACGAACGGTTCAGCACGTATCCGCGCTGTCTGATCCGGACAACAGAGGACCGTCACGCAACATTCCCGCTCTCCTACCGACTCCTTACCGAGTGACACATCCCACTCCGCTACGGGAGTGACGCGATCCACTCCACGACCGCGTCGGTGATCACTGCCAGCGCCTCCTCCTGCCCGAGCGGCGCCCGCTTCGGCACGGCGAACCCGTGGTCCCCGTACTCCACCTCCACCAGGCGGTACGCCGCCTCGGCCCCACCGGGAAACTCCTCCGGCCGCCCGAAGGTGTCGTTCCCACCCTGCACGACGAGGGTGGGCACCCCGGCCCCGAGCAGCTCGTCGGCCCGGGACTTCTCCGGCTTGCCCGGCGGATGCAGCGGAAAGCTCAGCGCGAGTACGGCCGCCGCGCCAAGCTCCGCCGCCGTACGACAGGCCACCCGGGCACCCGCGCTGCGCCCGCCCGCGATCACGGGCAGCCCCGGCTTCGTCAGCGAGGGCCACAGCCCCCGCCAACCTGTGTCCAGCGTCTTCGGCGCCGGCGCGAGCTTCTTGCCCGCCACCCGCCAGGGCTGCTCCACCAGGGCGACGGTCACCCCGCGCGCCGGGAGGACGGCGGCGAGGGCCTGCAGATCTCGCGCCTCGATCCCGCCACCGGCGCCATGGCTGGCGGCGAGGACCCATCGGGCCGCCTTCCGCGCCTCGTACCAGGTGATACGCGCCGTACCGGCCTCGGTGGCGACCTCTTCCACCGACGCCCCGCCTGCTGACACTGTCTTGATCTCGGTCACGTCAGAAGAGTGTGCCCTCCTCGGGCCCCTCCAGCTCCTTCAGCAGCTCCGGGCTGTTGTTGCGGACGTTGCTGACGGCCGTGGAGACGGGGTAGGCGCGCATCAGCCCGGCGGGCGGCGGCTCCAGCAGCCGGCGCAGATCGTCCAGGTCCGTGCGGGCCGGGTCGAGCCAGCTGTCCCAGCGGTCGGGCGTCAGCATCAGCGGCATCCGGGGGTGGATCTCGGCCAAACTGTGCGGGCCGTTCTCCGGGGCCACGGCCAGGGGGGTCGTCTCGGCCTCCGTCGTGATCACCGAGCAGGTGACCCACCAGGCCCGCGGATGGTCGTCCGGCAGTGTCCTGTCCCGCCAGAACTCGTAGAGCCCGGCCATCGCGAAGACGGAGCCGTCGGCCGGGAGCACGAAGTAGGGCTGCTTGCGCGGCCGCTTCTTCTTCCCCTCGACCTCCAGTTCCCGCTCCCCCTGGCCGGTGACCCACTCGAAGTAGCCGTCGGCGGGCAGGATGCACCGCCGGGTGGCGAAGGCACGACGGTACGACGGCTTCTCGTGCACGGTCTCCGCACGCGCGTTGATCATCCGGGCGGCGCCCTCGGGGTTCTTGGACCAGGACGGGACCAAACCCCACTTCAGCTTCCGCAGCTGGCGCACCGGTCTCTTCTCGTCGACGTCCTTGAGAGGGCGGTCGAGAACCGCGTAGACCTCCTTGGTGGGAGCCACGTTGTAGTCGGGTTCCAGAGTCTCCTCCGGCTCCCACTTCTCGATCTCGAAGACTCCTGCGAGATCCTCGGGCCCACGACTCGACGCATACCGTCCGCACATCTCAATCCGCCCCTCCGACCTGTGAAAACTCTTGATCATGCACCTCAGTCAGCACCAGGTCAGCACGGTGCTGGGTCAGCGCCACGTCCATCACCCTGCCAGCCCGGCCCGTGGAATCGTGGGTGAGGTGCCCCTACGTGTCCGCTGTCTCCTTGATGCTCTTGTGTCCGAGCCACCTGGACACATCCAAGAGTGGCAGACCGTTGCTGAGCGCGGTCGTGGCAAACCAGTGACGCAGATCAGATCTTCTTCGGGAGATCGTCTAAACCACGTCCAAACCGCATCCGACCTCGGTCGAGGAGTCCACCTGGACCCGGCCCGACGTGCACGTACGAGGTGACAGCGCCGTCCTGCACGGCGAGGCGGTGGGCGACACGGCGGGGCGCACGGAGCTCATGCTGCGCCTGTTCTGGGAACCACCGCGCGAACTGAAGGTCCAGACCGGCGAGGGCGGACACGGAGGCGGCGACGTACGGATGCTCGCCGATCTCTTCGGCGAAGCGAACCCCTCCCCGATCCGCTGGGCCGGGCGGCGGACGCCACCACCAGGGCACGTTCCCTTGTCACAGGTCTCGCCGCGAACCTGTCCTTCGAGTCGGGGCGCCCGGTGCGGACACGAGACCTGCTCGTCGAGTGAGCGCGGCCGAAGCACACTGATCATCACGACCTGTGCCGGACTCCCCGGTCCGGCACGAACCACCGCCGCACCGCAGGTGGTGCTGGTCCCTCGGCTCCCTCGGCTCCCTCGGCTCCCTCGGCTCCGTTCGGAACGACACCACGTCAGGTGTCTCCAGGTCAGCGCACAGTCGACGCACAACCGGCGCACAACCGGCGCACAGTCGGCACGGGTACGGCGAGAGCCCCGGAGTGATCCGGGGCTCTCACGCTTTGACCTGCGCTTTTGCTGCCAGGAACGATCGCTGCCACGTCAGCGTCTCAGATTACGTCCGCGCATAAGTGCCACACTGCCAGGCCCACCCGTTCCCACCACCACCCGCCGAAGTCGGGGCCACACGCCGGCCCCGTCGATCGCCACCCCGAGGAGCCACCGCAGAACATGGAAAGCACCGCAGCCACCTCGCTGGCGTCCCTGTGGGACGAGGTCTTCGGCACCCAGCCCGACCCCGACCTCTGGGTTGTCATAGCCACCGCGGTCGCTGCGCTCGCGGTGATCGTCCCGCACGGCGTCTGGCGGCTCTCGCGCAACGCCATCACCATCGCGCACGAGGGCGGCCACGGTCTGATCGCGCTGCTCACCGGCCGCACCCTGACCGGCATCCGGCTGCACTCCGACACCAGCGGCCTCACGGTCAGCCGAGGCAAGCCCACCGGCCTCGGCATGATCCTCACCGCCGCCGCCGGCTACACCGCTCCCCCACTCCTCGGCCTCGGCGGAGCAGCCCTCCTCGGCTCCGGCCGCATCACCCTGCTGCTCTGGCTGGCCACGATCCTGCTGGTCGCCATGCTGGTCATGATCCGCAACGCCTACGGCGCCCTCACGGTCGTCCTCACCGGCGGCACCTTCGTCGTCGTCTCCTGGCTGGCCGGCCCCCAGGTCCAGGCGGCCTTCGCCTACGCCGTCGTCTGGTTCCTCCTCCTCGGCGGCGTACGCCCGGCCTTCGAGCTCCAGGCGAAGCGCCGCCGGGGAGGCGCCGGCGACTCCGACGCGGACCAGCTCTCCCGCCTGACCCACGTACCGGCGACGGTCTGGCTGGTGATGTTCCACGTGGTGTCGCTGTGCGCACTGATGGGCGGCGGCAGGTGGCTGCTGAACCTCTGAGATCGCAAGCCGGGGCCGAGGTACGCGCCCCGAAAGAGGGCTGTGGGAACCGCGCGACCAGCCACGACAAACGCCGCACCCACCGGACGACCCGATCGCCCCGACCACCCGCGGCGGAGCGAACCGGCTGAGCCCGGCGGAGCTGACCCCCACTAAAGTGGGCCCATGGCCCTGAACGCACAGCCCGCCCTCTGGCCCGCCCCCCACGCGAGCGGAGCCGTCGACGCGACGGTCCACGTCCCGGGGTCCAAGTCGGTCACCAACCGCGCCCTCGTACTGGCCGCCCTCGCGAGCGAGCCCGGCTGGCTGCGCCGCCCCCTCCGCTCCCGCGACACCCTCCTGATGGCGGCGGCGCTGCGCGCGATGGGCGTCGGCATCGAGGAGACCGTCTCCTCCAGTTCCTCCGGCGCGGGCGGCTCCGGCGAGGCCTGGCGCGTCCTGCCCACCGGCCTGCACGGCCCGGCCACCGTCGACGTCGGCAACGCCGGCACGGTCATGCGCTTCCTCCCCCCGGTGGCCGCACTCGCCGACGGCCCCGTCCGCTTCGACGGCGACCCGCGCTCGTACGAGCGTCCCCTGAACGGCGTCATCGACGCCCTGCGCGTCCTCGGCGCCCGGATCGACGACGACGCCCGCGGCGCGCTCCCCCTGACGGTGCACGGCAGCGGCGCGCTGGACGGCGGCCCCGTGGCGATCGACGCGTCCTCGTCCTCGCAGTTCGTCTCGGCGCTCCTGCTGTCCGCCCCGCGCTTCAACCAGGGCGTCGAGGTCCGTCACACCGGGGCGACCCTCCCCTCCCTCCCCCACATCCGGATGACCGTCGACATGCTGCGCTCGGTCGGCGCGCAGGTGGACACCCCGGAGTCGGGCGGCGAGCCCAACGTCTGGCGGGTCACGCCGGGCGCCCTGCTCGGCCGCGACCTGACGATCGAGCCGGACCTCTCCAACGCCCAGCCCTTCCTCGCGGCGGCCCTGGTGACCGGCGGCAAGATCGTCATCCCCGACTGGCCCCTGCGCACCACGCAGCCCGGCGACCAGCTCCGCGAGATCTTCACGGAGATGGGCGGCGGCTGCGAACTCACCGAGTACGGGCTGGTGTTCACCGGTTCGGGTGCGATCCACGGCGTGGACGTGGACCTCGGCGAGGTCGGCGAACTGACCCCGGGCATCGCGGCGGTCGCCGCCCTCGCCGACTCCCCCTCGACCCTGCGCGGCGTCGCCCACCTCCGCCTGCACGAGACCGACCGCCTGGCCGCGCTCACCAAGGAGATCAACGAACTCGGCGGTGACGTCACCGAGACCGCCGACGGCCTCCACATCCGCCCGCGCCCACTGCACGGCGGTGTCTTCCACACGTACGACGACCACCGCATGGCCACCGCCGGTGCGGTCATCGGCCTGGCCGTGGAGGGCGTCCGCATCGAGAACGTGGCGACGACGGCCAAGACCCTGCCGGACTTCCCCGACATGTGGGCCGGGATGCTCGGGAAGAACTGACGGGCGGACCGGGATCATGCGCCGTTACGGCAAGCACACCGACGAGGACGACATCCGCAGCCGCCCGAACCGCAAGGGCAACCGTCCCCGTACGAACATCCGCCCGAAGCACGAGGACGCCGCCGAGGGCATGGTCCTCACCGTCGACCGGGGCCGGCTGACCTGCCTGGTCGAGGACCGGGTCGTTTTCGCGATGAAGGCCCGGGAACTGGGCCGCAAGGCCGCCGTCGTCGGTGACACGGTCGCCCTCGTCGGCGATCTGTCCGGCAAGAAGGACACCCTCGCCCGAATCGTCCGCATCGCCGACCGTACGTCGGTGCTGCGCCGCACGGCCGACGACGACGACCCCTACGAGCGCGTCGTCGTCGCCAACGCCGACCAGCTCGCCGTCGTCACCGCCCTCGCCGACCCGGAACCCCGCCCCCGCCTCATCGACCGCTGCCTGGTCGCGGCCTACGACGGCGGCCTCAGCCCCCTGCTCGTCCTGACCAAGTCGGACCTGGCCTCAGCCGACAAGCTCCTGGAGCTCTACGGCGACCTGGACATCCCCTACGTCGTGACGAGCCGCGAGGAACTGGAGACGGGCGGCGCCGCCGACCGCGTACGCGAACACCTCGCCGGCAAGGTGACCGCGTTCGTCGGCCACTCGGGCGTCGGCAAGACGACCCTGGTGAACGCCCTCGTCCCGGAGGACCGCCGCCGTACGACGGGCCATGTCAACGCGGTGACGGGCCGCGGCCGGCACACCACGACCTCGGCGCTGGCCCTCCCCCTGGCGGACTCGGACGGCGGGTGGGTGGTGGATACCCCGGGCGTACGGTCGTTCGGGCTGGCCCACATCAACCCGTCCCGGGTGATCAACGCCTTCCCGGACCTGGTGCCGGGCACGGAGGGCTGTCCGCGTGCGTGCAGTCACGACGAGCAGGACTGCGCGCTGGACCAGTGGGTGGCGGACGGGCACGCGGACCCCGCCCGGCTCTACTCACTGCGCAGGCTCCTCGCGACGCGCGAGCGACGGGAAGGCGACTGACCTCCGCGTTGTTTGCGCCCCCGTCCACCCGGTAAGTGCATAATCGCACCGAGTCCAATCCAGACCAGTCAAGATCAGCCGGGAACGGACGAAGCGGTCACGTAACGTGGGGACACGGGAGGACGAGACATGGCGTGGCTGCTGGTGGTCGTGGCGGGACTTCTGGAGACCGGGTTCGCCGTCTGTCTGAAGCTCTCGCACGGCTTCACCAGACTCTGGCCCACGGTCGCCTTCTGCGTCTTCGCGCTCGGCAGCTTCGGCCTGCTGACCCTCTCCCTGAAGAAGCTCGACGTCGGCCCCGCCTATGCCGTCTGGACGGGCATCGGCGCGGCCGGCACCGCGATCTACGGAATGATCTTCCTCGGCGACATCGTGTCGACTCTGAAGATCGTCTCGATCACCTTGGTGATCGTGGGCGTCGTGGGCCTCCAACTCTCCGGCTCAGCACACTAGTCGACTCTTGACCCTTGCCCCTGAGCCCGGCCTTGACCCTGAGCCCGGCCGCTGTTCGTGACATCGCCCTTTCTTCCCGCCCTATGACCGTGCCTGGCCGGGGGTCCGGCTGAGCTGGCGGGGCAGCGCGGTCCGCACGAGGTCGCTGACACCGCCCTCTCCCGGGGGCGCCGCCACGCAGGACAGGGCGAGCCGGACGGCGAGTTCGCAGGAACGGGCCAGCTCCACCGTGTCCGACTTGGGGGTGCCCGGCGCGGTGAGCACGGCGACGGCCCGCTCGCGCACCAGGGCCACGAAGTCGGCGGGCGCGGGCAACGGGCCGTCCGCGCGGCGCTGCGCGGGCACCGCCGAGGACGAGGGCACCGCCCGGAGCGTCGGCGAGGGCAGGCGCTCGCTCCAGCAGCCGGTGAGCATGGCCCGAATCAGCGCGTTGTTCCGGGAGGCCGCCACGGTCCACTCGGCGGTCGCGGCCAAACGGTCCCGGGTGTCCAGAGGGGTGGCCAGCGCCCGGTCGACGCCCGCCAGATAGCCGTCCGCTTCCCTCCGGACCAGGGCCCTGGCGAGCCCGTCCTTGCTGCCGAACTCGTTGTACAGCGTCTGGCGTGACACTCCGGCCACCGCCGCCACATCCACCATGCGCACCGCGGACCACGGCCGGCGCACCAGTGCCGTGTAAGCGGCGTCCAACAAGGATTCCCGCGCTGCAGGCATCATCGCCTCCCTAAAAGCGAGCGGGCGGCTCTGGCCCTCAGATTTGACGCGCATCAAGTGACTGTCAAGAGTTCGCGGCGGTCCCAGGGGGCGCACACCGGCCCCTCACGCGCCCACCCCGGACAAGGCGACACCACCGCACAACCACAGCCCTCAACGCAGAACAACCACACCCCACCCACCCACACCCCCCACGCGTGTGCCCACCCCACCGGCGGACATTCGTCAGCACGGGCACACACAACAGACAACCGCCACGACCGCTCGCACAGCAGCCAGCCACACCACTGCCGTACGCGCTGCGGGCAACCACACCACCGCCTTCGCGCCGCTGTCGCTCTCGCTCTCGCTGCGGGCAGCCGTGCCGCCGCCATCGCACCGCGCCGTTCGCGCTGCGGCAGCCGTGCCGCTAGGGCGATGGGGCACCTGCCGCTCGAGCGAAGCCGAGAGCGGGGGAGGGTGGGTGAGCGCCGGGCTGCGCACCCACCCCCGGTTCACCCCACCCCGGGCGCCCCATCACCACCGCCCGACCCGCACGCCCCCGACCGACCCCCGACCCCCGGTAGCCCCGCACCGATCTCGGCAGATACCGTTCGCCACATGGCCGACTACCTCGACGACCTCCGCTTCGCCCACGTCCTCGCGGACGCCGCCGACGCCACCACCATGGCCCGCTTCAAAGCCCTCGACCTGAAGGTCGAGACGAAGCCGGACATGACCCCGGTGAGCGAGGCCGACAAGGCCGCCGAGGAACTGATTCGCGGTCAACTCCAGCGTGCCCGCCCCCGCGACGCCATCCTCGGCGAGGAGTACGGCGTCGAGGGCACGGGCCCCCGCCGCTGGGTCGTCGACCCGATCGACGGCACCAAGAACTACGTCCGAGGCGTCCCCGTCTGGGCCACCCTGATCTCCCTGATGGAGGCGGGCGAGGGCGGCTACCAGCCGGTCGTCGGCGTAGTCTCCGCCCCCGCGCTCGGTCGCCGCTGGTGGGCCGCCAAGGGCCACGGCGCATTCACCGGCCGCAGCCTCAGCTCCGCTTCCCGGCTGCACGTCTCCCGCGTCGCCGAACTGCCGGACGCCTCCTTCGCGTACTCCTCCCTCAGCGGCTGGGAGGAGCGCGGCCTACTCAACGGCTTCCTGGACCTCACCCGCGAGGTGTGGCGCACGCGCGCGTACGGCGACTTCTGGCCCTACATGATGGTGGCCGAGGGATCGGTCGACCTCTGTGCCGAACCCGAGCTCTCCCTCTGGGACATGGCCGCCAACGCGATCATCGTGACCGAGGCGGGCGGCACCTTCACCGGCCTCGACGGCCGCCCCGGCCCGCACAGCGGCAACGCGGCGGCCTCCAACGGCCTCCTCCACGACGAGCTGCTGGGATACCTGAACGAGCGTTACTGACGCTCCCCAGTGATCCGGGGCGCCCCGAACTGACCGCGCGCGCCCCCTTGTTGACCTCCGCTTTACCTGCCACATTGAGAGTCCCCCGGCTTGTGAACTTGTGCAGTGCTCAACAGGCGCCTCCGGTGCCGAGCCTGAACCGTCTGTCACCGGGGTTCCCTAGGAGGTGGCTGAACTCCATGCTCGTCCGCGACGCCATGAGCACCGTGGTCCTCACGATCGGCCCCGATCACACCCTCCGCCAGGCCGCCGCGCTGATGTCGGCGCGCCGGATCGGCGCCGCCGTGGTTCTCGACCCGGACGCCGGCGGACTCGGCATCCTGACCGAACGCGACGTCCTCAACTCCGTCGGCCTCGGCCAGAGCCCCGACAACGAACGCGCCCATGCCCACACCACCACCGACGTCGTCTTCGCCACACCGTCCTGGACCCTGGAGGAGGCGGCCCGCGCGATGACCCACGGCGGCTTCCGTCACCTGATCGTCCTCGACCAGGGCGCCCCCATAGGCATCGTCTCGGTCCGCGACATCATCCGTTGCTGGACCCCGGCCCGACAGCACGCGACGGCGTGACCCACGAAGGACACACGCACACCACGGACATACGGAGGGGCCGGGATCTCGTAACAGGATCCCGGCCCGTCCTCGACGACAAGCGGTCCAACCCCGGCCAGTCGCGCAGGGCCTGGACGGCGACCTCCGGGCGCTTGCCGAAGCCCCATCAAGTGAACACAATCCCACACTGGACAAAATCCAAGTCAAGGTTGACTCCAAAACCACACCCGTTCGGGATCTGTTCTTCCGGCTGTTAGGCTGGCCGGTATGAGTGACCTTCTGGAGCGGCTGCGCGGACGCGGATGGCGTATGACCGCGCAGCGGCGTGTCGTCGCCGAGGTCCTGGACGGCGAACACGTCCATCTGACGGCCGACGAGGTGCACGCACGCGCTGTCGCCAAGCTGCCCGAGATCTCCCGGGCGACCGTCTACAACACCCTGGGCGAGCTGGTCTCCCTCGGTGAGGTGCTGGAGGTCGCCACGGACAAGCGGGCCAAGCGGTACGACCCCAACGCGCACCGCCCGCACCACCACCTGGTCTGCGCCCAGTGCGGCACCATCCGCGACGTCCACCCCACCGGCAACCCCCTCGCCGACCTCCCGGCCACCGAGCGTTTCGGCTTCACGGTGTCCGATGTAGAGGTCACCTACCGAGGCGTCTGCCCGAACTGCAGCGCGGCCTAGCCCGCCCCGCCTCCGACACGACAACAGAGCCCCCGGCGTTCGAAGGAACCGCCGGGGGCTTTTCCGTGCCCACTGTCCGTCGAGCAATACACCCAGGGCCCGGAACCTGATCGGTTCCGGGCCCTGGGCCTTCAGTAGCGGGGACAGGATTTGAACCTGCGACCTCTGGGTTATGAGCCCAGCGAGCTACCGAGCTGCTCCACCCCGCGTCGATGAACTGAACACTACGTCACCCTCCCCGACCAGAGCAAATCCATTAAGACCGCCCCCTGACCAGCGCCTCCGCCCGCTCCGCCCGCCCCACCCATGGGAAGTCGTGTCGCTGGGGCGATGGGGCACCCCCCGCTCGAGCGAAGCCGGGAGCGGGGGAGGGCGGGCGCGGCGGCACCCGGCAAGCGCCGGTGAGCGATCCCCGCTCCTGCCCAACCCCGGCAGAGGGCCACCATGAAGCCCCGGCCCCTGCGGCTCCCCGCCCCAGTCACCTACGCCGACAACTCATCCCGCAACGCGTCCCGCAGCCGTGCCGCCCGCTCAGCCACCTCCGCCGGCCCGAGCGTGACCGCCCGGTCGGCCCAGCGCTTCCCCTCCACCAGCTCCCCCCGACGCGCGTAGACGAGGGCAAGCCGCAGAGCCGCCCGCCCATGCCCCGCGTCGGCGGCCCGAGCCCACCAGACCGCGGCCTCCGGCTCACTCCCCTCCCGAGCGAGCAGCAACCCCAGATTGAACGCACCGTTCCGCGACCCGGACTCCGCTGCGGCCCGGTACCACCGCGCCGCCTCGACCACGTCCCCCCGCCCCGCGGCCAGCATGCCGACCCGCACCTGCGCCCGCCGATGCCCCTGCGATGCGGCCCTCTCGTACCACTCCTCGCACTCGTTCTTCTCCCGCACCGGCTCCCCCAGCTCATGCGCGGGCGCGGGCGGCCGACGCGCGTCGAGCACGGCGGCCAGCCGGTAAGCGGCCTCCGCGCTGCCCCCACCGGCGGCACACCGCAGATGGCGCTCCGCGGCCCGCTCGTCCCCGTCCCGCAGCCGCGCGATGGCGACCTGGAGCGCGGCCTCGGTGTGCCCGGCGGCGGCCGCCCGCTCGTACCAGACGAGTGCCGTGGCGTCGTCGCCCCGCCCGGCGAAAAGAATGCCCAGGTTGAAGGCGGCGTCCACGCTCCCGGCCTCCGCGGCCTTGGAGAACCACGGCTCGGCCCCGGACGCGTCGCCGACCTGGAGCAGCAGGATGGCCAGCGCGTTCGCCGCCTCCCGGTGCCCGGCGTACGCGGCGCGCCGGTACCACTGCTCGGCCTGTGCGGTCCGCCCCTGCTCGGCGCAGAGCAGCCCGAGGTTGTAGGCGCCGTTGACGTCGTCGGCGTCCATCGCGGCCCGGTACCACCGCTCGGCGGTCTGGGTCTCGCCGCGCTCGGCGTGCAGCGCGCCCAGCGCGTTCGCCGCGTTGCCGTCGCCGTCCTGGGCGGCCCGCAGCCACCACACGGCCGCGCTCTCGGTGTCACCGGCGTCCCGCAGCAGGAACCCCAGCGCGCACGCGGCGCGCGGCTCTCCGTCCTTGGCGGAGGTCAGGTACCAGCGTCCGGCCTCCTTGAGCTCCCCGCGCCGCTCCAGGATCGCCCCCAGGTGCAGGGCGGCCCGCCGGTGCCCGCGTGCGGCGGCCTGGCGGTACCACTGCTCGGCCTCCTCGGCGGCGGACGCCAAGCCACCCTCGCCACCGCCGGGCTCCGCCTCTCGGGCACCGGACCTGTGGTCCCGCACGGCGACACGCCCCTCCCGTACGGGAGCACGCCCCTCCCGTACGGGAGCACGGCCCTCTCGCCCGGTCTCCCGGCCGTCACGCACGGCCTCGCGGCTCGCGCCCCCGATCTCCAGCGCAGCGCGGGCGATTCTGCGCCCCTCGCGCACCGCCGCGCGCTCCTGCTGCTCCGCACGCTGGTCGAGCGTCCTCGCGAGCCGGTATGCGGCCTCCCGGTGACCCCGCTCGGCGGCGACCCGCATCCACCGCTCGGCGGCGGCGTCACTGCGGTGCTCCAGCAGGTCGGCGAGGGCGTACGCGCCGAGCGCGTGCCCCTGCTCGGCGGACTGACGGAGCCAGTACTCGGCGGCGGGTTCGTCGCCCCGCTCGCGGTGGTGCCGGCCGAGCGCGTGCGCGGCCGCGGCGGAACCGGCGACGGCGGCGACCCGCCACCAGTTGGCGGCCTCGTCGGCGTACCCGCGCTGGTGCAGCAGGACACCCAGGTTGTTGGCAGCCGCACGGTCCCCGGCGGCGGTGGCGCCCCGCAGATAGGGCTCGGCTCCGTCGAGGTCACCACGGCGCAGCAGCATGGCTCCGAGGACGCTCATGGCCTCGGTGTCACCGGCCTCGGCGGCGAGCCGCTGACGCGCCTCCTCGACGGCGTCCCCCGTCTCGTCCTGTTCCACCGCCTGTACGGACTCGGCCGACGACGACTCGGACTCGGCGGGCATCACAAAGTCGACAGACAGCCCAAAGTCGGCAGGCTGCGCAAACCGCCCTGTCTCCAACAGAGTTGCCTTGTCCCCCATAACGTCCATCGTCGCACCACCTGCAACCTGGGTACACCTGGTATACCGCAGCCATTGAGGTCACTACAGCGTTTTGTCGACATGCCCACAGAGCGACAAGTCAAACACAGATTTCCCAACCTCCCCCGCCAACACGTCGAAGGCCCGGATCCTTTGGAGGATCCGGGCCTTCAACTTCAGTAGCGGGGACAGGATTTGAACCTGCGACCTCTGGGTTATGAGCCCAGCGAGCTACCGAGCTGCTCCACCCCGCGCCGTTGCGTTGCAACCGTATCACGGCGCGGGGTGGAGCTCTGCATCAGCCGCTTCCAGAGCCTCCGTCGCCGCTCTTGTCGCCGTCCTCACTCCCGTTGCCGCCGGCCCCGTCGGTCTTGGCCTGCGCCTCCTCGGCCCGCTTCAGCGCGTCCTCCAGGTCCTGTTGGGCCCGGCCGTACGCCTCCCAGTCGCCGTCCTTGAGGGCCTGCTGGCCTTCGTCGAACGCCTTCTGGGCGTCCTTGAGGGCCTGTTGGACCGTGGGATCGCCGGAGGTCGGCGGCTCGTCGGTGCCCTCGTCGCCGTCGTCCACCGGTGGCTCGGTGGTCGGACCCTCGGTTTCGAACACCTTGTTGAGCGCCTCGTCGAGAGTGTCCTCGAAGGCCGTGTTGCCGCCGTAGGTGACCAGGACCTTGCGCAGCAGCGGGTACTTGAGGCCGCCGCCTCGCACATAGACCGGCTCGACGTAGAGCAGTCCGCCGTCGAGCGGGACCGTCAGGAGGTTGCCGTACTCGACCTGCGAGTCACCTCTCTTGAGAAGGCTGATGGTCTCGGCGATGTCCTGTTCGGAGTTGAACTGGCTCTGGACCTGCTTGGGTCCGTCGATCGGTTCGCTGGTCGGCAGTTTCAGGACTCTGATCTTGCCGTAATCCGCTGTGCCCGCCTCGGCGTTGACCGACACGAAGGCGCTGAGGTTGTCCCTGCCGTTCGGCGTGAGCGTCGTCGTCAGCGAGAACGCCTGTTCCAACTGGCCCGGCAGCTTCATGCTCAGGTAGTACGGCGGGACCGCGTTGCCCGAGGTGTTGGTCGGGTCGTCCGGGACCTGCCACACCTCGCTGCCGCTCAGGAACGTCTCGGCGTCCTTGACGTGGTAGCGGGTCAGCAGTTCGCGCTGGACCTTGAACAGGTCCTGCGGGTAGCGCAGATGGGCCTCCAGCGACTTGGAGATCGCCGTCTTCGGCTCCACCGTGTCCGGGAACGCCTTCATCCAGGTCTTCAGGACCGGGTCCTGGGTGTCCCACTGGTAGAGCTTGACCTGGCCGGTGTACGCGTCGACGGTCGCCTTCACCGAGTTGCGGATGTAGTTGACCTGGTTCTGCTGGGCCACCACCGCGCGCTGGCTGTTGTCCGCGGTCAGCGAGTCGGCCGTCGTGTCGCCCAGGGTTGTACGGGAGGCGTACGGATAGCCGTTGGTGGTGGTGTACGCGTCGACGATCCACTGGATCTTCCCGTCGACGACGGCCGGATAGGCGTCACCGTCGATGGTCAGCCAGGGAGCGACCGCCTCGACGCGCTCCTTGGGCGTGCGGTTGTACAGGATCCGCGAACCCTCTCCGATGGCACCGGAGTAGAGGATCTGCGGCTCGTTGAACGCCACCGCGTACGCGGCCCGGTTGACCGGGCTGGAGAGGTTGACCCCACTGCCGCCCTTGTAGCTGGTGGTCTTCTCACCGCTGTCGTCGGAGTAGTCGATCTCCTTCTGGGGACCGCCGACGATCGAGTACTGCGTGGTCTTCTCCCCGTAGTAGACACGCTGCTGGTACTCGCCCAGGTCGCCCTTGGAGGGCAGGTCGGACTCGGTGAACACCGGCCGGCCGCCGGAAGTGGCCTCGGTGCCCTTGGCGGCGACCACGCCGTAGCCGTGGGTGTAGCGGAAGTGGTCGTTGATCCAGTTGTTCTTCGGGATGCCGGCGAGGTTCAGCTCGCGCAGACCGATGACCGTGTCCTGCTCGGCGCCGTCCTCGTTGCTGTACCGGTCGACGTCCAGGTTCGTGGGGAACGCGTAGTAGTTCCGCATCTGCTGGAGCTGCTGGAACGTCGGCGAGACGATGTTCGGGTCGAGCATACGGATGCTGGCCGTGGTGTCGGCGTCCTTGCGGAGCTTGGCCTTGTCCGTGGTGTCGCTCACACCCGAGTACTCCTCGACGTCGGTCCCGTCGATGCCGTAGGCCTGCCGGGTCGCCGCCAGGTTCTTCTCGACGTACGGCGCTTCCTTGGCCTGCTCGTTCGGCTGGACCTGGAACTTCTGGACGATCGCCGGGTACAGCCCGCCGATGAGGATCGCGGAGAGCACCATCAGGCCGAAGCCGATGACCGGCAGCTGCCAGGTGCGCCGCCAGATGGTGGCGAAGAACAGCAGCGCGCAGATGACCGCGATGCAGAACAGGATCGTCTTGGCCGGCAGGTACGCGTTCGCGTCGACATAACGCAGACCCGTCCAGTTGCCGGTCGCCTTGAAGTCGCTGGACTTCACCGCGAGCCCGTACCGGTCGAGCCAGTACGCCACCGCCTTCAGCGCGACGAAGATGCCGAGGAGCACCGACAGGTGCCCGGTGGCCGCAGCCGTGGCACGCGCGCCCGGGGAGGTGACCCTGAGGCCGCCGTACAGGTAGTGCGTGAGCGCGGCGGCGATCACCGAGAGCACGGCGGCGGCGAAGCCGAAGCCGAGCAGGAAGCGGTACCAGGGCAGGTCGAAGGCGTAGAAGGCGACGTCCAGGTTGAACTGGGGGTCCTTCTGTCCGAACGACACCCCGTTGACCCACATCAACCAGGTGCGCCACTGCCCGGAGGCGGAAGCGCCGGCGATGAGGCCGATCAGGGAGGTGATCCCGAGGAGCAGCCACTTCTTGTAGGGCGCGATGCCCATGCGGTACCTGTCGAGGCTCTGCTGCTCCATCGACATGGCGCTCAGCGGCGGTCGCAGCCGGTGCGCCAGCCAGATGTTGAAGCCGACCGAGGCCGACATCAGCAGACCGAAGACGAAGAAGAGCCCGACCTTCGTCCACAGCGTGGTGGTGAAGACGGACGAGTACTTCACCGACCGGTACCAGAGCCAGTCCGTCCAGAACCCCGCGAACATGACGAACGCCATGCCGAGCACGGCAAGGACGCCCAGTGTCATGAGCAGGGTCCGGACCCGCCGGGACGGGCGGCCCACTCTCATCCGCGGCCCCGTCGGGCCTCCGCCGCGGTCCGGCATCTGGAAAGCCAAGGTGCGCACCTCGAAGTTCGCTGTCGATCCATCAGGCCCGCGTCTACGGACCCTCCAGCGGGCCCCGTGATCGTAGGGGCCTCACCTATGCAACTTACTCACGCTTTACTCGGTTCCCGCTTCCGGGAACGAACGAGGCAGGATTGTGACCATGTCCAACACTCCCATGGCAGCGAACCCCCTCACCCGGGCCGTGCTCGAGATCGACGAGTACGCCTCGGGCCTCGGCTGGGACCAGCCCGCTCGCCTCTTCGCCCTCGTAGACACCGCGCGCCTCAAGGCCCAGGAGCCCGCGCTCGCGGCCCAGCTCGGTCTGGAGGACGAGTCGGAGACCACCGGTCTCACCCCGATCGAGCAGGACGAGATCCCCGCCGGCAAGGCGCTGGACGAGTTCCTCGGCACCATCGCCTGGCCCGACGCGGTGGTCGGCTGCGCGCTGACCGTGGAGCGGCTGATGCTGCCGCCGTCCGCCGAGGCGTCCGTCCCGGAGGGCCTGGACGGGGCCCGTCTCACCAAGTGGGTCGCCTCCCACCCCGACCGCCAGGAGGTCCGGATGACCGTCGCCGTCCTGCGCGACGGCTCCCGTGACTCGGCCCTGCGCCTGCGTGAGAAGGACGCCCCGACCGAGGTCCTCACCGGTCCCGAGCTGGTACCGGGCCTGGCCGAGGCACTGTCCGCGACCTTCGTGGACTGATCTTCGGAACTACGACGATCGGATCCACGACGGTGGGTGCGCCCTCCGGCCCGGAGGGCGCACCCTCGCACGCGTACGCCGTCCCGCGCTTCCGTCAGCCCTTGGTGGCGCACTTCGGCAGGGCGGCGGTGTCGCCGGAGCGGATGTCCTCCAGGGCGCCCAGGGCGTCTTTGATGGTGTCGACCTTCACCAGGGTGAGTCCCTCGGGGGTGTCCTTGGCGGCCGCGGCGCAGTTGTCCTTGGGCGTCAGGAAGAACTCGGCGCCCTTGTCCCGCGCGCCGACCGTCTTCATCTCGATGCCGCCGATGGGGCCGACCTTGCCCGCGTCGTCGATCGTGCCGGTGCCCGCCACGAACTTGCCGCCCGTCAGATTGCCGGGGGTCAGCTTGTCGTAGATCCCGAGGGCGAACATCAGTCCGGCGCTCGGGCCGCCCACGTCGGCGAGCTTGATGTCGATGGTGAACGGGAAGGTGTGGTCCGTCCCGGCGGAGATCCCGACGATCGCCCG
The DNA here is from genome assembly GCF_042955065.1 of Streptomyces sp. NPDC012510. Classification (NCBI taxonomy): domain Bacteria; kingdom Bacillati; phylum Actinomycetota; class Actinomycetes; order Kitasatosporales; family Streptomycetaceae; genus Streptomyces; species Streptomyces sp. NPDC012510. The sequence goes on from NZ_JBIBEN010000024.1 coordinate 139,264, forward strand.
CTCCTTCCCGGAGTCGTCCGACTTGGCCGTGGTGATCGTGATCGTCTCGGTCTGGGTCGCCGTCCTGTTCGCCTTCTCGGCGGCGGCCTGGGCCTTGGCCGGCACGATGACGAAGTCGACGTCCTCCCCGGGCTTGTGCCTGGTGACCAGCTTCGCCACGTCCTCGGGCGCCTTGATCGCCGTACCGTCGACGGATTTGATCACGTCACCGGCGTGCAGTTTGCCCTCGGACGGGGAGCCCTTGAGGACGGTGGAGACGATCACCCAGGACTTCACGGGGATGTCCAGTTGCTTCAGGGCCGCGACCTTGGCGCTCTCCTGGGACTGGCTGAACTCCTCGGCGTTCTCCTGGGACGACTGTTCCTCGGTCTTGCCGTCCGGGTAGAGGGTGTCGTGGGGCACGACCTTGTTGTCGTGCGCCAGCCATCCGTAGACGGCCTCCACCAGATTCATCCGGTAGTCGGCGCTGGTGACCCGGACGGTGGTCATGTTCAGATGGCCGGTCGTCGGATAGGTCTTGCGCCCCGAGATGTGCAGTACCGGCTCGCCGCCGTGCTTCCCGAGCGTGTTCACCGTCGGCCCCGGCGACATCTCCGAGTAGGGCACGGGAAGGAGCACTCCCGCGCACAGGATCGCGATCAGCATCAGGGTGGAGGCGAGCATCGTCGCGGTGCGGCGTGGCATGGAACGACAGTACGGGACACCCCTGTCAGCGCACTGTCGGGGCCGTCCGTCCGGGGCGCGACGCAGGGAGGCCGCTAGCTGCCGGTGTGCGACCGCTCCATGGCCTCACGGAACCGTGAGTAACCGGCGAGCTCGGAGCCGTCCTCGATGGTTCTACGGTTCCGACTGGCCCAGCCGCCCCACAGTCCGGCACCGATCGCTGCCACCAGTGGAATCAGCAACCAGGCGAGCGCCGCCATGCCGACCTCCCAACCCCTGTCAAGCGACCGCAACTGACTGATCAGCAGATTATCCGTCCGCACCGTCAACGCTTACGCCAGGGGCCGGATTACGCAACCGGAACGCGTGCGGACCCGATTCGGTCACGGCCTCAGCAGGCCACATCCGCCCTCCCGTCGCACGACCACCGCCCCGCAACGACAACGCTACGCGCCGACCCATTCATCGGTGCCGTCGGAAAATCTCTGATGCTTCCAGATGGGCACTTCGTGCTTCAAGTCGTCGATCAGTTTCCGGCACGCCTCGAAGGCCTCGCCCCGGTGCGGACACGAAACGGCGACGACCACCGCGAGGTCCCCGATCGCCAGGTTGCCCACCCGGTGCACGGCCGCGAGCGCCCGCACCGGGTACTCGGCGACCACCTTCTCCGCGATCCGCCGCATCTCGGCCTCGGCCGTCGGGTGACACGAATAGCCGAGCTCATCGACATCGGCTCCCCCGTCGTGGTTCCGTACGGTCCCCACGAACAGCGCGGTCCCCCCGGCCGCGTCGTCCCCGACCGCCCGGAACACCTCGTCGACGGAGAGAGCCGTCTCGCGGATCCCGATCAGCTTGATGGGCTCCTCGGCCCCATGCTCACCAGGATGATCGTCATTCACTGCCATGCCTCCATCCTGCCCCACCCGGCCCGCATCAGCGGGCGCGAGTCCCTCATCGCCGCCCGCGGGCCTTCCGCGCCCGCCGCACCAACGCCGCCGTACCCAGCAGCGCCACCGTCGCACCGGCCGCACCCGCCGCCGTCGCGTCCTTCCGGCCCAGCCGCCGCCCGGCCAGGGTGTGCCGTCCGGCAACCTCCTCGAGCAGCTCCGCCAGCACTTCCTCGTTCGTCCACAGCGGCCGCCACCCGGCATCGTGCAACCGGCTCCCGCTCACGACCCACGGATACATCGTGTAGGCCAGGTCGCCGGCCGGCGACGGCGTCAGCCCGATCCGGTGCAGCCGGGCGGCGGCCCCCAGGGCGACCGCGGACGGCAGCTCCATGCGCCGGATCCCGCTGAGCTCCTCGACCTCCTCCTGCTCCAGCCACCCCTCGCACCCGACGGCAAGCTCCCCGTCGACCTTCTCCAGCACGGCGTACTCCAGCGCCCCGCACAGGTCCTCGACATGACAGAACTGCCAGGCGGGCCGTGACCCCGCGACCACGAGCAGCCGCGGCGACTCGAAGTACCTGGTCAGGGCCGTGTCCGTGCCCCCGACGAGAATCGCAGGGCGGACGACGGTGACATTGAGGCCCGGATGGGCGCGCGGCGCCCGGCGCGCGAGCCGCTCGATCTCCAGCAGATCGCCGACCCCGGTGGCCTCGGCGGTCGCCCGCAGCTCGGCGTCCTCCGAGAGCGGCAGTTCGTTGTCGGGCAGCGCCCCGTAGACCATCGCCGAGGTGCAGAGCACCACCCGGTGCACCCCGGCCGCGGCGGCCGCCGTGAGCACGGTCTGGGTGCCGCGCACGTTGTACGCGCTGCGGGCCGCCGAGTCCGTGCCCAGGTCGAGGTCGACGGCGAGGTGCACCACGACGTCCGCGCCGCGCAGCTTCTCCGCGATCGCCGGGTCCCGCACGTCCAGGATGTGCCACTGGGCGGACGCGCACTCGCCGCGCCGCTCGTCGATGGCGACGACCTGCCGGATCTCGTCGGACTCGGCGAGCCGCTCGGTGAGCAGCGCGCCCACGCCGGACGCGGCACCGGTGACCGCGACGACGGGCCCGCGCACCACGGGACTGGTTGATGGGTTTCGCGCTGCGCGAACCTGTGGATCTGGGGAACTCACCGGGCGTCTCCAGCGGTTGTCTTCAGTACGAACGCGGGTGACGCGTGCGTACCAGGTGGCATCCATCCTGCCGCAGGCCTACGGTCGGCGGAGCACCGAGGCCCGAACGCGCCGCGGTGTCTACGCTGGGTGGTGTTCGGGCAACCGTGCCGTCGGTAGATCCGACGGCCCTATCAGCCGAGGAATCCCGTGAGTGACACCCCATTCGGATTCGGCCTTCCGCCGGAGGAGCCGGACGACGGCGACGAGGGCAAGAAGAAGGACCAGCAGAGCGGTGGTGGTCAGGGACCGGCCAACCCGTTCGGCTTCGGGTTCCCCGGTGCCGGCGGCCCCGGGGCCGACAATCCGTTCGCCGCGATGTTCGGTTCCATGAACCCCACCGATCTGGGCGCCGCGTTCCAGCAGCTGGGCCAGATGCTCTCGTACGAGGGCGGCCCGGTGAACTGGGACATGGCCAAGCAGATCGCCCGCCAGACGGTCGCCCAGGGGACCTCTGACGGCACGAAGGACGCCAGTGTCGGCCCCGCCGAGCGCACCGCGGTCGAGGAGGCCGTCCGCCTGGCCGATCTGTGGCTGGACGACGCGACGTCCCTGCCGTCCGGCTCGGGCTCCGCCGTGGCCTGGTCCCGCGCGGAGTGGGTGGAGGCCACCCTGCCCGCCTGGAAGGAGCTCGTGGACCCGGTGGCCGAGCGTGTCGGCGGCGCCATGGGCGACATCCTGCCGGAGGAGATGCAGGCCATGGCGGGCCCGCTGATCGGCATGATGAAGTCGATGGGCGGCGCCATGTTCGGCCAGCAGATCGGGCAGGCCGTGGGCGTGCTCGCGGGCGAGGTGGTCGGCTCCACCGATGTCGGGCTGCCGCTCGGCCCGGCCGGCAAGGCCGCGCTGCTGCCTATCAACGTGGATGCCTTCGGCAAGGACCTGGGCGTCGCCAAGGACGAGGTGCGGCTCTACCTGGCCCTGCGCGAAGCCGCCCACCAGCGGCTCTTCGCCCATGTCCCGTGGCTTCGCTCGCACCTGTTCGGCGCGGTCGAGGGTTATGCGCGCGGGATCAAGGTCGACACGGCCAAGCTGGAGGACGTCGTCGGCCAGTTCGATCCGCAGAACCCCGAGGAGCTGCAGCAGGCGCTCCAGCAGGGCATGTTCCAGCCGGAGGACACCCCTGAGCAGAAGGCCGCCCTGGCTCGCCTGGAGACCGCTCTCGCGCTGGTGGAGGGCTGGGTGGACGCGGTGGTGCACGCCGCCGCGAAGCCGCGCCTGTCGTCCGCGGACGCCCTGCGCGAGACCCTGCGCCGTCGCCGCGCCACGGGCGGCCCGGCCGAGCAGACCTTCGCCACCCTCATCGGGCTGGAGCTGCGTCCCCGCCGTCTGCGGGACGCCTCCCGCCTGTGGGCGTCCCTGACGGACGCGCGCGGTGTCGACGGCCGTGACGCCCTGTGGGCCCACCCCGACATGCTGCCCACCGCTTCCGACCTGGACGACCCGGACGGCTTCGTCCACCGTGAGCAGTTGGACTTCTCCGAGCTGGACAAGATGCTCGGTGAGGCGGCCGGCGGTTCCCCCGAGAAGCCGGACCTGAAGAAGAAGGACGACGACACCGAGTGAGCCTGTACGACGACGCGGTCCTCGTACTGAAGAGCTACGAGGACCAGGCGGAGCTGCGCCAGGTCTACCTCGACCATCTGGCTGCCCACCCCGACGGTATGTGGAAGGCGTGCGAGGCCGGACACATCACGGCGAGCGGCATGGTGATCGACCCCGAGCACGGCCGGGTGCTGCTCACCCTCCACAAGAAGATGCGCATGTGGCTCCAGATGGGCGGCCACTGCGAGCCCGGGGACACCACCCTGGCGGGCTCCGCCCTCCGCGAGGCGACGGAGGAGTCCGGCATCGCCGGCCTGACGCTGCTCCCGGGCGGCCCCGTCCGACTCGACCGCCACCACACCCCCTGTGCCTGGCACCTGGACGTCCAGTACGCCGCCCTCGCTCCCGACGGGGCGGTCGAGGCCATCAGCGACGAGTCGCTGGACCTCCGCTGGTTCCCGTACGACGAGGTGGCGACCGTGGCCGACGACTCGGTCGTACGTCTGCTGGAGGCCACCCGGGCCCGGCTCTGATCTCGCTCCGGTGCGGCCCTGATCTCGCTCGTGTCCGGCCCTGACCTCGGTTGGAGCGGCCCTGACCTCGCTCGTTCGTGTAGGGCCGACGGTCGTTCGGTGTGCAGCCGACGGCCTGGGGGAAAGCCCCCGCCGGGGGGCAGACACGGGTAAGGGGCGTCCGCAAGGGCGGACGCCCCTTACCCGTGTCCCGCTGGTCAGTTGCGGCTGCCGCCGAGGGAGTTTCCGCTCAGCCCGCCCGCGCCCATGCCGAACTGGCCGAGTACCCCGGACGTACGCAGGTGCTGCGGTGGCAGCAGTTCACTCGGCTGGACCAGGACGTGTCCCTGGCCGGAGAAGTGCATCTCCCAGCCCTCACCGGTGGAGCCCCTGCGGCGCCATACGGCGGAGGTGGAGGTCGGCGCCTGGAGCTGCGTGCGCAGCGACGTGGACCAGGCGATGACGGCGTCCGAGTCCACACAGATGTTCTTCTCTGGTGTCACCTCGAGGGCGAGCGGCTCACCGGAGGTCATCAGGACGACCTTGCCGCCACCGGACAGCTCCAGGTTGTACGCCCCCGCCGAGGCCACCTCGACGGCACTGTCCACGGCGACGATGCCGACGTTGAGGGAGCCGTCGAAGGCGAGGACGGCGGAGGAGTCGACGGTGATGCCGCGGCCGACCTCCATGATGTGCAGGTACTGCGCGAAGTTGGCGAGATACACGATCCCGTTGCCCTTGCAGCGCATGAGTTCGAGACGCTCACCCGTCATCCGCTCGGCGTTGCGCCAACTGCGGTTGCGGTACTGGCTGTCGAACTCGACCTGCCCCTCGAAGGCGACCATGGCACCCTGGCGGGCCAGGACGGGACTGCTGCCGATGGTGACGTCGGCCTTGAGCAACTGCGGGTTCTGCAGTGTGTAGCGCTCGGTGTGGTTCACCGGGATGTGCGCGAAGAGTGTGCTGTGCATGGTGTGCTGTTCTCCTCTCAGCCCCGGTCAGCCACGGATCTTGAAACGGTCGCCGGTGTCCTCGCTGGGCTGGACGACCACGAAGCCTCGCCCCTTGAAGCCGATCTGGAAGGCCTCCCCGCTGCTCCGGCCGATCAGCGCGCCGGCCTTGATGGTGCGGCGGGCCTTCATGTCGAGGCCGTCGGTCCAGGCGATCAGCGCGTCCGGGTCGACGTAGGTCTCCCGTTCGGCGCAGTCCAGGGAGATCGGCACGCCCCGGCTGACCAGGGCGACCCATCCGGTGCCCCGGATCACGAGGTTGGTCAGACCCGAGCCGGAGAGCTTGGCGAGCCCCTTGACGGGTTCGATCGAGAGCTGGAGGGAGGCGTCGCAGGCCAGCAGGGTGGGGCCGTTGACGGACAGCGCCTCGTTGTTCAGGTGGAGGATGAGGACGTCCCCACCGTAGTCGGCGAGATACAGGTCCCCGTCGCCCCGGCAGAGCATCAGCTTGCCGCCCTCGCCGGTGACCATCTCCTCCGCGCTGCGGCGCAGCGTGGCGGGCGGGCCGTCGAACTGCACGTAACCGTCGTACGCGATCATCGAGCCGGCCTTGGCCAGGAGGTCCTGGCCGGTGACCATGGTGACCTTGAGCGTCTTGGAGCTGTGCACGCTCATGCGGACGCCGGTGGAAGCGGAGCGGTGCGCGTTGAGTGTCTGGAGGTCCATGCTCTGCCTCACACCTCGAAGGGCTGGACGACGACGAAGTTGCCGGGGGCGCCGCGGAACTGGAGGTTGATGGCCTCCTGGGTCTGCCGGGCGTACCCGGAGCGGCGCAGCCTGAGCGAGGTCGTGGTGACGGCCTGCGCGCCGGCGGACCAGGCGATGACGGCGTTGCCGTCGACGTAGGTGGCCGGGCCGACGGGCAGGACGACGGGAACACCGCGGGTCTTGACGACGACCGCTCCCGTACCGGAGAAGAGCATGCTGAACAGACCGCCGCCGGGCAGGCCCGCGCCCTCGATCCGGCGGATGTCGGTGTCCAGTGCCTCGTCGAAGGCGAGCACCCCGCGCGCGCTGGTGTAGAGCTGTTCGTTCTCCAGGCGGATGACGAACAGGCGGCTGCCCTCGTCCGCGAGGAACACCTCGCCGTCCCCGGAGCAGCGCATCAGGGCCATGCCCTGGCCGGTGAGCTGGCCCGTCAACTTGCCGAGCAGTCCGGAACCCTTGTGGGCGAAGTCGATGTCGCCCTGGTAGGCGACCATGCTGCCCTGCTTGGCGAGGATGTTGGCGCCCTTGGTGAGGGTCGTCCGCACCATCTGCGGGTTCTGCTCGGTCCAGCGGTCGCCGACGGGTGCCTCGGAGTACTTCGTCAGAACGACGCGCAGGCCGGCCTCCTGGGGCACGGGCGCGAGCTGCGTACCGCCGCCGAAGGGCTGGGCCTGTCCCGGGAAGGCCGCTGGGGCGCCGGGCGGGGTGAACGGACCGCCCTGGGGTGCGGCGCCGGGGGGCGTGAAGGGCCCACCCTGCGGCGGGGCGCCCGGCGGAGTGAAAGGACCGCCCTGCGGAGCGGGGGCGGCCGGGGGCGGAACGGTGCCGCCGGGCGGCGTGTGCAGGGGCGCGGCGATGGTCGGCGCGGCGTGCACGGAGGGAGAGGGCGCCGGGGGCGTGAACCCGGGCGCGGGCTCCGGAGCGGGTGCGGGCACCGGGGCCGCCGGGGCGGCGGGGGCGCCGAAGGCGGGCGGGGCGAAGCCGGGCGCGGCGACGGCCTGCGGCTGCTGCGGCGCGGCGGCTGGCTCCTCCTCGGCGACCTCGCCGCCGAAGTTCTTGAGCAGCGCGTCCAGCCCGCCGTCGAAGCCCTGTCCGACGGCCGCGAACCGCCAGACGTCCTTCAGGTAGAAGTCGCCCAGCATCACGGCGCGCTCGGTGGAGAACTCCGAGCCGTCGAACGGGTACCGGGCCACTTCCTCGCCGCCCGCGACGATACGGAGGTAGCCAGGGGCGATCTGCGACATCTGCCCGTTGCCGTCGATCGTCGCCGTGAAGGACAGCTTCTGGATCTGCGGCGGGATCTTGTCGAGCGTGACGCGGAAGGACTCCGTGTCACCCGACTGGGCCCCCAGGAGCTGGATCGACTCCTCGGGGGTCTTCGGCTGGTTGAAGAAGACGAAATAGCGGTCGTCCGAGAGCCGTTCGTCGGCGTCCAGACCGAAGCAGCTGATGTCGAAGGTCAGCCCGGGGGCGGAGATCTGTACACCCACGTACAGATCCGTACCCGCGGTGAGGTCACTGATCTTGGCCTTGTGGCCGCGTTGGAATTCCCTGGCCATGCGTAACGACCGTCCCCCATCCCGAAAGTGAGTGCGCCTGCTCGAGTGCGTCGCGCCAGGCTAACCGCAAAGCCGTGAGGCGTACGAGGTCGGTACAGAGCCGGTACAAAAGCGCGACTTCGGTCACCCGTTCCGCAAACGAGCACGCGCGCGTGGGAATCCGTCGACGTTCAGGCGCGCGTGAGGTGCCGGTCCGCTTCCCGCCCTCGGGCGGCGGGTCTGGACCTGTCTCGCGGAGGGACGGCCGTGCGATGGCCTCACTCGTCGTGGTCGACCGGCAGACGCGGCAGCCGGTCGGCCGCGACCACCCCTTCGAGGTAGCCCCGAGCGCGCTCGGTGCGCGGGTAGGACTCCAGCAGTCGCCAGAAGCGGGGCCCGTGTCCCGGTACCAGCAGGTGCGCGAGTTCATGGAGGAGGACGTAGTCGACGACGTACTCGGGCATGCCCTGCAGGCGGTGCGAGAGGCGGATGCTGCCCTCGGCGGGTGTGCACGAGCCCCAGCGGGTGTTCTGGTTGGTGACCCAGCGGACCGAGGCGGGTTGGGCGCGACCGCCGAAGTACTGGTCCGAGAGCCGGGCGGCGCGCTCCGCCAGTTCGGTGTCGCCGAGAAGCCGCTTGCTCTCCTGCGCGGCCAGCTTGTCGAGCATGACGGTCACCCAGCGTTGCTCCTCCGCCTCGGACATCCGGGCGGGGATGAGCACGACTGTGCGATCACCCTCGCGGTACGCGGAGACCGTTCTGCGCCGTCGCGCGCTCCTGCGGACCTCGATCGCGCCCGCCCCCGAGCCACTCGGCGGCGGGCTTGTCGTGCTGCGCTGTGGCTTTCCGGCGCGGTGCAGTGGGTCGGCGGGCACGCCCCGACGTTACCCGCTGCACACGGGGGAAGTCCCGCCTCCGGGACGGTTCGGTTCCGATCCGCACTCCGAGCGCCTGATTTGTACGACGAATGTCGTCGCCTGTGGATAACTCTCGACGGGCGTCGTCGCGATCCGTGCATGCTGGCACTCGTCGGCGGACCAGGCACTCGCACCGTCGGCACAGGGGACCTATCTCTGGCTACGGGGGCCGATCATGCATCCGATGGTGAAGCCCGCGCTCCGGCGCGGATGGCGGGATCTCAACACCGTGCAGTTCGGCCTGGCGCCGGCGCACGCCATGGTGCTGGGCCCGATGGACACGGCGACCGGCAGCTTCCTCGCGCTGCTCGACGGCACACGCGGTCTGCCGCTCCTGCGTGACGAGGGGCGGCGCATGGGGCTGCCGGACGGTCATGTGGACGGGCTGGTGGACCGGCTGGCCCGGTCCGGCCTGTTGGACGACGCGACGGGCGGGGGCCCGGCCGCGGACGACCTCCGGGGCAGACCCGAGGTCCTGAACCGGTTACGCCCCGACGCCGCCGCGCTCTCGTTGGTCGCACCCGACCCGGGCGACGCCATGAAACGTCTGGCCGCTCGCCGGTCACTGCGAGTGCAGGTACGGGGCGCGGGACGGGTCGGGGCGGTGCTGGCCTCCCTGCTGTCGGGGGCCGGCGTCGGCGAGGTCGATGTGCGTGATGTCGGCCGGGTCGAGCCCTGGGACGTGACTCCGGGTGGTCTGCCAGCCGAGTCGATCGGCGAGCGCCGGGACATGGCCGCACGTCGAGCGGCTCGTCACGCGGCGCCCGATCGCCCGCCCCGGCGGCGCCGCGGCCCCCGGCCGGCCGAGGGCACGCCCGAGGCCATGTCGACGAGCCGCCTCCGCGAGGAGCCCGGCTTCTCGCTGGTGGTTCTCGCCCCGCGCGACGGTGTCGATGTCCACACCCCCAAACCCGCCGCCGCCGAACCACTCATCCTCTCGGGCACACCCCACCTCTACACCGGTGTCGTGGAAGGCACGGGTGTGGTCGGCCCGCTGGTCCTGCCCGGTGAGACGGGGTGTGCGGGCTGCCTCGACCAGAGCCGTACCGACCACGACGAGACCTGGCCACGGATGGTCACCCAGTGGCGGTCGGGTCGACCACGCCAGGTCGAGGCCTGCGAGGTGACCCTGGCCACGACCGTGGCCGGACTGGCCGCAGGGCATGCGCTCGCCTTCCTCGACGGACTGATGCCGTCCAGCACGGGTGCCCGCTGGGAGGTCTCCATGCCGGGGTTCGACTGGCACTCCCGCCCCGTGTTGCCGCATCCTGCATGCTCCTGCGCGGCCGCTGAGAAGGGCGCCGGGAAACGTAACGGGGAACACACCGCAAAGGACTCGGAGACGCGCGCGACAATGGCGGAGCATCAGCGGTCAACGAGGTTGTCCCGCAAGGCACACGCGGCACGGCCTGCTGGGACTTGGAGGGCGCATGTCTGATCTTCCCCGGAAGGCGGTCACCCGGACCGCCAAGCTCGCCGCGCTTCCGCTCGGCATCGCAGGCCGGGCCACCTGGGGACTCGGCAAGCGAATCGTCGGTGAGTCGGCGGACCTCGTGGGTCGCGAACTCCAGCAGCGCACGGCCGAGCAGCTTTTCAAGGTCCTCGGCGAGCTGAAGGGTGGCGCGATGAAGTTCGGGCAGGCCCTGTCCGTCTTCGAGTCGGCGCTCCCCGAGGAGGTCGCGGGCCCCTACCGCGCGGCGCTGACCAAGCTCCAGGACGCGGCGCCACCGATGCCCACCCGCACGGTGCACTCCGTGTTGGAGGAGCGCATCGGCCCGGACTGGCGGGAGCTGTTCCTGGAGTTCGACGACAAGCCGGCCGCCGCGGCCTCGATCGGCCAGGTGCACCGCGCCGTGTGGCACGACGGCCGTGCCGTCGCCGTCAAGGTGCAGTACCCGGGTGCGGGCGAGGCTCTCCTGTCCGACCTCGGTCAGCTCAGCAGGTTCGCCCGTCTCCTGGGCCCGCTGATCCCTGGGATGGACATCAAGCCGCTGATCGCGGAGCTGCGGGACCGCGTCTCCGAAGAGCTCGACTACGGTCTGGAGGCCCAGGCCCAGCAAGCGCACGCGGAGGAGTTCGCGGACGACCCGGACGTCGTGGTCCCGGCCGTGGTGCATCAGTGCGAGCAGGTGCTGGTGACGGAGTGGATGGACGGCACCCCCCTCTCGGAGGTGATCACTGACGGCTCCCAGGAGCAGCGCGACCGGGCAGGCCAGCTACTGACCCGCTTCCTCTTCTCGGGGCCGGCCCGCACGGGCCTCCTGCACGCCGACCCGCATCCGGGCAACTTCCGCCTCCTGCCGGACGAGAAGCGCGGCTGGCGCCTCGGCGTCCTCGACTTCGGCACGGTGGACCGGCTACCGGGCGGTCTGCCGGCCCACATCGGTGCGGCACTGCGGCTGACCATCGAGGGCGAGGCCGAGGCGGTCTACGAGATGCTCCGCACGGAAGGCTTTGTGAAGCAGTCGATAGACCTGGACCCGGACGCGGTGCTCGACTATCTGCTCCCCATCATCGAGCCGGCCCGCGCGGACGAGTTCGCTTTCGCCCGGGGCTGGATGCGCAGCCAGGCCGCGCGGATAGCGGACCCTCGCTCTCCCGCCCACCAGTTGGGCAAACAGCTGAACCTTCCCCCGTCGTACCTCCTCATCCACCGGGTGACCCTGAGCACGATCGGTGTCCTGTGTCAGCTCGGCGCGACGGTCCGTATGCGCGACGAACTGGAGGAATGGTTGCCGGGGTTCGTGGTGGAAGAGGACGAGGGCGAGTCCGCCGCGGAGGCCTGAGCGCTCAGCCCACGTCGCGGACCCACACGGGAAAGGGCGAAGGCGCTGTCGCGGAGGCGGCCGGGTTCCCGCCGTCGAGGAAGGCCTCGACGATGGGGCGAAGGTCGTGCACGGGCAGGTGGCTGCCGGCGAACGGCAGCTCGCCCGGCCCCACCGAACCGGTGGAGCACCGCAGCTGGCCGGCCTGTGCGTCGTACCAGACGTAGAACGTTGCGGGTCCCGGGAATCCGAGGTCGTGGATGCGGGCCCGAATGGCTGTGGCCGTGCGCTCGAAGGCCGCCGCCACCTCGGGCACCGACAAACGGGACCTGTCCTCGGGGTCGGTGCTCAGGCACCAGGTATTGGTCCGCTGCTCCGCGGTTTGGTGGGTCGGCTCCAACAGCAACGGCTCGTCAGCTATCTCGGCGATCCATGTCAGCAGCACAACAGCAGTATGCGCCGACGGCTCACCACCAAGCCGAGTCCAGCCTGCTCTCGATCGCTCGCAGGTTCTCCCGGGCGCAGGTCTCGCAGAAGTAGAACCGTCCGCCGTTCTCGATGGAACAGATCCACAGGGGCTGGGGGGCGTCGGTGATCGTCCCGCAGCGGGCGCACACGAGGGTCTGGAGTTCCGCGGCGGGGCCGCTGTTGGCACTGCTCCCCGAAAGACTCGTCACTCGGCGACGATATCGCCGCAGTCGGTGGATCCGCAGTCACCACGCACGGCGGGGGCCGGTCCCTTCGGACCGACCCCCGCGGGGGAGCCACTGCTACGGGTTCTTCTGGCGCGCCTGTCCAGGTCGGTTCATGTTCGTTGCCGCGTGGCGGCTACTGCATGACCGCCATGGCCAGCGCACGGCGGGCGCGCATCGAGGCGCGCTCGGCCCGGCGCTGCATCCGGCGGGCGACCGCCAGGCGCATGGCCCGGCGCTCCTGCTCGGCCTGGTGCAGGCGCTCGTGCATATGCGCACGAGCCAGGGCTTCTGGCATGAGATGCATTTCTCGGGTCCTGTTCTGACGCGAGGCGTTCGCGCCACTGGTGGTGAAGTCTGGAATCGCGGAGCCGGCGGGGTCGCTCGTGGACGGCTTCATCGGGGCCTGCTTCTTGGGGTCGTGCGTGAGGGGGCGATCGATCGTTCCGGTGATGTTCATGCCGTGACCGGGTTCTTGCGCGGGCGACCGCGAGGCCGCTTGCGGGCAACGACGACACCCTGGACGAAGAGCTCGCCACCCCAGACGCCCCAGGGCTCACGCCGCTCCTTGGCGCCGGCGAGGCAGGCCTCCATCAGCGGGCAGGTGCGGCAGAGCGACTTGGCGTACTCGACGTCGGCCGGCGACTCGGCGAAGAAGACCTCCGGGTCGTAGGAACGGCAGGGGACGGGTACGCCGAGGTTCTCGATGGCGTCGTCGAGCGCGGTGAGCGCGGTGAGCGGGGTCAAGGTGGAGTCCTCCGTGAGGCCGGGCGGGGGGATCGTTTCGGAAGGCGGTACGGACGGGGCGTGCGCTTCGAGTTGCACGGTTCGTCTTCCTCGTCTGGTCGTTCCGGCCTGTTGGCCGGGGGCGGCTGGTACCGGGTTCTTTTCTTGTCCCGAGGCCCCTTCGCTCTGCATCCCCTGGTCGGGGACAAACAGAAGGGCCGCGGATCCCGGGTGGGGTTCCGCGGCCCTGAAGGCGCCGGCCTGATCGTCGATCAGGCTGGATCACTCCAGGGTTCAGGCCCACGGAAGGCCCACATCAGGTGGTGCTGCGTCGTCTGCTGCTTCCGGAATCCGGCACCGGCCGCTGCAAAGGCATAGGCCTGGGCCTGTGCCGTTACTGCTGCTTCCAGTGCCTTGGTCGGTCGCTCATTGCGCTCACGGACGGGAAGGCCCGCCAGAGACACGGAGGACGCCGGACGGCCGCCACTGATGGCGGACAGACCGGTGCCCAGGTTCGAGACGCCGAGCATGCACGTGGAGACGGTCGGGCGATCGGTCATTTTGACCGTGCTGATGTAGCTGGTGTTGATGCTGATCACTGGACTCGCCTCCTCTCGGCGTCTATGGGGACCGGCGCGAACCAATCCGACGGATATGAAGTACACCACGAAACCAGGGCCTTCGAGAAGGCCGCTGCTCTCGTGCCTAAGAACCTATGGGGATTGCTGGGGCATGCGCAAACTATTTTTTCGACGAGTTCGTATCAGTCACCCTCGCCCTGGTCCTCAGGCTCCCGACCTGCACAGATGTCGAGAACATCGGTGCCGTACCGCTGCAGCTTCCGGGCGCGGACGCCGGGGATGCGACCGAGTTCAACCGGAGTGCTCGGCCCCGCTTCCGCGATCGCCATCAGGGTCCGGTCCGTGAAGACACAGAAGTCGGGTTGACCGCTGCGCCGCGCCTGGACCGAGCGCCACTCACGCAGTCGCTCGTAGAGACCCTCGTCCATGTCGGAGGGGCAGTCCTCGCAGCGCATCAGCTTCATGTCACCGGCGTCGCGCAGGGTGCGTCCGCAGAGCCGGCAGCGGGCCGGGGTCCGGCCGGCGCGGCGCGGGACGGTCTCCGTGCCGCCGCCCGCGAAGTCGGTGCGGCCGCCCGGCGAACCGAGTTCCACGCCTCCGGAACCACCGGCACCGGTCCGGCCGGTCGTGGCGGTGGATCCGGGGCGCAGCCCGTTGAGGAAGCGACTGGGGCGGCGGTTGGGACGGCTGCCGGGCGCTCGCGACACGGCCCAGGAGACGGAGAGCTGTTCCCGCGCGCGGGTGACACCCACGTAGAGGAGTCGTCTCTCCTCCTCGATCTGTTCGTCCGTCCTCGCGTAGGTGATCGGCATCATGCCCTCGGCGACACCGACGAGGAACACGACGTCCCATTCCAGGCCCTTGGCGGAGTGAAGGGAGGCGAGGGTGACGCCCTGGACGGTCGGGGCGTGCTGGGCGTTCGCCCGCTCGTCGAGTTCCGCCACGAGGTCGCCGAGTGTGGCGTCGGGCTTGGCCGCGGCGAAGTCCTGGGCGAGGTTCACCAGGGCCGCCAGTGACTCCCATCGTTCCCTGACCGCGCCGGAGCCCGCCGGTGGTTCGCCGGTCCAGCCCTCGCCGGACAGCACGGCCCTCACCTGTGAGGGAAGGTCGACGGTGTCCTTCAGGAGGGTGTCGTTGCCGCCGAAGCGTGCGGCGGCGCGCAACGCGGCCCCGGCCTTGCGGACCTCCGGGCGGTCGAAGAATCGTTCCGCGCCGCGCAGCTGATAGGGCACTCCGGCATCCGCCAGGGCCTGCTCGTAGGTCTCGGACTGGGCGTTCGTGCGGAACAGGATGGCGATCTCACTCGCCGGGACTCCGGAGCCGATCATGTCGCGGATGCGGCGGGCGGCGCCCTCGGCCTCGGCGGGCTCGTCGGTGTACTCGGTGTAGCGGGGCTCGGGGCCGGGGGGGCGCTGGGAGATCAGTTCCAGGCGGTGGTCGGCGGCGCGGCCTCGGGCCTGGGAGAGCAGGCCGTTGGCGAGGTGGACGACCTGTGGGGTGGAGCGGTAGTCGCGGACGAGCTTGACGACGGTGGCCCCGGGGTGACGGTGACGGAAGTCGAGCAGATGGTCGGGAGTTGCGCCAGTGAACGAATAGATCGTCTGGCTGGCGTCGCCCACGACGCACAGGTCGTCCCGCTCGCCGAGCCACAGCTCCAGCAGGCACTGCTGGAGGGGGCTGACGTCCTGGTACTCGTCGACCACGAAGTGCTGGTACTGGGAGCGGACCTGCTCGGCGATGTCGTGGCGGTCCTGGAGGATGCCGACCGTGAGCAGGAGGACGTCCTCGAAGTCGATGACGGCCCGCTCACGTTTGAGATCCTCGTAGGTCGTGTAGATCTGGGCGATCTCGGCCGGGTCGCGGGGGGCCTCGCGGCCGTGCTTGGCGGCTGCGGCGGCATAGTCGGCGGGGACGGTCCGGGTGACCTTGGACCACTCGATCTCGGCGGCGGTGTCCCGTAGTTCGTTGCGATCGAGACGGATGCGGCAGGCGGCGGCCGCGTCCGCGACGAGTGGGATCTTGCGGTCGACGATGCGTGGCATGCCGCCGCCGACGGCCTTCGGCCAGAAGTACTGGAGCTGGCGCAGCGCGGCCGAGTGGAACGTCCGGGCCTGGACCCCTGCCGCACCGAGCTGGCGGAGACGGCCGCGCATCTCGCCGGCGGCGCGGTTGGTGAACGTGACGGCCAGCACACTGGCTGGCTGGAGAATGCCCGCGCGCACTCCGTAGGCGATGCGGTGGGTGATCGCCCTGGTCTTGCCCGTGCCGGCACCCGCCAGCACGCACACCGGACCGTGCAGAGCGGTCGCCACCGCGCGCTGCTCGGGGTCGAGCCCTTCGAGTACCGCGTCGGCCGAATCGGGGACCTGCGGGAAGAGGGTGGAGTGCGTTGCTGCTGTCACACGGCCATGCTGCCAGGTCGCCAGAGACGGCTGAGCCGGTTGTCCACAGGGAGGCACCCGCAGTCGTACTAATACGGCAGGCGCTCCGTCCCCGGGGTGGGGAATGGTTGCTCCGTCGCGTACGTTCCCTCCTCAGCGAGCACGCACCCCCAGTCGTAACGCCGTGAAGGAGCGCCAGAGACATGCCGGGCACTGTGACGATGTACAGCACCACGTGGTGCGGCTACTGCCGTCGGCTGAAGAGCCAGATGGATCGCGAGGGCATCGCGTACAACGAGATCAACATCGAACTCGACCCGGAGTCCGCCGCGTTCGTGGAGAAGGCGAACGGCGGTAACCAGACGGTTCCGACGGTTCAGGTAGTTCCCGCCAATGGTGGCACCGAAGTCGTGATGACGAACCCGAGCCTCGCTCAGGTGAAGCAGGCACTCAGCGCCTGACGACCCGCTCCCCACCGCACGCAGAGAGACCCCCGTCATCGAGTTGACACGGTTGGCGAATCCTGGGGCTCAACACAACGTCGGCCTTCACGACCCGTTGTGGTCGTGAAGGCCGACGTTGTGTTCGGGGAGGGCGTCGGTGTCGTTGCGCGCCAAGAGGATCGACGGGGTTCCAGCGGAGACGGTCCGGGTGACACGGGCTGCGTTCCCGAAGGGCAGTTTGGCAAGGCGGATCCGTGACGAGTTGGGCGGGCTGTTCTCGGACGCGGACTTCGCCGGGCTGTATCCGAGCAGGGGGAAGCCGGCGTGGTCGCCGGGCAGGCTGGCACTGGTGTCGGTTATGCAGTTCTCCGAGGGACTCTCGGACCGGCAGGCCGCAGACGCAGTACGAGGGCGGCTGGACTGGAAGTACCTGCTGGGGTTGGAGCTGGTCGATCCGGGGTTCGACCACTCGGTACGCACTAGGGTCTGTTGCGGAAGTGCTGGTCACAGCCACTCGTTAATGGCTGCGACCAGCACGGTCGCTTCGAAGCGGACGGCGAGCTTGTCGTAACGAGT